>CAVXBJ010000026.1:0-17291 GCA_963759915.1 uncultured Actinomycetota bacterium | reverse complement strand
ACTCCGCGCCCGCCACCTGAGAACCACCCGACTCCGCGCGTGCTGCAGCACGCGCGGAGTCGGGAGATTCTCAGGCCCGAGCCCATCAACCGCGCGATTCACTTCGTGGACAGGTGCTGGCGGTTTCCGTGCCGATGCTGTAGGACTGATCTCGTGTCGTCCCTGGTGATTATCGTGTAGCGCGCTGAAACCTTCAGCGCGCCGACCTCCTGTGCTTGTACGGGAGGTTTTTTGTTGCCGTGATGCACCCGAACCCCCGAGCAGATCCGAGGAAGCCCGCAGATGTCGACGCCTGTCAGGCCAGCGCCGGTCCCGTTCCACGTGTACGACACGACCCTGCGGGACGGGTCGCAGCAGGAGGGCCTGAACCTCTCGGTCACCGACAAGCTGGCCATCACCGCCCTGCTCGACGAGCTGGGCGTGGACTTCATCGAGGGCGGCTGGCCGGGCGCCAACCCGAGCGACACGACGTACTTCTCGGAGATGGCCGCGGGGGCGGTGCCGCTGAAGAACGCGACCCTGGCCGCCTTCGGCTTCACCCGGCGGGTCGGCATGAAGGCCGCCGACGACCCGCTCACCGCCGCCCTCCGCGACGCGCGCGCCGAGGTGGCCTGCATCGTCGCCAAGTCCCACGACCGCCACGTCGAGCAGGCCCTGCGGACGACGCTGCGGGAGAACCTGGCCATGGTGTCGGACACCGTGTCGCACCTGCGGTCCGAGGGGCTGCGGGTCATCGTCGACTGCGAGCACTTCTTCGACGGCTACCGGGCCAACCCGGCGTACGCGCTGGAGGTCGTGCACACCGCGGCCGAGGCCGGGGCCGAGGTGGTCGTCCTCTGCGACACCAACGGGGGCATGCTGCCGCCGTGGATCTCCGAGATCGTCGGCGCGGCCACCACCACCGGGGCCCAGCTGGGCATCCACTGCCACAACGACACCGGCTGCGCGGTGGCCAACACCCTCGCCGCCGTCGATGCCGGCGCGATGCACGTGCAGGGCACCATCAACGGCTACGGCGAGCGGACCGGCAACGCCGACCTGGTCACCGTCGTGGCCAACCTCCAACTCAAGTACGGCTGGGATCTGCTACCGGCCGGATCGCTTCCAGAGGCGACGCGGTTATCGCATGCGATCGCCGAGGTGACGAACGTTCCACCGAGCGCTCGCGCCCCCTATGTTGGCCTGTCGTCGTTCGCCCACAAGGCGGGACTGCATGCCAGCGCCATCAAGGTCGATCCCTTCCTCTACCAGCACATCGACCCGGTCGAGGTGGGGAACGACATGCGGATGCTCGTCTCGGACATGGCAGGCCGAGCGAACATCCAGATCAAGGGATCCGAGCTCGGCTTCGACCTCTCCGACCGCGACCTGGCGGCGAGGATCACCGAGAAGGTGAAGGAAGCGGAGGCGGCGGGTTACACCTACGAGTCCGCGGACGCCAGCTTCGAGCTGTTGCTGCGTCGCGAGCTCGGCCAGCTGCCGACGCTGTTCGAGGTGCACTCCTGGCGGGTCTTCACGCAGTCCCACGCGGGCGGTGAGGCCGACACCGAGTGCACCGTGCGACTGACGGCCAAGGGTCAGTCCCAGCGGGTCGTGGGCGAGGGCAACGGACCGGTCAACGCCCTCGACCACGCCCTGCTGAACGCCTTGTCACCGGCCTACCCGGTGGTCGACCGGTTCTCCCTGGTCGACTACCGGGTCCGGATCCTGGACCAGGGTCACGGCACCGACGCGACCGTACGGGTGCTCATCCAGACCACCAACGGACGTCGGATCTGGACCACCGTCGGGGTGGGGCAGAACATCGTCGAGGCCTCCTGGGAGGCGCTCAGCGACGGCTACCTCTACGGGCTGCTGCACGCCGACGACCCGGCGCCCAGCAAGCCTCCGGCCGGCCAGCTGGCGGCGGCCAACGGCTGACTCCCGACCCACCGCCGGATCGTGAAGGCAAACACCTCCTCGGGTGAGTTAGGGTAGGTTTACCTTACTCAACCCTCGAGGAGATCCATCCTCACGCCCCGTCCGTTCCGCTTGCTGGCGGCCCTCGCCGGTCTTCTGCTGGTGCTGGGCACCGGGTGCTCGGTCTCGCGAGAAGCCGGACCCGAGGCCGAGTCGAGCACGAGCGGCACCTGGACCTTCACCGACGACCTCGGCGAGACGGTGACCCTCGACCGGCAGCCGACCAAGGTCGCGGGCCTCAGCGACGTCGTCTACTCGCTGATGAACTACGGGGTGAAGCCGGTCGCCTCGTTCGGCTACAGCGATCTGGCCGCCGACCCCCGCTTCAGCGACCTCGACACCGCCGGCATCGTGGAGCTCGGCCAGACCTACGGCGAGATCGACGTCGAGGCGTTGGCCGAGGCCGCGCCGGACGTCATCGTGACCAACCTCTACCCGACCGACGCCAAGGGCACCATCGACACGACCCAGCCGCTGTACGGGTTCAAGGACCTGGCTCAGCAGGAGCAGGTCGCCTCGATCGCGCCGATCATCACCATCGTGATGGGCGGCTCGGCCGCCGACGTGATCAAGCGGACCACCGAGCTCGCCGTCGCCCTCGGGGCACCGGCGGACCAGGGTCCGGTGGTCGACGGCAAGGCGGCCTTCGACCGAGCCTCGACGGCTCTGAGCGAGGCCGCGACGTCCGGTGTGGTGGCCCAGCCGATGTACGCGGAAGCGGCCAACGTCTACGTGGCCAAGGCGCCCGACGACCCGAGTCTGCGGATGTACGCCGATCTCGGCATGACGTTCGTGGAGCCGAAGACGGACGGCTACTACTGGGACATCATCAGCTGGGAGGACTACGACACGATCGGCGCCGACCTGGTGCTCTACTCCCAGCGTGGCTTCGGTCCGGAGCAGCTGCAGCGGCAGCCGACCTTCGCGGCCACGCCGGCGGCGAAGGCTGGTCAGGTCCAGCCGTGGGTGTTCGCCGGCATGGACTACCCGTCGCAGGCGGCCTACATGAACCAGCTGGCCGGATGGCTGACGGGGGCGAAGCAGGTCAGCTGACCACGGCCGCCCGGTGGTCGGCGGCCGTGGTGACGACAATGGGCGGGTGCCGACCCCGGATCCCGATCTCGACGAGCTGGAGCTGATCCGCCGCTCCGGTGTCGCCCTCCGCACCGGCAAGCTGTGCCTGTCGGCCGGTCACGGCTCGTACCGAGTGAAGGCCGCCATGGCCCGGGTGGCCCACGCGCTCGGTGTGGACCGGCACGAGGCCCACGTCACCCTGACCGAGATCACCGCCACCTCACACCGCGGACAGAGCTTCCGGACCGAGGTCGCCGAGGTCCGCACCATCGGCGTCAACGCCGACCGGCTGGCCGAGCTGGAGCGGTTCACCCGGGGCCTGGGCGAGCGCCGCCGGGCTCCTGCGGAGCCGGCCACCGTCGAGGGCGTCACCGCGGAGCTGGACCGGATCAGTGACAAGCCGCCGCTCTATCCGGTGCTGCTGAACGCGGCCTGGGCGGCGATCGCCTGCGCCGCCTTCGCCTTCCTCAACAACGGCGGGCCGGTGGAGATCCTGGCGGTGCTGGTGGCCGCAGGCCTCGGGCAGGCGAGCCGGCGGATCCTGCTGCACCGGGGCTGGAACCAGTTCGGGGTCACCATGCTCGCCGCCGCGGTCGCGTCGCTGGCCTACCTGGTCATCGTCGGCGTGCTCCGGCTGGCCGGGGTGACCGCGATCCAGCACGAGTCGGGCTACCTGTCGGCGGTGCTGTTCCTGATCCCCGGGTTCGCCCTGGTGACCGCCGCGCTCGACCTGGCCAAGCTCGACTTCTCCGCGGGCATCGCCCGGCTCGTGTACGGGTTGATGATCGTCACCTCCGCGGCGTTGGTGGTCTGGGGTGTGTCGGCCGCGGTCGGTCTGCAGCCTCATCCGGTCGAGCCGCTGGCACTGGCCCCCGGAGTGCTCCTGGCGCTCCGGTCGGTGGCCAGCTGGCTCGGGGTGCTCGGTTTCGCGCTGATGTTCAACAGCCCGTGGCCGATGGCGATCGGGGCCGCCAGCATCGGCATGGTCGCCAACGTGGGCCGCCTCGAGCTGATCGGTCTGGGGATGCCGATCCAGGCCGCGGCGGCGGCCGCCGCGCTCGTGGTGGGTCTGCTGGCCGCCGTCGTCGGACCCCGGCTCGACGTGCCGACGATCACGGTGTCGGTGCCCGCCGTGGTGATCATGGTGCCGGGGGTGACCGCGTACCGCGCCGTCTACTACCTGTCGACCGGGGAGACGATCCGGGCCCTCGACTACGGGGTCCAGGCCTGCCTGGTGGTGCTGGCCCTGGCCATCGGCCTCGCGGTGGCCCGGATGCTGACCGATCGCACCTGGGGTCTGGAGCACTGAGCCGGCCGCTGCCGGTGGCGGTCAGGTGATCCGGTCGAGCACCACACCCGTCCGCTCCGGCGCGCGGTCGCCGATCGAGTACGCGCCCGCCAGCGCCTGCTTCGCGCGCTCGAACCGCTCGGGGGTGTCGGTGTGCAGCGTGAGCAGCGGCTGACCCGCCCGTACGGGGTCGCCGGGCTTGGCGTGCAGCTCGACCCCGGCGCCGGCCTGCACCGGGTCCTCCTTGCGGGCCCGGCCGGCGCCGAGGCGCCAGGCCGCGACCCCCACCGCCAGGGCGTCGAGCGACGTGAGCACCCCGTCGGTCTCCGCCGCGACGACCTCGGTCTCCCGGGCCGTCGGCAGGGGAGCGTCGGGATCGCCGTCCTGGGCGCGGATCATCGCCTTCCAGACGTCCATCGCCGAACCGTCCGCCAGCTTGTCGGCGGGGTCCACGTCACCGCGGCCGGCCGCGCCGAGCATCTCCCGGGCCAGGGCCAGGGTGAGCTCGACCACGTCGGCCGGACCGCCGCCGGCCAGCACCTCGACCGACTCCCGCACCTCCAAGGCGTTGCCGGCGGTCAGCCCCAGCGGGGTGGCCATGTCGGTCAGCAGGGCGATCGTGGTCACGCCGGCCCCGGTGCCGAGCCGCACCATGGTCTCGGCCAGCTCGCGGGCGTCGGCGTGCGTCTTCATGAACGCACCGGAGCCCACCTTCACGTCCAGCACCAGCGAGCCGGTGCCCTCGGCGATCTTCTTGCTCATGATCGAGGACGCGATCAGGGGGATGATCTCGACCGTGCCGGTCACGTCGCGCAACGCGTACAGCTTCTTGTCCGCGGGCGCCAGCCCTGACCCGGCCGCGCAGATCACCGCGCCGACCGACTCGAGCTGGGCCAGCATCTCGGCGTTGCTCAGGTCGGCGCGCCAACCGGGGATCGCCTCGAGCTTGTCCAGGGTGCCGCCGGTGTGCCCGAGACCCCGGCCCGACAGCTGCGGCACCGCCACCCCGCAGGCGGCGACCAGGGGAGCGAGCGGCAGGGTGATCTTGTCGCCGACCCCACCGGTGGAGTGCTTGTCGGAGGTGGGCCGGGACAGGCCGGAGAAGTCGAGGCGCTCGCCGGAGGCGATCATCGCGTCGGTCCAGCGCTGCAGCTCGTCGGGGGCGAGGCCCTGGAACGCGATGGCCATGGCCAGCGCCGACATCTGCTCGTCGGCCACCGCACCGCGGGTGTAGGCGTCGATCACCCAGTCGACCTCCGCGTCGCTGAGACGCTCACCCCGGCGTTTGCCGTTGATCAGGTCGACCACCTCGTACGGCTCGTGCCTGCGCTGCGCCTGCTCGGTTCCGCTCATACCGTCCGCTCCGGTCATGCGGGCGAGTATGCCGTGCCGGGTGGATAGGGTGACGGGATGCGCATCGCCCGTTTCTCCACCGGTGGTGACCCGGCCTTCGGCATCGTCGAGCTGGCCGCTGACGGCGGCAAGCACCCCGACACCATCTCCACCCTCACCGGTGACCCCATCTCCATGCCCGTCCAGCTGAGCGGGGAGCGCCACGAGCTGGAGGCCGTGCGGCTGCTCGCGCCGGTCATCCCGCGGAGCAAGGTGGTCGGGGTCGGTCGCAACTACGCCGCCCACGCCGCCGAGCTCGGCAACGAGGTGCCCGCGGTCCCGCTGCTGTTCTTCAAGCCCAACACCTCGGTGATCGGGCCGGACGAGCCGATCATCTACCCCGAGCCGGTGCACGAGATGGCGTACGAGGGGGAGCTGGCCCTGGTCATCGGCCGGATCTGCCGCGACGTGCCGCCCGAGCGGGTGGACGAGGTGATCTTCGGCTACACGGTGGCCAACGACGTCACCGCGCGGGACCTGCAGAAGACCGACGGCCAGTGGGCCCGGGCCAAGGGCTACGACACCTTCTGCCCGCTCGGCCCCTGGATCACCACCCACCAGAGCGTGGCCGAGATGGGTGACGTGATGATCACCACCACGGTCGATGGCGAGCAGCGCCAGCACGGCTCGACGTCTCTGATGCTCCGCGACATCACCGAGCTGGTGGTCTACATCAGCTCGTTCACCACGCTGCTGCCCGGTGACGTCATCCTGACCGGCACGCCGGCCGGTGTCGGCGAGCTGCTGCCCGGTCACGAGGTCGGGGTCACCGTGGACGGCATCGGCACGCTGACCAACACCGTCATCCGCAAGTGAGCAGTCATCCGACGAGCCGTAGTGATCCGCAAACAGCAGGCACCCGAAAGTGAGCACGTGAGCACCACCGATCTCGAGTCCGTCCCGTCGACCGCCACCGGTCCCGATCCGGTGCTGGGGGACCTCGCCCCGGAGCAGGTCCGGGTCCGGTTCCCCCCGTCGCCGACCGGCAACCTGCACGTCGGCAACGTCCGCAGCGCCCTGTTCAACTGGGTGTTCGCCCGGCACTACGGCGGCACCTTCGTGCTGCGGATCGAGGACACCGACGCCGGCCGCAACCTGGCCGAGTCCTACCGGGGGCTGATGGACGCTCTCACCTGGCTCGGGCTGGACTGGGACGAGGGTCCGCAGGTCGGCGGGCCGTACGGGCCGTACGTGCAGTCGGAGCGCGGGGAGATCTACACCGAGGTCACCGCGAAGCTGCTGGAGTCCGTGCTGGCGTACCGCTGCTTCTGCACCCGTGAGGAGCTGGAGGAGCGGGAGAAGGCGCGGCCGAAGGGTTCTCCGTCCGGCTACGACGGTCACTGTCGCGATCTGAGCGCCGACCAGGTGGCCGCCTACGAGGCCGAGGAGCCGCACGTTCGTGGTCCGGATGCGGGTGCCCGACGCGCCGATCACCTTCCACGACCTGGTCCGGGGCGAGATCACCTTCGAGGCCGTCAACGTGTCCGACTACGTCCTCGTCCGCGGCACCGGTGAGCCGCTCTACACCCTGGTGAACCCGGTCGACGACGCGCTGATGGAGATCACCCACGTGCTGCGGGGGGAGGACCTGCTGCCGTCGACGCCGCGCCAGATCGTGCTCTACCAGGCCCTCGCGCAGATCGGCGTGGGCAGCGGCCGGGTGCCGACCTTCGGCCACCTGCCGACGGTGCTGGGCGACGGCAACCGCCGGTTGTCCAAGCGGGACAAGGGATCCGGTCTGGCCGAGTACCGCGAGCAGGGCTACCTGCCCGAGGCGCTCCTGAACTACCTGGCCCTGCTCGGCTGGGCGATCGCCGACGACCGGGACGTGTTCACCATCGAGGAGATGGTGTCGGTCTTCGACATCCTGCGGGTGAACGCCAACCCGGCGAAGTTCGACGCCAAGAAGTGCGAGGCCATCAACGCCGCCCACATCCGGCGGCTGTCCACGGACGAGCTGGCCGACCAGCTGGTGCCGTTCCTGGTCGACCGCCGGACTCGTGGCCGAGCCGCCGACGCCCGAGCAGTGGTCCCTGCTGGTCGGCGCCACCCCGCTGATCCAGGAGCGGATGACCACCCTGTCGGAGGGAGTGGAGCTGATCCGGTTCCTGTTCACCGCCGACGGCGACGTGGAGATCGACGAGGCGGCCGCGCTGCCGGCCACCGCCGGTCCGGTGCTGGACGCGGCGGCCGAGGCGGTGCGCACGGTGGAGCCGTTCGACCACACCGCGATCGAGGCCGCCCTCCGGTCGGCCCTGATCGAGGGTCTGGGGCTGAAGCCGAAGCTGGCCTTCGGGCCCGTCCGGGTCGCGGTCACCGGCCGCAGGATCTCGCCGCCGTTGTTCGAGTCGCTGGAGCTGCTCGGTCGAGAGTCGTCGCTGGCCCGGATCGCCGCGGCCCGGGCCGGCCTGTCGCAGGACTGACGTGGCCAAGAAGAACCGACGCTCCGGCAACCCGGCTCTTCGCGGTCGTCCGACCCCGGCCAAGCCGACCGTCGCGCCGGCGCCCGCGCCCGCCACGGCGGCTCGCCGCTACGACCCGCAGCTCCCGGAGGCACTGCCCCCGGACGGGGCGCCGTACCCGCAGATCCTGCGCGGGCCGAGCTACCTCTGGTGGCGCTCGCTGCTCGGTGTGGTCTGCGGTCTGTCGCTCTACCTGCTGATGACCGCGGTCGTCACCCAGGTGGTGCTCGGCGTCTCCTGGGGTGCGGTCGGGGCGGGGGAGGCGTACGCGGACTTCGCCCGGCGTGCCCTCGCCTTCGAGATCCCGGCCGGGATGATCGCCGCCAACCTCGGCATCGCGACCCTGATCCCGATCTGCTGGGTGCTGATGGCGATCGTGCACCAGGTGCGGCCGCGCTGGCTCAGCTCGGTGCAGCCCCGGCTGCGCTGGCGCTACCTGCTGATCTGTGCCGGCGTCGCGCTGGTGGTGCTGAACGCCGTGACGTTGATCCCGCTGGCCCTCGGGTCCACCGAGGTCACGGTGCGGCCGCAGGCGGGGTTCTGGAGCTTCCTGGTGGTGATCGTCCTCACCTCCCCCCTCCAGGCGGCGGCGGAGGAGATCTTCTTCCGCGGCTACCTGATGCAGGCCCTGGGCAGTCTGGTGGCGCACCCTGCCTTCGGGGTGGTGGTGTCGGCCCTGATCTTCGCGCTCATGCACGGCGTGCAGAACCCGGCCCTGTTCCTGAACCGGCTCGGCTTCGGGCTGCTCGCAGGGCTGCTGGTCTGGCGGACCGGCGGTCTGGAGGCGGGCATCGGTGCGCACGTGGTCAACAACATCTGCGCGTACGTGATCGCGGGCCTCACCAGCTCGATCGCGGCCGTGCGCGGGATCAGCTCCATCACCTGGCTGGACTCCGGCATCCAGCTCGCCGGGTTCGCCATCTTCGCGCTGCTGGCCCTGCTGATCGCTCGACAGATGAAGCTGCGGAACCGGGTGGATCTGTCGCTCGGCCGCTGACGGAGACCGGATCGAGCCGGACGCCGCGGGCGGCGGGGCCGTTTGGTGAGAGGCGGCGGATCCACTAACATTGCTCCCCGTGCCCGGGGACGGGCACGACTCGTCGGAGCAGTCCGACGATGGGGTATGGGGTAATTGGCAGCCCGGCTGATTCTGGTTCAGTTAGTCTAGGTTCGAGTCCTAGTACCCCAGCGAAGCAGACCTTCGCTGGAGATCGCCGATTCGCCGGATGATCATCGGAGTTGGTACGCTTCCGCGGTCCGGTTTCGACCTCGAGGGTCGGCCCGGCCGAGCTAGGGCCCCGTTGTGTAGCGGCCTAGCACGCCGCCCTCTCAAGGCGGTAGCGCGGGTTCGAATCCCGTCGGGGCTACCAGGGTAAAATGCGTCGTTGACTAGGTCTAATGCTGTCCGGCGAACATGACTCAACTATTGCTCTAGCCCGCCAATGGCGTCCCAGGGGCGCACGAACTCAGCGGCCCAGCAGTTGGTCAAGGCGGTCGACCGCAGCGTCGGTGTCGTTCTCGAACAATCGGCCGTGGCGCGTCAGGGTGAACGCCACGCTGATGTGGCCCGCCCATTCCGAGTCCTCTCGACCATTGCACCCGGCCGCCACGAGGATCGCTGAGTCCGGGGGTGGATGAAGGCGTCACCGGGGGTGATGTGTTGTTGGCACTCTAGGCGGTGGGTGCTGCGGGTGTCATGGCTCACTTTCGTCGGCGGTCACGGTGTGGTGGAAGAGGACACTGTCCGACCGCCGCCGGGATGCGGTTGTCATGCCGAGCTCCCGGTCGCCGGTTGTGCCTCGGTGGTTTCCCGCGGGGGATGGGTGTCGAGGCGGCGGCTGCGCTGCACCCGGTACTCCCGCCACGTCAGTACCAGGATCGCTGTGTCGAACAGGGTGAGCGCGACCAGTCCGATGGTCGGGTCCAGCGCTATCCGTTACAGCTGGTAGCCGATGAACACGGTCAGGATCCCGATCATCCACGGGTAGGCCCACAGCTTGTTGAGGAGCAATGCCACGACCAGGACGACCTTGACGATGCCGTGGAGGAAGAGGTAGACGGCCCCGAACAGAACGGTTGGCCCGGTGAGCCCGTGCGCGGTGTGCAGCAGGTGGGTGGCGATCAGGTCGTGCGGGTCCTCGGAGAGCTCGCCTTGGGTCAGCACCGCCGCTAGATGCGAGATCCTCTCGGGAGTGGCGAAGAGCAGCAGCAAGCCGCCGATCAGTTCCACGCACCCGTTGAGGCCCTTGCCGATGATGCCGATCTCGAAGACACGGTCCAGCCAGCTCTGGGGCTTGAACACTTCTCAGCCCTCCCCGACCACGGTGGCGGCAGGGTCTGTGCTGCTAGGCATCGGGGTTGCTCACGCGAGCGTAGACGTGGTCGGCGTACACGGCGAAGCGTTCCTCACAGGTCTTCAGGTCGGTGGCGGAGTCGATGGAGGCGGGGACGGAAAGGAGTCGCGGCTGCGGAGCTCGCGGTACCAGCGGCGGAGCCGGTCCAGGCTCTGTTCCTCCTCCTCCAGCTCCGCGAGCGTGTACTTGCCGATGCGTTCTTCCTTGTCCAGCTCGTCGAGGTACTTGCCGCAGTCGGCGTGGAACTCTGCCCATTCCGCTTCCCGGGCCTCGACGTACAGCTGGGTCAGCCGGTCAGCGTCAGCTTGTCCGTAGCCTCGGGCGGCCAGCACGAGCAAGGACCCCGAGGCTGCGTCTACCAGTGTGGCCAATCGGGTCAGCAGCGGCTGGACCGCCGGCAGGTCCGGTACGGCCCAGGTCGCTTCCCCCAACGCGACCGCACCGGATCGGCGCAGCTCCCGCCACACACCCATGCCATGACGGGCCGGTTCCGTCGACATCCGAGCCAACAGAACCAGAAAGACAGCAGGCGAGCTCGCGGCCGCACTGGCGGTGTACGTGACCTTGTCCACGCATGCCTGGACGGGGACGGAGGGATAGGCACCTGACGGAAAGCCCAGCTGCTCTGCCGGGATCCGCCAGAACCCGACCCCGGCGAAGCCCATCGCCTGTGCCAGCGACGGGAGCTGCGCGTCGTGACCGAAGTCGTCGGGGACCCATAGCAGCCGGCTGGGCTGGACCCCGAAGGTGTCGACACCCACTTGCGGCCCAGCAGGTAGTTGCGGGCGAACGCTTCAGGGTGCACCAGGAGGTTCTCCGCGGAGGTGACTCCGTCCGAGGAGAATGCGAACCGACTCTGGTCCACCGCAGCGCGCCACTGCTCCCGGGTCGGCAGCGTGGTGGCACCGGTGCCGTGGGCGTGCTCGATCGAGGCAAGGAAGTTGCGGAGAAAGCCCACCTCGCAGAAGACGTAGGTGTACGGCTGGGTCGGGCTGGACGCGGCCGCCACGCCGGCGCTGAGGATGTCGATCACCGAGCTCTGCCCTGACACCCCGGTCGTGTAGTAGCCCTCGTGGGTCAGGTTCCAGTCCAGTCGCAGTGCGCCGACTGCTCGAAGACCACCACTGATCTGGTGTCGTCGGCACCACCGAGGCGACGGCGAAGCGTGCGTTCACGCTCGTTCACGGCGTGCTCCGATCGTCGGCCGAGTGTTCGGTGTCGTCGCCCGTCAGCAGGCCGGCCTTGAACTCGGGCTCATGTGCGCGACCTCGCCCGTCGCCGGGTCGCAGGCTCCTAGCCGATCGTATTCCCGTTCGTCGCCCGTCGCCCTGGGCTCCGACTACCGGAAGCGGTCCCAAGTTCCCGATCGTTGAATGCGACCTTTCCGAGGAGATTTCTACGCCTACGGCGCCTGCTGGTGCTGCATGCGCCTACGGCGTCTGCTGGTGCTGCATGCGCCTCCGGCCTGTTGGTCGGTCGTGGATCGCGGCGCCGGGGGATAGCCGAACCCACGGTACGGACTCTTCCGGATGCGCCGGACTATGGGTCAGCGCGTCCGACGTGTAGCCGAAGAGGTCTCGTCAGGCGTGGTGGTGGCAGGGCACCGCCGACGCCGCACCGAACCGCCGACGACGACGACAACGACGTCGAAGGGGTAGTCGGGTGAGGTGCCATGCCATGGCGGCCCAGCCTCGGGTGTTGATTTCGGGGGGTCAGCGTGGCCGGGCCGGCGCTGGCGTACTGGTTGCAGGCCTTCGGCTTCTGCCCGACCGGGTCGAGCGGACTGCTCACCTGCGCGCCGGCGGCGGTGGTCACGCTGTCGATCTGTTCGGACCGGTCGTGGACGTCATGGACTGGATGGGCCTGCGGGATCAGATCAGGCAGGCTCGGACGACGACCGAGGTCATGACCCTGATCCGGCCCGGGCGACGAGGGTGGAAGCGCCGATGGAGATGCTCAGCGCCGGTGTCTCGGACCGGCACGTGGAGATCACGCGCGGCGACCCAGCGCCAGATCGTCGTCGAGTCCACGCGGTCAGGTGGAGTACGTCTTTGGAGATTCCGTGGTCACCCTGGAGGACAACGGCGAGGATGTCGCCAACATGCGGTTCCACTCCTACCCGGCCTCGCGGTCGGCGGCCTTCTGCTCAGCGACCGACTGTTGGTGCCAGCACGCCTGGCCAAACGGATTCGCTGAGGAGGTCTCCACGTCTCGGTGGCGTTGGTGCCTCAGGAGCACCAGCCGGCTGGATCCTGGCCGCTCGAGTCGAGCCGGCTGTGATGCTGACGTCACGGCCCCCGATCGGAAGCTTCTTCAGTCCCGAGTCGATAGCCAGGAATGGCTGGCTCGTTGCGAGGAAGCAGCTGGTTCTGAGGGCTGGCGTCACCGTGCGCACAGGTCTGCAGAAGGTTGATGCTTGCATGGAGCGTTGAATAGGGACAGTGTTTCGGTCGGTCCAACTGCACACCAGGAGATTTCGTGACCAGTACCCCCGAGCCCAACCTCCCTGAAGTAGATGGTTCCGCCGAGCCGTCAGCGGCGGATACACGCACTGCCCCGGCGCCGATGGCGCACGTGGTGCATGGCCACGGTGCTGTGGGGACCTTGGCGTTGGCCGCCCTGGGTGTGGTGTTCGGCGATATCGGCACCAGCCCGCTGTATTCGCTGCAAACGGTCTTCAGCGCTGAGCACAACTCCGTCCAACCCTCCCGCGAGGACGTGTTCGGTGTCATCTCGATGGTGTTCTGGGCAATCACGATCGTGGTCTCTTATGGCTATGTGTTCCTTGTCATGCGGGCAGACAACGACGGGGAGGGTGGCATCTTGTCTCTGGCGGCGTTGTTGCGGCGGAGGCTCGCGAGACGTCCGAGGCTGGTTGCGATCACGATGGTTATGGCAATTGTGGGAGCCGGTCTCTTCTATGGCGACAGCATGATTACGCCGGCGATCTCGGTGATGTCCGCTATCGAGGGTCTGTCGGTGGTGGATCAAGGCTTCGGCAGATTTGTCCTGCCGCTGGCCGTGCTCGTGCTGACGGTATTGTTCTCGGTGCAGCGGTTCGGGACGTCGCGGGTCGGCAGGGTTTTTGGTCCCATCATGATTCTCTGGTTTGTCACGCTCGCCTGCCTTGGCCTCCCGCGCGTCCTTGCGGATCCCGAGATCCTAGGCGCCATCTCTCCACTCCACGCCATTGCGTTCGGCGTGAGGAACCCGGGCATCGCGTTCATCGCGGCAGGTGCGGTCGTCCTCACAGTGACCGGTGTTGAAGCGCTCTACGCCGACATGGGCCACTTCGGGCCCAAGCCGATTCGGCTGGCCTGGTTCCTCCTGGTTTTCCCGGCCTTGGGGATCAACTACATGGGCCAAGGTGCGGAGATCCTCCGAGACCCGGCGAGCGTCGCCAATCCCTTCTTCCTCCTGGCTCCGGACTGGGCGCGCATTCCATTGGTCATCTTGGCCACCCTGGCCACGGTGATCGCCTCACAGGCCGTCATCTCGGGCGCCTTCTCCGTATCGCGCCAGGCCGTTCGCGCAGGGTTCGTGCCCCGCCTCAACGTGAAGCACACCTCCATACACGAGGGCGGACAGATCTACGTCGGCTCCATCAACTGGATCCTCTTCGCGGGAGTCGTGCTCCTCATCGGCATCTTCCAGAGCTCCGAGGCACTGGCCAGCGCCTATGGCCTCGCGGTGACCGGCACCCTGCTGCTGGAGATGTCGATCTTCTTGATGCTGGCGGGATTTGTGTGGCGGGTAGCCCCCTGGAAGATCATCGTCGCCGTCGCGCTCATCCTCGGCATCGAGTTGGTGTTCTTCCTGGCCAACCTGGCCAAGATCGTCCATGGTGGCTGGTTGCCGCTACTCGTCGCCGGCATCGTGGTACTGGTCATGCTGACCTGGCGCGTAGGCGCCGCCTCGGTCCACGCCAAACGACGCGACATCGAGGGCCCCTTGTCAGACTTCATCGAGATGGTCCACACGGGGCAGATCCCACGCGTGCCCGGCTTGGCTGTCTTCCCCCACCCGGACAAGGAGACCACCCCGCTCGCTCTGCGGCGCAACGTCGACTTCAACCACGTCCTCCACGAGCACATCGCCATCGTGAGCATCGTGAACGAGAACGTCCCCCACATCCGGCACGTCGACCGCGCCAAGGTCGACGGTTTGGACTACGCCGACGACGGCATCATCCACATCAGTTACCACGTTGGGTTCAACGACAGCCAACACGTCCCCCGTGCCCTCGACTGGGCGCGCGGCCAAGGCCCGGAGACCGCGAACCTGGAGCCCGATCGCGCCTTCTACTTCCTGTCGTCGCTGCGGCTCACTCGTAGAGACGTCCCCACGCTCCCTCGGTGGCGGCGCGCCCTGTTCCTCTGGCTCGCCGGCAATGCCGCCGACCGCACCGGCGTGTTCCACCTGCCGCCGGAGCGCACGATCGTCATCGGCGGCCACCTGGAGTTGTAGCCGGCACCGGCGGGAACCGCAGAGATGACACTGAGCCAGGCCACCAGCCTGATGCTCAAGGATCTGTGCCGACCAAGCCGACGGCGAGGCTCGCGCGTTGCCGGCTGTCTCCGGGCGTGAGCCAGTGGCACGTGGGTGGTGTTGATCGTGGCTTAGCTGATTTGTGCTTTGGTGATCATGAGCGGTGGTCGTCTTTGGGCGTTGTCGATCTTGATGTTTGAACCGTCCCGGGTTTGGTGCACACTGAACCGCCCCGGCGAGTCCGGAGACTTTCTAGTTTGAGACTCCAGCGGTTGCTTGGGTCTTGTGGTGAGCGTAGTGAGCGGTCTCTGCTTCGACCGGCGTGAGGTCCCCGCAGTACTCGAAGGGTCGGCGATGGTTGAACCAGTCGACCCATTCGGCGGTGGCGATCTCGAGGTCGTCGAAGCCCTTCCACGGCCGCTGTTTCTTGATCAGTTCGGTCTTGTAGAGGCCGATGATGGACTCGGCCAGGGCGTTGTCGTAGGACGAGCCCACGGCCCCGGTCGAGGGCTTGATCCCGGCAGCGTCCAGCCGCTCGGAGTAGGCCACCGACATGTACTGGACTCCGTGGTCATGGTGCGCGATCAGACCCGTCAGGTCCTTGCCCTCCCGGCCGCGGGTCCAGACCGCCTGCTCGACTGCGTCCACGACCAGCTGACTGGTCATCGTGGTCGCCACCGACCAACCCAGGATCCGCCGGGCATAGGCATCGATCACGAACGCGGTGTAGCACCAACCCGACCACGTCGAGCAGTAGGTGAAGTCGGCCACCCAGAGGCGGTCCGGAGCCAGCGGAGAGAAGTTCCGACCGACCAGATCCAGCGGCTTCGGGGTCTTCGCGTCGCTGATCGTGGTCCGCTTGACCTTCCCCCGCACTGCGCCGGCCAGGCCTAGTGGTCCGTCGGTGAAATAACAAGGGTTTTCAGGTACCTTGGGGTGGTGCCTCGACCTCCTGCGCCCGCCCTGGAAGTCTCCCCCGAACAGCGTGACGAGCTGCTGCGAATGTCGCGGTCGACGAGTCGACCGCATCGGGTCGTGGTCCAGGCGAAGGCGTTGTTGCTCGCGGCGGACGGACTCGCGAACGCTGAGATCGCGCGACGGTGCGAGGTGGATGCCGACGCGGTACGGCGATGGCGGTCGCGTTTCACCGCTGAGGGCCCAGCCAAGGTTGGTGTCATCGCCAAAGGGCGCGGACGTAAGCCCTCACTCCCGCCCGGGACGGTGGAGGAGGTGCTGCGCCTGACCCACAAGGAACGACCGGCCGACGGCTCGACGCACTGGTCAACCCGGACGATGGCCGCACGAGTGGGTGTCGGCAAGGACGCGGTCGCGAAGATCTGGGCCGATCACCACCTCAAGCCGTGGCAGACCGAGACGTTCAAGGTCAGCAACGATCCGTTGTTCGAGGAGAAACTCGTCGACGTCGTCGGGCTCTACCTCAACCCACCCGCCCGAGCGGTGGTGTTCTCCTATGACGAAAAGACCCAGTGCCAAGCCCTGGACCGAACCCAGCCCTCGCTACCGATGAAGGCCGGCCGAGCAGGCACCATGACACACCTCGCCCATCAACCGCTCCACCGTGCACCGCGCGACCGGCGGCGCACCGGCCGGGCGCTCGCGGTTCAGCGTCAGCCACACCTTCCGCGCGCCGTAGACGCCGTAGTTGCCAGCGTGCACCGCCACGATCCTCGGCTTCAGCTCCGCATCACTCACCTCGCGAGCGGTCGGCCTCCGTCCGCGGTGCTCGTAGTAGGTCGCGGGGGCGATCTTGGCGCCCAGTTCGGTGAGCTGGGCACAGATCGACTCGACACCCCATCGCAGACCGCCCTCGCCGTGGTGCCCCGCGACGGAGTCGATGTACTGCACGATCAACGCTGTGGCCGGTCGAGTTCGGCCGCGAAGAAAGCCGACGCGGACTTCAGAATCGCGTTGGCCCGCTTCAGCTCGGCGTTCTCCCGCTTCAGCCGCTTCACCTCTGACGACTCCTCCGTTGTGACGCCCGGCCGCGACCCACCGTCGACCTCGGCCTGCCGGCACCACTTCCGGATCGTCTCCGGCGACCCGACCCCCAGCAGCGTGGCGACCTGGGTCATCGCGGCCCAGTCCGACCCGTGATCGGACCGGATTTCGGTGACCATCCGGACCGCCCGCTCACGCAGCTCGGCCGGGTACCTCGTAGACGTTCTCCCTGACATGACTCCATCCTTCCCAACGAACGGAGTCTCCGGACATGCCGGGGCGGTTCACGCGTTGCCGGCTGTTACCGGGCGTGAG
>CAVXBJ010000025.1:0-95257 GCA_963759915.1 uncultured Actinomycetota bacterium | reverse complement strand
GCGTGTCGGGCTGTTGTTCGAACACGTGTTCGCCTACGGTGGGACCAGCGATATCCACAGGTGAAGAGACGACCTCAAGCCCGTCCACAGATCTGATCGCACCCCGGTCGGATGTCGGTGGCGGTGCTTAGAGTCCTAGCGATCGACAACACACGTAGCAAGCAGCCACCCCGAGGGGTGAACGAGAGGAACGACCGTGGCGGTAGCAGACCGGGACAAGGCGCTCGAGGCAGCGCTCGCCCAGATCGACAAGCAGTACGGCAAGGGCTCGGTGATGCGCCTCGGAGACGAGGTCCGCTCGCCGCTCGAGGTGATCCCGACCGGGTCGATCGCGCTGGACCTGGCGCTCGGCATCGGCGGTCTGCCGCGCGGCCGGGTGGTGGAGATCTACGGCCCGGAGTCCAGCGGCAAGACCACGGTGGCACTGCACGCCATCGCCAACGCCCAGGCCGGTGGGGGCATCTGCGCCTTCATCGACGCCGAGCACGCCCTGGATCCCGACTACGCCGAGAAGCTGGGGGTGGACACCGACGCACTGCTGGTGAGCCACCCGACAACGGCGAGCAGGCGCTGGAGATCGCCGACATGCTGGTGCGCTCCGGTGCGCTGGCGCTGATCGTCATCGACTCCGTCGCGGCGTTGACGCCTCGGGCCGAGATCGAGGGCGAGATGGGTGACAGCCACGTGGGTCTGCAGGCGCGGCTGATGAGCCAGGCGCTGCGCAAGATGACCGGCGCGCTGAGCGGCGCCAACACGACCGCGATCTTCATCAACCAGCTTCGCGAGAAGATCGGGGTCATGTTCGGGTCGCCGGAGACGACGACCGGCGGTCGGGCGCTGAAGTTCTACTCCTCGATCCGGCTGGACGTGCGGCGCATCGAGACCCTCAAGGACGGCCAGGAGATGGTCGGCAACCGCACCCGGGTCAAGGTCGTCAAGAACAAGGTGGCCCCGCCGTTCAAGCAGGCGGAGTTCGACATCCTGTACGGCCAGGGCATCAGCCGCGAGGGGAGCCTGATCGACCTGGGGGTCGAGGTCGGCATCATCCGCAAGGCGGGCGCCTGGTTCACCTACGACACCGATCAGCTGGGTCAGGGTCGGGAGAACGCGCGGAACTACCTGCGCGCCAACCCCGACCTGGCCAACGAGCTGGAGAAGAAGATCAAGGAGCTGATGAACATCGGCCCGCAGGTCGACGTGCCCGCCGGGGTCGACCCGGTGACGGGTGAGGTCGAGTTCTGACCGACATGACCACGTCGGATCCTGTCGACCAGGCCCGCGCCTGGCTGGAGGAGAAGACCGGTCAGCGGGTTCCGAGGGAGCTCGCAGCCGGTGACGGCCCCGGCGCACCGGCTCGCCGCCACCGCAGGTGCCGGCGGGACGGCCTGGGACTCGTCCGGTTCGGACGGGTCGGGGTCGCGCCCATCGAGGATCAGACCTGTCACGTTCGCGCTCGTCAGAGCCGTCGGGTTCGGGCTCGTCCGGATGGACTCGGGTTCGGGCTCGTCCGGAGGGGCCGTCGGCTCGGACCTATCCGGCTCAGGCCCATCCGGCTCAGGCTCAACCGGCTCGGACTCGTCGGCCCCGAGGTCGTCGGCCTGGGGCTCGTCCGGTTCGGGGCTGTCGGAGGCGGAGTCGGGTCGAGCGTCATCCCGTCGTCACACCTCCGGCCGTCAGCGGTCAGGGCGGAAGTCGTCCACGCGCAGGTCGTTCGGCATGAGTGCGTCCGGCGAGAGGGAGGGCGACGCGGAGCCACCCGAACCGGACGCCGATCCCGTCGAAGTGGCGCGCACATCGCGTTCCGGAAGCTCGCGGCATCGGCCCGGACCCGGCACGAGCTCGATGCGGCGCTGCAGAAGAAGAATGTGCCGGATGAGGTCGCCGCCACCGTGCTGGACCGGCTGGAGGAAGTCGGCCTGGTCGACGACGAGGCCTTCGCTCAGAGCTGGGTGGAGTCGCGGCAGCAGCGTCGTCACCTGTCGCGCTCGGCCCTGCGTCGGGAGCTGTCGTCCAAGGGCGTCGATCGTGACCACGTGGACGCGGCCCTGGCCACGGTGGACGTCGAGGACGAGCTGGCGGCGGCCCGGGCACTGGCGGCCAAGAAGGCGGCGTCGACCGCCGGGCTCGACCCGGTGGTGCGGCACCGTCGGCTCGTCGGTGTGTTGGCGAGGCGGGGCTTCGGATCGGGGATCATCGCGACGGTGCTCGGCGAGTTGCGCGACGACGACGGTGCTTGACCCCGCCGAGGGTGCGCCTTAACCTGCACTCACGAGGTTTTACGGCAAAGTTGTACGAATAGATGAACCATCCGGGGTTACTGAGCCCCGGATGAGAAATATCCAACATTTACATTCTTGCTGACGCTGGACCCACAACCGCATAGGCGCCGCCCAGCACCTGACCAGCACCTGGTCAGGTGCGGCGGCCTCCTCGCATTTGCCGCAAGGCCTCTTGAAGGCGCGATTCTTGCGCGCAGACAGAGGAGTGCTCACCATGGTGAATTTGGGCGTTTTCGAGATGGCAGTGCTCGCCGGCCTTTTCCTGCTGGTCGTCGTGGTCGCTGCTATCGGCTTTTTCACGTACAAGCGTTACACCGGCAAGTCGGTGCCGGTCGCGCAGACCGCGACACCGGTGGTTGACCCGACAGCCGACCTCCGGCTGCGAGAGGCAGAAGATGCGGCCCTGAAGGTCCGTGCGGACGCCGACGCGTACGCCGACGAGGTGCGGTCCAAGACCGAGACCCAGGTCAAGGCCCTCGAAGGAGCGCGTCGCGACGCCGAGGAGGAGACCCGGCAGCGCCGCAACGAGCTGCGTGAGCAGCGGCTGGACGTCGAGCGACGGGAGCAGCGTCTCGCCGATCGCGAGGAGCGGCTGGACGCCGACAACCGTGCGCTGGAGGAGAAGGCCCGCCATCTCGATGTGGTGAAGGCGGAGCTCAAGGCGCAGCGCCGGACGCTGGCCGAAGCCGAGGCCGACCATCAGCACGCGCTCGAGCGCATCGCCGGCCTGACGGCCGAGCAGGCGAAGGCCGAGCTGGTGGCCGCCGTCGAGCACGACGCGAAGCGGCACGCCGTGATCCTGGCCCGCGACATCGAGCGGGAGGCGACCAAGCAGGCCGAGTCGCGGGCCCAGATGATCGTCGTCGGGGCCATCCAGCGGGTCGCCTCGGACCAGACGTCGGAGTCGGTGGTGTCGGCCGTGCACCTTCCGGGCGACGACATGAAGGGCCGCATCATCGGCCGCGAGGGCCGCAACATCCGGGCCTTCGAGCAGGTCACCGGGGTCAACGTGATGATCGACGACACCCCCGAGTCGGTGCTGCTGTCCTGCTTCGACCCGGTCCGCCGGGAGACGGCGCGGATGACCCTCACCGAGCTCGTCAAGGACGGCCGCATCCACCCGGCCCGGATCGAGGAGGTGCACGAGCGCAGCAAGGGCCAGATCGAGCAGCAGTGCCTGCGGGCCGCCGAGGACGCGCTGGCCGAGGTCGGCATCTCCGACCTGCACCCGGCCCTGGTACCGATCTTGGGCAGCCTGCGCTACCGGACCTCGTACGGACAGAACGTGCTCAAGCACCTGGTCGAGTCCGGTCACATCGCCGGGCTGATGGCCGCCGAGCTCGGGCTCGACGTCGCGCAGTGCCGCCGCGCCGCCTTCCTGCACGACATCGGCAAGGCGCTCACCCACGAGGTGGAGGGGTCGCACGCCATCGTCGGGGCCGATCTCGCCCGCAAGTACGGCGAGAACCCGGACATCGTGCACGCGATCGAGGCGCACCACAACGAGGTCGAGGTCCGCACAGTCGAGGCGGTGCTGGTGCAGGCGGCCGACGCGATCAGCGGCAGCCGGCCCGGCGCCCGGCGGGAGAGCATCGAGGCGTACGTGCAGCGACTGGAGAAGCTGGAGAGTCTCGCCTCGGCCCACGCCGGGGTGGACAAGGTGTTCGCCATGCAGGCGGGCCGTGAGATCCGCGTGATGGTGGCCCCCGAACAGATCGACGACATCGAAGCCCAGGTGATGGCGCGGGACCTCGCCAAGCAGATCGAGGAAGAACTCACGTACCCGGGCCAGATCAAGGTGGTCGTGGTGCGCGAGTCCCGGGCGACGGAGACCGCGCGGTGAGCTCGGCCTCCGACACGGCTCTGTCAGCGCCGCCCGCCCCGGCTGATGCACCCCTGGACCCCGCCGCCCTGCGCCGCGACTTCCCGGCGCTGACCTCCGGGCTGGCGTTCTTCGACGCCCCCGGTGGCACCCAGACCCCGACCCGGGTGAGTCACGCCATCGCCGCCGCCCTCAGCGCTCCGCTGGCCAACCGTGGACACGACAACCCGGCGCAGCGCAACGCCGAGCAGATCGTCGTGGACGCCCGCGCGGCGATGGCGGACTACCTGGGCAACGACCCTTCGGGCATCGTCTTCGGCCGCAGCGCGACCCAGTTGACGCTCGAGTTCGCCCGGACCCTGGCCCGCGACTGGGGGCCCGGTGATGAGGTCGTGGTCACCAGGCTCGACCACGACGGCAACATCCGGCCCTGGGTGCTAGCCGCCGAGCGGGTCGGGGCGTCCGTACGGTGGGTGGATTTCGATCCGGCCACCGGCGAGCTCGACCTGGCTCAGCTCGAGGCCGCCCTCACCCCACGGACCAGGCTGGTCGCGGTCACCGGGGCCAGCAACCTGGTCGGCACGATCCCGGATCACCCGCGGATCGCCGAGTCGGTGCACCGGGCCGGGGCGCTGCTGTGGGTGGACGCCGTCCACCTGGCCGCCCACGTCCGGGTGGATCGGACCGCCCTCGGTGCGGACGTCGTGGTCTGCTCGCCGTACAAGTTCTGCGGTCCGCACCTCGGGGTGCTGGCCGCCGACCCCGGCCTGCTCGCCGGACTCCGGCCCGACAAGCTGCTGCCCTCCAGCGATGCCGTGCCCGAGCGCTTCGAGCTCGGCACCCTGCCGTACGAGCTGCTGGCCGGCACCACGGCGGCCGTGGACTACCTGGCGGAGCTGGGGGAGGGCGAGGACCGACCAACCCGTCTCACCCGGGCCTTTGCCCGGCTGGCCACGAAAGAGCACGTGTTGCGGACTCGGCTGGAAGAGGGGCTGCGGGACCGGGGCGCCACCGTCTACAGCCGGGCGGCCCGTCGCACGTCCACGCTGCTCTTCGACCTGCCGGGACGCTCTGCCGGCGACGTGTCGCTCGGCCTGGCCGCCCGAGGGGTCACCGCGCCGGCCGGTTGCTTCTACGCGATCGAGGCGTCCCGGCACCTCGGGCTCGGGGACCACGGTGCCGTCCGGGCGGGGCTCGCTCCCTACACCGACACCGCCGACGTGGATCGCCTGCTCACGGCGCTCGACGGTCTCGCCTGACGCCTGACGCCTGACGCCTGACGCCTGACGCCTGACGCCTGACGCCTGACACCTGACGCAAGCCGCCGGACCGTGGACCGCTGCCGCCGGACGGTCAGCGAGCCGCCGGGGGGCCGGCTGCGGCCTCTTCCTGTCGTTCCTCTTCGGCGGCCAGGGCCGGGTTCACACCCGCGTTCAGCGGACCGGGCTTGATGCCGCGCTTGCCCGTCCGCAGGCGCGACTCCAGCGCTCGGGCCAGGCGGGTCAGCGCCCAGTTGATGACGATGTAGATCGCGGCCAGCACGATCAGCGTCGGGATCAGGTTGCCCTTGTAGACGGCCAGGTTCTGACCCTGCCGCAGCAGCTCGAGGTAGGCGATGTTGTACGCGAGGGCCGAGTCCTTCAGGATCACCACCAGCTGGCTGACGATCGAGGGCAACATGGCCGTGATGGCCTGGGGCAGCAGGATGACCGAGAGGGTCTGAGTCGAGGTCAGGCCGATCGCGTACCCTGCCTCCCGCTGACCGCGGGGCAGGGAGTGCACGCCGGAGCGGACCAGCTCGGCGATCACACAGGCGTTGTAGAAGGTCAGGCCCACGACGGCACCGAACAGCGGGAGGGCGGTGCCGCTGATCCCCAGCGTGAAGAGACCGAAGTAGTACGCGAAGAACATCATGATGAGCACGGGCACGGAGCGGAAGAACTCCACGAACACACCGCACACGATCCGGACCGGGGCGAGCTGCGAGAGGCGGCCCATGCCGAGCAGGACCCCGGCGACGACCGCCAGCACCACGCTGATGGCCGCGGCCTGCAGGGTGCCGATCAGACCGGGGATCAGGTAGTTCTTCCACGAGGACCACTCGAGGAAGGGCAGCCACTTCTCGGCCGTGAGCTGGTTGTTGGCCGGGTTCGCCAGACCCCTGATCACGAGGTAGAGGAGACCGAGCAGCAGCAGGACGCCGACGACCGCGATGATCCGGTGACGGACCAGGGCCTTGGGTCCGGGGGCGTCGAACAGGACGTTGGTCTCGGCGCTCATCGCTGCACCGCCAGCTTGCGCGACCACCAGGTGAAGAAGAGCCCCATGGGCAGGGTCAAGATCACGAACCCGGCGGCGACGATGAAGAAGATCGCGTACAGCAACGAGATGTTGAACTCGAACATGTTGCGCATCATCAGGGCTGGTTCGGCCACCCCGATGGTGGCCAGCACGGTGGTGTTCTTGGTGAGCGCGATCAGGGTGTTGCCGAGCGGAGCGATCGAACCGCGGAAGGCCTGCGGCAGCACGATCGTGGTGATCGTCGGCAGGAACGGCAGGCCGATCGCGCGGGCGGCCTCGGCCTGACCCTGGGGCACCGTGTTGATGCCGCTGCGGATCGCCTCGGCCACGAACGAGGCGTGGTAGACGGCGAGCGCGACGACGCCCCAGCGGAAGTTGTTGTCGACGATGAACGTCGGGGAGCTCTCCGGCGCGAGGTTGATCTGCAGGGTGATGGCCAGCCCGAACGCGCAGGCGAACACCAGCAGCGTCAGGGGGGTGTTCCGGACCAAGGTGACGTAGGCGAGGCCGAAGTTCTGGAACACCTTGACCGGGGACACCCGCATGATGGCGATGACGGTGCCGATGACGAAGGCGCCGATCGCTCCGAAGAACGTGAGCTTGATCGTCATCCAGAAGGCGCCGATGACGTTGTACTCACTCAGCAAGGTCTGCAGGCCGTCCATCGGCTCCCACCTTCAGCTCGTCGGTTCAACAGGCGCAGCGCCTGCGATCAGGTCGGGGAGGAGGTCGGTCCTCCCCGACCCGATCAGCGGGCTCCTACGGGCGGACTAGGTGCAGGCGTCCGGCTTGGGCGGGTTGGTGGCGGAGTCCGGCTTGAAGCCGGAGGCCCCGACCGTGTCGTTGATCGCCTTCTCCCACGAGCCGTCGGACACCATCTTCTCCAGCGCGGTGTTGATCTTGCCGCACAGATCGGTGTCGCCCTTCTTGATGCCGACGCCGTAGCGCTCCTCGGAGAACGGCTTGCCGACGACCTTGAGCTTGCCCTGGTACTGCGACTGGGCCGCGAAGCCGGCCAGGATGACGTTGTCGGTGGTGACCGCGTCGATCTGTCCGGCGTTCAGGGCCTCGACGCACTTGCTGTAGGTGTCGAACTCCTGCAGCTGGACGCCGGAGGCGTAGTTGTCCTTGATCTTCTTGGCCGAGGTCGAACCCGTCACCGAGCACAGCTTCTTGCCGTTCAGGCTGTCCGGACCGGTGATGTCGGTGTTGTCGGCCTTGACGAGCAGGTCCTGGCCGGCGATGAAGTACGGACCGGCGAACGAGATCTTCTGCTTCCGGTCGTCGGTGATCGAGTAGGTGGCGAAGATCATCTTGACCTGGTCGCTCTGGATCAGCGTCTCGCGCTGGGCCGACGGCGACTCCTTGAACTCGACCTCGGTGTAGCCGAGCTCCTTGGCCACGTAGTTGGCGACCTGCACGTCGAAGCCGGTGTAGGTGTCGCCCTCCTTCAGACCGAGACCGGGCTGGTCGAACTTGATGCCGATGACGACCTTGCCGCCGCTCCCGGGCTCACCGCCGGTGCTGCTGTCTCCGCCGCAGGCGGCCAGCGGTAGCGCGATGAGGAGTCCGGCCCCGATGGCCAGGATCCGTTTGGTCAACTTCATGCGTTCCTCCGTTGGTAGGGCTCAACGCTGAGCTCTGAGGTCGTGGGTACCGATCAGTGGGTCAGGATCTTGCTCAGGAAGTCCTTGGCGCGGTTGCTCTTGGCCGAGGTGAAGAAGGTCTCGGGATCGGCTTCCTCGACGATCTGGCCGTCGGCCATGAAGACCACCCGGTTGGCGGCCTTGCGGGCGAAGCCCATCTCGTGGGTGACGACGATCATGGTCATGCCCTGGCGGGCGAGGCCGACCATCACGTCCAGCACCTCGTTGACCATCTCGGGATCCAGGGCCGACGTCGGCTCGTCGAACAAGATCACTTTCGGGTCCATGGCCAGTGCGCGGGCGATGGCGACGCGCTGCTGCTGACCGCCGGACAGCTGGGCGGGGTACTTGTCGGCCTGGCTGTCCACCCCGACCCGCTTCAACAGCTCCATCCCGCGCTTCTTGGCGTCGGCGGCGGACTTCTTGCGGACCTTGACCGGTCCCAGGGTGACGTTCTCCAGGATCGTCTTGTGGGCGAAGAGGTTGAACGACTGGAAGACCATGCCGACATCGGCGCGGAGGTGAGCGAGAGCCTTGCCCTCTTCCGGCAGAGCCTCGCCGTCGATCGTGATCGTCCCGGACTGGATGGTCTCCAGGCGGTTGATGGCCCGGCACAACGTCGACTTGCCGGACCCGGACGGACCCAGCACCACCACGACCTCGCCCTTGTGCACCGTCAGATCGATGTGCTGCAAGACATGTAGGTCGCCGAAGTACTTGTCGACGTCACTGAGCACGACCAACGGTGCCCCGATGCTGCCCGGGGCGACCGACGGTCCGTCGGTGGGGTCGTTCAGGTCAACCGGCTCCGCCGCTTCCGCCATGGGCTGACCCTAGACGAGATGATGCGGCAGCGGTGGGACGCGGATGTTGAGATTCGGTTACTTCCGACGTCAGGCAAGAGGATCTCGTCCCAGGCGCCTCACCCGTACGCGGCGCCCCTGGAGGCTCGTCAGGCTCCGTCGATGCCCCACACGTACGACACCGATCCACCGGGCGGGAGGGTGATCATGCCGTCGTGCGTCGGTCCCGGGTTGAAGGCGTTGGGACCGCACGTCATCGGCTCCAGGGCGATCGACAGGTCGCGGCGGTCGTTGCCGGTGAACACCTGGATCCAGTCCAGACCCTCGCCCGCCCAGAGCTCGGCCCACCGTTCGCCGCGCTCGAGCCGGGCCCGCCAGCGACCGTCCGCGCCCCGCGCCAGCCCGGCCAGCGCCGTGTCGAACCGGCGCGATCCCAGGACCTCGGCGGTGCGCAGGTCCTCGTCCCGTCCCTCGACGAGGATCAGGTCCACCGGCAGCAGCCGGTCGTCGACGGCCAGGTAGCGCTCGGCGGGCACGCTGATGACGACGTCGTCGACCGTGTCCTCGCCGACCGTGAGATAGGGGTGGGCGGCGTAGCCGAAGGGCACCGGACCCGACCCGATGTTGGTCACCGCCAGCTCGGTCACCACCCCGTCGTCACCCACGGTGTGCACGATGGTGGCCTCGATCGCGCCGGGCCACCCGGACTGCGGATAGACCCGGACCCGCTGCTCGACCCGGTCGGCGGTGTGCTCGACCAGCTGCCAGGGAACGTGCCGGACGAGTCCGTGGATCGCGTTGTGTCGGTCGGGCTCGGACAGCGACAGCTGCAGCTCGGTGCCCTCGAACGTGTAGCGACCGTCCCGGATCCGGTTGGGCCAGGGGAGCAGCTGCTGACCGCGGCCACCGTGGATGACCTCGTCCGCGGCGAACCCGCGGACCACGTCCCGGCCGTCCACGGCGTAGGAGCGCAGGGTGGCGCCCACCTCGGTCACCACGGCGACACGTGGCCCCGCAGCGATCTCGTACTGGTCTCCGGTCGGGTTCACGGCGTCGTGGGTCGTCACGAAGTCGAACTCTAGTGACCCACCGGACTATCCTGAGCGGCGCCATGACCCTCTCCACCGCCACCCACGACGCTCCGCCGTCGAGCGCCGCCCGGACGTACCAGATCCGCACCCACGGGTGCCAGATGAACGTGCACGACTCCGAGCGGCTGGCCGGGCTGCTGGAGAACGCGGGGTACGCCAAGGCGACCGAGACCGAGCAGGCCGACGTGGTCGTGTTCAACACGTGCGCGGTGCGGGAGAACGCCGACAACCGGCTGTACGGCAACCTGGGTCAGCTCGCGCCCGTGAAGAAGGCCAAGCCCGGGATGCAGATCGCCGTCGGCGGCTGCATGGCCCAGAAGGACCGGGGGGTCATCCTCGACCGGGCGCCCTGGGTCGACGTCGTCTTCGGCACCCACAACATCGGCCGGCTGCCGGCCCTGCTGGAACGGGCCCGGATCGCCGAGGAAGCGCAGGTGGAGATCGCGGAGTCGCTCGAGCGGTTCCCCTCCACCCTGCCGACCCGACGAGACTCCGCGTACGCGGCCTGGGTCTCGATCAGCGTCGGCTGCAACAACACCTGCACCTTCTGCATCGTGCCCAGCCTGCGTGGCAAGGAGACCGACCGGCGGCCCGGCGACGTGCTGGCCGAGGTCGAGGCGCTGGTGGCCGAGGGCGTGCAGGAGATCACCCTGCTGGGCCAGAACGTGAACGCGTACGGGGTCGAGTTCGGCGACCGGCAGGCGTTCGCCAAGCTGCTCCGGGCCTGCGGGGAGATCGACGGGTTGGAGCGGGTGCGCTTCACCTCCCCGCACCCCAAGGACTTCACCGACGACGTGATCGCGGCCATGGCCGAGACCCCGAACGTGATGCCGCAGCTGCACATGCCCCTGCAGTCCGGGTCGGACCGCGTGCTCAAGGCGATGCGCCGCTCGTACCGGAGCAGCCGCTACCTGTCGATCATCGAGAACGTCCGCGCCGCGATGCCGCACGCGGCCATCACCACCGACATCATCGTCGGCTTCCCCGGTGAGACCGAGGAGGACTTCGCCGCCACCCTGGACGTGGTGCGGGAGTCGCGGTTCGCGTCGGCATTCACCTTCCAGTACTCGATCCGGGCCGGCACCCCCGCGGCGACCATGCCGGACCAGGTGCCGAAGGCGGTCGTGCAGGAGCGTTACGAGCGGCTGGTCGAGCTGGTCGGGGAGATCTCCTGGGCCGAGAACCTGGCGCAGGTCGGGCGCACGGTCGAGGTGATGTTCGCCGACGGCGAGGGCCGCAAGGACGCCGCCACGGCACGCCTGTCCGGGCGGGCGCGGGACAACCGGCTGGTCCACGTCGCGGTGCCCGAGGACGAGGCGCTGCGGCCGCGACCCGGCGACCTGGCCGAGGTGGAGATCACCTACGCCGCCCCGCACCACCTGACCGCGGACAGCGGTCTGCTCTCGTTGCGCCGGACCCGCGGTGGCGACGCCTGGCAGGCCCGTCGGGACGGAGCCGACGCCCCGGTCGCCGCGGCCTCGGTCGGTCTCGGGATGCCGGGTCTCGGCGTACCGGCCCCGCTGCCGCCGGCCGCGGCCTGCGCCGCGGGCTGAGCGGTCGGACCGAGCCTGGTCAGGGTGACCGCGGAGGCGAGCAGGCCGTGCGTGCTCGCCGGACCGCCGTCATCGCCGACGCGACCAGCCACCGGCGATGCCTCATGCCGGCGGATGCTACGTGGCGTCAGGCGGCGGACTCGAGCTTGGCGGCCGTCTTCTGCAGCTTGGCCTTCTTCAGCGCCTTCTTGTTGCGGGCGTTGGCGAAGAGGTTCCGGGCGTCGTCCGGCGCCAGCCTGCCCTCGGCCAGCAGCCGGATGGGACACCGCTTGCACCGAGGCTTGTCCTCGCAGCACTTCTTCTTGGGTCGCACGGCCACGGGTCGAGGATAGCAGTTAGGTGAGGGTTGCCTCACGTCGTTCGGTGGTCGTCCGGAGAGCGACCCGGAGACGTGGTCAGATGGGGATCATGACCGGAGTGGGGATCGCCCGTGACCGATGACTGGCAGTGGTTCTGGGCGGGTGAGGGCGGTCGTGACCGGATCCTGCGGGACCAGGTGGAGGGGCTGCACGCCCAGCTGTCCAGCGCCAGCTCGCAGACCCATCGACTGAGCAGTCAGCTGGCCACCCTGTCCGGCTCGATCGAGACCCGCCTGAACGCGCTCTCGGCCGCCTTCGACGCGTACGTCGAGCTGGGTGACGTCCGGGAGGAGCTGGCGGCGTACGAGGAGCCGGCGACCGTGCGGCGCGCGGTGATGGAGGCCATCGACGCGCTGGCCGGCGGACGCCCGGCCTCCCCGGTCGGTGCGCGCGGACTCGACTACTGGCTCCCGTACGCGATGAATGCCGTCATCGGACTCGTCGAGGACCGGCCCGATCCCGCCGCCCTGGACCAGGCCCGGGCGTTGTCGCCGGAGGCGGACACCTTCGTCGTGGCGGCGTGCGGGGCCCTGGGCCACGGCACCGCCGTCGCCGACCTGCTGCCCGTGGTGCTGGTCGGCGACACCGAGCTGACCGAGCACCAACGGCGGATCTGGCGGGCCGCCGCAACCGGGCGGTTCGGTGGGCTGGGTGACGATCTGGGCGCCGTGTGGCGACCGGTGCTGGACCGCGAGCCGGTCGCGGGCTGGTCGGCTTGGGTGGCCGGTCACGCCGCGACGCCCGCGGCCGGGGTCGGCTGGCTGCGCGCCCTGGTCACACCGGGCGCGCGCGTCGCCGAGGCGGGCGGCCCCGGGCCGGGGGAGACCCCACTGGGTCAGCTGCCCGCACGGCGCGCTGCCGAACCCGACGATGCCCAGAGTGACCCGGCCGTCGAGCTGCGCACCGTGGCCACCGAGCTGATCGGTCGCGGCATGCCGGCCGAGGCGGCGCTCCGCCAACGATCGCGTGAGCTGCGGGCGCTGATCGAAGCACCCGACCGGGCCCGAGCCGCGGAGGCCGAGACGAACCCTGCGACCGTTGTCTCGGAGGTGCGCCGGGCCCTCCTGCTGCCTTCGACCGCGCCCCCGGTCCGGACCACACTGCTGTCGTGGGTGTCGGCCCCGCTCACGGGCGTGGTCGACCAGCTGGTGGCGACGGCCACGGGATCACCGCCGGCGCGGGAAACCCTCCGGGGCAGCGGGGGAGTCCTGGTCGTGACGTCGAAGGGAGCCGATCCCGCGGCCGTAACCGCCGGCGTCACCCGCCTGGAAGCGGCGCACCAGGTCACGAACACGCGCCTGATCGGCGGGGCGGCCGGCACCGGTGTCGCGGGGGTCCTGGCCCTCGTGCTCGCCGTCGTGGGCAGCGGATGGGCCTGGCTCTTCGCCATCGGCCTGCTCATCGGGATCATCGGCACCGTCCGGCAGGCGCGCACCGACCGCTCCACCCGACGGGCCGGGATCGAGGCGGTCCACCGGTTCCGCCGGCAGATCTCGGAGGCGACGGACCGCGCCGAGACGACCGAGCAGAAGCGCTCGGCCGAGCTCGTGCAGCTGACCGGCGAGGCGGCCGACCTGCGAGGTCGACTGTCGACGCCGGCCGGTTCAGCAGCTCAGGCCGGTGGCTGAGTGCGGTTGTCGTCCATGGCCTTCTTGGCCTGCTCGGCGGCCTGGTCGATCTGCCCGGCGTGCTGACCGCCGGTCTTCTGGTTGATCAGGTCCGCCGCCTTGTCGATGCCCTGATCGACCTTGTCGTTGTGCTCGTTCAGCAGGTCCTTGGCCTTGTCGAAGATGCCCATGCTCAGTTCCTCTCGCCGGTAGGTTCGGTGCCCTCATGTCTACCCTGCAGCTCCCACCGCCGCACCCCGACCCCGGCGGCCGTACGGTCGTGGTGGTCGGGCCGACCGCCTCCGGGAAATCGGGTCTGGCGATCGCGGTGGCCGAGCGGCTGATCGCCGGCGGCCGGCCCGCGGAGATCGTCAACGCCGACTCGATGCTGGTCTACCGCGGGATGGACATCGGCACGGCCAAGCCGTCCGCGGCCGAGCGGCAACGGGTGGTGCACCATCTGGTGGACGTCCTCGAGGTGACCGAGACGGCCACCGTGGCGCAGTTCCAGACCCGGGCCCGAGCCGCGATCGCCGACTGCCGGGCTCGTGCGGTCGTCCCCGTCGTGGTGGGCGGGTCGGCCCTCTACATCCGGGCGATCGTCGACGACTTCGTGTTCCCCGGGACGGATCCGGTCGTCCGCGCCCGCTGGGAGGCCGAGCTCGCCGAGGTCGGTTCGCCGGCGCTGCACGAGCGGCTGGCCCGGCTCGACCCGGTGGCGGCCGCCGCCATCGAGCCCGCGAACGGCCGCCGGATCGTGCGGGCCCTGGAGGTCATCGAGCTGACCGGACAGCCATACCCCGCGCAGCTCCCGGAGCGGCGCTACCTGCTGCCGGGGGTGGTCCAGGTCGGTCTGCAGCTGGAGCGCCCCGTCCTCGACGCACGGATCGAGCAGCGCGTCGCCGCCATGTGGGACGCCGGGTTCGTCGACGAGGTCGCCCGGTTGGCGCGCCAGGGGCTCCGTGAAGGGGTGACGGCGTCCCGGGCGCTCGGCTACCGGCAGGTGCTCGAGCTGCTCGACGGGCTGGTCGACGAGACCGAGGCCCGACGGCGGACGGTCGTCGCCACCCGCCGGTTCGCGCGCCGCCAGGACTCCTGGTTCCGCCTGGACCCCCGGATCACCTGGCTCGCCCACGACCGACCGGACCTGGTCGACGCGGCCCTCGTCGCCGCCGAGGTGGAAGACTGATCCCGTGCACAGCCGGACGTTCGCGAAGGGCCACGGGACGGAGAACGACTTCGTCCTGCTGGTGGACCGTGACGCCCACGAGCCGCTGACCGACGACCAGGTGCGCTGGATCTGCGACCGGCGGGCCGGCTTGGGGGCCGACGGGATCCTGCGCGCCGTGGCCGGTCGCCACCTGCCCGAGTGGTCCGGCGATCCGGACATCTGGTTCATGGACTACCGCAACGCCGACGGCTCGATCGCCGAGATGTGCGGCAACGGTGTCCGGGTGTTCGTGCGCCACCTGGTGGACGAGGGCCTCGTCGACGGGCCGATCGTGCCGGTCGGCACCAGGGCCGGACTGCGTATCACCGAGGTGCTGCCGGACGGCCGGATCCGGGTGGCCATGGGACCGGCCCGGGTGGCGGCGGACGAGGTCCGCGTGCTGACCGCCGATCGTCAGGAGTTCGCCGCGCTGCCGGTCGACGTCGGCAACCCGCACGCGGTCAGCTTCTGCGCCGATCCGGACGCGATCGACCTGCGGGAGGCGCCGACCTGGCTGCCGGGTGAGGCGTTCCCCCACGGCGTGAACGCGGAGTTCGTCAGCGCCCTGGGGCCACGTCACCTGGCGATGCGGGTCTACGAGCGGGGCTCCGGTGAGACCCGCTCCTGTGGCACCGGCACGGTGGCCGCGGCCGCAGCCTGGCATCACCGGCACCATCCTCATCGACCCGCGGGCGACGTGGCGCCGGACGGCAGCGTCCGCTACCGCGTCGACGTGCCCGGCGGGACGGTCGAGGTGGAGCTGGGGGAGCAGACGTTCCTCACCGGGCCGGCCGTCATCGTCGCCCGGGGCCAGCTGCTGATCCCGGAGCCTCTGAGCGCCCCGTCCGTCGTCGCCTGACGCCCGCCCATCGGCGGAAACGGCTCGCCGACTGTTGGTGGTACGTGCGATTCTTGTTCCACGATGAGTTTGCCTGAATCCGAGTACCTGCCCGTTTCCGCCGTGGACGCCGACGACGTCGACGCTTCGGAGGGCCCAGACCAGCCGTCCGAGTCCGAGGCGTACGAGCGGTCCGAGCGGACCGACTACGACGGTCAGCAGCTGGACCGCGAGGAGCGTCAGTCGCTGCGCCGGGTGGCCGGCATGTCGACCGAGCTCACCGACATCACCGAGGTCGAGTACCGCCAGCTGCTGCTGGAGCGCGTGGTGCTGGTGAGCGTCTGGACGACCGGCAGCGAGGTCGACGCCGAGAACGCCATGGCGGAGCTGAAGCTGCTGGCCGAGACCGCCGGCTCAGAGGTGCTGGAGGGTGTCGTGCAGCGACGGCAGCGCCCCGATCCGGCCACCTACATCGGCCGCGGCAAGGTCGAGGAGCTGCGCGAGATCGTGGTGGCCACCGGCGCCGACACGGTCATCTGCGACGGCGAGCTCGCGCCCGCGCAGCTGCGCAACCTGGAGGACAAGGTCAAGGTCAAGGTCATCGACCGGACCTCGTTGATCCTCGACATCTTCGCCTCGCACGCCAAGAGCGCCGAGGGCCAGGCCCAGGTCGAGCTGGCTCAGCTGCAGTACCTGAAGCAGCGACTCCGCGGCTGGGGCGGCAACCTGTCCCGGCAGGCCGGTGGGCGCGCCAGCGGCGGAGCCGGCATCGGCGGCCGTGGTCCCGGTGAGACCAAGCTGGAGACCGATCGCCGCCGCATCCACAGCCGGATCGCGAAGCTCCGGGCGACGCTGCGCGAGCTCGACGCCAACCGGCAGCTCAAGCGGGCCGAGCGGCGCCGCCACCAGGTCCCGTCCGTGGCGATCGTCGGTTACACCAACGCCGGCAAGTCCAGTGTGCTGAACCGGCTCACCGGGGCGGGGGTCCTGGTCGAGGACGCGCTGTTCGCCACGCTGGATCCGACCACCCGGCGCACGCAGACGTCCGACGGTCGGGTCTTCACCCTGACCGACACCGTCGGCTTCGTCCGCCACCTGCCGCACGATCTGGTCGAGGCGTTCTCCTCGACGCTGGAGGAGTCGGCCCAGGCCGACCTGCTGGTGCACGTCGTCGACGCCTCGGATCCGGATCCGGTCGGTCAGATCAAGGCCGTGCGCGGCGTGCTGGCCGACATCGGTGCCGGCGACGTGCCGGAGCTGGTGGTGTTGAACAAGTGCGATCGGGCGAGCGCAGAGGCCATCACCACCCTGCGCACCGCGGCGCCGGGCGCGGTGGTCACCTCGGCCCGCACCGGCGAGGGGATCGAGGAGCTGCGGGCGGTCGTCGAGTCCCGGCTGCCGCATCCCGAGCGGGAGGTGCGGGTGCTGTTGCCGTACGAGCGGGGCGATCTGGTCAACCGGATCCACACCAGCGGCGAGCTCGTCAGCCTGGAGCACACCGAGCACGGTTCGTTGGTGACCGCCCGGGTCCATCCGGACCTGGCCGGGGAGCTGGCACCGTACGATCTCGCTGCCTCCAGCTGAGCACACCTCCACGATGACCGCGTCCGATGTCGGCGCTCCCAGGACCGCGTCCGGCACCGCCGGTGGCGCATCGAGGACCGCCTCCGGCGTCGGGCGACCGAGCGCTGCCGAGCAGACCGCGGCCGTCCTGGCGGCTGCCGTCGCCGAGATCGGTGGGCACGAGCGCCCCGGTCAGCTGTCGCTGGCCGCCGCGGTCGGCGACGCCTTCGACACCGGGGTCCACGTGCTCGCCCAGGCCGGTACGGGAACGGGGAAGTCGCTCGGCTACCTCGCGCCGACCCTGGTCCGGTTGGCCCGCGGCGACCTCGATCGCGTGGTGGTGACCACGGCGACGCTGGCCCTGCAGAGCCAGCTGGCCGGCAAGGACATCCCGCACGCCCTCGATGCGGTCGAAGCCGTCACCGGGCGGCGTCCGCGGCACGCGATCCTCAAGGGGCGGACCAACTACGCCTGCCTGCTCAAGGTGCGTGACGGCGCCGACGACCAGGCGGCACTGATCCCGGCGTCGGAGCTGGTGGCCTCGCTGCAGGAGTCGCCGCGGGCCGCCCCCGAGTCCGCCCTCGGGGCCGAGGTGCTGGCCCTGCGCGAGTGGGCCGAGGAACAGCTGGAGGACGGGGCCCTGGCCGACCGCGACGACGCCCCCAGCCACACCGACCGGGGCTGGCAGCAGGTGTCCATCCCGGTCCGGGAGTGCCTGGGCACGCAGCGCTGCCCGCAGGGCGGCCTGTGCTTCGTGGAGAAGTCGCGGGAGGTCGCTCGGGCGGCCGACCTGGTGGTGACCAACCACGCCCTGCTCGCCATCGACGCGATGCACGGCGGGACCGCGCTGCCCGAGCACCAAGCCGTGGTCATCGACGAAGCGCACGAGCTGACCGCCCGGGTGACCGGGGCGGCCTCGGCAGAGCTGAGTCCGGGGATCATCGACCGGGTGGGTCGGCGGGCGCTGGGCTGGCTGGACGACGACGACCTGGCCACCGAGCTGCTGGCCTCGGCCGACACACTCCGGGACGCCCTGGAGGAGACCCCGCTGGAGCGGGTGGAGGACGCCGCCGCCCCCGTGATCGCGGCCTTCGAGGCCGTACGGTCGGTGACCCGGCGGGTGGTCAGCGCCCTGGGCAACGGGACGGACAAGAACGAGCCCGAGTGCCGCCAGGCCGCCGCTGCGGTCAAGGAGGTCTTCGACGTCGCCGAACGGATGGCGGCGTTGAGCGAGCACGACGTGGTGTGGGTCGCCGACCGCGAGCGCAGCGGTCGTGAGGCCCGGGTGGCCCCGTTGACGGTGGCCGGGTTGATGCGCTCTCGGGTGTTCGGCGAGCGCACCACCGTGCTGACGTCGGCCACCCTGAAGCTCGGCGGCGACTTCACGGCGGTGGCCGGCTCGGTCGGACTGCGTGAGGACGAGCGGGTCGCGGACGGAGCGCCGGCCCCGGAGCTCGGCGAGGACGACGATCGGCAGCCCTGGCGGGGGATCGACGTCGGTTCGCCCTTCTCCTACGGCACGCAGGGCATCCTCTACCTGGCCCGCCAGATGCCCCTGCCCGGTCGGGACGGGATCAGCGACGCCGTGCTCGAAGAGGTCGCCGAGCTCGTCTGGGCGGCCGGGGGCCGCACGCTGGGGTTGTTCTCGTCCCGTCGGGCGGCGGAGACGGCCGCCGTGCACGTCCGCAAGCAGCTGCCGAAGCAGAAGATCCTCTGCCAGGGCGACGCCCAGCTGTCGGAGCTGACCCGCCGGTTCGTGGCCGAGGAGGAGACCTCGCTGTTCGGCACCTTGTCGCTCTGGCAGGGGATCGACGTGCCTGGGTCCACCTGTCGACTGGTGATCATCGACCGGATCCCCTTCCCTCGCCCCGACGAACCCCTCACCGTGGCCCGCCAGCGGGCGGTCGCCGACGCCGGCGGCAACGGCTTCATGGCGGTGGCGGCGAGCCACGCGGCGTTGCTGCTGGCCCAGGGGTCCGGTCGGCTGATCCGGCGTGTCAGCGATCGCGGCGTGGTCGCGGTCCTGGACCCGCGGCTGGTCACGGCCCGCTACGGGTCGTACCTGCGTTCCTCGATGCCGCCGATGTGGACCACCAGCGACCGGGAGACCGCCATCGGCGCCCTGCGCCGGCTGAACGAGTCCGACTGAGCTGAGATCCAGCCGACCAGGGAACGGCGCGATCCGGTGGTGGCGGCTGTAACAAACGTGTGTGAGGCTGCCCACATGGAGCACTCCTACGACTTCGACCTGGCCGTGATCGGGTCCGGCCCCGGCGGCCAGAAGGCCGCCATCATGGCGGCCAAGCTCGGCAAGCGGGTCTGTGTGATCGACAGCCACCAGATGGTCGGTGGGGTCTGCGTCAACACCGGCACCATCCCCTCCAAGACCCTGCGCGAGGCGGTGCTGTACCTGACCGGCATGCAGCAGCGCGACATGTACGGCGCGAGCTACCGGGTCAAGAACGAGATCACCATCGCCGACCTGCTGAGCCGCCTGCAGCACGTCATCGGTCGCGAGATCGAGGTCATCCGCAACCAGCTGCTGCGCAACCACATCGAGCTGATGGCCGGGGCCGCCAGCTTCCTCGATCCCCACACGCTGTCGGTCGACGGTGACGGTCTCGCCACCATGCGGACCCTGACCGCGGACAAGATCGTGGTGGCGACCGGCACCACCCCGGCGCGGCCGAAGAACATCCACTTCGACGGCGTACGGGTGCTCGACTCCGACCAGATCCTCACGCTGGAGAAGGTGCCGGACTCGTTGGTCGTCGTCGGGGCGGGGGTGATCGGGGTCGAGTACGCGTCGATCTTCGCCGCGCTCGGCACCCGGGTGACCCTGGTGGAGAAACGGCCCCAGATGCTCGACTTCTGCGATCCCGAGATCGTGGAGTCGCTGAAGTTCCATCTGCGCGACCTGTCGGTGTCCTTCCGCTTCGGCGAGGAGGTGCAGTCGGTGGAGAGCTCCGAGCGGGGGACGGTGACCACCCTCGCCTCCGGCAAGCGGATCGCGGCCGAGGTGGTGATGTACTCCGCCGGACGGCAGGGCAACACGGAGGTGCTCAATCTCGGCATGGCCGGGCTGGAGGCGGACAACCGGGGTCGGCTCGTGGTCGACGACACGTTCGCGACCTCGGTGCCCTCCATCTACGCGGTGGGCGACGTCATCGGCTTCCCCGCCCTGGCCGCCACGTCGATGGACCAAGGACGCCTGGCCGCCGCGTACGCGTTCGGGGAGACGGTCAACGAGCTGCACCACCTGCAGCCCATCGGCATCTACTCGATCCCGGAGATCTCCTACTGCGGACGCAGTGAGGTCGACCTCACCAAGGAGGCCATTCCCTTCGAGGTCGGCATCTCCCGCTATCGCGAGCTCGCCCGGGGCCAGATCATCGGCGACTCGTACGGGATGCTGAAGCTGATCGTGCACGCCGACACCCGGGAGATCCTCGGCGTCCACGTCTTCGGCACCAACGCCACCGAGCTGGTGCACATCGGCCAGGCCGTGATGGGTTGCGGCGGCACTGTCGACTACCTGGTGAACACCGTCTTCAACTACCCGACCCTCTCGGAGGCCTACAAGGTCGCGGCGCTCGATGTGGCGAACAAGCTCCGCGCGGTGGCCCGCTTCACCAACCAGATGATGACCGGCGAACCCAGCTTGTTGTAGTGGCTAGAGCCTCCTGAGCACGGCGACGACCTTGCCGAGGATCGAGGCGTGGTTGCCGTCGATCGGGTCGTACGCCGGGTTGTGCGGCATCAGCCACACCTGCTGGTCGGTCCGCTTGAAGGTCTTGACCGTCGCCTCGTTGTCCAGAAGCGCGGCCACGATGTCGCCGTTGATCGCCGTCGGCTGCTGCCGCACGACGACCCAGTCGCCGTCGCAGATGGCGGCGTCGATCATGGAGTCGCCGCGCACCTCGAGCAGGAACACCGTGCCCTCGCCGACCAGCTGTCGGGGGAGCGCGAAGACGTCCTCCACCCGCTCCTCCGCCAGGATCGGTCCGCCGGCGGCGATCCGGCCGATGACGGGCACGTGCACCGGCTCCGGGTACGAGTCGTTGATGCCGGTCTCGTCGACCTCGGTCTCGGCCGGTTCGGGGTGCAGCGGACGCACCTTCGACGACTCGTTCGCTCCGGGCAACAGCACCTCGAGAGCTCGCGGGCGATTCGGGTCGCGACGCAGGAATCCCTTCCCCTCCAGCACCTTGAGCTGATGGGCCACGCTCGACGAGGACGCCAGGCCCACCGCGTCACCCATCTCCCGGATGCTCGGCGGGTAGCCGCGGGTCTCCACGGTCTCCTTGATCATCTCCAGGATCCGACGCTGACGCAGGGTGAGGCCGTCGAGGCCGGCCGGGCCATCGGGCAGCGTCGACACCGGGCTCGCTTCGCCCAGCTGGGCAGCCACCTCGCTGGCCCGGGGCCGCCCGCGCTTGCGCTGCGGCGTCGGGAGCTGCTCGTCCTTCTTGTTCGCCATGCACAGCACTCTAGAGAAGGTTCACCGACCAATCAAACATCTGTTCGAGCGTGTCGCGCGGTGTGGTGGACCACGGAAGCAGGCACTGGCAGGGCCTGCCTGGACAGACCCTCCCGCATCGGTGTCAGCTCCCGGTTGGATGGACCCGGGCGGCGGGCAGCACGCACCGCCACGACGATCGAGGAGATGGCGTGAAGCGTCTGCTGGTGCCGACCTCGGCGCTGATGTGGGGCCTGCAGATGGCCTTCCTCAGTCCCGCGCTGGCGTTGATCCTGGTCAACCTCTACGGTGCCACGACCGCCGAGGTCGGCTGGGTGCTCAGCATCTACAACGCCAGCGGGTTCGTCGCGTCCCTGGTGCTGCCCGCGTACGCCGATCGGAGAGGCGAGTACCTGCGGCTGATGCTGGTGTGCGGCGGGTTGACGGCCCTGCTGGCCGTCGTGCTCGCCATGGCGACCACGCTGCCGATGGCAGCGATCGCCCTCGTCGTGATCGGTGGCCCGGCCGGGGTCGGCAGCTCGATGCTGTTCGCCCACCTCCGCCACTCCGGCGCGCGCACCGCCGACATCGTGAACACCCGGGCGATCGTCTCGGTCGCCTGGGTCGCCGGCCCGCCGCTGGCCACGTTCATCATCGGCTGGTTCGGCGACCAGGCGATCCTGCTCGCCATCGCCGCGGTCGCGCTGCTCAACATGGCCACCACCGCGGCGATGATGGCGCAGCGGCGTGCTCACCGAGCCGCCGTGGCCGCCGGCTCGGCCCCGGTTCCTCCGGCGCCGGTCGAGGAGGACTCGCCGGTCGGTCGACTGGGCGCCGGGCTGGTCATGGGTGCGTTCATCCTGTTGCAGGCCGCCAACGCGACGGCGATGACCATGATGACCGTCTACGTCACCCAGACCCTCGGGCTCGACGTGCTGTGGGCGGGCATCGCCCTCGGGGTGGCCGCCGCCGTCGAGGTACCCGCGCTGCTGCTCATGGGCCGGCTCAGTGCGCGCTACTCCCACCTCGGGCTGATCGCGGCCGGCTGCGTGTCCGGTATCGCCTACTACGTGGGCCTGGCGCTGGTCTCGGGGCCGGTGCCGCTGATCGCCCTGCAGCTGCTGAACGCCCTGGCCTTCGCCGCCATCGCGGGCATCGGCCTGCCGCTGTTCCAGCAGATGATCCCCCGACCCGGCCTGGCCACCGGCCTCTACCTGAACACGCGCCGACTGGGGGCCATCGTGTCCGGACCGATCATCGCGGTGGGCTCCCTCACCGTGCTCGGCCAGCGGGGGATCTTCGTGGCCTGTGCCGTCGTCACCCTGGTCGGCCTGGTCGTGATCGCCGTCGCCGCCCGCACCACGAGACGGTCCTCGGGTGATCCCGAGGGGGAGCCGGCCTGAACCGGACTCGACGGCCCGGCTCGGCTGCGCCGACGAGCGATCAGCCTCCCTGCTCGGTGCGCGGAATCGGCACGGCGACCAGGGTGACGCTGACCGGGACCGCGTCGTCGGGGCGCTGGTCCGGGTGCCCGACGGGTCGGCGGTCGGCCAACGGCGCGATGATCCGGTTCCAGGCGGCCAGCACCTCCGTCAGCTCCTCGGGCGTCAGGTAGAGCAGACCCGAGCGGGCGCCGCCCGAGTGCGCCCACGCGGGATCCTCGGCGCTCCGTCGCTGCTGCCACTCGGCGAGCTGCTGGCCGGCCCGTTCGACGACGTGCCGGTCCAGCACGTCGAGGGACGCTCGCGCACCGGGATCGGCCGGGTCGAACTGGTGGCTGGTGGAGGTGACCCGCCAGGGATGAGCGCGGTTGTCGGGGGAGTCGGCGGGTTCGATGAAGCCGTACTTGGCCAGCTGCCGGAGGTGGTGGCTGGCCAGCGCGTGGCTGATCCCCAGCTGCCGCGCCGCGTCAGCCGCGGTCAGGGTGCCTTCCCGGGCCACCAGGCCCTGCAGCTCGACCCGGATGGGGTGGGCGAGGGCACGCATGGCCAGCGGATCGGTGACGGTACGGGTCCGGACGTTCGATGCCAAAGGCATGCTTGGAAGCATCGTCGACACCACCGGATTGTCAAGCACCTCGGTCGGCTCCGCGTCGGGTCCGGCGTCGTCGCGCCGGCGGCGGTCGGTCGCAGGGCGAGCAGCACGAGCACACCGGCCAGCAGGTAGACGACACCCTGGACCGTGATCACCGGCAGCACGCCGAGGCGTTGGGCGAGAGCGCCGGCGAGGAAGGTGCATCCCAGCATGGCCAGGTTCTGCACCGTGGTCAGCGCCCCGAAGACCCGGCCGCGGACGCGATCGTCGGTGCCGAGCTGGAAGACGGTCATCGCGCCGGCGAACAGCGCTGCGCCCGGCAGACCGACCAGCGCGATGATCACCATCGCCGGCCAGATCTGATCGGTCACCAGCGGGTAGAGGAACAGCGCCAGGTCGCCCAGCCCGAAGGCCACCGCACCCCACCCGAACAGGGCGCGGGGCGAGACGCGGTGCCCGAGGGCGCTGACCAGCAGCCCGCCCACGATGCCACCGATCGCCTGCGCCGAGATGATCGTGCCGAAGGTGCTCGCGGTGCCGCCGAGGACGTCCTTCACGTACGGGGCGAAGAGCGTGCCCATCACGGCTTCCCCCAGGCCCGAGACGGCGAAGAAGGTCAGGATGACGAGGAGCGCGCGGCTCCGTCGGATCACCGCCAGCCCCTCCACCCAGTCGTCGACCAGCCGACGCCGGCCCGCCGCCCGGCGGGTGCTCCGATGGCCGATCAGACCGATCAGCACGGCGGCGAGGGCGAACGTGGCGACGTCGGCGAGCGCGAGCCAGGTCAGACCACCGACCGTGACGATGACCCCGCCGAGGGCGGCCCCGATCAAGCGCGAGACGTTGCGCACCTGGGTGTTCAAGGCGTTGGCGGTGATCAGGTGCTCCTCGGCGACCAGCGCCGGGAGCAGCGACACGTCGGCCGCCACGAAGAACGGCGTCAAGCAGCTGGTCACCGCCACCACCACGACGATGATCCACACGTGGGACGCGTCGCGCACGAGGAGGAGCGGCAGCAGGCCGATGCTCAGCGCCACGTTCGTCGTCACCATGACCACCCGCCGGTCCCAGCGGTCCACGAGCACGCCGGCCACGGAGCCCAGGAGCACCTGCGGCGCCTGGGTGGCGAACAGGGCGGCGGCGGACGCCAAGGTCGAGCCGGTGAGGGCGTAGATCTCGAACCCGATGCCGGTGGCGAGCATCCAGTCGCCGGTCTGTGAGATCAGCCCCGCGGTCAGCAGCAGGACGAGATCGCGGTTTCTCAGCAGTGCCCGAAACCGGCCCGGCGATGAATCCAAGGACATGCTTGGGATCCTCGTCGATGGCTGGGCGATATGTCAAGCAAGTGCTTGGAATAGGTGCTGACCAGGGAAGAGGCTGGGGAGAGCGGGGTGCCGGTCCCTGGCCTGGGCGCACTGTCAGACCCTCCTGCTTCAGTCCAGGTGGGGGATCGAGGGGCTCCTGCGCGAGGGACTGTCAGTGCCCCCACTCAGACTCGGGGTCGAGAAGTTTTCGAAAAGCCTTGCCAATTGCCTGAGGGCGAGGTAAGAATTCAAACAGGCGTTCTATCGAATGTCCGTTCGAGGTTGGAGGATGCGATGACTCAGCTCTTGGTGGATCGGATCGCGGTCGACGAGCCCGTCGGCAGCGCCGCGGTGTGTGCCCGGGTGCAGCCGACCGCCCCGGGTGGGGCTGCTGCCACCCGTCCGCTGCCGAGCCGGCGGCTGCGCCCACGGCGTCCTGGCCGAGGATCGGGTCGCACCGCCACCCCGGCCCTTCGTCCGGCCACGTTCTGGCCGGCGCCGGGTCCGGCGCGTCGCCCGAGGACCCAGCGCCGGTCCTGTGTGATGCCGCAGCCGCAGGTCGTGGCGGCCACGGTGTCCGAGCCGACCTGGCGGCTGACCGATCGGGGCGTCGCCGTGCTGCTCGTGGTCGGTCTGATGATCATGGTCGCCGCTCTCACCGTGGTCGGTCTCACCGCGATCACCGTCACTGGGGAGGGTTACCGGGCGACGGTGTCCGCCAGCCTGCCGCGATGACCGCCCAGCACACCGCTAGGACGGATCGGTGTCCGCGAGGTGCGACCACGCCTGCGGGTGGGCGCGCAGGTAGTCGGCGAAGGTCTGTGGCCGCTGACCGGTGATCTGCTCCACCGTGCTCGTGACGGTGGACAGCTCGCCGGTCGCGATGGCCTGATACGAGGTCACCCAGCCTCTCACCTCGAAGGGTGGGGCACCGTAGTGTGCGCGCGACGCGTAGGCCTCCTGCTCGGATTCGGCCTGGTAGCGCACCTGACGTCCACTCACCGCGCTCAGCTCGGCGGCCACCTCGTCCAGCGTGAGGGCGGCCGGACCGGTGACGTCGAGAGTCTGTCCGTCCCACTGGTCGTCGGTGAGCACGCGAGCCGCGACGGCGGCCACGTCGTCGTGGCTGACCGCGGCCACCGCCCCGTCACCTGCCGGTCCGCGGATCGTCCCGTCGGCACCGGCCATCCCCGTCAGCCCGGCTTGGTAGAGGGAGTCCCGCAGGAACACGTACCGGAGTCCGCTGCCGGCGATCAGCTGCTCGGTGTGGAAGTGGTCCCGGGCGAACGTGAAGGTCGCGTCCGGAGCCGCGCTCTGGAACGAGATGTAGACGATCTTGTCGACACCCGCGGCCGCGGCGGCGTCGATCATGGAGCGATGCTCGGACACCCGATCGGCGGACTCCCGGGCGCTGACCAGCAGCATCGTGTCGCAGCCGCGGAGTCCGGCGCGGGCGGCGTCGCCGTCGGTGTAGTCGGCGACCATCGCGATCTCGGCGCCCACCCGGGGCGCCCGGCCGGGGTCACGGACCAGCAGCCGCAACGGTTGATCTCGGTCGGCGAGGACGCGGGTCACCCGGGATCCGAGGGCTCCGGTGCTGCCGGTGAGGCCGATCATGCTGTCGTTCCGTTCGGGTAGGTGCCTGCTGTGGTGGGGGCCGGTGCGACGCCGTCCCGGGGCGGGTGGTCGACGACGACGGTCTTCATGATCATGTCGGCGAAGGTCTGCCGCTTGGCATCCCACAACGGCCACAGGTAGCCGATGTAGGCGGCGCCGTCGAGGATGTGCAGGAGGTCGCGCAGGAAGGCGTTCACCGCGCCGATGGGTTGACCGTTGACCTCGGCGACCAGCTTGGTCTTCAGCACCCGCTTGCCCATCGACTGGCCGGTCCGGCCCGCGACCAGCCAGCGGTTGTACCACTGCCAGCCGACGGCGATCAGCATCAGCACGAGGCCGATGATCATCCAGACCAGGGCTGGCCGTACCAGCTCGCCGAACCAACCCGCCGTCGACGCTGTCGGACCGCCGGCCGTGACCTGGATGACCCGGACGTAGAACAGCACGTAACCGACCAGGAACGGGATCATCGCCACGTAGGAGGGCGCGAAGTCGATCACGTACGCGCCGACGCGGCGACCCCAGTGGGCGTACGGGTAGACGGGCACCGGCGGCACCCAGACCGGGGGCGGGGCGTAGCCGACCGTGGCCTGCGGTGGGGGATAGGCCTGTGGTGGGGGATAGGCCGGGGGTGGGGGATAGGCCGGCGGTGGGGGATAGGCCTGCGGTGGGGATAGGCCGGGCGGGGGGCCCGGCCGGTCCGGTGTCCCGTCCGCGTGGTTGCTGCTCATCCGGGTACCTCCTGTGGCGACGCGCGAGAGTGTAGGCCAGTCGGGTCGCAGCGGGGCGATGTGCACCCCGGCGAGGCAGAATGGCCGGGTGTCCACCGTCCAGGCTCCCGATCGACGCTCCTTCCGGGCTGCCGGCGGCTTGAAGTGGTTGGTCGGCTACGCGGCGTTCGGACTGGGCATCAGCACGCTCTACGTCACCACCGGCGTCGGCTTCCCGTGCCCGTTCCGGGCACTCGACCGGCTGGGAGTGCCCGTTCTGCGGGGGCACCCGGCTGGGATCGGCCCTGCTGCACGGTGACGTGGCCGCCGCGTTCGCGTACAACCCGGTGGTCTTCGTCAGTCTGGTCCTCGGGGTCGTGGTCGGCGTGCTCTGGATCATCGAGGCGCTGGGCGGGCCCCGGATCCGCCCGCCGGCGGCGTGGCAGACCGCGGCCCGCCGGGTCCGTCCGGCCCTCTGGTGGAGCGCCGCCGGTGTCGCCGCCGCGCTGTACGTCGTGCTGCGCAATCTCGCCTGAGAACAGACCTTCACCCGGCCGGGGTCAGGTGGTGCCGTCGACGAGATCGAACCCGTTGCCGTCGGGATCGGTCAGTGCGACGACCCCGGTTTCGATGGTCCCGGCACCGGTGGCACCCGCCTCGATCAGCCGCTCGACCTCGGCTGCGAGGTCACCGTCGCTGACGAGCTCGAAGCGCTGCCGGTTCCTGCCGGTCCTCGGCGCCAGGGGCGGACCGCCCCAGGCGAGCTTGGTGCCACCGTGCGGGGACTGGATCGCGGTTTCCTCGTTCTCGTCCCACACCAGGGGCCAGCCCAACACCTCGGCCCAGAAGAGCCCCACCTGCCGGCTGCCGTCGCACGCCAGCTCGCCGAGGAGGCCACAGCCGGCCAGGAACGCGTTGCCCGGCTCGATCACGCAGAACTCGTTCCCCTCGGGATCGGCCAGCACGACGTGGCCCTCCTCCGGGAGCTGGCCGACGTCGAGGTGGTCGGCGCCCAGGCGCAGAGCCGCCGTGACCACCTCCTGCTGGTCCGCGGGACTCGTGCTGGTCAGGTGCAGGTGGACCGGATTCGGGGCCGGCTTCGCGGCACCGTCGGGGCTGAACCGCAGGCCGACCTGGGTGTCGGATCCGGGCAGCAGGAGGACCACGGGGATGGTCGACCGCGCTCCGTCCCAGCAGAGCGGCCCAGAAGCCCGCCAGCCGCGCGGGGTCGCGGGCATCGAAGATCACGGACTGCAGACGCGAGGACACGCTGCGCACCCTAGAACCGGCCGAGCACTCCGCACCCGATTTCCTGGCCTCGTCGTCGACAGCGCCTGCCTAGGATCGCCCCGTGAGCACGGATCCCGGCCCCATCCTCGCCCAGGGTCGAGCGTCGATCATCTACGACCTCGGTGACGGGACGGTCCTGCGGCGCTACCGCGGTTCTGACCGGTCGGCGGAGCCAGAGGCTGCGGTGATGCGTCTCGCCGCCGAGGCGGGAGTGGCGGTGCCTGTCGTGCACGCCGCCACCGGCCCGGACCTTCTGATGGACCTCGTCTCCGGCCCGACCATGCTGTCCGATCTGGCCGACCATCCCGACCGGGCCCGGCGCCACGGTCGGGTGCTGGCCGACCTGCACGCGTCCCTGGATCACGTCCGATCTCGCGACGGGTCCGATCGGCGGCTGGTCCACGGCGACCTCCATCCCGGCAACGTGGTGCTGGGCGAGCGCGGTCCGGTGCTCCTGGACTGGACCAACCACCGGTTCGCGTACCGGGCGCTCGATCTCGCCCTCTCCTGGTTGATCCTCGCCTGTTTCGCACCGGACCCGGCGGACGCGCCGACTCCGTCCAGCATCGTCCGCACGGCACTCCTCGAGGGCTTTCTCGGTGCGGTGGACCGGTCGGCGGCGGCTGCGGCCCTCGACGAGGCCGCGACGATCCGCCATGCCGATCCCGCCACCACCGCCATCGAGCACGCACGGATCGAGCAGCTCCGCGCGGCGCATCGTCCCGAACGCACGGCGCCGTCCTGAATCCTGCGCACGTGGCGAATCGGTGGGACACTCGCCGTGTGCGAGTGCTCATCTCCACGACCGCGAACGAGGGCCACTTCGGGCCGCTGCTTCCTCTGGCCCGGGCGTTGGTGGCGGCCGGGCACAGCGTGCGGGTGGCGGCACCGGAGTCGTTCGGTCCGGCAGTGGCCCGAGCCGGTCTCGACCACGTGCCGTTCGCCGACGCACCGCCGGACCTGATCGGTCCGGTGATGGGGCGGTTACCCAGCCTGTCCTTCGACGACGCCAACGCGACGGTGTTGCGCGAGGTCTTCGGTCGCATCGACGCCCAGGCGGCGTTCCCGGCCGTGAGCGCCGCGATCGAGGACTGGCACCCGGCGGTGCTGATCAGGGAACCCGCCGAGTTCGGTTCCCTCGCCGCGGCCGTACGCACAGGGGTGCCCCATCTGCAGGTGGCGATCGGGATGTCGGAGATGTCCCGCCTGTTCGTCGACCTGACGGCCGAGCCGTTGATGGAGCTGGCGGCCACGGCCGGTCTGCCAGAAGCCGCGGTGGTCGACGCGGCGGTGGCCGAGCCGGTGCTGAGCTCGGTGCCGGAGCTGCTGGATCGCGCCGGCGACGGCGCGTACGACGGCCGTGCTGTGACCTTCCGCTACCGCGACGAGGTTCCCGGGCCGGCCGGCCCCGCGTCGGCCGGGGGAGACCCGGGCGACCCGTGGGTCTACGTGACCTTCGGCTCGGTGACCGGCTCCTTGCTGCCGTTCAGGGGTGTGTTCCGGCAGGCCCTGGAGGGACTGGCAGACCTGCCGGTGCGGGTGTTCATGACCGTCGGTCGGCAGGTGGACGTCGCCGACCTGGGCCCGCTTCCGGCGAACGCCCGGGTGGAGGGCTGGTGGCCGCAGCAGGACGTGTTGGCGCTGGCCTCCGTGGTGCTGGGGCACGGCGGGTTCGGTACCACGATGGGCGCCGTGGCGGCCGGCGTGCCGCAGGTGGTGGCGCCGATCTTCTCCTCCGACCAGGTCGTGAACGCCCGGCACGTGGCGGCGGTGGGCGTGGGTCGGGCGATGAGTCCCGGTCCGTCGGCGATCTCCTCGGCCTGCGAGGCGGTCTCGGTTGTGCTGGCCGAACCCGGCTACGGCGTAAGGGCGCAGTCGCTGGCCGCGGCTGTCGCCGCACTGCCCCCGGCCGCCGACGCGGTCTCGGTCGTGGAGCGGGCCGCATGAGAGACGATCGGTCGCAGCGGCGCCCAGTACTCCGTGGATCGCCTCGATGCCCAGATGGCCGACGAGGGCGTGGACCGGCTGGGAATCAGTGCCGGCGGCAAGCGGTACTTCAGTGCGATGGTGTACGCCGAGCGACCCGAGCTGAGGCCGTTCGTCTTCGGACCGACGATGGCCGCCATCTGCCGTGCGGTGCTCGGGCCGGGGGCGTACCTGTCCTGGGAGCAGTACGTGATCAAGGCCGCCGACCCTGACACCACGTTCGCCTGGCACCAGGACTCCGGCTACGTGCACGAAGCGCACGAGCCGTACCGCCGGGTCTACCTGCTCCAGTACTCGGCCGAGGTGATCATGGACAAGACCGGCCAGCGACCCTGGGGTCCTTCGAGCAGTTCCTGGCCGATGAGGAAGTGGTCGCGGACCCGGGCGCTCCCGCCCCGGCAACGCACGCGGTCACTGCCTGATCGACGCCGGAGCCGTCGAACGCCATCGTCCGTAGCCGACTGTTTGATCAAGGACGTCCGTGCCGTGTCTCGACAACTGATGATCGCCCCGCGATCTGCCAGGCTGCTCAGATGCGGCTGTACCTCTCGTCGTTCCGGCTGGGACAACACCACCAGCGTCTCCTGGGACTGGCCGGAGACGGTCGGCGCACGGCGCTGGTCCCGAACGCGGTGGACAACATCCCGGGCCCGGGTCGGTCTGAGGCTCTCCGCCGCGACATCACCGAGCTCGAGGCAGCCGGCTTGACGGTTGCGGTTCTCGATCTGCGACAAGCCGGAGCAGTGGACAGACTGGCGGCCTTCGACGTCGTGTGGGTTCGTGGCGGGAACATCTTCGTGCTTCGAAGGGCACTGGCTGACACCGGCGCGGACACCGTCCTGGTCGATCTGCTGCAGCGAGACGCCATCGTCTACGGCGGCTACAGCGCCGGCTCGTGCGTTCTCGGACCGGACCTCACCGCCCTGGCGCAGGTGGACGACATCACTGCTGTCGACGCCCCCGTCACCAGCGGTCTTGGTCTGCTGGACCGGCCTTTCGTGCCGCATGTCCAGTCCCCGCAGCACCCGGAATCGGCGGCGTGCGATGCCGTCGCGGCTGGCTATCAGGCCCGGGGGCAGCCGCACTGGGCGCTGAGTGACGGTCAGGTCCTCCTGATCGAGGGCGACAGCGTGACAGTCCTCTGAGGAGTCGTCAGCAACTGGGTGGACGGGTGCTCGACGGAGTTCCCGTGCCCTCGCTCAGCGGGACGTTCTCGCTGCCGTCATCGACCCGCTCGCCGTGGCGGTGGGGTGTCAGATGATCCCCGTACGCGCGGTTCTGGCTCACGACATCGGGTCCAGACGGAGCCACCGCAGATGTCACTTGCGCTTGCGCTGATCCAGAGCGCGACGGATGCGGCTCTCCCGCTGGCCGGTGATCTTGGCGATCAGTGGCACCCGGTAGCGGTAGGCCACGACGCCACCGACGATGAGGATGAGCAGAATCAGGAACGTCATGATCACTCCGCAGGGGGTCGGCTGGGCTCTTCACGGTACCTGCGTTCGTCGTGTCCGAGACGGTGTCGTGACCCTGAATCTGCCCTGATCATCCTCGCCGACAGCCGTCCGCGGCACAGGTTCGGATCGATGGACCTCGCAGTCGGGATGAGCTGTGGTGGTCCAGTGCGCGCAGTCGGTCGGCGAATGCCGCCAGATCCTCGGTGGTCTCGAGCGAGAGCCCGCAGGCGTGACCCGGTTCAGGGTCTCGATCAGCGGCGTGCACGCCGATCGCGCCGGACGTCCTGCCCGCCCGCAGCGGACGCCAGCCCTGCAGACGCTCGTCGCCGACGAAGCCGAACGCGGAGAAGAAGGCGGCCGGCGCCGAGAAGTCCGGATGAGTGGCTGGGTCGGCTGCGTCATGACTGCTCCTTGGGCGCGGGAGCGGCTGGTTCGGTCATCGGGCCAGTTTTCCGGACGGCATCCTAGATTGCCGGCAAGACAGAACCTTGGCATCTATTTGAGGCTGCCCATCGTGCCCGCGACACGAGTGCGATCGGGTCGGTGCCTCCGAGTGGAGCCGAGGCCGGGCCTCGCGGGCCACGGTCGCCGACCCGGATCAGCTTCCCGAGAGGGGCGGTCGGGCCCGTCGGCGCAGCGGCTGGCGAACACACTGTCAGACCCCTTGCGCATACTGGTGACTACGACGTACGGTACCTATATCTAGTAGTTACACCCGTGTGTTTCATCCACAGATTGTGGTTGATGATCCACACTGATCCACAGGGTCACCCACAGGCTGTCCCCAGAGATGTCCCCAGGCCGGCTGGCGGGGGACGACGGAGCACGCGAGCGAGAGGAGTCGAGATGCACTGCCCCTACTGTCGGCACACCGACTCCAAGGTGCTCGACTCGCGGGTGGCCGACGAGGGCGCGAGCATCCGCCGGCGGCGGCAGTGCCCGGTCTGCGAGCGACGCTTCACCACGACCGAGCAGATGCAGCTCGTGGTGGTCAAGCGCAGCGGCGTGGTCGAGCCCTTCAACCGTGACAAGGCGGTCTCCGGGGTCCGCAAGGCCTGCAAGGGCCGGCCGGTGACGGAGGACCAGCTCGCTCGCCTGGGTCAGCTCGTGGAGGACTCGATCCGCGCCTCGGGGCAGCCGGAGATCCCGGCCGACGAGGTCGGCGTCGCCATCCTCGGACCACTGCGTGACCTCGACCAGGTGGCGTATCTGAGATTCGCCAGCGTCTACCGGCAGTACGACTCGGTCGACGACTTCGAGGCCGAGATCGCGCTGCTGCGGGCCGAGTCCGAGCCCCTCGGCATCGAGCCGCTGATCCCTGACCGGGTCGCCGACGGCCGGGTCAGCACCTTCGTCCCGCACAAGCGCAGCCCGGGTCGGGCCTCCCCGCCCTGACCCGCTTCACCCGAGAGCTCCTCCCCGAACCGGCGGCTCTCGCACCCACAGACCCCGAGACGGGGTCCGCACAGCAGGGGAAGGCTCGTGCGGACCTCGTCTCGGCTCCAGCAGGATTTCCGAGAGGCAGGCAATGACCGAGACCACCCGCGCCACCAACGGCCGCACCGAGAAGCGGAACGGCCGTGGCCGCAGCAGTGCGCTGCGCCTCGCGCCCGTGTTCAGCACCCCCGGCGTCCACCCGTACGACGAGGTGACCTGGGAGCGGCGCGACGTCGTCCAGACCAACTGGAAGACCGGCGAGGTCGTCTTCGAGCAGAAGGCCGTCGAGTTCCCGAGCACCTGGAGCGTCAACGCCTCCACCATCGTCACCACGAAGTACTTCCGCGGCGCGCTGGGCACCGACGTCCGGGAGACCAGCCTGCGGCAGCTGATCGACCGGGTGGTGAAGACCTATCGCAAGGCCGGTGAGGACTTCGACTACTTCGCCGACGCCGACACCGCCGAGGTGTTCGAGCACGAGCTGACCTGGATGCTGCTGCACCAGTACTTCTCGTTCAACTCGCCCGTCTGGTTCAACGTCGGGCACCAAGTCGCCGCAGCAGGTGAGCGCCTGCTTCATCCTGAGCGTCGACGACTCGATGGACTCGATCCTGAACTGGTACAAGGAGGAGGGCTTCATCTTCAAGGGCGGCTCCGGTGCCGGCCTGAACCTGTCCCGGATCCGTTCCTCCAAGGAGCTGCTCAGCTCCGGCGGCACGGCGTCTGGTCCGGTCTCCTTCATGCGCGGCGCGGATGCCAGCGCCGGGACGATCAAGTCCGGTGGCGCCACCCGGCGGGCCGCCAAGATGGTCGTGCTCGACGTCGACCACCCCGACATCGAGGAGTTCGTCGAGACCAAGGCGCGCGAGGAGAACAAGATCCGCGCGCTGCGCGACGCCGGCTTCGACATGGACCTCGGTGGTCGTGACATCACCTCGGTGCAGTACCAGAACGCCAACAACTCGGTCCGGGTCAGCGACACCTTCATGCGCGCGGTCGAGGACGACAGCACCTTCGACCTGCGGGCCCGCAACGACAACCGGGTCGTCGAGACCGTCCAGGCCAAGGAGCTGTTCGACAAGATCGCCCAGGCGGCCTGGGCCTGCGCCGACCCCGGCATCCAGTACGACGACACGATCAACGACTGGCACACCAACCCCGAGACCGGCCGGATCACCGCGTCCAACCCGTGCTCGGAGTACATGAGCCTGGACAACAGCTCGTGCAACCTGGCCAGCCTCAACCTGCTGAAGTTCCTGCGCGACGACGACTCCTTCGACGCCGAGCGGTTCGAGCAGGCCGTCGAGCTGATCATCACCGCGATGGACATCTCGATCTGCTTCGCCGACTTCCCGACCGAGTCCATCGGCCAGACCACCCGCGACTACCGCCAGCTGGGCATCGGCTACGCCAACCTCGGCGCCCTGCTGATGGCGACCGGGCCACGGGTACGACTCCGACGGCGGCCGCGCCTTCGCCGCGGCGATCACCTCGCTGATGACCGGTGTCTCCTACCGGCGTTCGGCCGAGCTGGCCGCCATCGTCGGTCCGTACGCCGGCTACGCCCGCAACGCCGACGCGCACAAGCGGGTGATGCGCAAGCACCAGGCCGCCAACGACTCGCTGCGGGTCTTCGGCAGCCTCGACGCCGATGTGCACAAGCGGGCCACCGCGGCCTGGGACGGCGTGGTCAAGCTCGGCGAGACCAACGGCTACCGCAACGCGCAGGCCAGCGTGCTCGCCCCGACCGGCACCATCGGCTTCATGATGGACTGCGACACCACCGGCATCGAGCCGGACTTCTCGCTGGTCAAGTTCAAGAAGCTGGTCGGTGGCGGCTCGATGCAGATCGTCAACCAGACGATCCCGCGGGCGCTGAAGAAGCTTGGCTACACCGCCGAGACCGCCGAGGCGATCGTCGAGTTCATTGCGGAGAACGGCCACGTGATCGACGCCCCCGGCCTGCGGCCCGAGCACTACGAGGTGTTCGACACGGCGATGGGTAAGCGCGCCATCAAGCCGATGGGTCACGTCCGGATGATGGCGGCCGCCCAGCCGTTCCTGTCCGGTGCGATCTCCAAGACCGTCAATCTGCCCGAGACCGCCACGGTCGCCGAGATCGCAGACGTCTACCTGCAGGGCTGGAAGCTCGGCCTCAAGGCGCTCGCGGTCTATCGCGACAACTGCAAGGTCGGCCAGCCGCTGAGTGACGGCAAGGCCGAGAAGAAGGCGGACGCGGCCGAGGTCGAGCCGACGGTGGTCGAGAAGGTCGTCTACCAGCCGACCCGCAAGCGGCTGCCCAAGTCGCGGCCGAGCCGGACCACGTCGTTCTCGGTCGGCGGTGCGGAGGGCTACATGACCTCCGGCTCCTACCCCGACGACGGTCTCGGTGAGGTGTTCCTCAAGCTGGGCAAGCAGGGCTCGACCCTGGCCGGTGTGATGGACGCCTTCTCGATCGCGACCTCGATCGGTCTGCAGTACGGCGTCCCGCTGGAGACGTACGTGCAGAAGTTCACCAACCTGAAGTTCGAGCCGGCCGGTCTGACTGACGACCCGGACATCCGGATGGCGCAGTCGATCATGGACTACATCTTCCGCCGGCTGGCGTTGGACTACCTGACCTTCGACGAGCGGGCCGAGCTCGGCATCTACACCGCCTCCGAGCGGGCCCGTCAGGTCGAGACCGGGTCCTACCTGGCCGAAGAGGTCGAGGAGATCGAGTCGGAGTCGCTGAAGAACGACGCCGGTGACCAGGTCGACACCGACAGCGGCGCCAGCTTGCCCGCGATGGTGACCCCGGCTCCGGCGGGCGCCCGGACCACCTCGGAGCTCTTCGAGGCGATCACCGGGACCAGCGTCGACGCGCCGTTGTGCCTCACCTGCGGCACGAAGATGCGGCCGAGCGGCAGCTGCTACGTCTGCGAGGGATGCGGCTCGACCAGCGGTTGCAGCTGATCCAGGACGACCTCTGGACGACCTAGGTCCCATGGCCGACAACGACTCGGTCGAGTCAGGCTGCGGCGCCGCGTCATAGGTCGATCATGACGAAGACCCCGAGGGAACTGGCGTTCCTCGGGGTCTTCGCCGTCTCGGTACGCGGTCCGTTCGGAGCGCTCCGTGTTTCGTGGACCCTCGGCGAGGTTTGCACACTGACCGTGGATTGCTTCGTCGTAGCTTCGACGTTTCCGTGCGTGATCTCGGCGGCTGGATGGAGCTGTAGGTTCGTCCATCAGGGAGTTCCTCATGGGAGTCAAGCCACTTGGCGGCTCGTGGGCTTGGTGGTGGCGGGCCAGGATGTTGGAGCGCTCAGCGACTCCTGTGACTCCTGTCGGCCTCGGTGATCGGACTGCCGTCGACGTCGCGGAGGGCGTAGGGCTGACCGGTGCGCATGCAGGTCGCCATCCGGGTGACCAGGAGGGTGGCGAGGTGGTGGCGAGGTGGCAGATCGCGGAATCGTGGTGCCGGTCGCCGGCCATCAGGCGTTGGCGATGTCGTTGGAATCAGCGGGCGATCGACTGCGGCCTGGTGGCTCGGTGGTCGAGAGCGGCAGTCGTGAGTATCAGCGCGGCTAGCACCGCCAGCGGTACGACGAGCACGCCGGTGGAGGTGCCGAGCAGAGCGCCGAGGCTCGGTCCCTCGGGGCCGGATTCGCGTGCGACCCGAATGAGCACGCAGACGAAGGGCACGACCGCGAGCGACAGCATCAGCAGGCCGGCGCGGAGCGGCTCGCGCAGCCCGAGCACCGCGGTTGGCACCGCGAGGATCAGGGCGAAGACAGGGATCACCGGGGCCTCGACGAGCGGGACGAACTGGCTGAGGAGGGCCCAGACCGCGTAGAGCGCGATACCGATCTGCAGCGCCCAGGACCCGGCCCGCGGCGCATCTGCAGCCAGCCACGTCAGCCCGCCCAGCGGCAGCATGATGGCTGCGGTGATCAGCACCGCGGGCCAGCCGCCCGGATCCTCCCACGCGTACCCGAGGGCGAAGAGCAGCCCAAGCGCCGAGAACAACGCCGTGAGCACCAAGGCGAGTCTGCTCAGGATCTTCGCCCCACGCTTCGTGATCACTGCAACCCCCTTCGCGATGTCCGGCACCGGGAAGACCCCGACCCGCGATCTCGCCGGCTCGCCTGATCTGAGGTTCGTGTCCAAACGTCTCGCACTCCAGAGGCAAAAGACCCTGACCACGACGCCGACCGTCCCGAGATACCTCGACACGGGCGGCAGGGTGGATCAGTCGTCGCGAGCCAGGACATCAGGCGACCCTTAGGTCCGTGCCGCTAGGGCCTGGTGGTGTTCAGGCGTGGTGCTGCAGGATGTTCACCACGTTCCCGTCGGGCGCGCGGACGAAGAACCGCCGCACCCCCCAGGTCTCGGTGGTCAGCGGGTGCACGATCTCGCGGCCCTGCTCCTGTGCTTCCCGGTACGCCGCGTCGACGTCATCGACCTGGACCGAGATGATCGGGTTCTCCGGGGCGGCCGCGTCGTGGGTCACGACCTGGAGGTGGGCCCCGGTGTCCGGAGAGGTGAAGCGCGCCACCCACCCCAGGTTGAACTCCTCGACGCTCAGTCCGAGGTAGCCGGCGTAGAACTCCCGGGCCGCCTCGATGTCGCTCACCGGTAGGTCGGCGATGATGCCCACGACACGCATGGCGATGTCCTCTCTGTCTGCCGCTCCGATGCTCGAGCATGGCACCCGGCGAGAGCCGTCCGGGGCGGGGCCTACGATCGGTTACGTGCCATTGACAGGTGAGTACGAGCCCAGCCCGGAGCAGTGGGTACGGGACCAGGTCGAGACCTACGAGCGGACCGGTGGCCGAGAGGCGAACACCCTGCGGGACACCGGGATGCCGATCGTGGTGTTCACCACGCGCGGGGCCAAGTCCGGCAAGCTGCGGAAGAACCCGCTGATGCGGGTGGAGCACGACGGGGCGTACGCGATGGTCGCCTCGAAGGGCGGCGCGCCGCAGCACCCGCAGTGGTACCGCAATCTGCAGGCCGACCCGACGGCCCTGGTGGTGCAGGACGGACCCGAGCCGTTCGACGCCGTCGCCCGCGAGCTCTCCGGGGCTGAACGCGACGAGTGGTGGGAGCGCGCCGTGGCCGCGTACCCGCCCTATGCGGACTACCAGGAGAAGACCGACCGGCTCATCCCGGTCCTGTTGGCCGAGCGGGTCGCCGACTAGCTCGTCGAACCCGGCCGACCCGCACCCGGCCGACCCGGACCCAGCTGATTCGGACCCGGCTGATTCGGACCCGGCTGATTCGGACCCAGCGGCCCCAGGGTCGGGATCGGCCCGGTCGGCTCCGACGGCAACGCGTACGGGCGCAGGATCTGGGTGCGGGTGATCAGGTCACCGACCTGCCGGGCCAGCTTCTCCTCCGGCGGCGGTGGCGACGTCATCACCGCGTCGTGCAGGAACGCCAGCGCGGTCAGCTCGTTCTGGTACGTCTCCATCAGGTGCTCGGCGGGACGGCCGCCGCGCAGTCTCGCCGCCCGCCGTGCTGCCCGTCGGGCGGCCAGGCTGCCGGCCAGCGCGACGTCACCGTCAGTGACCCAGCCCCGCCGGGCGCAGTCGGCGAGCGACTGCTGCACGATGATCCCCTCCCGCTGCCGGGCCTTGGTGGCGAGCACCACCAGAACGGCCAGTGCGGGCAGCATCACCACCACGTACGCGATCAGGAACCCCTGGCCCTGGGCGACCATGGTGCTGCCGTTCCAGGTGGCGTGCAGCAGGACGGCGACCAGGTAGCCCAGCAACGGTGCCAGTACCCGGGCCTCGCGGGATCGAGCCGTCACCGCCACACCGATGCCGACACCGATGGCGGCTGTGAACAGGGAGTGCGCGAACGGGCTGAAGATGCCGCGCACGATCACCAGGGCGGCGAGGTCGGTCGGTCCGCCGTCGGTGAGCGCGCTGGAGTAGTAGACGATGTCCTCGGTGAAGGCGAAGCCGATGCCGGCCAGCCCGGCGTAGACGATCCCGTCCACCACCCCGTGCAGCTGGGCCCGCCGCAGCCAGACGACCAGCACCAGGAACAGGCCCTTGGCGAACTCCTCGGTGAGCGGCGCGACCACGACGGCGAGCCAGAACTCGGAGCGGATGAAGGCCGCGAGGACGAACTGCGCGGCCGCCGCGATCAGCACCGCCGCACTGCAACCCCACACGAGCGCCGCCCAGCGGTAGCGCGTCGGCTCCGGCTCCCAGCGGTCGAGCCAGAAGAAGAACCAGATCAGCAGCGGGAACGAGACCGCGGCGGCCAACGTCGAGACCAGCAGCGGCACCGGTTCGCCGACCAGCAGCAGCAGCACACCGACCAGCAGCAGGGCCAGACCCAGTCCGATCATGGCGATGATCGTGAGCCTGGAACGCTGCCGCCGGGGCTGCAGCACAGCCATGGCGTTCGGGTCGCCCGACCACGGAACGACGGTGCCGGCCAACGCGCGCCTCCTTCATCGGATCCGCGGTCCGTGCGAAGGCCGCGGGTTGACGTCACTCTAGGCCGACGGCCGGCACCGATGAGACCGGTCGGTCGCGCTCGGGCCGGCCGGTGATGATGGACCCTCGCACAAGGCGACGGAGGGAGAGCGGGTCGTGCTCGGAGTCCTCGCCGGCTTCGTCACCATCGGCGCCGTCATCGGTCTCGGTGCCCTCCTCGCCCAGTGGCGCATCCTCGACGCCAACGGCCAGAAGACGCTGGTCCGGCTGTCCTTCTTCGTGGCCAGCCCCGCCCTGATCGTCACGGTCCTCGCCGACACCGACGTCAGCCAGATCTTCTCGGCGAACCTGGTCGCCTCGCTGGTCAGCGTGGTGGTCGCGGCCTCGATCTGGCTGCTGCTCGCCCGCCTGGTGTGGAAGCGCTCGGTGGGCGACACCGTCATCGGCGCCTTCGGCTCCGCGTACGTCAACGCCGGCAACCTGGGGCTGCCGATCGCGGCGTACGCGCTGGGCAACGCGTCGCTGATCGTGCCGATGCTGCTGACCCAGATGCTGATCCTGCAGCCCGCCGGACTGATGGCCCTGGACCTGGCCACCTCGAAGGTGAGCGACCTGTCGCGGCGGGCCTGGGTCTGGTACATGCTGACCCGGCCCTTCCGCAACCCGATGACGGTGGGCTCGCTGGTGGGCCTGCTGCTGTCGGTCACCGGGCTGTCGATCCCGCCGACTGATCGGCGACCCGCTCCAGCTCGTGGCCAACATGGCGGTGCCCGGGATGCTGCTGGCGTACGGGGTGTCGCTCCGCCTGGGCCCGCGGCTCGGGGCCGGGGAGGACCGGCTCCCGGTCGCCGCCATCGTCGCGCTCAAGGTTGTCGTCCAACCGCTGGTCGCCTTCCTGATCGCCCGCTTCGCGGTGGGGCTGGAGCCGGCCGACGTGTTCGCAGTGACGGTGATCGCGGCGCTGCCGACCGCCCAGAACGTGTTCACCCATGCCGTGCGCTACAACCAGGGCGTCGTCCTCGCCCGGGACTCGATCTTCCTGTCCACCGTGCTGGCCGTACCGGCCCTGATCCTGATCGCCGCCCTCCTCGCCTGAGCGGGCCGTGGAACACGTGACTCGGCGTGGTACCCGGGAGCCTGTTGCCCGTGAGGGGTGTTGCCCGCAGACGAAAGCTCTTCGAGCAGGACGGAGCTCGCGGAGGCCGGATGTGGCTTCGCGGTGGGAAACGGTGACCTGGTCGGCGTGCCGGTTCGCCGGACGTGACTTCCGGGCGGCAGACGGCGACCGGCCTGGAGCCGGAGCGGTACCCGACGCTCGAGCCTCGGACGTGCCGGGCTTCAACAGAAGCCGGATGACGCCCCGGAGTCACCGGCGGCGGATGGCCGTGCGTGAGGCCTGACCGGATGACGCCGCGGAGTCACGGGCGGCGGGCGGCCGTGCGTGCGGACTGACCGGTCAGCGCCGGCGAGTCACGGACGGCGGGCCGGCCCGACCTGATGCCCGACCGGTTGACGCCGGCGAGCCACGGACGGTCACCCGGCCGACCGCACCCGGCCGACCGCACCCGGTCGACCGCACCGCGCCGGCCCCTGACCTGGCCGGGCCGCCCATCACCCCCGCCCGGTTGGACGCGGGAGACGCTAGGTAGGTTCATCGGGAAGGGAAGCTCTACGGTTCGACGACCGGCAGGGAGGTACGGCTGATGGCCGAGATCGACGACTTCGATCTCGACCGGAGCACGGCCCAGGCCTGGGCCGAGTTCACCGGTCGCCTGGCTGAGGTGATCTCGATGATCGACGAGTCGGCCGATCTGACCATCCGCTCCTTCTCGGCCACCACGGACCCGCCCTTCGTCCGGCTCTCCAGCCCCGCGCGGTTGACGATCCGGGCCGAGGCGGCGGCCAACCCCAGCCTGGGCCCGAGCTATCAGCTGACCGAGGCGCAGACGGCCGCGCATGGAGCAGGCGGGCTGGCGGCTGCCCGACCAGGACTGCCCGAACTTCTCCTGCGACTTCTCCCAGGACGCGTCCGATGAGCTGGCCGAGCTCGTCGTCGGTGCGTCTGCGCGACGTGTACGGCGTGCAGCACCCCGTGTTCCTCGACCCCGACCAGCTGGCTGAGATCCTCCGTACCGAGCCGTCCGCCATCGAGGGTCCCGACGGCGCCACCCCCGTGGCGACCGGGACCCTGCTGGACCGCACCCGACGGCCGGGGCAGCGGCCTCGAGCGCAACCGATCGAACGGGCGCGGGGTGGCGATGATCGCCGTCCTGCCGGCCGATCGAGATCACCTCGACGCGCTGGTGGAGAGCGAGCTCGGCGCCGCCTTCGGCCATCCACCGATCCGTGACGAGGAGGGCGACATCGTCATCCGGGTGGGCTCCACCCTGGTCTTCCTCCGCACCGCGGCGGACGCGCAGGACGTCGTGCTGTTCTCGGCCGTCGTGCACGACGTGGCCGGCGGTCGCTCCCGGGCCACGGAGGTGCTCAACGACCTCAACGTGGAGTCGCGGTGGGTGAAGTTCCAGCTGGTGCGCGACCGCGTCTTCGTGATCACCTCGGTGCCGGCCCGCCCCTTCGTCCCCGCGCACCTGCACCAGGCCGTGCAGGTGATGTCCGACGTGGCCGACGGCGTGGACGACGAGCTCGCCGCCAAGCTCGGCGGTCGGACGACGTTCGGCGGCGACGCGTGATGACGACCCCACGCGAGGAGGGCCGGTCCCGTCTCGATGACCGGTGATGCCTGAGGAAAGGGAGTCCGACCCGGCGGTCGGGACCTATGGCCCCTCCCGAATGTCCGCGTCGCACACCAAGATCGATCACTGAGTGGGTCCACCCGGCCCGCGTCCCCGTCAGGAGAATGCATGAGCCTCACCGAACCCGATGTCACCGATCAGACCGTTCTGCCGCCGGCCACCGAGGCCGAGATCGCCTCGATCGACGCGTGGTGGCGGGCCAACAACTACCTGACCATCGGTCAGATCTACCTCAAGGACAACCCGCTGCTCAGCGAGCCGTTGACCAGGGACCAGATCAAGCCGCGACTGCTCGGTCACTGGGGCACCAGCCCCGGTCTCTCGTTCGTCTACGCCCACGTGAACCGGCTGATCAAGCACACCGGCCAGGAGTGCGTCTACATCACCGGCCCCGGTCACGGCGGTCCCGCCCTGGTGGCCGCCGGCTACCTGGAGGGCAGCTACACCGAGACCTACCCGACCATCACCCAGGACCGGGACGGCATCAAGCGGCTGTTCCGGCAGTTCTCCGCCCCCGGCGGCATCCCCAGCCACGTGTCGGTGACCACGCCCGGCTCCATCCACGAGGGTGGCGAGCTGGGGTACGCCCTGGTGCACGCCTTCGGCGCCGTGATGGACAACCCGGACCTGCTGGCCGTCACCATGGTCGGCGACGGCGAGGCCGAGACCGGCCCGCTGGAGGGGTCGTGGAAGGGCATCTCCTTCATCAACCCCGACCCGCGACGGGGCGGTGCTGCCGATCCTGCACCTCAACGGCGCCAAGATCGCCGGACCCACCGTGCTCGGCCGCAAGCCCGAGACCGAGGTCCGCTCGCTGCTGGAGGGTCACGGCTACGACGTCATCGAGGTCAGTGGCGATGACCTGCCCGGCATGCACCACCGGTTCGCCGAGGCGCTCGGCGAGGCGTACGCGAAGATCCGGTCCATCCAGACCGAGGCCCGCGCCGCCGGTCGGATCGAGCACCGACCGCACTGGCCGATGATCATCCTGCGCTCGCCCAAGGGGTGGACGGGACCGAAGAAGATCGACGGGGTCACGGTGACCGGCACCTGGCGCAGCCACCAGGTCCCGCTGTCCGGGGTCCGGGAGAATCCCGAGCACCTGGTCCTGCTGGGCGAGTGGCTGCAGTCGTACCGGCCGGAGGAGCTGTTCGACGCCGACGGGCACCCGGTCGAGCTGGTGCTGGCCGCCAACCCCGAGGGCGACCTGCGGATGAGCGCGTCGCCGCACGCCAACGGCGGACTGCTCACCAAGGACCTCGACCTGCCGGACTTCCGGGACTTCGCGGTCGAGCTGACCGACCCGGGCACCGCGGTCGAGTCGACCCGGCGGATGGGGGAGATGACGGCCGAGATCTATCGCCGCAACCCCGACAACTTCCGCCTGTTCTGCCCCGACGAGACCAACACCAACCGGCTCGGGGCCGTCTTCGAGGTCTCCGACCGCGCCTTCATGGAGACGGTCACCGACGCCGACGTGAAGCTCTCCGCCGACGGCCGGGTGATGGAGGTGCTCAGCGAGCACAACTGCCACGGCTGGCTGGAGGGCTACACCCTGACCGGGCGGCACGGCCTGTTCGCCACCTACGAGGCGTTCGCCATGGTCAGCGCCTCGCAGACCATCCAGCACAGCAAGTGGCTGGAGGAGGCCAACCACCTGCCGTGGCGGGCCAAGGTGCCGAGCCTGAACATCCTGCTCACCTCCACCACCTGGCGGAACGACCACAACGGGTTCTCCCACCAGGGCCCCGGTCTGATCCAGAACGTGATCACCCAGCGCGGCGACGTCTCCCGGGTCTACCTGCCGCCGGACGCCAACACGCTGCTGTCGGTGTGGGACCACTGCCTGCGGTCGAAGAGCTACATCAACCTGATCGTCATCGACAAGCAGCCGCAGCAGCAGTGGCTGACCATCGACGAGGCGGTGGACCACTGCACCGACCGGCGCGGGCATCTGGTCCTGGGCCGGCAACGACGACGGCAGCCGTGACCCCGACATCGTGCTGGCCGCGGCCGGCGACGTGGTCACCATGGAGACCGTGGCCGCCGCCCAGCTGCTGCGGGAGATGCTGCCCGACCTCGTCGTCCGGGTGGTCAACGTCGTCGACCTGATGACCCTGCCGCGACCTCAGGACCACCCGCACGGCGTGGACAACACGTTCTTCAGCGAGCTGTTCACCGATCGGGTCGACGTGGTCTTCTCCTTCCACGGCTTCCCCGGTGCGGTCCACCAGCTGGTCCACGGCCGGCCGGACGCCGACCGGTTCCACGTGCGCGGCTTCATCGACCAGGGCACCACGACCACGCCCTTCGACATGGTCGTCCGCAACCGGGCGTCGCGCTACCACCTGGTGATGGACGCCATCAACAACGCCAAGCGCACGCCACCGGGGGCGAGTGCGGTGAAGGCGTGGGCCCAGTCCCAGCTGGACCGGCACCACGCCTACATCGTCGAGCACCTGGAGGACATGCCCGAGGTCCGCGACTGGACCTGGCAGCGACCGGTCCGGGAGGCCTGAGCGTGTCGTCGCACGATGGGCCGCAGCGCCGGTTCAACGCCCTCCCGGCCACGGAGTGCCTTGCTCTGATGCGATCGCACACGGTCGGGCGGGTCGGGTGGAACGCGGCGGACGGTCCCCAGATCCTGCCCGTGACGTATCTCCTGCGCGACGAGACGATCATCTTCCGGACCGCACCGTACGGCGCCCTGTCAGAGCTGCGGAACGCGCATCGGGTCGCCTTCGAGGTCGACGACTTCGACGTCGACACCCGCACCGGCTGGACCGTGCTGGTGCGGGGCATGATCCAGGCGGCCGACAACCCCGACGAGCTCGCCGGCCTGTGGACGCGGCAGGAACCGATCCCCTGGGCGCCCGGTGCCCGCAACCTGGTCCTCGCCATCACGCCGGATCACGTGACCGGCCGGGTGATCACGTGAGTCAGCCGTCCGAGGAGGACGGTCGGACCCGGATCTTCCTGCTCGACGACCACGAGATCGTCCGCCACGGCCTGCGCGACCTGTTCGAGTCCGAGGACGACCTGGTCGTGGTGGGCGAGACCGGCTCGGCGAAGGAGGCCGAGCGGATCATCCCGGCTCTGCGACCGCACGTCGCCGTGCTGGACGCCCGGCTGCCCGACGGAAGCGGCATCGACGTGTGTCGGTCGATCCGCTCCCGCGATCCCTCCATCCGCGGGCTCATCCTCACCTCCTACGACGACGACGAGGCGCTGTTCGCGGCGATCATGGCCGGCGCCTCCGGCTACGTGCTGAAGCAGATCCGCAGCACCGACCTGGTCGACGCCGTCCGCCGGGTCGCCGCCGGCCAGTCGCTGCTCGACCCGGCCGTCACCACCCGGGTGCTGGACCGACTCCGGCACGCCGACGACGCGCCCTCCGAGCTGGCCCAGCTGACCGAGCGGGAACGCGAGATCCTCGAGCTGATCGCCGAGGGGTTGACCAACCGGCAGATCGGCGAGCGCCTCTACCTGGCCGAGAAGACGGTGAAGAACTACGTGTCCAGCCTGCTGGCCAAGCTCGGTCTCGAGCGCCGTACGCAGGCGGCCGTGCTCGCGGCCAAGCTGCTGGGCTGACCCGACTCCTGCCGTACGGGTCGGCGCTGTCGGGCGTCGGGGCCCCCCACGGGACCTTCGGCCCACGAGAGTGCTGACCTGCGGCCCTGCCGACACCGGCCGCACCGGCGTTGGATGAGGGTATCGGCAGACAGCCGAGATCAGACCTCAGGAGTGCACGATGAGCAACATCACCCAGGAGCCGGTCACGTCGGCTCCGACCGTCACCGATCAGCCGATCGTCGGCAGTCTCGCCGCCCGCCGCGTCCTGGCCGTGCTCCGGATCATGTTCGGCTTCACCTTCCTGTGGGCCTTCCTGGACAAGACCTTCGGGCTCGGCTTCGCGACACCGGCCGCCAAGGCCTGGATCAACGGCGGCAGTCCCACCAAGGGATTCCTCAGCAGCTCGGAGGGCCCGTTCTCGGGGTTCTACCACGCCCTGGCCGGCAACGGCTTCGTCAACGTGCTCTTCATGCTCGGCCTGCTCGGCATCGGTCTCGCCCTCATCCTCGGCATCGGTCTCAAGATCGCCGCCGTCGCGGGCACCGTGATGTACGTGATGATGTGGGCCGTCGTGCTGCCGCTGACCACCAACCCCATCCTGGACGACCACCTGACCGGCGCGGTCACCTTGATCCTGTTCGCCCTCACCGCGGCCGGGACGACCTGGGGCCTGGGCCGCTGGTGGGCGAGTCAGGGCTTCGTGAAGAAGAACCGCTGGCTGGTCTAGACATCCCAGACCGACCGATCACGCTGACGGTCACAGCGCACCCTCGAGCCGCCACCGGCACCCGCCGGCGGCGGCTCGCCGGCGTCCACCCGTCTGCTGGAATGGGCACAGCGCGGGCTGCCGCGGCCGGGACCCCGGCGACCAGGCAGGCCCCCGGGTGTCGAGGACGAGGAAGACGATGAGCGAGCGAACGGCTGGGAACGACGGCGGGTGGGTCGACGACCCCGTCTCGCACGCGCTGCTGGACGCGGTGCTGGGGCTGGCCGGTGACCTGGAGCTGCGCGACCTGCTCGCCCGCATCGTCGCGCGGGCCCGCGACCTGACCGGTGCCGCGTACGGTGCCCTCGGTGTGCTGCGACCCGAGGGGGCGAGCACGGCGGGCCCGCGGCTGGTCAGCTTCCACCAGGTGGGTCTGACCGCCGAGCAGGTCGCCGAGATCGGTCCGCTGCCGGAGGGTCACGGCATGCTCGGGTTGCTGGTCGAGGATCCCCGGGTGCTGCGGTTGACCGACCTCACCGCTCATCCCGCTTCCGTCGGGTTCCCCGCCCACCATCCGCCGATGCACACGCTGCTCGGGGTGCCGGTGCGGGTGCGCGGAGAGGTGTTCGGCAACCTCTACCTCACCGAGAAGCCGGGCGGCTTCACCGCCGACGACGAACGGCTGGTCCGGGGACTGGCCGCCGCCGCCGGGGTCGCCATCGAGAACGCCCGCCTGTTCGACGAGGCCCAGGCCCGGCAACGGTGGCTCGCCGCCGCAGCCCGCCTGGCCCCCCAGCTCAGCACCGACCTCCGACCGGCCGCCGAGCTGGTTGCCGGAGCCGCGCTCGAGGCGGGCCGCTGTCGCGGCGTGATGGTGTCCCTCCCCGGGGTCGCCGAGGCGGGCCCGGGCGCCGACCGGGCCGGCGAGCTGGACCCGCACGGACCGGCCCAGGGTTTCGTGGTCGACGCGGTCGCGGGTGACCTCGGGCAGCTCACCGGCCAGAGCCTGCCGGCGGGGCCGTCACCGGTGCAGCTGAGCGGGGCGGATCTGCTGGCGTACGGGCTCTCGTCGGGACACCTGCTGCTCGTCACCTGCCTGGTGCACGACGTGCCGCTCGGGGTGATCGCCCTGCACCGCGAGAACCCGTTCAGCGCCGACGAGTGCGAGATGGTGGTCGCGTTCGCCAGCCACGTGTCGCTGGCCATCGACCACGCCCGCAACGAGCGCAACCGCCGTCGACTGGCGGTCTACACCGACCGCGACCGGATCGCGCGAGACCTCCATGATCACGTCATCCAACGCATCTTCGCCGTCGGTCTCGGCCTGCAGAGCACGGTCCGGCGGATGAGCGACGAAGCTGTCTCCGACCGCCTGGTCGGTTACATCAACGCCCTGGACGCGACCATCGTGGACATCCGGTCGACGATCTTCTCGTTGCAGCACGAGGCGAGCGGCGAGGTCCGCAGCCTGCGGACCGAGCTGTTCGGCGTGGTCGCCGATCTCTCCGAGATGCTCGGCTCCGATCCCCGGGTCACCTTCGTCGGTCCGCTGGACAGCGTGGTCCCCGATGGTCTGCGGGCCGACGTGCTCGCCGTGGTCCGCGAGTCGCTGACCAACGTGGCCAAGCACGCCGACGCGTCCCGCGTCTCGTTGACCGTCACTGCCGACCTCGACGACAAGGTGCTGCGCGTCCAGGTGGAGGACAACGGGGTGGGGATCGGCGAGGACCGCCATCGCGGCAACGGACTGCGCAACGCGGCCGTCCGGGCCGGCTACTCCGGTGGTCTGGTCGAGGTGGTGCGACGACCCGAGGGCGGCACCCGCTTCCTCTGGCAGGTGCCCCTCCCCGCCTGACCCGGAGTCGGAGCGCGCGCCGTCGTGGGACCAAGGTCCCCGGGCCTTGGGCACGGGGTCCCTGGCACGCACCGGGCCGGTCCGCAAGACTGGAACCGACACGAGGAGAGACAGATGACGACTCACGAGGACTACTGGTTGGCGATGTCGCGGGGCGCCAAGATCCTGGACCTGGATCGAGCGGAGTCACTCCGGCTCCTCGCCGCCAAGAAGGTCGGACGACTGGCGTTCCTGCACGAGGGAGCACCGATGATCATGCCGATGAACTTCACCCTGGTCGGCGAGCGCATCGTCTTCCGCACCCTCGCTTACGGGCTGGCGGCCCGCGCCGTCACCACCCCGGTGGCCTTCGAGGTCGACGACATCGACGACTTCCTCGAGGCCGGCTGGAGCGTGGTGGTGACCGGCACCGCGGAGCTGCTGACCGAGGAGGAGCTCGGCCGGCTCCGCGGTGGCGACGCACCGGACCCGTGGGCCGGGGTCCGCGCACCCTCTTCGTGGTCATCCCGATCGACCAGGTGACCGGCCGCCAGCTCATTCCCCGCTGACCGGCGGTCCGACGGATGCGCCAGGTGCTCGTCACCTACGGCTCCGTGATGGGGTCGACCGCGGAGATCGCCGAGTGGATCGCCGAGGCGCTCCGGCGCGCGGGCCTGCAGGTCGTGGTCAGCGTCGCCGCCACGGCCCCGTCCCCGTACGGTTTCCAGGCCGTGGTGGTCGGCAGTGCCGTCTACCACGGTCGGTGGCGACCGGAGGTCGTCCGGTTCCTGCGGGACCACCGCGCCGCCCTGCGGACCCGCACGGTGTGGCTGTTCCAGAGCGGCCCGTGCGGTGGTCAGGGTCGCTCGACCAGACCGTCGCTGCGGATCCGCTGGCTGGCCCGCCGGCTGGGGGCGTACGGTCCGGTCGTGTTCGGAGGCAACCTCGACCCGGCCCGGGCTGATGACCGGTTCCGCCGGTGGGTGACCAGCAGCTCGGTCGCCGCCGACTACCGTGACCGGGAGGAGATCGACGGCTGGGCGCGGGGGATCGCCGCCCGCTTGGCTCCGATCCTGTGAGGCACCGTTCCCACGCCGAGGGGGGTTCTCGTGAGCGGTGAGGAGACCGTCTTCACCTGGGGCGCGCCCCCGTTGAAGATCGGCTGGGGGGCCAGCGACGAGATCGGCTTCGACCTGGGCCAGTACGGCGTCCGTCGGGTGCTGGTGCTCACCGATCCCGGGCTGGTGGCCACCGGCATCCCGCACCGGATCGCGGACCGGCTGACGGCGTACGAGATCACCGCCGAGGTCTTCGCCGAGGTGCACGTCGAGCCGACCGACGAGAGCCTGCAAACCGCCGTCGCGTACGCGGCCGAGCACGGGCCGTGGGACGCCTTCGTCGCCGTCGGTGGCGGCAGTGCGATCGACACGGCCAAGGCCGTCAACCTGCTGACCACGTTCCCCGGTGAGCTGATGGACTACCTCAACGCACCGATCGGTCGGGCCCGGATCCCTCCGGGGGCGCTGAAGCCCCTGTTCGCCGTGCCCACCACCGCGGGCACCGGCGCCGAGAGCACCAACGTCTGCGTCATGGACATCGTGTCGCTGCGGGTGAAGACCGGGATCAGCCACTGGCGACTGCGCCCGACCATGGCCGTCATCGACCCGTCGTTGACCATGACCCTGCCGCCCGAGGTGACCGCCGCGGCCGGGATGGACATCCTCTGCCACGCCGCGGAGTCCTACACCGCCAAGTGGTACGCCGACTTCGAGCCCAAGACCGCCGAGCAGCGGGTGACCTACTGCGGCGCCAACCCGATCTCCGACCTGTGGTCGGAGCAGGCGCTGTCGCTGCTGGCGAGGTCGTTCCGGCGGGCGGTGCACGTGGGCGACCGGGAGTCGCGGACGGACATGATGATGGCCGCCACCTTCGCCGGGATGGGCTTCGGCAACGCCGGGGTGCACCTGCCCCACGCCAACGCGTACCCGATCGCCGGGATGGTCAAGGACTTCCGGCCGCCCGGGTACCCGCAGCACGAGCCGATGGTGCCGCACGGGATCGCGGTGTCCCTGACCGCGCCCGAGGCGTTCCGGTTCGGGTTCGACGCGGCGCCCGAACGGCACCTGAGGGTGGCCGCGCTGCTGGCACCGACCGCCGACCGGGTGCCCGACCCCGCCGACCAGCTGCCCGCGGTGCTGGTCGACCTGATGCGCGACATCGGCATCCCCAACGGCATCGGGGGAGTGGGCTACACCGAGGCGGATGTGGCGGAGCTCGTGCCGGGCACGTGGAAGCAGCAGCGGCTGCTCGCCACCTGCGCCAAGACGCCCACCCCGGACGACATCGCGGCCATCCTGACCCGGTCCCTGACCAACTGGTGACCCGGCCCGCGCACGTGCCCCTCGCGGGACCGTGCTCCTCGCTCGGGTTCGAACCAGTGCGAGGCGCACAAACCCGAGCGAGAACGCCGGGGGACCCGACTAGCATGGTCGGAATGTCCGGACCGGTGCTGACTTCTGTTGTCCTGCCGGAGGTAGGCAGTGTGACCGTGCCCGGACTGGCCCACCCGATCACCTACGACCCGGCGCTGCCGATCAGCCTGTGGCGCGAGGAGATCGCCCGGACCATCGCCGAGCACCAGGTGGTGGTCATCGCCGGTGAGACCGGGTCCGGCAAGACCACCCAGATCCCCAAGATCTGCCTGGAGCTCGGGCGTACCTCGATCGGTCACACCCAGCCCCGACGGATCGCGGCCCGCAGCGTGGCCGAGCGGGTCGCCGAGGAGCTGAAGAGCCCGCTGGGCGAGCTGGTCGGCTACCAGGTCCGGTTCACCCGCAAGGCGTCGGCCGAGACCCGGGTCAAGATCATGACCGACGGGGTGCTGCTGGCCGAGATCGGTCATGATCGTGATCTTCGTCGCTACGACACGATCATCATCGACGAGGCCCACGAGCGGAGTCTCAACATCGACTTCCTGCTGGGCTACCTGAAGGTGCTGCTGCCCAGGCGCCCCGATCTCAAGATCATCATCACCTCCGCCACCATCGACACCGACCGGTTCGCCGCGCACTTCGCCGACGCCGACGGCACCAGCGCGCCGATCATCGAGGTCTCCGGGCGCACGTACCCGGTGGAGGTGCGCTACCGGCCGATCCTGGCCGACGGCGAAGCCGACCAGGTCGGCGGCATCTGCGCGGCGATCACCGAGCTGAGCGCGGTCGGGGACGGCGACATCCTCGTGTTCTGCTCGGGCGAGCGGGAGATCCGCGACGCCGCCGACGCGATCACCGCGATGGACCTGCGCCGGACCGAGGTGCTGCCCCTGTACGCCCGGCTGTCGGCCGCCGAGCAGCACCGGGTGTTCAGCGCCCACACCGGCCGGCGGATCGTGCTGGCCACCAACGTGGCCGAGACCTCGCTCACCGTGCCCGGGATCCGCTACGTCGTCGATCCCGGCACCGCACGGATGTCGCGCTACTCCGCCCGGACGAAGGTGCAGCGGCTGCCGATCGAGCCGATCTCGCAGGCGTCGGCCAACCAGCGGGCCGGTCGCTGCGGCCGGGTCGCGCCCGGCGTCTGCATCCGGTTGTACGACGAGGAGGACTTCGCCGCCCGGCCGGAGTTCACCGAACCGGAGATCCTGCGGACCAACCTGGCGTCGGTGATCCTGCAGATGACCGCCGCCGACCTGGGGGCGATCGCGACGTTCCCGTTCGTGGAGGCGCCGGACGCCAGTCAGATCAACGACGGCCTGCGGCTGCTGAGCGAGCTCGGGGCGCTCTCGTCCGGCCTGGGCGAGCGGCCGAAGCTGACGGGCATCGGCCGTCGGCTGGCCCAGATCCCCGTGGACCCGCGGATGGGCCGGATGCTGCTGGCCGGCGAGAAGCTCGGCTGCCTGGCCGAGATCATGATCATCGTCGCGGGCATGTCCATCCAGGACCCCCGCGAGCGCCCGGCCGAGGAGCGCGACAAGGCCGAGGCCCTGCACCGGCGGTTCTGGGCGCCGATGGCCGGCGACGAGGAGGCACCGGGGGAGGACGCGACTGCGTCCGACGCCAAACCCGAGCCGCCCGACCCGGACGGCAGCGACTTCCAGGCGTACCTGCGACTCTGGGACTACCTGCGTCGTCAGCAGAGAACCCTGTCCGGCAACGCGTTCCGGCGGATGTGTCGGCAGGAGTACCTGCACTTCCTGCGCATCCGCGAGTGGCAGGATCTGCACGCCCAGCTGCGCGACATCGCCCGTGATCTCAAGCTGCAGCGCAACGCCGCCCCGGCCCCGATCGAGCGGGTGCACACCGCCATCCTCACCGGTCTGCTGTCCCAGGTCGGTCTGGCCGACCTCAAGGAGGAGCCGTCCAAGGGGCAGCGGAGACCTCGCGGGCGAGCGCCCCTGCGCGAGTACATCGGGGCCCGCGGCACCCGCTTCGCGATCAACCCGGGCTCCTCGCTGGCCAGGACCCAGCCGCCGCTGGTGATGGCGGGCGAGATCGTGGAGACCACCCGGTTGTGGGCCCGCACGGTCGGCCCGGTCAGTGCGGCGCAGGTCGAGGAGGTCGGCGCCCACGTGATCAAGCGCGCGTACGCCGAACCGCACTGGTCCTCCCGGCAGGCCGCCGTCCTGGCGTCGGAGACGGTCAGCCTGTTCGGAGTCCCGATCGTGGCCGGCCGGAAGGTCCCGTACGCGCGGGTGAACCCGGTGGAAGCGCGGGAGATCTTCCTCCGGTCGGCCCTGGTCGAGGGGCAGTGGCGCACCCGGCACCACTTCTTCGAGGACAACCAGCAGCTGCGGGCGGAGGCCGCCGAGCTCGAGGAGCGGACCCGGCGGCGTGACCTGGTGGTCGACGACCAGGTGATCTACGACTTCTACGACGCCCGGGTGCCGGCCGACGTCACGTCCGGCGCGCACTTCGACCGCTGGTGGCGGCTCACCCGACCCGAGCAGCCCGACCTGCTGACCATGACCATGGACGACCTGGTGGTCGCCGACCCGACCGGCGGTGGGGCGGCCTTCCCGGATCACTGGACGGTGACTCCCGTTCGGAAGGGGACACCGGACCCGGGCGGTGAGCACGAGCTCGCGGTCAGCTACCGGTTCTCACCGGGCGACCCACGTGACGGGGTGAGCGTGGAGATACCGCTGGCCGTGCTCAACCAGCTGGACAGCGCACCGTTCTCCTGGCAGGTCCCGGGCCTGCGCTCCGAGCTGGTCACCGAGATGATCCGCGCGTTGCCCAAGGCGGTTCGCAGGACCCTGGTGCCGGCGCCGGAGTACGCCGGCCGGGCGCTCCGCTGGCTGGCGGATCACCCGGCGCCCGGTGGCGTCCAGGAGTCCCTGCCGCAGGCGCTGGCCCGGGCCCTGCGCGGGCTGACCGGGGAGCGGGTCGAACCGACCGAGATCGATCTGGAGAAGGTGCCCGGCCACCTGCGGGTGACCTTCGTGATCACCGGCGATCGCGGCGAGGTCGCGGTGGGCAAGGATCTCGCCGCGTTGACCGAGCAGCTCGCTCCCAAGGTGCAGCAGACGCTCACCCGAGCCGCGGCGGAGCACACCCGCGCCGGCGCCACGGACTGGGTGTTCGCCACCATCGCCCCCACCGTCGAGCTGACCCGGGGCGGCCACCGGGTCGTCGGCTACCCGGCGCTGGTCGACGAGGGCACCACCGTCGGGCTGACCGTGGCCGAGAACGCCGACCGGCAGCGCGCCGCCCACCGCCGCGGGCTGCGCCGGCTCGTCCAGCTGCAGACCCCGGATCCGACCAAGTGGGTCATCTCGCACCTCGGCAACACCGACAAGCTGTCGCTGGGCACCAGCCCGTACGCGAGCGTCCCGGCCCTGCTGGCCGACGCCCGGCTGGCCTCGGTGGGCGAGCTGATCCGGCGGGCCGGCGGCGACGACACCCGGGACGAGGCGACGTTCCGGCGGCTCTGCGACACCGTCCGGGTCGACAACGCCGACCAGATGCGGTCCATCGTGCACGTGGTCGCTCAGACGCTCACCCTCCGGCAGCGGACACTGGCCCTGGTGCCGCGGGCGGCGGCGCTGGCCCCGGCCGCCGCCGAGGACGTGTCCGAGCAGCTGGGCAACCTGGTCTTCGCCGGCTTCGTCGCCGCCACCGGTTACGAGCACCTGGTCGACGTGCCGCGCTACCTGTCGGCCGCCGAGCAGCGGCTGACCGCGCTGGTGGCCGCGCCGGTCCGCGACGTCCGGGGCGCGGAGGTGATCGGCCGCTGCGAAGACGCGTACGCCGCCGCCTGCGACCTCGCCCCGCCCGGGCCGCTGCCCGAGGACCTGGATGCGATCGGCTGGCTGCTGGAGGAGCTGCGGGTCAGTCTGTTCGCCCAGAACCTGCGGACCAAGGTGTCGGTGTCGGAGAAACGGGTGATGACCGCGATCGCCGAGGCCCGCCGCCGGCTCGGCGGCTGATCTCTCGATCCGCGTACGACGACCGCTGAGGTGCCCGGGCTGGGTAGGTTGGGTCCCATGTTGGACCCACGGCAGCTCTACACCGTGCACGAGGACGTCCTGGCCGGCCTGGCCGGGCACCGTCCGGTGCTCGTGCACCAGCTCGACGGCTTCGTCGACGCCGGGCAGGCCGGCCGGTTGCTGACGGCGAACTTGATCGAGCAGCTCGACTCGGAGGTGGTGGCCGTCTTCGACCACGACCAGCTGCACGACTACCGCAGCCGGCGGCCGGCGATGATCTTCGACACGAACCAGTGGCGCTCGTACGCCGACCTGCAGCTGCGGCTGTTGAAGATGACCGACGAGCAGGGCGAGGTGTTCCTGCTGTTCAGCGGGCCCGAACCCGACGTCCAGTGGGAGCGTCTGGCCGCGGCCGTGATCGGGCTGATCGAGCAGCTCGACGTCCGGCTGACCATCACGCTGCACGGCATCCCGATGGCCGTGCCGCACAGCCGACCCATCACCGCGACCGCCCACGCCACCGATCCGGAGCTGGTGCAGGGCTACCGCAGCTGGATCGACCGGGTGGAGGTCCCGGCGAGCTTCACCGGCCTGCTGGAGTACCGCCTCGGCCAGCTCGACCGCAAGGCGATGGGCTTCGCCGCGCACGTGCCGCACTACCTGGCGCAGGCCGCGTTCCCGGCGGCGGGTCTGGCGCTGACCCGCCAGCTCAGCCAGGCCACCGGCCTCGCCATCCCGCTGGAGCCGCTGGAGGAGGCGTCGGCCTCCAACCTGACCGACATCAACACCGAGATGGCGCAGTCGGGTGAGGTGCAGGAGCTGGTCGCGACGTTGGAGCAGCAGTACGACGCGATGGCCGCCGACACCAGCCAGCAGGTGCCGAGCGCCGACGAGATCGGCGCGGAGTTCGAGCGGTTCCTGGCCGAGCGGGACCGCACGGAGGAGTGATCGAGCCTCGGTAGGGGCCTCGGTAGGGTCGCACCCATGCCTGGATCTGTGACCGAGCTCGTCGACCTGCTGGACCTCGAGGAGATCGAGGTCGGGCTCTTCCGCGGCCGGCAGCCCAAGACGGCGCTGCAGCGGGTGTTCGGGGGTCAGGTGCTGGCCCAGGGCCTGGTCGCGGCCTCCCGCACGGTGCCGGACGACCGCCGGCTGCACTCGATGCACGGCTACTTCATCCGACCCGGACGGACCGACCTGCCGATCGTGTTCGACGTGGAGAACATCCGCGACGGACGCTCCTTCTCGGCCCGCCGGGCGGTGGCCCGCCAGGGCGGCTCGGTGATCTTCTTCGCCTCGTCGTCGTTCCACACCCCGGAGGAGGGGGTCGAGCACGCCGACGCCGTCCCCACCGACGTACCGGCTCCGGAGGACTGCCCGACCCTGAGCGAGGTCCTGTCGCAGGCCTCCGGACGGCCGGCGTCGCTCTGGGAACAGGAGTGGGGTGCGCTGGAGGTCCGCTACATCGGCGACTCGCGACCACCGAACGGGATCCTGATCGACCCGGCACATCCCGCCCGGGCCCGGGTCTGGATCCGCACGTCGGGGTCGTTGGGGGACGACCCGCGCCAGCACGAGAGCGCCCTCGCGTACGCCAGCGACCTGACCCTGCTGTCGGCCAGCACCACGCCGCACGGCCTGATCATCGGACTCAACGTGCAGGCCGCCTCCATCGACCACGCGATGTGGTTCCACCGGCCGTTCCGGGCCGACCAGTGGCTGCTGTACGACCAGGTCTCACCCTCGGCCTCCTCGGCACTGGGGTTGTCGACGGCCCGGCTCTTCCAGGACGGCGCGCTGGTCTGCACCGTGGCCCAGGAAGGTCTGATCCGCCCGCTGCGGGAGCACTGAGATCGGCGGGACGGCGCACGGCGCGCGGGTGCGAGAGCTTGCCGGTGGGGCCGGATGTCGCCGGCGAGTCACGGACGGTGACCGGGTGCGCCTGTCCTGACCGACCCGCCACGAGACCGGTAGCCCGCCGGCGAGTCACGGACGGTGACCGGGTGCGCCTGTCCTGACCCAGAACCCGCCGGCGAGTCACGGACGGTCATCCCGCTCGGCACCCGGTCCCACCCCCAGACACGACGAAGCCCGCCCCCGAGAACGGGGACGGGCTTCGATCGGTACCGGTGCTGGAGGATCAGGCGGCGAGGACCGTCTTGTTCCGCAGCTTGGCGATGGCGTGCCGCTCGATCTGACGGACGCGCTCGGCGGTGATGCCCCAGACGGCGCCGATGTCGGCGAGCTTGGCCTGGCGACCGTCGAGCAGGCCGTAGCGGCGACGGACCACGTCCGCGGACCGCTCGTCCAGCTCGTCGAGCAGGGACTCCAGGCGCTGGTGCTCCTCGGCGTCCATGTAGACCTCGTCCGGACCGGGCATGGGCTCGCGGGCGATCAGGTCGCCGAGGGCGGTGTCGCCACCCTCCTCGACGGGAGCGTCGAGCGAGACGTGCTCACGGCCGTAGCGGATCAGGTCCAGGACCCGATCGACCTCGATGCCCATCTCGTCGGCGATCTCCACGACCTCCGGGTCACGACCCAGCCGGCGCTCCAGGGTGCGCCGCACGGCGCCGACCTGGTTGACCTGCTCGGCGACGTGCACCGGCAGCCGCACGATCCGGCCCTGCTGGGCGATGCCCCGGCTGATCGACTGCCGGACCCACCAGGTGCCGTACGTGGAGAACTTGAAGCCCTTGGTGTAGTCGAACTTCTCGACCGCCCGGATCAGACCGGTGTTGCCCTCCTGGACCAGGTCCAGCAGCGGCATCTGCGAGCGCCCGTACTTGCGGGCCACCGACACCACGAGCCGCAGGTTCGCCGTGACGAACCGCTGCAGCGCGCGCTGACCGTCCTCGATCAGGAACTCCAGCTCCTCAGGAGTGGGCCGCTTGGCCTTCCTGCCCCGCTCGGCGGACGTGACCACTCCGGAGCGGATCTTCTCCGCGTAGAGCCCGGCCTCGATCGTCTTGGCCAGCTCGACCTCTTCCGCCGCGGTCAGCAGCGGAGTCTTCGCGATGCCCTCCAGGTAGAGGCCCACCGCGTCCTTGCCATCTATGCCTTCAGATACTCGATTGCGTGTGCTCGTAGCCACCACGTCGGCCCCTTTCGTTGCCTATGCAACTTGTCTAACGTCCGGGGGCGCTCGGAGGATTCCTTCAGTGCCCTGAAGATACCCTGAGATCGACCCCGGCTCGTTACTGAACGATTCGTTGCCGCACCGAGGTGCGGATGCGAACTCGTTGTCGAACTGACCTAACGACGCAGGAAATGTTGAGGTTCCAGACCGATGAGAATCTCACGGATCGGGGGTCGGACCAGCATGACGACGTACGGGCGGCACGAGGTTCTGGTCTCCGGTCTCGGCTTTCCGGAGTCGCTGCGGTGGCGGGACGGAGCCCTCTGGTACGCGGACTGGGCCGCCGGCACCATCGCCCGCGTCGGTCCGGACCTGACGCCGGAGGTGGTCGCCCGGCGAGCGAGCTTCCCGCTCTGCTTCGACCTGCTGGCCACCCCGGACGGATTCCGGCCGCTGCTGGTCTCGACGCCCGACCGGGCCGTGCTGCTGGCGGCCGGCGGCGGCGAGCCGACACCCTACGCGAGCCTGGCCGGCTTCGGTGACCACCCCTGGAACGAGCTGGTGCTGGCCGCCGACGGGTCGGCGTACGTGAACAACATCGGCTTCGCGTACGGGGGTGCGGTGGATCCGTCCCAGGCGGGGGCGGTCGGGTTCATCGTCCTGGTCCGGCCCGACGGCACGGTCGAGCGGGTCGCCGACGGGCTGGCGTTCCCCAACGGGATGGCCGTGGTCGACGACGGCCACACGCTGCTCGTCGCCGAGTCGTGGGGGAGCCGCCTGACCGCGTACGCGATCGGTGCGGACGGGCAGCTCGCCGACCGCCGGGTCTGGGCCGAGACCCCCGGGCTGCACCCCGACGGCATCGACGCGCACGGTGGGGACGGGGCCGAGGCCAGCGTCTCGCTCGCCGACGTCGGCACCCGCTGCTGTGTCCGGGTGGCGGAGGGCGGCGAGATCCTCGACCGGGTGGACCTGCCCCAGTCGGCGTTCGACTGCGTGGTCGGCGATCTCGGCTCCGGCCCCACCCTCTACGTCGCGGTGAACGACTTCGGTGCTGACCCGTCCGCCGGTCCGGCCGGCCGCATACTGGCGATCCCGCTGACCTGACTAGCCCGCGCCCACCTGGTCGATCAGCCAGGCGTACTCGAACGCCTTCTCCCGCCACGCCTTGTAGCGCCCGCTGACCCCGCCGTGGCCGGCCACCATCTCCGTCTTGAGCAGGATCGGCCGGTCCTCACCGTTGGTCGCGACCTGCCGCAGCGCGGCGACCCACTTGGCCGGCTCGACGTAGTACACCCGGGTGTCGTTCAGGCTGGTGGTGGCCAGGATCGCCGGGTACGCCGCGGCCGTGACGTTCTCGTACGGCGTGTAGGACTTCATGTAGGCGTACACCTCGGGATCGTGCAGCGGGTCGCCCCACTCCTCCCACTCGATCACGGTCAGCGGCAGCTCCGGGTCGAGGATCGTGGTCAGCGAGTCCACGAACGGCACGGCGGCGTGGATGGCCCGGAACCGCTCCGGCGCCAGGTTGGCGACCGCGCCCATCAGCATCCCGCCGGCACTGCCCCCGGCCGCGACGAGCCGCTCCCGAGACGTGTAGCCACCCTCGACCAGGAAGTCGGCGGCCGCGACGAAGTCGGTGAAGGTGTTCTTCTTGGTCAGCGTCTTGCCGTTCTCGTACCAGCTGCGGCCCATCTCGCCGCCGCCGCGGATGTGGGCGATGGCGTAGACGAAGCCACGGTCGAGCAGGGACAGCCGCGCGATGGAGAAGCTCGGGTCGATGGAGATCTCGTACGAGCCGTAGCCGTACAGGAATCCCGGCGCGGACCCGTCCAGCGGCACGTCGGCGCGCCGGACGATGGAGAGCGGGACCCGGGTGCCGTCCTCGGCGGTCGCCCACCCGCGCTCCTGCACGTACTCCTCGGGGGCGTACGGGCGGCCGTCCGGTCCGGGCAGCACCGGGGTCTGCTTGCGCAGCGTCAGCTCGCCGCCGGCCAGGGCGTAGTCGTAGACGGTGGCCGGGGTGACCATCGACTCGAAACCGATCCGGATCGAGTCGGTGACGTAGTTCGGACCGCCGACCGCGTAGACGTCGAACAGCGGCTCGTCGAAGGCGATGTCGTGCCCGGGGGTCAGGTCTCCGGAGGCGGCGCGGGGGAGCACGTGCACCCCGGTCAGCCCGTCCCGGCGCAACGAGACGACGGCGTGGCCGGCGTACGCGGACACCCCGGTGATCCGGACACCGGGGGTGTGCGGCAGCACCGGTGTCCACTGCTCGTGGCTGGTCGCGTCCAGCGGGGCCTCGGCCAGCTCGAAGTCCGGGGCGCCGTCGTTGTGCACGATCAGCAGCCGGTCACCGGCCGGCTCGACGTCGTACTCCACGCCCTGGCGCCGCGGGGCCACCAGCCGCGGGGTGCTCTCCGGCTCGGCGGCGGGCAGCAGCCAGTACTCGCTGGTCAGCTTGCTGCCGACCCCGAGCACGATCCAGTCCTCGTCCCGGCTGGACCCGACCCCGACCCAGAACCGCTCGTCCGGCTCGGTCAGCACCTCGGCATCGGTGCCGACGTCGGTGCCGAGCCGGTGCCGCAGCACCACGTACGGCCGCCACGCCGCGTCGGCGCGGGTGTAGAACAGGTGGCTCTCCCCGGCCCAGGCGACCCCGTACGCGATGTCGGGGATCTCGTCGGCGAGCAGCTCGCCGGTGGCCAGATCCACGATCTTGAGCAGGAACCGCTCGTCCCCGGCGACGTCGGTCGCGTACGCCAGCAGCGCACCCGACGGGGACACCGAGAACGCGCCGAGGGAGAAGAACTCCTCGCCCTCGGCGGCGACGTTGGCGTCCAGCAGGATCTGCTCACCGGCGATCGGCCCGTCGACGTCGGGTGGGGTGTCGGGTCCGCCGGCGGCCGGGGTGCGGCAGTAGATCGGGTACTCCGAGCCCTCGAGGGTGCGCACGTAGTACCAGTGGGCCGACACCTCACCCGTCGACGGATCGGTGTGCAGCGTGTACGTCGGCACACTCAGGTCGGTCTCCTGGGTGCGCGCCTTGATCTCGTTGAAGACGGCCTCGGTCAGGTCGGACAGGTGCCCGGTGCGCGCCTCGGTGTAGGCGTTCTCGGCCTCCAGGTAGGCGATCACGTCGGCGTCCTGCTTGTCCCGCAGCCACTCGTACGGGTCGATGAACTCATCGCCGTGGTGCTCCCGGCGCACCGGTCGGCGCTCGGCCACGGGCGGCTGCGGAGCCTGCGGGGAGGGGGTCTCGGCGGACGGGTCGAGGTGACGAGGTTCGGACACGATGGCCGAGCGTAGCCGCCGCCGGTGACGGTGCGACAGGATACGGGCATGGGTGCAGAGGTCGATGCCACGCAGTTCAGCCGCGAAGACCGCAAACGGCATCGGGAGAAGGTGCGGCGCTGCCTCGACGCGTTCGCCCGGATGCTGACCGCCTCGCACTTCGACTTCGAGCGGCCGATGAGCGGCCTGGAGATCGAGCTGAACCTGGTCGACGACCAGATGCAGCCGGCGATGCGCAACGCCGAGGTGCTGGCCGCGATCGCCGACCCGATGTTCCAGACCGAGCTGGGCCGGTTCAACATCGAGATCAACGTCGCGCCCCGGCGGCTGGCCGACGGCGGCTTCGCGTCCTTCGAGGAGTCGGTCCGGCGGGCGTTGAACGCCGCCGACGACAAGGCCGAGGCGATCGGCACGCACCTGGCCATGGTCGGCATCCTGCCGACCCTGATGCCCGAGCACGTCACCCTGGACAGCGTCAGCGAGAACCCGCGCTACTCCCTGCTCGACCAGCAGATCTTCGCCGCCCGCGGGGAGGACCTGGAGATCGTCATCGACGGGGTCGAGCGGCTCGAGATGGTGTCCGACACGATCATGCCGGAGGCGGCCTGCACCTCCACCCAGGTGCACCTGCAGGTGAGCCCGGACGACTTCGCCGGCTACTGGAACGCGGCGCAGGCGGTGGCCGGCATCCAGGTCGCGGTGGGCGCGAACTCGCCGTACCTGTTCGGTCGGGAGCTGGTCGCCGAATCCCGGATCCCGCTGTTCGAGCAGAGCACCGAGACCCGGGCCGAGGAGCTCAAGACCCAGGGCGTCCGGCCCCGGGTCTGGTTCGGGGAGCGCTGGATCACCTCGATCTTCGACCTGTTCGAGGAGAACTCGCTGTACTTCCCGGCGCTGCTGCCGATCAGCACCGAGGAGGACCCGATCCAGGTCCTCGACGACGGTGGCGTGCCGACGCTGGACGAGCTCCGGCTGCACAACGGCACGGTCTACCGCTGGAACCGTCCGGTGTACGACATCAGCGGCGGCAAGCCCCACCTGCGGGTGGAGAACCGGGTGCTGCCGGCCGGTCCGACCGTGGTCGACACGATGGCCAACGCGGCCTTCTTCGCCGGGCTGGTCCGGTCCCTGGCCGACGACGACCGGCCGATCTGGAGCCAGATGTCGTTCCAGGCCGCGAACGAGAACTTCACGGCGGGGGTCAGGAACGGCATCAACGCCGACGTGTACTGGCCGCGGATCGGCCAGGTGAAGGTCGCCGAGCTCGTCGTCCGGCGGCTGCTGCCGATGGCGGCGAAGGGCCTGCAGCTGTGGGGTGTCTCCGACGCCGAGAGCGGGCGACTGCTCGATGTGATCGAGCAGCGCTGCCTGCGTGCGGCCAACGGTGCGACGTGGCAAACTGCGGAGGTGTCGCGCCGGGAGCGGGCCGGTGCGTCTCGACCGGAGGCTCTGCGCGGCATGCTCGGGACCTATCTCGAGCTGATGCACAGCAACGAACCCGTCCACCTGTGGGAGATCGCGACATGACCGTCCGCGTCGGCCGCAGTCCAGAATCGCTGTTCACTCCCGAGAGGCTCCGTAGATGACCGAGGCGGCACCGACCAGTCAGACCGCGGCGAACGGGTCGGCCACTTCGGACGCCGGGTCGGTCATCGTGGTCGGTTACTCGGCCAAACCGGAGGGGCGGGCGGCCCTGCGCCGCGCGATCGCCGAGGCGAAGCTGCGCGGGTCCCGGCTGATCGTCGTGCACACCTCACCGGAGATCGAGGTCGCGGAGCTCACCACCGAGCTGGCGTCGTCGGGCGTGCCGTACGAGGTGGCCGCGCCGGCGGACAACCTCGATCCCGCCGAGGAGCTGATCGCGGCGGCCGACCGGACCGACGCCGAGTTCATCGTGATCGGTCTGCGCCGCCGGTCGCCGGTCGGCAAGCTGCTGCTCGGCAGCAACGCCCAGCGGGTGCTGCTGGACGCGAGCTGCCCCGTGCTGGCGGTCAAGGCCGAGGAGCACTGACCGCTTCGCGATCGGCCCCTGACGCATCGGTCAGCAGCGTCTCGGCGGTGGCATCGTGCTCGCCCCGTACGCTCCTGAACGGGTTTCTGCGCCTCTTTCTGCGCCTCGCGGGTCGGTCGATCCGTGAAGTCCTTGAACGGCGTGCCAGAATGTCCGGTGGAGCACCTATTGACATCCGATGGGCGCTGCCTGCCCTGAAACCAGTGGGCCTGGATTTCCAGGCCTGGTGCGATCAGGGTCTGCCCCACCAGACCAGGGCCGACGGCGGACCAACCGCCCGACGCTCGCACCGCCCGACTCGTACGTTTCCGAGAGGTTCTTTGTGACACCCCCCTCCGAAGTCCATCTGTCAGATCCGGCCGTGGAGGCTGCCACCGGTCGAGCGCACCAGGTGAGTTCCCCGGCGACGAAGAAGGCTTCCGCCAAGAAGGCTTCCTCCCGGCTGAAGGCCGTGGAGTCCGACGCCCCGGGCGACGAAGCGGAGACGGGGGCGACGGCCAAGAAGGCGCCGGCCAAGAGGGCCGCGAAGAAGGCCCCGGCGAAGAAGGCCAGCGCGAACGAGGCCGATGACACGGACGCGACCAGCGGCGACGTCCCCGAGCTCGAGCCCGAGGCCGTCGACCTGGTGGTCGAGGACCTGGAGCTGGAGGCCGTGGTCGTCGACGGCGACGGCGCCACCCCGAAGCTGACCGTCGAGGTCCAGGGTGACGAGGTCGTGGTCACCGTCGGCAAGAAGCGGACGCTGGACGACGTCGACGAGTCCGGGTTCGAGCCGGTCGTCGAGGCCAAGCTGGAGGGCGAGCTCAAGGAGGACCAGGGCTTCACGCTGTCCGAGGCCGACGACGCCGACGAGCCCGAGCAGCAGGTGATGGCGGCCGGTGCGACCGCCGACCCGGTGAAGGACTACCTGAAGCAGATCGGCAAGGTCGCCCTGCTGAACGCCGAGCAGGAGGTCGAGCTCGCCAAGCGGATCGAAGCCGGCCTGTTCGCCGACGAGATGCTCAACGACGACGGCGCCAAGGTGTCCGCCAAGGAGCGCGACGACTTCGACTGGATCGCCGAGGACGGCCGGCGGGCCAAGAACCACCTGCTGGAGGCCAACCTGCGGCTCGTGGTGTCGCTGGCCAAGCGCTACACCGGTCGCGGCATGCTCTTCCTGGACCTGATCCAGGAGGGCAACCTGGGCCTGATCCGGGCGGTGGAGAAGTTCGACTACACCAAGGGCTACAAGTTCTCCACGTACGCGACCTGGTGGATCCGTCAGGCCATCACCCGGGCCATGGCCGACCAGGCCCGGACCATCCGCATCCCGGTGCACATGGTCGAGGTCATCAACAAGCTCGCCCGCGTGCAGCGGCAGATGCTGCAGGACCTGGGCCGCGAGCCCACCCCCGAGGAGCTCGCCCGCGAGCTGGACATGACCCCGGAGAAGGTCGTCGAGGTCCAGAAGTACGGCCGCGAACCCATCTCGCTGCACACTCCGCTGGGCGAAGACGGAGATTCCGAGTTCGGTGATCTCATCGAGGATTCCGAAGCGGTCGTGCCGGCGGATGCAGTCAGCTTCACGCTGCTGCAGGAGCAGCTCCACGACGTCCTGGACACCCTCTCGGAGCGCGAGGCCGGCGTGGTCTCGATGCGCTTCGGCCTGACCGACGGCCAGCCCAAGACCCTGGACGAGATCGGCAAGGTCTACGGGGTCACCCGTGAGCGGATCCGCCAGATCGAGTCCAAGACGATGTCGAAGCTGCGCCACCCCTCCCGCTCGCAGGTCCTGCGCGACTACCTGGACTGACCGCCGACCCGGCGCGACCCGCGAAGTCGCCCGCCCACCGGGCCGTGCCAGCCTGCCGATCTGCTCGAGTTGCACTCATCCGCACCAGGTCCTCCTGGAGCGTTTGAACGGAACTCGAGCGGATCGCTCAGGTCCGGGCCCGCTCGAAGGCGCGCTCCAGGCGATCGGCGATCACCCGGGGCCGAAACAGGTCGGCCCATACCCATCGCACCACCTGCCATCCGAGATCGCGCAGGGCGTCCTCTCGCTGCTTCTCCCGCAGCACGAAGGCCTCGATCGACTCGCCCGAGCGGCGCAGCCGCAGGTACTTGTCCCGGCCGTCGAATTCGCCGAGCGTCCGTGACGTGGTCCAGCCGAAGTCGCTCCGGGCGACGAAGACGCCACCCTCGTCGTACACCTCGAGCTGCGGTTCGGGCGCGGGGACCCCGTCTCGGTCGAAGCGAACCCGACTGAAGGACTCGCCGACACTCTCGCTCCGGCCGTCGATGAAGGCCGCGACGCGCCGAGCCTGAGCCGCTCCGGACCGACGCATCGCCCGGTCGACGGCGACAGCGAGGTCGGCGGCATCGAGGCCTTGCGCCAGGGCGCGATCACCGACCGCCACCGCCTGCTCGTACGGCAGCGTCCGGGCGAGGTCGACCACGGTCCGGGCGAGTGACGTGACCGGGATCTGGTCGACAACGGTCACGTCCTCGGCCGGCAACGCCGAACCGTGGACGTGGACAAGCGGACGCCGGACTCCACCTCCGTCGCGGTCCCGAGTGAGGTGCAGCCGACGGACCGCCTCGGGAAAGATGGGCAGATCGTGCAGCAGCGCGGCGGAACCGTGGCTGATCACGGCACGCGGGTGCAGCTGCGGCAGGGTGCCCTCGATGAGCTGCCGGTGCCGAGTGGCCAGTCGCGCCGCCCGAGCCACGTAGTCGTCAGAGTCGTCGCTGTCCGGTTGAGCCGACACGTACGCTCCTCGGCGAACGCGTACGAGCTCTCCTCGGCGCTGCATCCGAGCCAGTTCGTGCGCATCGAAACCGCGGGCGGTCAGATTGCGCGTCAGGATGACGGGTTCCATGCCAGCGAGCCCAGCACGTCATCGGCGGTGCCGCACCGCGAGCGGAGCGATCTGTGGACAAGTCGAGGAACGGACGACACTTGCCGCCTCCGGACGACACCTACGGCGACACCGCTGCCTTCGGGACAACACTTCTGTGGCGGATGGACCATCGGCTCGGGTTTCGTTCATCCGCTCGATGAGGGCCTGCTGCGGAAGGGGGAAACTCGAGCGGATCCGAAGATCTCGAGCCGATCAACCGGCCGAGGTCGTAGAGCGAGAAGCAGGATCGCGAGCGAGAAGGCCTAGGCGGCGCGCACACCACCCCTGAGACGGCTCGGCCCCTCGTACCGGGCGGTACGAAGGGCCGAGTCGGTGTCTCAGATCGTGTCGCTCAGGTGATGCGTTGGGTCTCGTCGTGGATCTCCAGTGCGACCTGCTTCAGCTTGTCCGCGTGCTCCTTGGAGTGATGAGCGCAAAGAGAAGCTCGAAGCCACTGGTCATCGTGACTCGTACATAGGCCTGCGCGCCGCAACGATCGCAGCGGTCGGACGCATTCAGTGCTGCGCCCTCGACGACGGTGGTGGTCATGGTGGCCTCTCTTCCTCAACCATGCTGCTGCATGTTCGGAGTGTTCGCACCCCCCGATCGATACACGCCAGCCAGTCGTACTGGCTGCACCGATCCAACGGGTACGCCTAGTCAACATCCAACCAGGCTCTGATTGTTCCCTTTTCACATCTCAGGTCCATGACTCTTGTGTAACGAACGGCGCGTGTGGCGAACCGAGCGTGTACTGGACCTGAGTTGTGGGGCCTCGGCAGTAATGTCACCTCGTGCCCATCACCAAGCCTGCCCCATCGGACCAACCGGGCTTGGAGAGCAGAGACTACGAGGCCCGCCACCTGCTCGTGCTGGAAGGCCTGGAGGCGGTCCGCAAGCGTCCGGCGATGTACATCGGGTCCACCGACACCCGCGGACTGATGCACTGCCTGTGGGAGATCATCGACAACGCCGTCGACGAGGCCCTCGGCGGCTTCGGCCGTGAGATCAAGATCACGCTCGCCAAGGACGGCAGCATCTCGGTCCACGACCAGGCCCGCGGCATCCCGGTCGACATCGAGCCGCGGACGAAGCTGTCCGGCGTCGAGGTGGTGTTCACCAAGCTGCACGCCGGCGGCAAGTTCGGCGGCGGCTCCTACAACGCCACCGGCGGTCTGCACGGGGTCGGCTCCTCGGTGGTCAACGCGCTGTCCAGCCGGCTCGACGTCGAGGTCGACCGGGGCGGCACCACGTACGGGATGTCCTTCCGGCGGGGCACCCCCGGGGTCTTCGACGGCGACGGCCCGACGGCCGCCTTCACCCCCGGCAGCGGACTGCGCAAGGTCGGGCCGGACCAGGAAGGGCGCCACGGGCACCCGGGTCCGCTACTGGCCGGACCGCCAGATCTTCCTCAAGGACGCCCAGCTCAGCCTGGAGGACCTCTACAACCGGGCCCGGCAGACCAGCTTCCTGGTGCCCGGGCTGGCCCTGGAGGTCACCGACGCCCGCGGACCCGAGCCGACCGTCGAGACGTTCCTGCACGAGGGCGGGATCGCCGAGTTCTGCGAGTTCCTGGCCCCCGACGAGGCGGTCACCGAGGTCATCCGGCTGCAGGGTCAGGACCGGTTCACCGAGACGGTGCCGATGCTGGACGACGCCGGTCACATGACCCCGACCGACGTCGAGCGCGATCTCGACATCGACATCGCGGTCCGCTGGGGCACGGGTTACGACACCACCACCCGGTCGTACGTGAACATCATCGCCACCCCCAAGGGCGGCACCCACGTGGCCGGGTTCGAGCGGGCGCTGACCAAGGCGTTCAGCACGCGCGCTGGAGGGCACCCGGCTGCTGAAGTCCGGCGAGGAGGTCGTCAAGGACGACGTGCTGGAGGGGATGACCTCGGTCGTCACCGTACGGCTGGCCGAGCCGCAGTTCGAGGGACAGACCAAGGAGGTCCTCGGCACCCCGCCGGTCGCCGGACTGGTGGCCAAGGCGGTGAACCGCGAGCTGACCGCGTTCCTGACCTCGACCAAGGGCACCACCAAGATCCAGGCCCGAGCGGCGATGGAGAAGGTGGTCGGCGCGTCCCGGGCCCGGGTCGCGGCCCGTCAGCACCGGGAGGCGCAGCGGCGCAAGAACGCGCTGGAGTCCTCGTCGCTGCCGACCAAGCTCGCCGACTGCCGCAGCACCGACGTCGACCGCACGGAGCTGTTCATCGTGGAGGGCGACTCGGCCATGGGCACGGCCAAGCTGGCCCGGAACTCGGAGTTCCAGGCCCTGCTGCCGATCCGCGGCAAGATCCTCAACGTGCAGCGTGCCTCGGTGGGCGACATGCTCAAGAACGCCGAGTGCGCCTCGATCATCCAGGTGGTGGGGGCGGGCTCCGGTCGCACCTTCGACCTGGACGCGGCCCGCTACGGGAAGATCATCTTCATGGCCGACGCCGACTCCGACGGCGCCCACATCCGCTGCCTGCTGGCCACCCTGTTCTTCCGCTACATGCGCCCGCTGGTCGACGCCGGCCGGATCTTCACCGCGGTCCCGCCGCTGCACCGGTTCGAGCTGACCAACCCGCGCAAGGGGATGGAGAAGTACATCTACACGTACTCCGACGCCGAGTACCAGCGCAAGGCCGCCGAGCTGACCAAGCGCAACCTGAACTTCAAGGAGCCGCAGCGCTACAAGGGGCTGGGGGAGATGGACGCCGACCAGCTGGCCGACACGACCATGAGCCCGCGGCACCGGACGCTGCGCCGGATGACCGTCGACGACGGTCTGATCGCGGAGACCACGTTCGAGATGCTGATGGGCAACGACGTGGGTCCGCGCAAGACCTTCATCGTGGACGGGGCCTACCAGCTGGACGCCACGGCGATCGACGCCTGAGGGACCTGCCGCCCGGCCGTTGCCTGATGCGGCCGTTGCCTGATGGGGCCGTTGCCTGATGGGGCTGTTGCCTGATGGGGCTGTTGCCTGATGAGGCACGGCGGTGTGCCCGGAACGGCCTTGGCGCCGGCTCCGCCAGCCGTCACGCTCGATGGGTGGCCATCCGCGAGGCCGATCCGAGCCCGGGATCGCTCGAGCGTGCTCGCGCCCGGCCGGCACGGCCGCCACGCCGCCCCGCTCCCGCCACGCCCGGGCATCGCGGCCCGCTCGCCGTCGACCTGCTCGCTCTCCAGCGCGCAGCGGGGAACGCCGCCGTTCAGCAGCTCCTCGCCGCTCGGACCGGTGCTCCCACGACCATCGGGGCACCGACCGCTGTGGTGGTCGCGGCGGTGCAGCGGGCGGCCGCCGGCATGCCGGAGAAGCTCAGCGACGACATCAACCGGGTGCTGGACGACACCACAGGGGCCGCCCGCACCGATGCCAAGATGCTCGCCCAGATCCTCAAGCACATCCGCGAGGATCCGGCGAACGAGCGCCCGAACGCCCGACACGACCCCCGGATCGTCCGACGGCTCCCCGTCGATCTGTCCCGGACCAGCGCACTGACCGTGCTCCGCGCCCTCCAGGCGACGCTGGCCGAGCGGCTGCCCACGGCCACCGGCGCGGCCGGTGCGCCCGCCGCGAGTCTGCGGAGCATCCAGGGCGAGATCGCCGCGGCTCCGGCGGGACAGCGTCAGGCGGTGCTCTCCGAACCGGCGCTGCTGGCCGGGATCGAGGGGGCGATCCCGCGAGCCGATTCGCTCGTCGCGCTGGCGTCCCTCGGAGCCGCCCTGCGCGAGCTGCTCAACGCCGGCATGCGCGGCGCGGGAGCCGAGTCCGCCGCCATGCTCCGGGCGGCCGCGGCCGCCCCGAACAGTCAGAAGTCCGACGTCCTCGCCGACGGGGCCACGGTGGCGTTGGTCGCAGCCCGGTTCAGCCGAGCGGACAACCTCCGCATGCTCGCGGCCCTACGGGCCCCGTTCGTCGACCAGCTCAACGCCACCGTGGCCGGGGCGAGCCCGCCGGACGGTGCGGCGGCCGTCCGCCTGGCGTCCGCCGCGAGCAACGCGGATCGCGACCGGGCGAAGGCCGACCGCGACCTGATGGGGCGGCTCCGTACGGCCCTGACCGCCAGTCCCACCCAGATGCGCGACCTGCTGGTGGCGCTCCGGGCCTCGCTCGCCGACCTCCTCACCCAGCTCATCGGCACCGCCGCGGGGACCGAAGCCGATCTGGTCCGGGTGATCGGCACCGCGAGCGCCACCGACCGGCAGGCCGCGCTCGACGACGCGGGCATGGTCAGCTCCATCATGGGTGCCTTCGCCGTGCCCGCCTCGGCCTGGCACATCCGGGCGGCGCTGGCCTTCGGCACCCAGGCCCGGATCGATGCGGCGTCAGCCCAGATCCCGGCCCTGACCAACGGCGCGGCCTACCGGGCCGAGGCGCACATCGTCGCCGGTCAGCTGGGTGACGCCTTCACCGTGATCAACGACACGCTGACCGCCCGAGGCCGGGTCGATGCCGCCAGCATCAGCGGGATCACCTTCGTCGCCGGGCAGGCGGAGGACGCGAAGGTCACCTTCCCGGGTTTCGCGCAGGACGCCACCACCCACCGGTACGCGCCGACGGGCAAACCGAAGATCCAGGTCGGACCCTCGGCCCTGTCCAGCGTCTCGGTCGCCGTCTCGGCGATCATGCGGGAGGCGGCCCGGGCCGTCCGCGAGTCCAGGCCGGCGACCGCCGATCCCACGTCGGCCGACGCGCTCGCGGTGCAGACCACCGAGTCGCTGCTCTTCGAGATCGAGCACCGTCGCGACTCGGGCGTCGGTCGCTACGGCGCCCGGATGCACGAGCTCGGCACCCGGCTCAGCGCCGCGTACGCGACCACCTCCGCCGCCACCCAGCGGCGGCTGAAGGCCCGGCACGACCGTGCCCAGGCCGCCGTCGCCGCCGTACCGATCGCTGCCGCTCCGACCGCCGCTGCCGCGTCCTTGACCGCGACGATCTCCACCGAGCTGGCCAGGACACCGGTCGGCACCGCCGCCATCATCACCGCGATCACCAGCGCCGACATCGCGCATCGGCGACCGGTGGGTGCCAACCACGATCTGGTGCGCCGGATCACCGCTGCGATGACCCGACCCGACGCCTTGAGTGTGCTCAATCTCCTGCAGGCGCCCCTGACGCAGCGGATCGAGTTCCTGCTCGGGGTCGGTGCGCCGACGGCCGAGATCGTCACCACGATCACCGGGGCGAGCGCGGCCGACAAGCAGACCCTGCGGCAGAACCGGGCCCTGTTCGACCGGGTGCTGACCACGGTGGGCGACGGGGAGGTCGCGCCGATCATGGCCGCCCTCGGCGGGTCGCTCGGCGACGAGATCACCCGCGCGCTGGGCGGCGCCGGCCCCGCCGCCGCGATCGCCAGTGCCATCGCGGCAGCTACCCCGGCCAACCGTCAGGTGGTCGAGCGCAACCAGGCGCTCCAGGACCGGATCAGCGCCGCGCTCGGGTTCTTCGAGCTGTGGCGGGTCCAGCTGCTGCTGCGCTTCGGCAGTGCCGCCGGGCTGCCGACGGCCTCGACCAAGCTGCTCACGGGTCTCGCCCCGGGTCCGGCGATCGCCGCCGTACGGACCCTGTTCCGTGGCCTGACGGATGCGGAGCTGACCACTGCGAAGACGCTGCCGGGCATCCGGCCCATGCTGATGCGCCTGCTCACGGCGGAGGCCGACCAGCGGATCGTGCTGCGCATGCTGGATCTGGGCATGCTGGACGAAGAGACCGGCATGGGCGGCGCCTACAGCGAGACGCTGCAGGTCGCCAACGGGGCCGGTGTCTTCGTGCCGACGGTCTTCCCGGCCACGTCGGGCTTCGACCTGGAGTACCAGCGCACCGGTCTCCTCTGCACCGTGCGGATCAACGTGACCGGCGCCGGTGCCGCGGTCACCCGCAACCTGCCCCGGTCGAAGCAGATCTGGCAGTCCAACATCGAGGGCGCCTGGAACCGTCAGTACAAGGTCACCAACGCCAACCACGACATCCCGTTGATCTTCAACGTCAACTTCACCGGCTCGGGTGCCCACCACAACGTCACCGCCCACGCCGGGGTGCCGGTCTGGCCCGGCCTCAACATGCTCAACTGGTTCGTCGACGATCCCGCCACCACCAGTGCCAATCGTGGCTACGTGAATCGGGCCGCGATCCACGAGTTCGGGCACATGATCGGCAATCCGGACGAGTACCAGCTCTCGCAGGCGCACTACCTGGCCACGGTCGGCACGAATCCGACCACGGACCCCAACGCGACGGCGACGGCAGACACCGCGGGGACCAACAGCTACACCAACAGGAACAGCGTGATGGGCGGTCTCACCGTCGCCGGCTTGCCCGGACCCGTCCAGCAGCGGCACGTGACGTTCATGCTCACCTGGATCAACGCGCACCGCAATCCGCTCGAGCCTGCCTTCACCCTCGCCAACGCGTAGGGGTTGAATGGCGACCATGGCTGCAGCTGGGTTCGGCTTCGCGGTGCGGTACGTCGCCTCCGGCGGCGGAACCGGCACCGACGCCGAGCTGCGACTCGAGGCCGATGGCACGGGGTGGATGTTCCTCGGTTCGCCGCTCTCCCTGCCCCCGGCCGGCGAGCTGGCCGTCGTCGGCTGCTTCGCGGGTCGGCCCGGGGTGCGCCGGCTCCGTGACCTGGCGAAGAAGCTGTCGGCCCTCGACGCTCCGGAGGAGCCGGCTCCGGCGCCGCCCGGATCGGTGGTGCGCTTCCTGCGCGTGACCCCGCCGGACGACCAGGAGTCCGAGTGGATGATCCCTGGCTACCCGAGCGGGCGGGTCGCCGCCGTCGAGACCAGCCTGCAGCAGATCATGGCCGACCTCCTGGCCGAGCCCGCCTCTGCCGTACGGGTCGAGGTCGATCCTTCCGGCGGTCTGCGGCTGCTCGCCGCCGGATCCGAACCGGTCGAGATCCCCAGCCCGGCCGGCATCCGGGGGAGCCTGGTGGCGTGGGGCCGTGGCGACACCGTGCTCGACACCTGGCCCGTGCGGCCGCCGTCCGCGACCGACCCCCTGATCCTCGCGCCGGGGGACTCGGTGGTGCTGGACGGCGACGGACCGGCGAAACCCGTCGGCGACGCCAGACTGGCAGGCGGGCTCGAGCTCGATCTCCGGGCCGGGGACCGGAACCGTCATGTGACGGTCCGGACACCGGCACCATGAGCGGCGCGTGTCCCGCCCGCAAGCTGTCGCCGCCCGGCACCGAGGCCGGACCGGCGCTGGAGCGGGTCGACAGCGGCGACGAGCCGGTCTGGGTGGTGCGCTCCTTCGAGCTCGCCCGGCGGATCCTGCGCGAACCCGGCGCCACCCGACAAGCGGGCTTCGGTGCCGACCGGGTGTTCCGGGCCCAGGGCATGCGGCCCCCGATCCTGTACCTGGAGGGTGATCAGCACCGGCTCCAGCGGCGCGCTGCGGCCCGGTTCTTCGCCCCCGTGGTGATCGAGGGCTACCGACCGATGATGGAGGATCTCGCCGACCAGCTGGTCGACCGGCTGCGGGCCGATCGACCCACCGACCTGACCCGGCTCGCCATGCGGATGGCGGTGCAGGTGGCCGCCCGGGTGATCGGGCTGACCGACTCGTCGGTGACCGGCATGAGCCGTCGACTGGGGGCGTTCTTCGCCAGCAACCCGCTGGCCGCCGGGAGAGGCCCGGTCGCGCGCGTCCGCGGAGTTCTCGGCGGTGCCCGGACCGCCCACTTCTACGCGGCCGACGTCAAACCCGCGATCCGGTCTCGCCGTCGGCACGCCCGCGAGGACATCATCAGCCAGCTGATCGGCCTCGGCTTCAGCGACGTGGAGATCCTCACCGAGTGCGTCACCTACGCCGCGGCGGGGATGGCCACCACCCGTGAGCTGATGAGCGCCGCGGCCTGGCACCTGATCGACGACGCCGCCCTGCTCGCCCGCTACCGGACCGGTGACGTGGCCGCGCGGCGCCGGCTGCTCGAGGAGCTGCTCCGGGTCGAGCCGGTGGTCGGCTACCTCCGGCGACGGACCACGCGGGCGTACGTGGTCGACGGTCCGGACGGACCGACCGAGATCGCCGCCGGCGCCCTGGTCGACCTGCGCCTGCGGGTGGTGAACGCCGACCCCGCCGTGGCGGGGGAGGAGGGGACCAGCGTCTGCCCCGGACGGACGGTGCCGTCCTCGGTGCCCCGGGCGGTGATGAGCTTCGGCGACGGTCACCACCGCTGTCCCGGCGGTCCGCTCGCCGTGATGGAGACCGAGATCCTGCTCAGCCGGCTGTTCTCCCGCGACGTCGTGGCCGACCACCCGCCGCACGTGCACTGGAACCCGGTGTCCCAGGGCTACGACCTCAGCCGGTTCCCGATCCGGCTCGCCCGCTGACCAGCAGCGCGTCGAGCTGCCGGAGCGCCCGGTCGGCGTACCCCTGCCAGAACCGACCGAAGACGGGCAGCAGCCACCGCGTCGCCGGACGCGGGGTGACGCTCCAGGACCAGGTGATCTCGGTCCCGGCGCCGTCCGGAGCGAAGGCCCAGCGACCGTCGACCGCGGCGATGAGCCCCCTCATCGGGCCGCGGATGTCGTCCAGCCGGTAGCTGAACTGGTGGGGCGGCTCGACCTCGGTCAGGGTCTCGCTCATCGAGCCGGGACCCACCAGATCCACGCGCCGCTGCTGGCCGGGGGTCTGCCAGGGCCGCGGTCCCTCGGTCGAGCGGATGGGCGGGAGCGGTCCGTACCACCGGACGAAGAGCTGCTCCAGGGGCATCGGCAGCACCCGGCTGAACGTACGGTCGACGTCGCCGTCGACGACGCGCGAGGCCGTCAGCTCCAGGGTCACCCCTCGAGAATCGCCTGCGGCGGGTTCTGCGTCAACGAGGGACCCGGTTGTCAGTGGCGAGCGATGGACAGGGGAGCGCCCGAACCAGGAGATCCCTGATGTACGCACGGGCTCCCCATGACGAGATCACCGGGCTGGCGAACTACCCGCAGGTCCAGCTGTCCGCCATCCGGGCGGCGCCGCTCGGTCACCCAGACCGTCGCTGAACGGACCTGGGCCGGAGCTCGTGCTGACCCGGGCTGAGGGTGAGGCCACTGGGCTGACCGTCCCTTCGGCTCAGTGGCGCGGTGAGGAGACCGCGGCGATCGGCTGACCGGCGGGCACACCGGAGCCGTCCCGGCGGTTGTCGGCGGCCGGCAGGTCCACCGGCGCCCCGCTGGCCGCCGCGGCCCAGGCCGGGCCAGGGCCGGCCCAGGCGAACAGCAGCGCGTCCTCGCCCTTGAGGAAGCGGTGGCACCGGACCCCGCCGGTGGCCCGACCCTTGCCCGGGTACTCGGCGAAGGACGTGACCTTGACCGCGCCCGGGTCGGTGCCGGGCAGCGCCTTCGACGACCCGGAGACCGTGACGACCTCGGCCGTGCTCCCGGCCTCGCCGGACGGGACGACCCCGAAGAACACCGCACTCGCCCCGAGACCGAGCTTGATGCCGGCCATGCCCCCACCCGAGCGACCCTGCGGGCGGACGGAGGCGGCGGGGAAGTGCAGCAGCTGGGCGTCGTTGGTGATGAAGGTCAGCTCGTGGGACTCGCTGGTCAGCTCGACCGCACCGACCACGGTGTCGCCGGGCTCGAGCCGGATCACCTCCCAGGCGTCGCGACCCAGCACCTCCGGGTTGACCCGCTTGACCACGCCGCGGGCCGTGCCGAGCGCCAGCCCCAGCGAGGTCTCGGCCAGGGTGGTCAGACACAGCACCCGCTCGTCGCCCTCCAGGGTGACCAGCTCGGACACGTGGGTGCCGCCCTGCAGGTTGGGCGCGCTGGCCGTGGACGGCACCGTCGGCAGGTCGAGGGCGTTGATCTTGATCAACCGCCCGGCCGAGGTGACCACCCCGAGATCGCCCCGGGCGGTGCCCAGCACGGCGGAGACGATCACGTCGTGGTTGGCGCGCTCCCCGCCCGCCGGCAGCGGATCGTCGTGGTTGGTCCGGGCCAGCAGACCGGCCGAGGACAGCAGCACCCAGCACGGGTCGTCGGCGATCTCCAGCGGTGCGGCGGAGGCGGTCGCGGCCACGCCGCTGGCGGCCAGCAGGATGGTGCGGCGCGGGCTGCCGTGCTGCTTGGCGATCTCGGCCAGCTCGTTACCGACCAGGGTGCGAAGCTGCTCGGGGTTCTCCAGGATCTCGGTCAGCTCGGCGATGGTGGCCTGCAGCGCGTCCCGCTCGGTCTCCAGCTCGATGGTGGAGTACTTGGTCAGCCGGCGCAGCGGCATCTCCAGGATGTAGTTGGCCTGGATCTCGGACAGGTCGAACGCCTCGATCAACCGGGCCCGGGCGTGCGCGGTGTCGTCGCTGCCCCGGATGATCGCGATCACGTCGTCGATGTCCAGGATGGCGATCAGCAGACCCTCGACCAGGTGCAGCCGGTCGAGTGCCTTGGTCCGCTCGAACTCGGTCCGCCGCCGGGTCACCTCGTAGCGGTGCTCGAGGTAGACCGTCAGCATCTCCTTGAGCGACAGCGTGCGCGGCTGCCCCTCGACGAGGGCGACCGAGTTGATCGCGAAGGAGTCCTCCAGCTTGGTGCCCGCGGAAGAGCTGCTCGAGGATCGCCTCGGGGTTGAACCCGTTCTTGATCTCGATCACCAGGCGGGTGCCGTTGGTCAGGTCGGTGAGGTCCTTGACGTCGGCGATGCCCTGCAGCTTGCGGCTGGTGACCAGGGTCTTGATCTGCTCGATCACCCGCTCCGGACCGACCATGTACGGCAGCTCGGTGACCACGATGCCCTTGCGGCGCGGGTGCACCTGCTCGATCCGGGTGGTGGCCCGGATCCGGAAGCTGCCCTTGCCCGTGGCGTACGCGTCCCGGATGCCGTCCAGGCCGATGATCTTGCCGCCGCCGGGCAGGTCGGGTCCGGGGATGAACCGCATCAGCGTGTCGAGGTCGGCGTCCGGGTGCTTGATCAGGTGCCGCAGCGCCTGGATCACCTCGATCAGGTTGTGCGGGGCGCAGTTGGTGGCCATGCCGACGGCGATGCCGGCCGCGCCGTTGACCAGCAGGTTCGGGAACGCGGCCGGCAGCACCGTGGGCTCGGTGTCCTTGCCGTCGTAGTTGGGCTTGAAGTCGACCGTGTCGGAGTCCAGCCCGTCGGTCATCGACAGGGCGGCCGGCGCCATCCGGCACTCGGTGTAGCGCATCGCCGCCGGACCGGCGTCGGGGGAGCCGAAGTTGCCGTGCCCGTCGACCAGGGTCAGCCGCATCGTCCACCACTGCGCCGTCCGGACCAGGGCGTCGTAGATGGCCCCGTCACCGTGCGGGTGGTACTTGCCCATCACCTCGCCGACCACGCGGGCGCACTTCACGTGGCCGCGGTCCGGTCGGACCCCCATCTCCTGCATCGAGTAGAGGATCCGCCGCTGCACCGGTTTCAGACCGTCCCGGGCGTCGGGCAGCGCGCGGGAGTAGATGACGGAGTACGCGTACTCCAAGAAGCTGGTCTGCATCTCCGACGACACGTCGATGTCGACGATCCGCTCGGTGAAGTCGTCGTCGACCGGGGGCGGGGTGCGGCGAGCCATGCGGGCGTCGGGCCTCCTTGTCGGGCGGGACGGCAACCTGGCGGCGAGATCGCGGCACCGCGTCCCGACCGGTGCCGCACGGGTGATTCTGCCCGCTCGGTCGCCGGGCTTGCGCATCCGGCGCGTGTCGGAGCACCATCACCCGATGGTGCTGCAGATCTCCACCGTCCTGGAACCCGTCGGTCCCGCCACCGCGCTGGAGCTCACGGATGCGCAGGTGGTCGAGCTCGGCGGCGGCAAGCGGGCTCCCGTCCGGGTCACCATCGGCGATCGGACGGCCCGGCTGCGGCTGGCGGGGATGGGCGGCAAGAACCTGATCGGGCTCTCCCAGGCGGCCCGCAGGGAGCTGGGGGTGGCGATCGGCGACGCGGTCACGGCGACGATCGAGCTCGACGACGCCGAGCGGGTGCTCGAGGTGCCCGACGACCTCGGCGCCGCCCTCGATGCCGACCCGCGGGTCCGGGCCGCCTTCGACGCGCTCGCGTACTCCCACCGCAAGGAGCACGTCCGCGCCGTCGTCGAGGCCAAACGCCCCGAGACCCGGACCCGACGGATCGCCGCGGCGGTGGAGAAGCTCCGCCCGGCCTGATCGGCTGAGGCCCGGTCAGCTGAGGCCGGTCAGCTGAGGAAGGGCCCGAGCTGGTCGGTGATGGCCGCCCGCCGGGTGAGCTCGCGGCCGTACAGCACGCCGTAGGTGAAGCCGTTGTGCCCGGAGCGCAGCCCGACCCGGACGCCCTCGGCGCGGAGGAACTCGGCCGCCACGATGCTGTCCTGGTGCTCACCGAGCACGTCCTGCAGGTCCTTGCGGCTGGCGATGAGCTTGTCCGCCTTCTTGCCCAGCACCGGCGCGGCCAGCTCCACGGCGTACCGCGCCCGCTTGCCGGCCTTGCGGGCGGCGTGCAGCAGGTGGTCGGCCTCGGGGTCACCGGTCAGCTGGGCCTCGATGGCCCGGTCGAGGCGCTTGTCGAGCTTCTTCCCGGCGCGTTTGACGTACGCCTTGACCGCGGCGGCGGGCGCCTTGGCCTCCTTGGTCAGCGGGGCGTCGCTGCGCCAGCGGTGCAGCTCGGCCAGCAGCCGCCGGTAGCGGTCCTCGTCCAGCACCGCGATGACGGCGTCCCAGGCCACCTTGCGCTGGGTGGTCAGCTCGGTCTCGATCTGGGCCGCCACCGGGCCCACCACCAGCTCCGGCGGCAGCTCGGCCAGGTCGGCGAGCAGTCGCGCCTCCAGCACCTCGAGATCGCGCACCTCGCCGAGCAGACCGGCGAACCAGACCAGCTCGTCCTCCAGCGCCCCGGCCCGGGCCACGTCGATCACGTCGTCGTACGTGCGCAGGGTGCTCCGCAGCCGCCGGGCCGCGACCCGGGTCGCGTGGATCACCGGCTCCCGGCTTCGCAGGGTCGCCTCGGCGTCGATCAGCACGGTCGCCTGCTCGGCCAGGTAGGCCCGCACCAGGTCACCCACGGTCTGGCTGGAATCGGCCACGGAAGGGTCCTCGTCTCTAGAACAGGTCGGTGTCGCGGAACTCGGTGCCGGACTGCCCGGCCCCGGCACCCCGGGTGGCCTCGGCCTCCCGCAGCTCGACCCGCCGGATCTTGCCGCTGATCGTCTTCGGCAGGTCGGTGAACTCGAGCCGGCGGATCCGCTTGTACGGCGCGAGGTGCTCCCGGCAGTAGGTCAGGATCGACCGGGCCGTCTCGGCGTCGGGCGGGAAGCCCTCGGCCAGCATCACGTACGCCTTCGGCACCGCCAGCCGCAGGTCGTCCGGTGCCGGCACCACGGCCGCCTCGGCGACGGCGGGGTGCTCGATCAGCACCGACTCCAGCTCGAACGGGCTGATCCGGTAGTCGCTGGCCTTGAACACGTCGTCGGCCCGGCCCACGAAGGTCAGGTAGCCGTCCGCGTCCCGGGTCACCACGTCCCCGGTGTGGTAGACCCCACCGGCGAACGCGTCCGCGTTCAGGTCGTCGGCCGGACCCCGGCCCGCTCCGCGTAGCCGGTCATCAGCGGCACCGGTCGCGGCTCCAGGGCCAGACACAGCTCGCCCTCGTCGTCGCGGTGCTCGCCGGTGGCCGGGTCCACCAGCACCACCTGGTAGCCGGGCAGCGGTCGGCCCATCGACCCGGCGCGGACCTCCGCACCCGGTGGGTTGCCGACCTGGGCGGTGGTCTCGGTCTGCCCGTAGCCGTCGCGGATGGTCAACCCCCAGGCGGAGCGGACCTGCTCGATCACCTCGGGGTTCAGCGGCTCGCCGGCCGACAGCACCTCCCGCAGCGAGTGCCGAGCCGCGGTCAGGTCGGTCTGCACCAGCATCCGCCACACCGTCGGGGGCGCGCAGAACGTGGTCACCCCGGTCCGCTCCAGCACCGCCAGCAGCTCCGCGGCGTCGAACCGGGCGTAGGTGTAGACGAGCACGGTCGCGCCGGCCAGCCAGGGGGCGAACACGTTGCTCCAGGCGTGCTTGGCCCAGCCGGGGGAGGAGATGTTGAGGTGCACGTCGCCGGGCTGCAGCCCCATCCAGTACATGGTGGACAGGTGCCCGATCGGGTACGACACGTGCGTGTGCTGCACCAGCTTGGGCAGCGCCGTGGTGCCGGAGGTGAAGTAGAGCAGGGTCAGGTCGCCGGCCTTGCTGGCCCCCGGCAGGTGCGCGTCGGCCCCGAGGAACTCGTACGCCCGGCGGTAGTCCACCCACCCGTCGGGGGTGGTCGCGTCGTCGGAGCTGCCGACGGCGACCTTGCCCAGCGGCAGCGACAGGTGCGCGAACCGGTCGGCCTCCGCCCCGGCGGCCACCAGCAGCTTCGCCTCGCCACGCTCCACCCGGTCGGCCAGGTCGGCGGCGGACAGCTGCGGGGTGGCGGGGATGATCACCGCACCGAGGCGGATGGCGCCCAGCATCAGCTCCCACAGCGGTACGCAGTTGCCGAGCACCATCAGCATCCGGTCGCCCCGCTTCAGCCCCAGCTCGGTCAGCAGGTGGGCCGTGGCGATCGAGCGGGCCGACAGCTCGGCGAAGGTCAGCTTGGTCTCGTGCTCACCGTCGATCACCCACAAGGCGATGCCGTCCGGGTTCTCGGCGGCGAGACCGTCGAACCAGTCGGTGGCGAAGTTGTAGACCGGCAGCTCCGGCCACCGGAACCCGGCGGCCGCCACCTCGTACGCGGTGCGGTGCTGCAGCAGGAAGTCGCGAGCGGCGCGAACGTGACAGTTCATCGGCATCGTCGAGACCTCCGGGGCGAGGCGGGGGACCGCGGTGACAGCGGTCTCACGTCATCGACACCGTACTGCGTCCGCGCCGGTGGTCATGACCACGGCCACTGGGCGTCAGCCAGCATCTCGGGAGCGGGCGACAGCCGACGCGGCTGCGGCAAGGTCGCCCCGACCGAGACGCTGACCGGCGTGTTGCGCCCTTGGGGGCACGGGCGGGGTGACTTCGACGCAGAGGCTCCTTCGGTCAGCTCCGGCCGTCCATCCGCACGTCCGGCGCACCGAGCCGGGCGGCGTCGGCGGACCGGTCGTCGGGCTGGTCCTGCGACTCCCGCTCCGCCTCGACCCGGGTCGTGTAGTGCGCGATCTCGCGGTCGACCTGGGCCTCGTCCCAGCCGAGCACCGGGGCCACCAGGGCGGCCACCTCGGTGGCCGCCGAGACCCCGCGGTCCCAGGTCTCGATGGAGATCCGGGTCCGGCGGGCCAGGATGTCGTCCAGGTGCAGGGCTCCCTCGTGGGTGGCCGCGTAGAGAGCCTCCACGGCCAGGTAGCCCGGCGCCGAGGCGAGCGGCTGACCGAGCTCGGGCCGGTCCGCGATCTGGGCGAACAGCTCGGCGGTCAGCGACCCGTACCGGTTCAGCAGGTGCTCGACCCAGTCGGTGGACAGACCGGACTCCGCGGCCAGGAGGGACCGCGTGTTCCACAGCGCCCGGTAGCCGTCCGCACCCAGCAGCGGCACCTCCGCGGTCACCGACGGGGTGGCGGCCGCAGCGGCCGACGCGCCGCCGGGCACCCCGGCGAGCTCGCGGACGGCCACGTCGACGGCGTCGGCGGCCATCACCCGGTACGTCGTGTACTTGCCGCCGGCCACCGTGATCAGACCCGGCACGGGCGTGGCCACGGCGTGCTCCCGGGACAGCTTGGAGGTGGAGTCGGACTCACCGGCCAGCAGCGGCCGCAGGCCGGCGTACACGCCCATCACGTCGTCGCGGGACAGCGGCCTCGCCAGCAGCCGGTTGACCTGACCGAGCAGGTAGTCGATGTCGGCGCTGCTGGCCGCGGGATGGGCGAGGTCGAGATCCCAGTCGGTGTCGGTGGTCCCGATGATCCAGTGCTGGTGCCACGGGATGACGAACAGCAGGCTCGACTTGGTGCGGGTGATCAGCCCGCAGCCCGCGTCGATGCGATCCCGCGGGACGAGCAGGTGCACGCCCTTGGACGCCCGGACCCGGAACGACTTGGCCGGCTGCAGACCGGTCGGGAGGAGCAGCTGGGCGAGCTGGTCGATCCACACCCCGGCGGCGTTGATGACCGTCCGGGCGCGGACGTCGATGTCGCGGCCCGACTCCAGATCGCGCACCCGGACCCCGGCCACCCGGCCACCGACCCCGCTGGCCGGACCGGTCTGGTCGGCCAGGAAGCCCATCACCCGGGTGCTGCTGGCCACCGCGGCCCCGAAGTGGGCGGCGGTCCGCGACAGCATCATGGTGTGGCGGGCGTCGTCCACCTGGCCCTCGTAGAAGGCGATGGACCCCCGGATCACCGACGGGTCCCCGGAGCCGAACAGCTCGATCGTCTTGCGCCGGCCGAGGTGCCGCAGATGGCTCGGCACGCCACGGCCGGCCCCCATCACGTCGTAGACCCCGATGCCCAGACCCGCGTAGGCGCGGTCGAAGCCGGTCCGCAGCAGCGGGTAGATGAACCGGACGGGCTTGGCCAGGTGGGGCGCCAGGGTCTCCAGCGCGAGCTTGCGCTCCTGCAGCGCCTCGAAGACGAGCCGGAAGTCGAACTGCTCCAGGTAGCGCAGCCCGCCGTGGAACAGCTTGGTGGACCGGCTCGAGGTGCCGGACGCGTAGTCGCGTGCCTCGACCAGACCCACCTTCAGCCCGCGGGTCGCCGCGTCCAGGGCCGCGCCGGCCCCGGTGACGCCGGCGCCGATCACCAGCACGTCGAGCTCGTCGGCGGCCAACCGCTCCAGTGCCTGGGCCCGGGACGTCGGGGACAGGGGGGTGGTGGGACTGAGCACGAGATCGCCTCCAGAGGTCAGTGGTGGGCCGAGCGTAGGGCGCGGGCCCTAGCCACCGTCGTCGACCCAGTCCAGGGTGCGCTCGATCGCCTTGTGCCAGGCCCTGGTGCCGGCGTCGCGGGCCTCGGCGTCGATCGAGGAGATCCAGCGGCGGTCCTCGTGCCAGTTGACCCGGAAGTCCTCCGGGGTCTCCCAGACGCCGACGGCGAGGCCGGCCGCGTAGCCGGCGCCGAGGGCGGTCGTCTCGGGGACCACCGGCCGGATCACGTCGATGCCGAGGATGTCGGCCTGCAGCTGCATGGTCAGCCCGCTGGCCGTCACCCCGCCGTCGACCTTGAGCGAGGTCATGGTCACGCCCGCATCGGCCTCCATCGCCTTGACCAGGTCGTAGCTGGAGTAGCAGATCGACTCCAGGGTCGCCCGGGCCAGGTGGGCTGCGGTGTGGAAGCGGGTCATGCCGACGATCGCGCCGCGCGCATCCGGCCGCCAGTAGGGCGCGAACAGCCCCGAGAAGGCCGGGACGAAGTAGAGCCCACCCGTGTCGGGCACCGAGGCCGCCAGCCGTCCCGCCTCGGCGGCGCTGGAGACGATGCCGAGCTGGTCGCGCAGCCACTGGATGGCCGAACCGGTGACCGCGATCGAGCCCTCCAGGGCGTACCGGGCCGGCTCGTCGCCGAACTGGTAGCAGACGGTGCTGAGCAGCCCGTGGGTCGAGTGCACGATCTCGGTGCCGGTGTTCATCAGCAGGAAGTTGCCGGTCCCGTACGTGTTCTTGGCGTCGCCCTCGTCCAGGCACACCTGGCCGACCATCGCCGCGTGCTGGTCGCCGAGCACGCCGCCGATGACGACCTCACCGCCGAACGCCGTGCGGGTGGTGCCGAACTTCTCGGCGTGGGAGGACGGCACGATCTCCGGCAGCATCGACCGGGGGATGTCGAACAGCTCCAGCAGCTCGTCGTCCCAGCGCAGCTCGGCCAGGTTCATCAGCATGGTCCGGCTGGCGTTGGTCACGTCGGTCAGGTGCCGGCCGCCGTCGGTGCCGCCGGTCAGGTTCCACAGCAGCCAGGTGTCGATGGTGCCGAACAGGGCGTCGCCGGCCTCCGCCGCGGCCCGGAGGCCCGTCCACGTTCTGCAGCAACCAGGCGAGCTTGCCGCCGGCGAAGTAGGTCGCCGGGGGGATGCCGGCCCGCTGCCGGATCAGGTCACCGGTCCCGGCCCGGTCGAGGTCGCCGACCAGCTGCGCCGTCCGGGTGTCCTGCCAGACGACGGCGTTGTGGTACGGCTCACCGGTCCGCCGGTTCCACACGACGGTGGTCTCGCGCTGGTTGGTGATGCCGACCGCGGCGATGTCGGAGGCGGTGACCCCACCCGCGGCCATCGACTGCTGGACCACGGTCTCGGTCCGCTGCCAGATCTGCAGCGGGTCGTGCTCGACCCAGCCCGCGCGGGGCATGATCTGGTCGTGCTCGATCTGGTGGGAGCTGACCGAGGTGCCCGCCCGGTCGAACAGGATGCACCGGGTGCTGGTCGTGCCCTGGTCGATCGCCGCGACGAGATCTGCCATGAGGCGAAGCCTCCCACAGGGTTGCGGGCGGCGTCAGAGCCTCCCACACGGATAACAGGGCGGCGACGTGCCGCGGGCCCGTAGTGTGGCCCTCGTGCCCGAGAGCGTGAGCCCGCCCGGCTACCCGACCGAGTGGGAGGCCGACGTCCTGCTCGCCGACGGCGGCGTGGCGCGGCTCCGCCCGATCCGGCCCGACGACGCCGAGCTGCTGGTGCGGTTCTACGACCGGGTGTCCCCGGAGTCGAAGTACCTGCGCTTCTTCGCCCCCTATCCCCGGCTGAGCGCCAAGGACGTGGCCCGCTTCACCCAGGTCGACTACATCGACCGCGTCGCCCTGATCATCACCCTGGGCGAGCAGATGATCGGGGTCGGCCGCTACGACCGGCTGGAGGACGACTCGGCCGAGGTGGCCTTCCTGGTCGAGGACGCGCACCAGGGCCGGGGCATCGCCCAGCTGCTGCTCGAGCACCTGGCCGATGCGGCCCGGGAGCGGGGGATCACCAAGTTCGTGGCCGAGGTGCTGCCGCAGAACCGCCGGATGGCCCAGGTGTTCGCGGACGCCGGCTACCGGGTGCAGAAGGGCTACGACGACGGCGTGCTGATGGTGGAGTTCGCCATCCTGCCCACCGACACCTCGGTCGGGGTGATGGAGCGGCGGGAGCACCGGGCCGAGAGCCGGTCGATCCGGCGGCTGCTCACCCCGGGCCGGATGGTCCTGCTGGGCCCCGGCAGCCGGGTGCAGGAGCTGGTCGTCTCGATCGTCCGCGGCGGCTTCCGCGGCGAGGTGATCGCGGTCAGCACCGATGACTGCCCGGTCTCCGGCGTCCCCAGTGCCAGCTCCATCGCCACCGTGGAGGGGGCCATCGACCTGGCCGTCGTCTCGGTCCCGACCTCCGAGCTCGGCGGCGTCGTCATCGACGCCGCCCACAAGGGTGCGCACGGGCTGGTGGTGCTCACCGGTGGCGGCGACGGCGGGCACGACAACAAGACGGTGGTCAACCTGGCCCGGGCGTACGGGGTGCGGGCGGTGGGTCCCGACGCGCTCGGTCTGATCAACACCGACTCCGAGGTCGGGCTCAACGCCAGCCCCGCGCCGATGCCGCGGGCCGGCGTGGTCGGCATGTTCTGCCAGTCCGCCGCCATCGGGGTCTCGCTGCTCAACTACACCCTGGAACACGACCTCGGTCTCTCGTCGTTCCTGTCCACCGGCGACTTCGCCGACGTGACGGGCAACGACGTGATGCAGTTCTGGGAGGACGACGACGCCACCAGGGTCTGCCTGCTGTCGCTGGACTCGATCGGCAACCCGCGCAAGTTCTCCCGGATCGTCCGCCGGCTCGCCCGCCGCAAGCCGGTCATCGTGTTCTCGCCGGGGCGGGCCGACCGGGCCGACCACTACGGCGTACGGGGCGGGCTGGGGCACGCCGAGGAGGCGGCGATCGACGCCCTGTTCCGGCAGAACGGGGTGATCGTCGCGCACCGACGGCAGGGGATGATCGACGCCGCCCGGGTGGTGTCCCGCCAACCGCTGCCGACCGGGCCGCGGGTCCAGCTGGTCACCAACTCCGCCACCCTGGCCCGGCAGATGGCGGCCACCGCCGAGGCGGCCGGCCTGGTGCTCAAGCCGGAGCCGCTGATCCTGGCCAGCAACGCGGGGGCCGACGAGTTCCACGCGGCGGCCGGCGCGGCGCTCGTGCGACGACCGCTGCGACTCGGTGATCTGCACCGCGGTGTCCCCGTACGGACGCGACGATGCCGTCGAGGAGGCGTTGGAGGCCCTGGCCGCCCAGGCCGAGAAGCCGTTGATCTGCGTGCTGCTGGACTTCCGCGGCCCGATCCCGCCGAGCGACGAACCGGACGGCATGGGCCGGCTGGTCACCTTCTCCTCACCCGGCGACGCGGTGCGTGCCCTCGGTTCGGTCACCGAGCACGCCGGCTGGCTGGCCCGGGATCCCGGCGCCGTCCCGCTGCTGGACATCGACGAGCTGGCCGCCAAGCGGCTGGTCAACCGGATCCTGGCCCAGCACCCGTCGGGCCGCACCCTCACCCAGGACGAGTCGGCCGAGCTGCTCGCGGCGTACGGCATTCCCCTGGTCACCAAGACGGAGGTGCGCTCGCTGGAGGAAGCGATCGCCACCGCCGAGGCCCTCGGCTGGAACGTGGTGCTGAAGGCGTCGGCCCCGGGGCTGCGCGCGCGCCCGGACCAGGCGGCCGTCTACCGCAACCTCGACGACCCCGGCGAGATGGCGTACGCCTGGCAGGACCTCACCGACGTCGTGTCGGGACTCGGCTACGGCCGCGAGCAGGCCATCGCCGCGGCGGCGCCGGTGGTGCAGAAGATGGCGCCACCGGGGGTGGCGCTGGTCGTCCGGTCGCGGGAGGACGCGGCCTTCGGACCGATCCTGTCGCTCGGACTGGACGGGCTGGCCAGTGAGCTGCTCGGCGACGTCGTGCACCGGGTGCCGCCGTTGACCACCGTGGACGCGGCCGGCATGGTGCGTGGGCTCCGGGCGGCCCCGCTGCTGTTCGGCCGGGAGAACACCCCGGGGGTGGACGTCTCGGCGGTGGAGGACCTGCTGCATCGCGTCGCCCAGCTGGCCGACGACCTGCCGCAGCTGGCGGCCCTGGCCCTGAGCCCCTGTGTCGCGTCGCTCACCGGGATGGCCGTGCTGGGCGCTTCCATCCGGCTGGCACCGACCGACGACCAACGCGACCCGATGGCCCGGGTCCTGTGAGGCGAGCGGAGCGCGGGCGACGGGGGTTCCGCATGGCAGGATCTACGTCCATGAGGTTGGACGCCGTGCGGCGGGATCTGCGGTCGGAGATCGAGGCGCAGGGTTACTTCCCGGACCTGGTCGAGGACACCGTCGCCCTGGCCCTGGCCGGGGAGGACCTGATCGACTTCGTCGTCCACCACGAGCCGACCTTCAGCCACGACCAGATCCACCGGCACGTGACGGTGCTCGCCCTCACCCAGACCCGCCTGATCGTCGGCCACACCGACGACCAGCCGGCCGAGCCGCCCAACACCGGCTCGTACGCCGCCTCCTCGACCGAGTCCGTGTCGCTGAGCAAGATCGGCACCGTGGTGCTGACCCGGGTGGTGGCCGACCCGGAGAAGTTCCGGGCGGGCGCCGGTCGGGTCAGCGAGACCTGGCTGTCGGTCGGCTGGGGCGCGATGCGGCGGATCGACCTGGAGCAGGCCGGCTGCGGCGACCCCGACTGCGACGCCGACCACGGCTACACCGGGACCATGGCCGGCGACGACCTCACCGTGCGGATGAGCGCCGAGATCGAGGGTGAGGAGCGCGTCGCGCGGCTGATCCGCTTCGCCACCACTCTCCAGCGGGTCACCGCCCGGTGATCATCCCCGCGTACGGGTCGGCGACGATCGCCGACCTGCTGCCGAGTCTGGGCGCGCACCTCGGGGTCTCCGGCTGCCGCGAGGACGTGCTCGGGCTGCCGAACGCGGAGCGGTACGTGGTGGTGCTGGTCGACGGGCTCGGCTGGCACCTGGTGCGCGGCGCGATCCGTGACGCGCCCTACCTCGCCTCGCTGCTGGGGGACGGCCGCCCGATCACGGCCGGTGTGCCCAGCACGACGGTGACCAGCCTCGCCTCGCTGGGCACCGGCCTGCCGCCCGGCCAGCACGGGATGGCCGGCTACACCTCCCGGGTCCCCTCGACCGGGGAGATCCTGAACGCGCTGACCTGGGAGTCCGATCTGCTGGCGCGGGCGTACCAGCCGAAGCCGACGCTGTTCGAGCGGGCCGTCGAGGCCGGGGTGGCGGTCAGCTCGGTGGCCCTGGAGAGATTCGAGTTCAGCGGACTCACCGAGGCGGCACTGCGCGGACCGGCGTTCGTCGGGTACACCGACGAGCGTGCCACCGACCGGCGGATCGAGCTGACGGTGGCCGCCGCCCTGCAGGGTCGGCGGTCGCTGGTCTACGCCTACGAGCGGGAGCTGGACCACACCGGGCACGTGGAGGGGTGCGGCTCGCTGCAGTGGCTGACCCACCTGTCCCGGATCGACGCGATGGTCGAGCGGCTCCGGGACGAGCTGCCCGAGGACGTGGTGCTGATCGTGACCGGGGACCACGGCATGGTCGACGTCCCTCGCCACCACCAGATCCTCGCCGAGGACGAGCCGGAGCTGATGGCCGGCGTCGACGCCCTCGCCGGGGAGGGACGCTTCCGGCAGCTGTACGTCGACCGCGACCGCCCGTCCGCGGTGGCGGCCCGCTGGGCCGACCGGCTGGGCGAGCTGGCCTGGGTGCGGACCCGTGACGAGGCGATCGAGGAGGGCTGGTTCGGGACGGTCGACCCGGAGCTGCGGGAGCGCTGGGGCCACGTGCTGGTGGCCCTGCGAACGGACTGGGCGGTGATGACCCGGCAGTTCCCGCGGGAGCTGTCGCTGGTCGGGATGCACGGCTCGCTGACGGCCGCCGAGATGACGGTGCCCCTCTTCGTCGACTGAGCCCGGGCGCCGTGCGGGGAGAACCCCGGGTCAGCCTGGCAGCGTGCTCGCGTCGAACCAGGTGGAGCGGTCGCGGGGTCGGCGGCGGGCCGGAGATCGGCGAGCGTCACCGCCACGGTCCGGCGCGACATCCCCCGGTTGGGTGCCACCTGGTCGTCCATCTGGAACGCGGACACGCAGAGCGACCGGTCCGGATCCACGCAGCTCACGGTCGTCTCGGCCGAGACCCCGGCCAGGTCGGCCAGGTCGGGTCCGATGATGATCGCCGCCCAGTAGCTGTCCGCCGGCGGTTCCAGCAGCACCGTGGGTCCCCAGACGACGTCGCCGTAGATGGGGGCGAACGTCTCGCCGACGGAGCGGATCCGGTAGCCCTCGGGGAGGGCGGTCAGGGTGTACGGCAGCGCCTGGCGGAGGTCGCGGAAGCGGACGGCCCCGGCGATGCCCACCATCACGTCCCGGCGCACCGGCTCCTGCGAGTCGCACTCGACCGACGCCCAGGCGCTGGGGGCGTACTCCCAGTAGACGTTCACCGTGCCGTCCGGACGGATGGCGATCTTCGCCGGTCGGCCCTGGATCCTGGCCGCGTCGATCCGGGAACCGGGCAGATCGGGCTGCACCCCGGCCACCCGCACCGTCACCGTGCAGTCGGCCGGGTCGGCGCCGCCTGCGGGCACCTGCAGGACGCTCGACTCCTGCTCCGGTTCGATGGACCGCGACATCAGCTTCCACCCGTCGCCGAGCTTCACCTCGTGGCTGTAGCGCCACTCGCCGGCCCGGCGGACGTCGACCGGGAGGTGCGACAACACGACCGTGGGGAGGACCAGGGCAGCGACCACGGCGAGGGCGAGCGCGGCGAGCGCAGCAGCCCGCCGACGCCGGGACCGGTGAACGGCCCGGGTGGCCTGCACGAATCCGCCGGACACCGCCTCGACCGACGGAGCCAGGCTCCGCAGCTCGGCGATCTCGGTGTCGTGGTCCCCGGCCGGCACGGCGGCCAGGTGCTGCGCGACCCCCTTGGCGGGCCGATCCATGATCGTGGCGATCTCGCCGGTGTTGAGCTGCTCCAGGTCGCGCAGGACGACCGCGGTGCGGGCCGCACCGGTGAGAGCGTCGAGACCGACGGCCCCGGCGGGCGGTCGTGACCGGCCGAGCGGTGACCCGAGGAAGGTGCGGACCACGGCCGTCCGCAGCCGTGGCGTGGGGTCGAAGCCCTCCTCGACCGCCAGCCACGACCGGTCCCGGGCGAGGCTCTCGGCCACCAGGTCCGAGCCGCCGCGGGTCGATCCGGCCAGCACCGTGGCCAGTCCGAGGGTGGGACCCAGCTCGGTCAGCAGCCACCCCGGTGGCGCGGCTGGCAGGCGAGGCATGAGCGAAGGTTACGTCGACGGATCACCGGGGGAGGTCGACGGCGTCGAACCAGGTGGCCGGATCGGTCGGGTCGGCTGCCGGCTCGATCCGCTCCGCCACCCGGTCGAGGGACCTGCTGCGCGACGGCCTGGGCGCCCGGCGCGTCCTCGGCCGACCACCGCGTGCTCAGACAGAGCCGGCCGGATCGACTCCTGCCGGGGGTGGGCTCGCCGAGGCAACGGTACGCGGGCCCGTCGCCGCCGGAGCGCACCACCACGGACGGGATCGACGCTCGGTCGACGGGTTGCAGGCTGAGACTCAGCACCTCGGTCCCAGTGCCGGTGTCCTCCTCCACCGAGTAGATCCGGTAGCCCTCGGGCAGGGTGCGGACCGTGAACGGCAGCCGGATCCGGGCGTCCTCGAAGCGCACCGCCTCGGCCACGGCCAGCAGCGTCGCCGGCGGGATCGCCTGCCGGGTGCAGGTGATCGTCGCGTCCGCCCCGGCGGCGTACGGGAACGTCACGTACGGGTCCCGGGTCGGGTCGTCGACGTAGCGGCCGGTCCAGCCGTGGATCCGCACCGCCCGCTCGGTGGCCGGTCGGTTCAGATCCACCGGGCTCGGGTTCGGCGCCACGGTGCCCAGGCTCAGGTCGACCGTGCACTGCGCGACGTCGTCGTCGGACCGCACGATGGTGAACTCGTGGTCGGCGGTGAGGATCCGCTGGGTGACGGTCATCCCGGCGACCGGCGCGACGCGGTGGGTGAAGCGCCACTCGCCCGGCTCCCGCACCTCCGGCGGGTACAGCCGCACCAGGACGGTCGGCAGCATGATCACCACGCCCACCAGGATCGCCGCCGCGGCGAGACCGACTCCCAGCCAGGCCCGGTGTCCCATGGGCGAAGGCTAGTGTCACGCGCCCGACGGCGGATGGCACGATGCCCCGGTGGCGGAGTTCGTGTTCTTCACCGGACCGATGGATTGCGGGAAGTCGACGCTGGCGTTGCAGTTCGACTACACCCAGTCGGTCGCCGGTCGACTGGGTCGGCTGTTCACCAGCCAGGATCGCGCCGGGGAAGCCACCATCTCCTCCCGGTCTGGGGCTGGAGCGCCCGGCCGTCGAGGTCTCGCCGGACTTCGACTTCTGGCGCTACCTGGTCGGGCAGCTGACCGCCGGTGAGCGGATCGACTACCTCGTCTGCGACGAGACCCAGTTCTACCTCCCGCAGCAGATCGACCAGCTCGCCCGGATCGTCGACGAGCTCGGCGTGGACGTCTTCGCCGTCGGGATCCTGACCGACTTCCGGACCCTGCTGTTCCCCGGATCGCGTCGGCTGGTCGAGCTGGCGGATCGGATCGAGACGCTGCAGGTGCGGTCCCTGTGCTGGTGCGGCAAGCGGGCCACCCACAACGCCCGTACGGTCGGGGGCCGGATGGTCACCGAGGGCGCCCAGGTCGTGGTCGGGGACACCGTGCCGGACGGCGACGGCGAGCTCTCCGACCAGTCGGCGACGGCGTACGAGGTGCTCTGCCGTGATCATCACCGCGCGGGCCGTCACCCGGGCCGTGGCCCAGACGGGGCGGACGGATCCGCTGCCCTTCGAGCGAGAGGACGATGCCCTGTGAGCAACCCCCTGGTGTCGGTCGAGCACCTGGCCGCCGTGCTGGACGGCGGCGGCCGCGGGCCCGGCGATCGTGCTGGTCGACGTCCGCTGGACGCTGAACGGCCCACCCGGTCGGCCCGCGTACGAGGCCGGGCACCTGCCCGGCGCGGTCTACGTGGACCTGGAGTCCGAGCTGACCACCCACGGACCCGGTGGGCGGTCGCCATCCGCTGCCGGACCCGGACGTCTTCCAACGGGCGATGCGGCGGGTCGGGGTCTCGGCCACGACCCCGGTCGTCGTCTACGACGGCGCGACCTCGTTGGCCGCGTCCCGGCTGTGGTGGCTGCTGACCGATGCGGGACACCCCGACGTACGGGTGCTGGACGGTGGCTACGCCGCCTGGCTGGCGGCCGGCCGGCCCGTCGAGACCGGACCGGGTCCGACCCCGGCCGCCGGCGACTTCGTGGTCCAGTCCGGCCACCGTCGGGTCGTCGACGCGGAGGCGGTGGCGGGGCTCGGCCGGGCCGGAACGGGCCCGGTGCTGGTGGACGTGCGCGCCGCCGACCGGTACGCGGGGGAGAACGAGACCATCGACCCGATCGCCGGGCACATCCCCGGCGCCGTGAACCGTCCCTCGATGGCGAACCTGACCGAGTCCGGCCGGTTCAGGTCCGCCGCGGAGATCGCCGCAGGGCTACGCCGACCTCCAGGGCGAGCCGGTGCTCTACTGCGGCTCGGGCATCACCGCCGCCCACACCCTGCTGGCGCTCGAGACGGCCGGCCGGACGGCTGCGATCTACCCCGGTTCGTGGAGCGACTGGATCACCGATCCGGACCGCCCCCGCGCCACCGGCCCGACGCCGTAGGACCCCGCAGGGGGTCACTTCTCCTTCGGACCGCCGAACACGATCTCGTCCCAGCTGGGCACGGACGCACGCTTGCGGCGAGGGGACTTGGGTGGGGTGGCGGGAGCCGGCTGCTCCGGGACGTCGAGGGGGAGCAGCTGCTCCCCGGCTCCTCGGCGGCTGGCGGCTCGCCGCCACCGGCTCGCCTCCGCCTCGTCGGCGAGTCACCGAACAGGACCGTGTCCACCAAGGACGCCGCCTCGTCGCGACGGTCGTCGGCGCCACGGCGGGCTCGGGGCGCCCCGGGATCGTCGCTGCCCTCCGGCACCTCGACGTCACCGTCGGAGTGGTCCTCGCTCGGCTCCACCGGGTAGTCCACGACGATCGCGGGCTCCCAGGCGTCCGACAGCAGGGACGGACCGAGCTCCGGCACGGCGGACGCGTCGCTGGGCCCGGTGTCGCCCACCGAGCCGTTCGGCGCCGCGACCTCCGACACCGTCTCCTCGTCCATGGTCTCGATCACGAGCTCCGACGGCGGGTCTGCCTGTCGGATCCTGGTCGGCGAAGATGTCGTTCAGGGTGTCCAGCCCGGACTCCTGGACTGGTCGTCCTCCGAGTCCTCGTCGTCGCTCCTCGTCGTCAGCGGCCTCGTCGGCAGCTCTCCTCGGCGGGCTGCTTCCGACGGTCTCCTCGACCGGCGGCTCCTCGACCGGTGTCACCTTGGTCACCCGGTTGAACTGCACCACCTCGGCGATGGACAGCTCCGCCTCGGTGACCTCCACCACCGTCGGCGCCCCGTCACCGGGCCGCGGCGCCGGCGGGACGTCCTGGATCGCCCGGACCAGCGCCAGCTCGTCGCTGAGGTCGATGGTCGGCTCGGTGTCCTCGGCCTGCTCACCCGGCACCGGCGGGGGTACCGGGCTGCGGACCGCGGCCGGGGGAGGTGTCACCCAGCACCCAGCGGCCCTCGTCGTTCCCGGCCACGGAGTAGCGACCGGCGACGTCGAAGTAGAACACCGCCTGCCGCGGGGTCTCGCCCGTCCGGTAGTCCGGCCGTGACCGACCAGCGGCCGTCGTCGAGCCGGTAGGAGTCCCAGGCCACGGAGTCGATGTCGACCCCGCGGTCGAGCAGCCGCTCGTTGAGCACGCCGCGCAACGTACGGTGCGACGACGTCTCGCCGCGTCGCCGCGCGGACGACGTCATCGCGAGCCCCGCCACGTGCTCCCGCTCGGCGATCACGGGCGCGGCGAACCGCTCGACCCGTTCCCGGTCGACGCCGGCGACGCGGGCGACGTCCTCTACCGACTCACCTGAACGGATCCGGGTCTGGATCTCGCGCGGGCTGAGTGCGCTCTCCATCTTGATCTCCAGCTGTCCTCGCCGCGGCCGGTCCCCGCGCAGGGCAGCGCGCAGCCGGTCGTCGGCCGCGATGGCCAATTCCTCACCGGTCTCGGTGGCGACGATCACGAACCGGCCGTCGGGACTCAGTCCCACCATTCGCGCGCCGCGCATCGGATCGTTGCCACCCCTGTCGGTGCAGTGTCCGGCTAAACCTACTCTGCGCGCGCCCCTACGCTGTACGCGACGAGCGGGGACGGCCAGCCCGTCGATGCCCTAGGGTGCGGCGGATGGGAGTGGTTCCGGTCGCGCTCGACCTGATCGGCATCTTCGTCTTCGCCTTGTCGGGTGCCCTGCTCGGCATCCGGATCCAGTTCGACATCGTCGGGGTGATCGTCATCGGCACCGTCACCGGGCTCGGCGGCGGGATCATGCGCGACGTCCTGATCGGCGACATCCCTCCCGCGTCGTTCACTGACTGGCGCTATCTCGCGGTGCCGGTTGTCGCCGGTCTGGTCGCCTTCCGGTTCCACCCCAAGCTGGCCAGGATCGAGCGGTACGTCGACTGGTTCGACGCGATGGGTCTCGGGCTCTTCTGCGTCCTCGGCACCGTGAAAGCGCTCTTCTTCGGCCTCGACCCGATCCCGGCGGCCCTGATGGGTGTCCTCACCGCCATCGGCGGCGGTGTCCTCCGGGACCTGCTCGCCAACCGGACGCCGGTGGTGCTGCGGGAGGACGTGTACGCCATCCCGGCCCTTGCCGGCTCGCTGGTGGTGGTGCTGACCTGGGAAGCGGGGGTCTTCCGGGAGTGGGTGCTGATCCCCGCGGCGGCCCTCTGCATCACGCTGCGCTTCCTGGCCATCCACTACCGCTGGAGCGCGCCCCGAGCCCCGGACCTGAGACGTGGCTAGCCCCTCCCGCCGACCCGGCGACCGTCGGCGGCCGAGTCGACCGATCCGCTGTTGTGAGC
>CAVXBJ010000024.1:0-18498 GCA_963759915.1 uncultured Actinomycetota bacterium | reverse complement strand
CACCGGTCTGGCCAAGGTCCTCGACCGTCTCGGCTACGCGGACTCGGCCAGTCGGGGCGAGGTCGCGGCCGCGGCCGAGTTCGTCCTGGAGGGTCTGCACCTGACCCGCCGGATCGACAAGGACGCCGTCGGCGGCCGCACCGTCTACGGCGCCCGGTGACCTGCGCATGAGCGCCGAGCGGTACGAGTCCCCGGACCCGCACGGGCGGTTCCGCTACGGACCGTGGCGGGGCGGCCGCGACCCGCTGGCGCCGCCGTACGACCTGCGCGACGCCCTGGACAAGATCGGGGAGGACGTGCTGTCCGCCGGCACCGTCCGGGACGCGCTGCGGGAGCTGATGCAGCGCGGGCTGGACGGGCGCGGCGGCTTGGACAAGCTCGGCCAGCGCCTCCGCAAGCTCCGGGCCGCCGCCCGCAAGCGCGGCGACCTGGGGGGCACCCTCGACCAGATCCGAGCCGCTCTCGACCAGGCCCTGGCCGCCGAGCGGGAGCAGCTGGCCGGGATGGACGGCGACGAGCACCGGCTGGCCGAGATGGAGCTGGAGACCATGCCCGACGACGTGGCCGGGGCCGTCCGGGCGCTGAGCGACTACCGGTGGCGTTCCGATGAGGCGCGGCAGACGTACCAGGCCATCACCCAGATGCTGCAGCGTGAGGTGCTGGACGCCCAGTTCGCGGGCATGAAGCAGGCGCTGGAGGGCCAGGACCCCCAGGCCATGCAGCAGGTCAAGGACATGCTCGCGGACCTCAACAACCTGCTGGCCAAGCACGCCCGCAACGAGGACACCACCGACGCGTTCGCCGAGTTCATGGACAAGCACGGGGAGTTCTTCCCCGAGCAGCCGGAGACCGTGGAGGAGCTGATCGACGCGCTGGCCCGCCGGCAGGCCGCCGCCCAGCGGATGATGAACTCGCTCAGCCCCGAGCAGCGCGAGCAGCTGGCCCAGCTGATGCAACAGGCGCTGTCCGACGCCGACCTCGCCTCCGAGATGGCTCAGCTCTCGGACAACCTGCGCGCGCTGCGACCCGGACTGGACCGGTCCTCGCCGACCGGGATGGGGCAGGGCGGGCAATCCCTCGGGTACGGCGAGGCCGTCGAGGCCGTGGCCGAGATCGCCGACCTGGAGGCGCTCAGCCAGCAGCTGTCCCAGAACAGCCCGGGCTCGACCCTCGACGACGTCGACGTCGACCTGCTGGAGAAGCGGCTCGGTCGCGACGCCGTGGCCGACCTCCAGGGTCTGCGCGACCTGGAGCGCGAGCTCGAACGCCAGGGGTACCTGACCCGCACCGACGAGGGCCTCAAGCTCACCCCACGCGCCCTCCGCCGCCTCGGCCAGACCGCCCTCAAGCGGGTGTTCGCCCAGCTCGAGGCCTCCGGTCGCGGGGACCACGACGACCGCCGGACGGGTTCGGCCGACGAGCGCACCGGGCTGACGCGCCCCTGGGAGTTCGGGGACGAGCTTCCTCTCGATGCACCCCGGACGGTGGCCAACGCGCTGAACCGGGCGGGGCTGCCCACCGGCGGAAGCGGCGCGGTCCAGCTCGCCGTCGAGGACTTCGAGGTGATCGAGACCGAGCGGCGGACCACCGCCGCGGTGGCCCTCTGCGTTGACCTGTCGTACTCGATGGTGCAGGACGGCCGCTGGGGTCCGATGAAGCAGACCGCCCTGGCCCTCAACCACCTGATCGAGACCCGCTTCCGGCAGGACTCGCTGCAGGTGATCGGGTTCAACCGGTACGCCCGGCGGCTGACCCCGCTGCAGCTGGCCGAGGTGGAACCGGACTGGATCCAGGGCACCAACCTGCAGCACGCGCTGATCCTGGCGGCCCGGCACCTGCGGCGACACCCCGACGCCGAGCCGGTGGTGCTGGTGGTCACCGACGGGGAGCCGACCGCCCACCTCGCCGAGGACGGGGAGGCGCAGTTCCAGTGGCCGACCACCTCGGCCACGCTGCGGGCGACCGTGGCGCAGGTCGACGAGCTGTCTCGCTACGGAGCCACGATCAACACGTTCATGCTCGGTGAGGATCCCGGTCTGGCCCGCTTCGTCGACGCCATCGCCCGTCGCTGCGGTGGTCGGGTGTTCACCCCCGACATCGGCCGACTCGGCGAGTACGTGGTGGCGGACTACCTGGCGGCCCGCAGGGGCCGGCGGTGACGGCCGTCGTCGTCGGCGCGGGCCTGGCCGGGGTGGCCTGCGCGCGCACCCTGCAGGAGGCGGGGGAGCCGGTGGTGCTGGTCGACCGGGGACGCCGGATCGGCGGCCGGATGGCCACACGGCGGATCGACGGTCGGGTGGTGGATCTCGGAGCGTCGTACGTGACCGTGTCCGACCCGGTCTTCGGCGCGGTCGTCGACGACTGGGAACGGCGCGGCCTCGTTCGGCCGTGGACCGACACCTTCGCGGTGGCCGGCGGGGGGCCGAAGAGCGGCCCGATGCGTTGGGCCGCTCCGGGTGGCCTGCGCTCGCTGGTCGAGGACCTGGCCGCCGGTCTCGAGGTGGCCGACGAGACGACGGTCCGCGAGGTGCGCCGCGGCGCGGACGGCTGGATGGTCGACGATCGCCCGGCGTCGGCCGTGGTGCTGGCCATGCCCGATCCCCAGGCCCACCGGCTGCTGGCCGAGGACCTGCGCGCCGAGCTCCCCGCGCCGGCGGCGTACGAGCCGGTGCTCGCGCTGGTCGCCACCTGGGACCAGCGGTGCTGGGACTTCGACGGACTCTTCGTCAACGACCACGCGTCGCTGGCCTGGGTGGCCGACGACGGCCGGCGCCGGGGTGACGGCGCGCCGGTGCTGGTGGCCCACTCCACCCCGGCGTACGCCGCCGATCACCTGGCCGAACCGGCCGCCGCCGGCCCGGAGCTCGGCCGTGCCCTGCAGGAGGTCCTGGGGGCGCCGGCCCCGGCCAGCACCCTCGTCCACCGGTGGACGTTCGCCCGACCCGCCGGCGGCCGCGCCGAGCCGTACGCGCTGACCGAGGGCGGGCTCGGACTGTGCGGCGACGGCTGGGCGGAGAAGCCCCGGGTCGAGGCGGCCTATCTGTCCGGGCGAGCCCTGGCCGAGGCGCTGCTGGCCCGCTGAGCCGAGGCGTTCCTGGCCCGCAGAGGCGTCGGCTGCTAGCCGCGTCCGCGCCGCAGCAGGTCGAGCAGGTACGTCCCGTAGCCCGACTTGGCCAGCGCGGTGGCTCGGCTCTGCAGCTCGTCGTCGGACAGGAAGCCCTGCCGCCAGGCCGCCTCCTCGGGCGCCCCGACCTTGAGACCCTGCCGGGACTCCAGGGTCCGGACGAAGTTGTTCGCGTCGTTGAGTGACTCGAAGGTCCCGGTGTCCAGCCACGCCGTGCCGCGGGGCAGGACACCCACCTGCAGCCGACCGGCCGCCAGGTAGTGCTTGTTCACGTCGGTGATCTCGTACTCACCGCGCGGGGACGGCTCCAGCTCCCTGGCGATGGTGATCACGTCGTTGTCGTAGAAGTACAGGCCGGGGACGGCGTAGTTGGACTTCGGGAGCGCCGGCTTCTCCTCCAGCGAGATCGCGGTGCCGTCCGCGTCGAACTCCACCACCCCGTACGCGCTGGGTTCGGCGACCCAGTAGGCGAAGACGGCGCCGCCGTCGACGTCGCTGAACTTGCGCAGCTGGCTGCCGAGGCCGGGCCCGTAGAAGATGTTGTCCCCGAGCACCAGGGCCACCTTGTCGGCGCCGATGAAGTCGGCGCCGATGACGAACGCCTGCGCGAGACCGTCCGGTGAGGGCTGCTGGGCGTAGCTGATCGAGATCCCGAAATGGGAGCCGTCGCCCAGCAGCCGCTCGAACCCGGGAGCGTCGTGCGGGGTGGTGATGATCAGCACGTCCCGGATCCCCGCGAAGATCAGCGTCGACAGCGGGTAGTAGATCATCGGCTTGTCGTAGACCGGCACCAGCTGCTTGCTGATGCCGAGGGTGACCGGGTGGAGTCGGGTGCCGGAGCCACCGGCCAGGATGATGCCACGCATGGCAGGTGAGTCTCGCATGGATGGAGGCCCCGCTCGTCACCTCCGGTGGGATCAGGCGAGCAGCACGCCGACCCCGCAGGCGACGGCGAGTCCCACCACCAGCACCGGGAGGCCGAACCGGGCGAACTCCTTCGTGGTGTAGCCGATCGGGCCGATCACCATCAGGTTGGTCTGGTGGCTGAACGGGTTGAGGAAGGTGAACGAGATGCAGGTGCCGATCAGGGCCAGCAGGATCACCGGGTCCAGGCTGACCTCGAGCGCGACGGTGATCGCCACGGGTGTCAGGATCGACGCCGCGGCGGCGTTGGAGATGACGTTGGTCAAGATCACCGTCACCAGCCCGAAGACCAGGACGACCAGCACGTCGTTGCCCGACACCAGGGTGCGGATGCCGTTGGCCAGCACGTCGGCCAGGCCGCTGCTCAGCACGATGGCCCCCAGCCCGACCGAGCCGGCCAGGATGAACAGCACGTTCCAGTCGAGCGCCCGAGCCGCCGAGCGCGGGGTCAGCACCATGGTCACCACCATGGCCAGTGCCCCGGCGACCGCGAGGAACTCGATCGGCGCGAGCCCGAAGGAAGCGGGCAGCACGACGGCGGCCAGGATCAGCAGGGCCTTCCACGTGTTGCCCGGTTGCGGGGCACGACTGGCGGCGTCCTGCCACAGGGCGACGAACTCGCTGGCCTCGACGGTCGCGGCGTCGGGGGCGGTCACGTAGCAGGTCGCGCCGGGCACCAGCTCGGTGCGGCGGAGGGAAACCGTCGTCCGCGCCGCGATCACCTCGAGGTCGTCGTTCTCCCCGAGGTCGTTCAAGGTCCCGGTCTCGCCCGTGTTGACCGACACTGCGAACAGCCGTTGCGGGGACAGCCCGAACAGGGGACTGGTCCACAGGGCCCGGATGCCGACCTCGGTCGCGGCGAAGACCAGCACGTCCTCGGCCTCCATGGCGACGTCGGGAGCCAGGTACTCACCGTTCCGCTTGACCGCGGACAGCCGGTAGTCGCGGGCGACGGCCAGTCCGAGGCGGTCCGCCGTCCGACCGCGGGCCACGGCGTGCTCACCGATCGGGATCTCGACCCGCCAGTCCAGGGACGCCGCCGCCACCGGCTGCGTGCCCGAGAGCATCCGGGGGGCCGTGAGGTAGATGACGACCATCCCCGCGAGAGCCACCGGCAGGGCGACCGGAGCGAACGACAGCATCCCCATGTCGATCCCCCGACCGGAGGCGATGCCCGCGATCAACAGGTTCGAGCTGGTGCCGATCAAGGTGATGGAGCCGGTCAGGGTGGTCAGGTGCGCGATCGGCAGCATCACCTCGCGGGCCGGGATGTCGCGGGTCTGCTCGAGCTGCTTGCTGGCCGGGATCAGCATCGCCACGATCGGGGTCGTGTTCATCAACCCGGAGGCGACACCCACGGGAGCGGCGAGGCGTCGCAGGGCCTGCTGGGCCGTGGTCACCGTCAGCAGCAGGGACCGGGTGACCCGAGCCACCACCCCGGTCTGCACGATCCCCTTGGCGATCACGAGCATGGCGCCGACGGTGATCACGCCGCCGTTGCTGAGGCCCCCGAACAGGTCACGGGCCGGGGCGATGCCCAGCAGCCCGGCGATCACCAGCGCGCCACCGAGGGCCACCACGGGTTTCACCCAGCCGGCCGTCATCACCACCAGGGTCACCACCACCAGGACCGCGGCCACGACGATCACACGCCACCCACCCGCCTTCGTCGAATCTGGCGTTTTCCCGCCGATCGACGACCTCCGCCGGTAACGTCGGCCCGGCACAAACCGACGTCGCTGCGCGGCAGCGTAGCAACGTCCCACCCTGACGACTGTCTAGGATCTCCGACATGCCTGCCTATCTCGTGACCGGCGGAGCCGGCTTCATCGGCTCGAACTTCGTCCGTCACCTGCTCGAGCACACCGACCACTCGGTGACCGTGCTCGACAAGCTCACGTACGCGGGCAACCGGGCCTCCCTGGACGGGCTGCCGGCCGAGCGCTTCACCTTCACCCACGGCGACATCTGCGACGCCGAGCTGGTCGACCGCCTGGTGGCCGGCTCCGACGTGGTCGTGCACTTCGCCGCCGAGTCGCACAACGACAACTCGCTCCGCGACCCGTCACCGTTCCTGCAGACGAACCTCATCGGCACCTACACGGTGCTCGAGGCAGTGCGGCGGCACGAGAGCCGCTACCACCACATCTCCACCGACGAGGTGTACGGCGATCTCGAGCTCGACGACCCCTCTCGGTTCACCGAGCAGACCCCCTACAACCCGTCCAGCCCGTACTCCTCGACCAAGGCCGGCTCGGATCTGCTGGTGCGGGCCTGGGTGCGTTCCTTCGGGGTGCGGGCCACGATCAGCAACTGCTCCAACAACTACGGGCCGTACCAGCACGTGGAGAAGTTCATCCCCCGGCAGATCACCAACGTGCTCGACGGTCTGCGCCCCAAGCTCTACGGCAAGGGTGAGAACGTGCGCGACTGGATCCACGCGGAGGACCACAGCGCCGCGGTGCTGCGGATCATCGACGCCGGCACGATCGGCGAGACCTACCTGATCGGGGCCGACGGGGAGAAGAACAACAAGGAGGTCGTCGAGGCGATCCTGGTCGAGCTCGGCCAGCCGGCCGACGCGTACGACCTGGTCACCGATCGCCCCGGCCACGACCTGCGGTACGCGATCGACGCCACCAAGCTCCGCACCGAGCTCGGCTGGTCGCCCCGGTTCTCCGACTTCGAAGCCGGTCTGCGCGCCACCATCGCGTGGTACCGGGACAACCGGGCGTGGTGGCAGCCGCAGAAGGCCGCGACCGAGGCGGCCTACGCCAAGCAGGGCCAGTGACGCCACCCGCGACCGGGGTATCCGTTGAGGGGACCGCGATCGAGGGTCTCTCGGTGATCGGTCTGGACGTCCGGGCCGACAACCGCGGCTGGTTCAAGGAGAACTGGCAGCGGGCGAAGATGGTCGCGCTCGGGCTGCCCGACTTCGCGCCGGTGCAGAACAACGTGTCGTTCAACACCTCCGCCGGAGCGACCCGGGGCATCCACGCCGAACCGTGGGACAAGCTCGTCTCGGTGGTCCACGGACGTGTCTTCGGCGCCTGGGTGGATCTGCGACCCGGTGACGGGTTCGGCCGGGTGGTCACCGCCGAGATCGGCCCGGACACCGCGGTGTTCGTCCCCCGCGGGGTCGGCAACGCCTTCCAGACCCTGGAGGACGACACCGTCTACTCCTACCTGGTCAACGACCACTGGAGCCCGGCGGCCAAGGACTCCTACACGTTCTGCAACCTGGCCGACGAGACCCTGGCGATCGCCTGGCCCATCCCCCTGGAGCGCGCCGAGCTGTCCGAGGCCGACAAGCGCCACCCGCGGCTGACCGACGTCACGCCGATGAGCCCGCCGCGGCGGCTCGTCCTCGGCGCGGGTGGCCAGCTCGGTCGGGCACTGCTGGCGGCCTGGCCGGACGCGACCGGCCTGACCCGCGCCGAGCTGGACCTGACGGACCCGGACGCGGTGGCCCGGTTCGACGTCAGCAGCTACGGCGTGATCGTCAACGCGGCCGCCTACACCGCGGTCGACGCGGCGGAGACCCCGACGGGACGGCGGGAGGCCTGGGCCACCAACGTGACCGCGGTCGCGGCCCTGGCCCACGCCGCCAAGGAGCACCGGACGACCCTGGTGCACATCTCGTCCGACTACGTCTTCGACGGCACCGTGGAGCTCCATCGCGAGGACGAGGCGTTGACGCCACTGGGCGTGTACGGGCAGACCAAGGCGGCCGGCGACGCCGTGGTCAGCACCGTCCCGCGGCACTACCTGCTCCGGACCAGCTGGGTGATCGGGGAGGGGAGGAACTTCGTGGCCACGATGGCCTCGCTGGCCGGCGCCGGTGTCGCGCCGAGTGTGGTGGCCGACCAGTTCGGTCGGCTCACCTTCACCGACGAGATCGTCGCGGCCATCGACCACCTGCTGGCCGTCGACGCGCCGTACGGCACCTACAACGTCTCCAACGGCGGGCCGGTGGTGAGCTGGGCCGAGGTCGCCAAGGCGGTCTACGCCGGCCGCGGCCAGGATCCGGCGCTGGTCACCGAGGTGACGGCGGAGGCGTACGGGCGGGGCAAGGACCTGGCCCCGCGGCCGCAGCACAGCGCCCTCGACCTGACCAAGATCACCGCGACGGGTTTCGTGTCCCGGCCGGCCGCGGATCGGCTGACGGCGTACCTGAGCGACCTGGGCTGAGGTCGTCGCCGACCAGGACGCCTTCGACCGAGGGTCGGGTCCGGACGCCTTCGACCGAAGGTCGGGTCCGGACGCCTTCGACCGAAGGTCGGGTCCGGACACCTTCGACCGAAGGTCGGGTCCGGACGCACAGCGCGGCCACGATCAGCACCAGCCCGGCCCCGATCACGCCGTAGAAACCCGCCTGGGAGCCGCCGGTGTCGATCACCTGACCGAGCGCGGCGGCGCCCAGCCCGACCCCTCCCGCCATGCCCATGGAGGTCCAGCCGAGGGCCTCGGCGAGTCGCTCCGCCGGCACGGCGGCCTGGGTGACCGCGACCGAGGCGATCAGCGTCGGCGCGATGAACAGCCCGCTCAGGATCAGCAGACCGGCCGTCGGCAGCACGTGCTGGACGAACGGCAGCGGCAGCAGCGAGAACGCCAGCAGCACCGCTCCGATCCGGAACCGCTTGGCCGGACCGGCTTTCCAGACGATGGTGCCGGTCACCACACCGGCGATCAGCGACCCACTGGCCCAGGCCATCACGATGATGCCCGCGTACGGCAGCACGCCAGCTTCGTCCGCGAACGCGATGATGACGACCTCCATGCCTCCGAACAGCATGCCCAGCGCCGCGCAGGCGAACACGATGGGCAGCAGCAGGCCGACCGACAGCTTGCTGGACCGGCTGCGGCGTTCGGCCCGGCTGGCCAGGGGTGGCTGGCTCGCCCGTTGAGCCGCGAGCACGAACGCACCGACGAAGCCGACCACGCCGCCGGCGGCGAGTCCCAGCGCCGGGTGGATCGCGGTGGCGAGGAAGGTGGCCAGCACCGGCCCGACGATGAAGACCACCTCGTCCAGGACGGCTTCCCAGGCGAAGGCGGTGTTCAGCAGCGGGGTACCGCTGAGGCGGTGGCTCCACCGGGCCCGCACCGCGGCACCCGCGGAGGAGAATCCGAGTCCGACCCCGACCGCGGCGAGCAGGGTCACCGTGAACGGCGCCTCGAGCAGCACGGTGGTGATCAGCGCGCCGGTGCTCAGGTTGTAGATGATCGTCGCGGCGATCAGCACCGGGGCCTGGCCGATCCGGTCGATCAGCCGACCCCAGGCCGGGGCGGAGACGGCGGTGGTGAGGGTGGCGACGGCGGTCACCAACCCGGCCCGGCCGTACGAGCCGGAGGTGATGGAGATGAACAGCACGATGCCCAGCCCCGTCATCGACATCGGCAGCCTGGCCGCGAACCCGGCGGCGGTGAACGCCCGCGCCTCCCGGGTGCCGAGCACCTGCCGATATGCGCCGAATCCGGCCGCCATGCCACGCTCCTGTTCTCGTCGACTTGCTGCGGTGCGGCAAGATCACGCTGTGTCTGAATCAACTGCACCCGCGTCGGGAACTGTAGGGGCCGCCACCGACAGGACCTCAGCATCCGAGAGGGCGGATCTCGCTCCCTACGATGCGGTGCTGCTGCTGTCCTTCGGTGGGCCGGAACGTCCCGAGGACGTGGTGCCGTTTTTGGAGAACGTCACCCGGGGTCGCGGCATTCCCCGCGAGCGCCTGGCCGAGGTGGGGGAGCACTACTTCCTGTTCGGCGGCCGGAGTCCGATCAACGACCAGTGCCGCGAGCTGCTGGTGGCGCTCCGGGCCGAGCTCGACGGACGTGGCGTGGAGCTGCCGCTGTTCTGGGGCAACCGCAACTGGGAGCCGTACGTGGGCGACGTGGCCCGGCAGCTCGAAGCGGAAGGGCACCGACGGGTGCTGGTCCTGACCACCAGCGCCTACCCGTCCTACTCCTCCTGCCGTCAGTACCGGGAGAACCTGTACGACGCGTTCGCCGCGACCGAGATCGTCGTGGACCGGATCCGGCACGCCGCCGACTCACCCGGGCTTCGTGGCGGCGTCGGTGGCCGCGACCGTGGCCGCCGTCGACGGTCTGGTCGCCGAGCACGGTGCCGAGCTCCGACCGAGACTGGTCTTCGTCACCCACTCGATCCCGACCGCGATGGCGGAGTCGGCGGGACCGGAGCCGCGATCCGCCGACGGCGCGTACGTGGACTGGCACCGCCGGGTGGCGGCCGAGGTGACCCGCGGGGTCGCCGCCGTCCGCGAGCTGGCCGACCACCACGATCTGGTCTACTGCTCGCGCTCCGGCCCGCCCACGCAGCCGTGGCTGGAGCCGGACGTCAACGATCACCTGACCGCCCTCGCGGAGGCGGGCGAGCAGGCGGTCGTCACGGTGCCGATCGGCTTCGTGTCCGACCACATGGAGGTCATCTTCGACCTCGACACCGAGGCGGCGGCCACGGCCCGTGAGCTGGGGCTGCCGTTCGCGCGGGCGGCGACCGCCGGCACCCACCCGGCGTTCGTGGCGGCGCTGGTGGACCTGCTGGTCGAACGGGCCGCGGTGGCCCGGGACGAGCTGGTCGACGAGCCGGTCACGGTGGTCGGCGAGGTGGGCGGACCGGGGGTCGCCCCGGTCGGTCGCTTCGCCTGCCTGCCGGGCTGCTGTCCCAACCTGCGGCAGCCGGACCGACCTTCGCTGTGCCAGCTCTCGGCGGGGCTGTAAGGTACGCGTCTGCCGCAGGCGAGCACCGATCACGTGCCGCAGGCGGGATCAACTCAGGCAGGCGGAATACCCTCGCTTCGCCTGCGTTGTAGCGGCGCGAGCCGAAAGACTCACGCTCGCTCGTCCCGTGTGGTATTCATACGCGCGGGCCACGACGACATGTCTGGGCCCATCGCCCGGAAAGGTAATGATGGCGACCGATTACGACGCCCCCCGCAAGACCGAGGAAGAGCTCAACGAGGACTCCATCGAGGAGCTCAAGACTCGCCGCAACGACAAGAACTCCGGCAAGGTGGACGAGGACGAGGCCGAGGCGGCCGAGTCGTTCGAGCTGCCCGGAGCCGACCTGTCCCACGAAGAGCTGACCGTCCGGGTGCTGCCGCAGCAGTCCGACGAGTTCACCTGTGCCGGCTGCTTCCTGGTCCGGCACCGCAGCCAGATCGCCGAGCAGCGCGCGAACGGGAACGCGTACTGCTACGACTGCGCCGGCTGAATCGACACGCCGGAGCCGACCGTGGCCGGACGCACCAGCTTCTTGCCCGTGTAGACCCCGACCGCGCCGGCGACCGCCCAGCTCAGGCCGTTCCACACCAACGCCGTCCTGCCGCTTCCGCGGCCGGACGGCGTCTTGCTCTTCCCGACCACGAACCGTCGAGCGGACTCCAGCACCGCACGCGCCGTGAGGGCGGCACCGAGCCCGCCCGCCACCGGGTACACCGCCGAGAGCACGTTCGTCGACATCGTCACGCTGGCACCGTACCGCGACCCGGCTCCGGCCTCGGAACGCGCAGAGAGGGAGCGATTAGGTTGGTGCCCGTGTCGTACCGGGAGTGGGTCGGACCGCCGCCGAGCTGGTGGGTGCTGTCGGTCCTGTTCAGCCTCAGCTGGCTGGTCGCCATCGGCTTCTACCTCGGTCCGCTCGCCGGTGTGCTCGGCCTGGTCGGCGCCCAGGCCGTGGTGTCGGCCGTCCTCCTCGTCACGGCTGTCCGACTCCGGCTGGACGGCACCGAGCTCACGGTCGGACGGGCCGTGCTCGACCTCTCCTACGTCTCGGCGGTCCGCGGACTGGATAACGAGGCGACGCAGACCAGGACCGGTCCGCAGGCCGACGCCCGCGCCCACCTGGTGCTCCGGCCGTACGTGAAGACGACAGTCGAGCTGACGCTGGACGACCCGGTCGACCCGGTGCCGTACTGGATCGTCTCGACCCGCCGCCCGACCCAGCTGGCCGAGGCGATCGCCGTCGTGCTCGCCGACGCGTCCGCGAGGCCCGCACCGTGACCGGCCAGACCTCGACCGGGGACGATGTGGAGGTCGGCTACCTCGCCCTCGACGAGGGCCTGGCCCCACCCGCGTACGCCCATCACGACGACGCGGGCGCCGACCTGGTCTCCGCCGAGACCTTCGTGCTGCAGCCGGGGGAGCGTCGACTGGTGGGCACCGGGGTGGCCGTGGCGCTGCCCGAGGGGTATGCCGGCTTCGTGCACCCGCGCTCCGGGCTCGCCGCCCGGCACGGGATCAGCATCGTGAACGCGCCGGGCACGGTCGACGCCGGGTACCGGGGCGAGATCCTGGTCTGCCTGGTCAACACCGACCACGTGACCCCCGTACGGATCTCCCGCGGAGACCGGATCGCCCAGCTCGTGGTGCAGCGGGTCGCCCGGGCCCGATTCGTCGCCGTGCCACAATTGCCCGACTCGACCCCCACCGCCGGGAGATCCAGGGGTACCGGCGGTCACGGGTCCACCGGCGGCTTGGCCGCCGGCGCCACCACCGACGAGGAGCAGCAACCAGCGTGAGTGCGTCATGATCTTCCGACGTCGCCGCAAGGACGACGAGGTCCCCGCCGACGAGGTCGACGAGAGCACCGAGTCCGTCACCACCGACGCCGACACCACCGACTCCGACGAGGATCCCGCGGAGGACCGGGTGGGAGATGAGTCGTCGGACTCGGCGTCCACCGAGCTGGACGTCGACGCCCTCGACTCCCGCGACTGGCGTGGCGCCGGACCCTGGGACCTGACCGAGGTCGACCTGGACATCGAGCCGCTGCCCGGCCGCGCGCGGATCGACCTGGGCAGCATGATCATCACCGGCTTCGGCGGCGCCGAGCTCCGGTTGCAGGTGGCCGAGGAGACCCAGCAGATCGTCTCGGCGATGCTCATCAACGGCGACTCGGCCCTGGAGCTGGGGGCGTACGCCGCCCCGCGCAGCGGGGGGCTGTGGCCCGAGCTGCGCGAGGAGATCATCGAGGCGGCCACCGAGTCCGGCGGTTCGGCCGCACTGGTGGAGGGCCCGTTCGGGGTCGAGCTGCGTCGGCTGCTGCCGGTCACCACCCCCGACGGCGAACAGGGCTACCAGCCCTCCCGGATGTGGGTGGTCGAAGGTCCGCGCTGGCTGCTGCGCGGGATCCTCTACGGGCAGGCGGCCCTGGAGGACCACCTCGACCCGCCGGTCGCCGATCTGCTGACCGCGTTCCGCGAGGTGGTCGTACGCCGCGGCGACGAGGCCAAGTCGCCGGGTGACCTGCTGCCCCTGGTGATCCCGCCCGACGTCGAGCCGGGGTCCGACCAGCCCGCGGAGTAGCGATCCGGCGACCGCCGCCGGTCCGTACCCGTTCGTCCGCTGACCACCACGGTCTCGACCCGGACTTACCACGAACTGACAACGGGTGCCTATAGTGGAAAGTGCTATGGCGAAGAACTCTCTGTTGCAGCGAGTCATCCACCGACTCGCGACCTCCGACGCCGATCTGGAGTCGGAGGAGATGCAGCGTGCCGTCGAGGCGGAGGCGGCGGTGCCGATCCGCACCTGCGAGGACCGGCAGCAGGTTCGGCTGCGCGGAACGGTGTCCAACGTGACGATCCACCCACGCGGCGGGCATCCCGCCCTCGAGGTGGAGCTGCGGGACGGCAGCGGCGCGGCCCGGTTGGTCTGGCTCGGTCGTCGTGAGATCCCCGGCATCGAGCCGGGTCGCACCCTCTCGGTCGAGGGTCGGGTCAGCTGTCGCCGCGGCGAGCGGTTGATGTACAACCCGCGGTACGAGCTCCTCGACGGCCCCCGAGCGACGTCCTGACCCGACCTGACCAGACGCCTTAGCGGGTGACCCGCGGCGTCGCGGTCACGGCCACCGCCACGGTGCCCCGGCGCGGCGCGAGCATGTCGGCGAGCTCCTTCTCGTACGACTGAGCGGTGACGAACAACAGCTCGTCCCCCGCCTCCAGGGTGCCGTCGATGTCGGGCGGCTGGGCGTGACCGTCCCGGATGAGCGCCACCAGCACCACGTCGCCGGGGAACTGGATGTCGCCGATCCGCACGCCGACCTGCGGGCTGTCGTCGGGCAGCGTCATCTCGACCAGGTTCGCGTCGCCCTCGTGGAAGGTGAGCAGCCGGACCAGGTCGCCGACCGTGACGGCCTCCTCGACCAGCGCACACATCAGCCGCGGGGTCGAGACCGCGACGTCGACCCCCCAGACGTCGTTGAACAGCCACTCGTTCTTCGGGTGGTTCACCCGGGCGACCGTGCGGGGCACCCCGAACTCGGTCTTGGCCAGCAGCGAGGTGACCAGGTTGGCCTTGTCGTCGCCGGTGGCGGCGATCACGACGTCGCAGGAGTCGATGTTGGCCTCCTCCAACGACGACAGCTCGCACGCGTCGGCCAGCAGCCAGTCCGCCTCGGGCACGGAGTCGGACTTGATGGCGTGGGGGTCACGGTCGATCAGCAGGATCTGGTGACCGTTCTCGATCAGCTCGCTGGCGATGGACCGGCCGACGTTACCGGCCCCGGCGATGGCGACGCGCATGTCTCAGAGCTCCTTGGGTCGGGCGGCGAGGATGGCCTCGACGTCGGCGAGCCGTTCGTCCGCGACCGCGGCGTAGATCAGGTCCCCGTCCTGGAAGACGGTGCCGCGCTTGGGCACCACCCCGGAACCGAGGCGGAACACGAACGGGACCCTGGCGCCGGTGGCGGCCTCGATCTGCTCGACCGTGCGACCGACCCACGAGCGGTCGACGTGGACCTCCATCAGCCGGACCGAGCCGGACGGGTCCCGCCACTGCGGCTCGGAGCCGGCGGGCAGCAGCCGGCGGAGCACCTGGTCGGCCGTCCAGCGGACGGTCGCCACGGTCGGGATGCCCAGTCGCTCGTAGACCTCGGCGCGGCCCGGGTCGTAGATCCGGGCGACGACGTTGTGGACGTCGAAGGTCTCGCGCACCACCCGGGCGGCGAGGATGTTGGAGTTGTCACCGTTGGAGACGGCCGCGAAGGCCTCCGCCCGCTCGATCCCGGCCTCGACGAGCACCTCGCGATCGAAGCCGACGCCCTTGACGGTCTGGCCGTCGAAATCCGGCCCCAGCCGTCGGAACGCCTCGGTGTTCTGGTCGATCACCGCGACGGTGTGTCCGCGACGTCTCCAGACTCCGTGCCAGAGTGGATCCCACGCGTCCGCAGCCCATGATCACGATGTGCACGGCGACGAGTCTAGCGGCAGGCTCGGCTCGGAGCGCGGGCCGTCAGAGGTTAGAGTGCCGCACGTGAACCCAGCCGAGGTCGCCAAGCGCCTCATCATCGGCCGGCAGCTCCGCAGCGCCCAGCTGGGTGAGACCCTGCTGCCCAAGCGGATCGCTCTGCCGGTGTTCGCCTCGGACGCCCTGTCCTCGGTCGCGTACGCCCCCGACGAGATCCTGTTGACGCTGTCGCTGGCCGGCCTGGTCGCGTACGGCTACTCCTGGAAGATCGCCATCCTGGTCGCGGTGGTGATGCTGGTGGTGGTCGCCTCCTACCGGCAGAACGTGCACGCCTACCCCTCCGGCGGCGGCGACTACGAGGTGGCCACCACCAACCTCGGCCCCAACGCCGGGCTGACCGTGGCCAGCGCGCTGATGGTCGACTACGTGCTCACCGTGGCGGTGTCGATCTCCTCCGGGGTGCAGAACGCCAAGTCGGTGTTCCCCTTCATCGACGGGCACGAGGCGCTGGATGCGGCGGCGGCCGCGGTGATCCTGATGGCGCTCAACCTGCGCGGGGTGCGGGAGTCCGGGCGCCGTCTTCGCCATCCCGACCTACTGCTTCATGGTCGGGCATCATCGGCATGGTCGTGTACGGCCTGGTCCGGATCCTGGTGCTCGGCGAGAGGTGCAGGCGCACAGTGCGCAGTACGGGATCGAGGCCGACCCGAAGTACGCCGCCTTCACCGGCGTTCGCCATGGTCGCCCTGCTGGCGCGCGCCTTCTCCTCCGGATCGGCCGCGCTGACCGGGGTCGAGGCCATCTCCAACGGGGTGCCGGCGTTCCGCAAGCCGAAGAGCAAGAACGCGGCGACCACGCTGCTGCTGCTCGGCACCATCGCCGTGACCATGCTGATCGGCGTCATCACGCTGGCCAACCTGACCGGGCTGCGGCTGATCGACGCGCCGTACTCGCACTACACGCTGAACGGGCAGCGGGTCGACGTCGTCGAGGAGACCGCGATCGGCCAGCTGGCCCGGGCGATCTTCTCCAACTTCCCGCCCGGGCTTCTACTTCATGGTCGCCGCCACCATGATCATCTTGTTCCTGGCCGCGAACACCGCCTTCAACGGCTTCCCGGTGCTCGGCTCGATCCTGGCCCGGGACGGCTACCTGCCGCGCCAGCTGCACACCCGGGGCGACCGGCTCGCCTACAGCAACGGCATCATCACCCTGGCCGTGCTGGCGATCGTCCTGATCCTCGCCTTCGACGCCGATGTGACGGCGCTGATCCAGCTCTACGTGGTCGGCGTGTTCGTCTCGTTCACGGTCAGCCAGGTGGGCATGCTGCGGCACTGGACCCGGCTGCTGAAGACCGAGACGAAGCCGGAGGTGCGCGGCGCGGATGAAGCGGTCGCGGGTGATCAACGCGATCGGCCTGACCATGACCGGCACGGTGCTGATCATCGTGCTGCTGTCCAAGTTCACCCAGGGCGCCTACATCGCGATCATCGCCATGGCCGTGCTGTTCGTGCTGATGAAGTCGATCCGGCGGCACTACGACCTGGTGCCCGCGGAGACGGCCCTGGTGGAGGGCGAGGAGCGCACGCTGCCCAGCCGGGTCCGGGCGGTCGTGCTGGTCTGCAAGCTGCACAAGCCGACCGCGCGGGCCCTGGCCTTCGCCAAGGCCTCCCGGCCGAGCACGCTCGAGGCGCTGACGGTGGCGTCGACCCGGAGGAGACCGACCGGCTGGTCGGGCTCTGGCACGAGACCGGGATCGACATCCCGCTCAAGGTGATCGCCTCGCCGTACCGGGAGGTGACCGGCCCGATCCTCGACTACGTGCGGAACCTGCGGAAGGACTCGCCCGCGCGACGTGGTCACGGTCTACATCCCCGAGTACGTGGTCGGCCACTGGTGGGAGCAGATCCTGCACAACCAGAGCGCCCTGCGGCTGAAGGCCCGGCTGCTGTTCACCCCGGGCGTGATGGTCACCTCGGTGCCGTACCTGCTGCAGTCCTCCGGCAAGGCCGAGGAGCGCCTGGCGCGCGACGACCGTCGGTCGCGCCGCCGGCGGTCCTACCTGGGTCCTGATCGACGACCCTCGGATCGTGGCGGACGGTCGGAGGTCGGTCCGGTCGCGCACGGCGGCCACTGCGTGGCCCGTTGGACGGGCGGGTCGTCTTCGTCCGGCACGCGCTGCCGGGCGAGCGGGTGCTGATCGCCGTCACCGACCGACCCATGACCGCTTCTGGCGGGCGCGACGCCGTCGAGGTCCTCGAGGCCAGTCCCGGACCGGGTCGCGTCACCGCTGCCCGTCCGCCGGGCCCGGGCTGTGCGGCGGCTGCGACTTCCAGCACGTCAGCCTGGACGGCCAGCGCGACTGAAGACGGCAGTGCTGGCCGAGCAGTTGCAGCGGCTGGCCGGGCTCGACTGGGACGGTGAGATGGAGCCGGTCCCCGGGCACGAGGCCGGGCTGCGCTGGCGGACCCGGATGCGCTACCAGGTCGACGCCGCCGGCCGCGCCGGGCTCCGGAGGCACCGCAGTCACGAGATCGAGCCGGTCCCGGCGCCGGGCTGCCCGATCGCTCACCTCGACGCCCCGTCGGTCACCGAGCAGACCTGGACCCCCGGCACCGAGCTGTGGGCGGTGGCGGCCGACCGCCCACCCTGCTGGTCGACGGACGGCTCGAGCGGGGGACCGACGAGATCACCGAGCACGCCATCGGGCGCGACTGGCGGCTGGCCGCGGACGGCTTCTGGCAGGGCCACCCCGGTGCCGCCGCGACCCTGGTCGAGGCAGTCATCGACGGCCTCGACCCCGGGAGGGCGAGCGCGCCTTCGACCTCTACTGCGGGGTCGGGCTGTTCGCCGGCGCCCTGGTCGACGCCGGGGTGCGGACCTGGGGCGTCGAGTGGAGCCGGCCGGCCATCGGGACGCCCGCCGCAACGTGCCCGGCGACGGTTCACCGCCGGCAAGGTGGAGCGGGCGGTCCGGACGCTGCCGAAGCGCACCGACCTGGTCGTCCTCGACCCGCCCCGGACCGGGGCGGGCAAGGACGTCGTCGACGCGATCATCGCCCGTCGACCCCGAGCGATCGCCTACGTCGCCTGCGATCCGGCCGCCCTGGCCCGCGACCTCCGCCGGGCGACGACCGGCGGCTACCGAGTGAGCACCATTCGCGCGTTCGATCTGTTCCCGATGACGCACCACCTCGAAGCGGTCGCGATCCTCGAGCCGTCCTGACCGTCCGTTCCGACCCCCCACCC
>CAVXBJ010000023.1:0-31093 GCA_963759915.1 uncultured Actinomycetota bacterium | reverse complement strand
GCTCCCTGCTGAAGCAGTAGCCCACTCCGACACGACACGGCGAAGCCCCCTCTCCGGAGGGGGCTTCGCTGCGTTCACGCGCGCGCCGGGTCGAGCCGGTCCAGCACCAGGGCGAAGTGCGCGGCGTAGTCGGTCACCGCCCGGTGCAGGTGCCCGAACAGCTCGAGGCTGATCGCTCCGAGCAGTCCGCCCCAGGCCGTGACCGCCCGCAGGATCGTCTCGTCGGAGAGGTCGACGCCGGCCGCGGCCCGGAAGTCGGCCAAGGCGGTCGTCCGGGGACCGGCGGTGTCGAGGTCGCGGGCCAGGCCGATGAGCACGCCGGTGACCCGGGCCGAGGGCGCGACGGTCGCCTCCGGGGCGGCGTAGCCCGGGACGGGGGATCCGTACAGCAGGGCGTACTCGTGCGGCGCGGAGACCGCCCAGCCGCGCAGGGTCGTGCCCAGCACACGCCAGCGTCCCGACAGATCGGTCCGGTCGCAGCCCGCGTCGGCGGCCTCCAGCAGCTCGGCGAGCTCGGAGTAGGTGATCACCAGCAGCTCGGTCAGCAGCTCGTCGCGACTCGGGAAGTAGCGGTAGACCGCCGACGAGGCCATGCCGAGGTCGCGGGCCACCGCGCGGACGGACAGCTGCGCGGGACCGATCTCGGCGAGCTGGTGACGGGCGCTGGAGACGATCGCCGCCGTCAGCTCGCGGCGGGCGATGGCGCGGGCGGTCAGGGGAGCGGTGTTCACGGGTGCAGGGGTGGGCACGGACTCAGTCTGGCAGCCGATCGAGGGCAGTGCAACAAAACGAGAGCACTGCTCTTGACTTGGCGGTGGATCCCGCGCATGCTGGAGGAAACGAGAGCACTGCTCACTTCTGGACGAGGAGATCCAACATGACCAACACGTACGTGATCGTCGGCGCCGGGCCGGTCGGACGGCACACCGCCGAGGTGTTGCGTGACCGTGGCGACGAGGTCCGGCTGGTGACCCGCTCGGGTCGCGTCCAGCTCGACGGCGTCGAGTCCGTGGCCGCCGACGCCTCGGATCCCGAGGCACTCACCCGACTGACCGAGGGTGCCGCAGCCCTCTTCAACTGCGCCAACCCGGTCGACTACACCACCTGGGAGCAGGTCTGGCCTCCGCTGGCCGAGAGCCTCCTGACGACGGCCGAACGGACCGGGGCGACGTTGGTGACGGCCTCCTGCCTCTATCCGTACGGCCCGACCGACGCACCGATGGTCGAGGGACAGCCGGACGCGGCGACCGACCACAAGGGCCGGCTGCGGGCGGGCATGTGGGCCGAGGCGAGGTCTCGTCACGAGGCCGGTCGGCTGCGAGCGGTCGAGGTCCGGGGTGCCGACTACGTGGGCGCCGGCGTCGGCGGCAACGGCCACATCACCCGGCACCTGCCGACGGCCACCCGGGGCAAGACCGCCCGGGTGATCGGCAACGCCGATCTGCCCCACAGCTGGACCGACGTGGTCGACATGGCCCGGACCCTGGCCGCGGTCGCGGATCGCCCCGAGTCCTGGGGACAGGTCTGGCACGCCCCGACCAACGCACCACGCAGCCAGCGCCAGGCGCTCGCGGACGTCCTCGCGGCGGGTGGGCACGGTCCCGTCGCCGTCCGGTCCATCCCGATGCCGGTGCTCCGCGCCCTCGCCCTCGTCAGTCCCCTGATGCGCGAGATCGCGGAGCTCTCGTACATGTGGACGAGACCGTACGTGCTCGATTCCTCGCGGACGCAGGACGTCCTCGGTCTGGAACCGAGCTCCTGGGAGGACGTCTGCCGGCGCACCGTCGAGGGCAACCGCGAGTCGGTCAGCGCCTGACCGCCGAGCGACCGCGGCGCATCATCGCTGCTCCTTCGGGCACCACCAGGTGGTCCGTCCGCCGACGGTGGCGACCGTCATCTCGGAGCCGCACCGCGGGCAGTGTCGGCCGGTCTTGCGGAACTCGATGATCTCGCCGGTGTGCACGCCGCCGTGCTCGATGGCGGCCTCGGTGGACTTCTGCAGGCTGCGGTAGAGCCGGTTGAGCTCGGCCCGGGTGAGCTCGTCGGCCGGGCGTCGGGGGGACAGCTTGGCCTGCCACAGGGTCTCGTCGGCCAGCAGGTTGCCGACCCCGGCGATCACCGACTGGTCGAGCAGTCGGGCCTTGACCGGCGCCGTGCTGCGGCTCAGCCGGCGGACGAACTCGGGCCGGTCCACCAGCTGCGCGTCCGGACCGAGGTGGCTCAGGTCCGGGTCGATCCGGACGCGCCCCAGTCGCCGTTTGTCGAACAGGGCCAGGGATCCACCGTCGGTGAACGTCAGCGTGAACCGGTCCCAGACGGGGTTGCGACGTGGGTCGTCGAGCGCGTTCGCGTACGGTCCGGTCAATCGATCACCGCCCTCGGTCGGCTGCCCGCCGGGCCGGGTGATCACCATCCGGCCGCTCATGCCGAGGTGGATGCCCAGGGTCGGGCCGGGGGTCCGTGAGCGTCCGAGCCCCGAGGTCTCGCACCACATCGACTTGCCCTGCCGGTGTGCGGCGGTCAGCTCGCGGCCCCGGAGGACGTCGGCGATCTCGCCCGGCGCGTGGGGCCGGCACACCCAGGTGTCGGTGTCGTCGACCTCGGCGATGCGTCGGCCCAGCGCGGCGCGCTCGATGGCGGCTCGCGCCCGCTCGACCTCGGGCAGCTCCGGCATCAGCCGAAAGCCGGGATCGTCAGCTCGGCGAACCGACCATCGTGCGGCGCGGGCCGCCGACCCGTACCGATCAAGATCACATCGGTCTCCGCGAGGTCCGGTGGGAAGGCGCCACCGGCCAGCTCCTCGACGGTCTGTCGCGCCAGGCGGACGGAGCGGGGGGCCGTGAGCTCGGCCGCGAAGGCGTCGCGGCCGGTGACGTGATCGATGTGCACCATGTCAGCCTGCCATCTGGCCTGCAGAGCTGTGGCCCGCAACGACCGAGCCTGGTTCAGCGATCTGATCACGAAAGCGCGATCTTCCCACAGAACAAGGAGACTCTCGGATCCCAGGGATGGTCTGATCCATCATCCTCGACTATAATCGATCACATGTTCGACGATGGGTTGGAGGCGGCGCTGGGAGACCGGCGCGCGCTGGCCGACCTGTCGGCGGCGGTGCAGCTCGATCACAGGATGGCGGGCTGTCGCAAGCTCGTGCTGGCCGCGGTGTGGGCGGATGCGCACTCGAGCGTTGACCATCCCGACGGCGGTCTGCTGGTGGAGCAGCTCGTGGCGCTCGGTCCGGTGGGGTGCCCGTTGGTGGCGGAGACCGCGGCGGCGGGTTTGGTGCTGCCGTTCCAGACCTCGGTCCAGGGGGTGCGGGGGTGGATCGGGGATGCGTTGAATCTGCGGCACCGGCTGCCGGTGTTGTGGGCGCGGGTGGTGGCCGGGGAGGTGCATCACTGGAAGGCCCGCGAGATCGCGCAGCAGACGGCGCAGCTGAATCCGGTCACCGCGGGGTTGGTCGATGCTCAGATCACCCGGTGGGTGGAGCAGCTGCCGTGGGCGAGTCTGCTGCGGGCGGTGGAGGCGGTCATCCTGCAGGTCGACGAGGGCGCCTACCAGGAGCGTGAGCGGCTGGCGGCGGCGAAGCGGGAGGTGAGGGCGACACCGTCGGAGCACGGTCTGCGGACGTTGATCGCGCGGGGTGAGGCCGGGGAGGTGGCGATGATGTTGGCCTTGTACGGGCGGGTCGCCGAGGCGCTGGCCGACGAGGGCGATGAGGATCCGCTGCCCGTGCGGATGTCGAAGGCGATCGGCGTGATCGCCAACCCGGCCCGGCTGGTCGATCTGCTGGCCCGTCACCACGGCGATCCGGATCCGCACCGGGCACCGTGGGAGAACGTGGCTGCCCACCAGGATGATCCGACGGATCCGTGGGCGGAGGATCTACCGCCGGCCGGGTGGCAGACCGCCCGGCACGGCAACCACCATCAGCCGAGCTTCGACGACGATGACTGCTGGGACAGCCAGCTGCGCCGCTACCTGGTCCAGACCGACGCGAACATCACAGTGCAGCCGGTGATCGATCCCGCGGAGACGGCGTCCGCGGATGCGTACGAGATCCCGCTGCGGTTGCGGCGGGCGATGACGATCCGGCAGCCCCGGTCGGTGTTCCCGCACTCACCGGCCACCGGCCGGATGGACCTGGACCACACCCGACCCTGGCAATCCGACGGGCCACCCGGGCAGACCGGTCTGGGCAACCTCGGCCCGCTGACGCGGTCCGAGCACCGCGCCAAGACCGTCGGCCGCTGGCGATCTCGACAACCCGAACCGGGCACCTACCTGTGGCGCTCACCCGAAGGCTGGATCGCCATCACCACCAACCAAGGCACCCTCACGCTCGGACACACCGACTGGGCCACCCAGCTCTGGCCGAGCTGCGTCCCGACCGAGACCGCGTAGGTGCAGACCGGGACGATGGCCCGCGTACGGCAGGCTGGCCCCGTGGACCTCGGAGAGCTGCCGACCGGCATCAAGTAGCCGCTGATTCCGGTGCTCCTCTGGTGCGTCTTCAGCGTGGTGCTGGCGGTCGGTCTGGTCGCCCAGCTCCGGCTCTCAGCCCGCTAGCGCCGTCCGGATCCGGTCGGCGTACGCCTCCATCTCACCGTCGGCGTACCGGGTCCGGGGCCAGAAGAAGCCCTTCAGCCCGTCGCCCTTGGTCCGTGGGACCACGTGCACGTGCAGGTGCGGCACGGACTGGCTGACCACGTTGTTGATGGCGACGAACGTCCCCTGGCAGCCCAGCTCGGCGCCGAGGGCGGCCGCCACCCGCTGAGCGGTGGTGAGCAGCGGGGTCATCAGCTCGGCGGGCAGGTCGAGAAGGGTGTCGACGTGGTGGACGGGGGACAGCAGCACGTGCCCCTTGAACAGCGGCCGGTGGTCGAGGAACCCGACCAGGTCGTCGGTCCGCAGCACGACGGCGGCGTCCAGCTCCCCGCGGACGATCTGGCAGACGATGTCGTCGTGGTCGCTCACACTGGCGATCCTAGGGGAACCGGGGTTAGAATCGAACACATGAGCGGATCCGCGTACGTTCCGGCCGGTTGGCCACCGCAGGTGCGACCGCCAGGCGCGCCGGGCTGGGAGCGGACGGCCACCGCGTTCCTGCTGGACTGCTGCCCGCCCGAGTTCCGGGGCTATCCGGTGCTCCGGCGGCACCCGGTCGTGCTGGCGCGCTTCGCGGCCCGGTTCGTGGCCGGCCAGTGCACGACCGCCCAGGACGGCGTGGCCGAGATCCGCACCGGGCTGCCGCGCAGCGTCCCGCACGACGTCGTGACCGCAGCGGTGGAGGCCTGGCTGGAGCAGGCGGCGCACCTGCTGCGGGTCCGGCGCGCCGTCGGCCTGGTCGAGGAAGCGCTCCGCGGCAAGGAGTTCGTCGCCCGCTTGTGAGTCCGCTCACGGGGTGCGCGCCTCGACGTGCTCCGACACGTAAACTCGCGTTCATGCCCCCCGCGCCTGAGGCCGGCGTCTCCGAGCACGAGCCGTACGCACTGCTTCGCTCCGTCGCCGACCCGACCGACCTCCGTCGGCTGGATCCCGACCAGCTGCCCCAGCTGGCCGCCGAGATCCGAGCCTTCCTGATCGACCAGGTCAGTCAGACCGGTGGGCACCTCGGACCCAACCTCGGCGTGGTCGAGCTGACCATCGCCCTGCACCGCGTCTTCGACTCCCCGGACGACCCGATCATCTTCGACACCGGTCACCAGAGCTACGTCCACAAGATGCTGACCGGTCGCCAGGAGGCCTTCACCACCCTGCGGCAGAAGGGTGGCCTCTCCGGCTACCCGAGCCGCGCCGAGTCCGAGCACGACTGGGTCGAGAGCTCGCACGCGTCGACGTCGCTGTCGTACGCGGCCGGCATCGCCCGCGGCCTGCAGCTGCAGGGCAAGTCCGGCACCGTGGTGGCCCTGGTGGGCGACGGTGCGCTGACCGGCGGGATGGCCTGGGAGGCGCTCAACAACATCGCGGCGGACGAGGACCTGCCGCTGGTCATCCTGGTCAACGACAACGGTCGCTCCTACACGCCGACGGTCGGGGGGTTGGCGCGGCACCTGTCCGGGCTGCGCACCAACCCGCGGTACGAGCAGGTGCTCGAGCTCGTCCGCAAGCAGGTCAACCGGGCCCCGCTGTTCGGGCGGGCCGCGTACGACCTGCTGCACGGCATCAAGAGCGGGCTCAAGGACGTGATCGCGCCGCAGGGCATGTTCTCCGACCTCGGGCTGAAATACGTCGGCCCGATCGACGGTCACGACGAGGCGGCCGTGGAACGCGCGCTGCGGCACGCCCAGCAGTTCGGTGGACCCGTCCTGGTGCACTGCCTGACCCGCAAGGGCAACGGCTACTCCGCGGCGGAGAACCACGAGGAGGACCGGTTCCACGCGGTCGGCAAGATCGACGCCAAGACCGGGGTGGCCATCGGCGGTCCCGGTGCGGTCAAGTGGACCGACGTGTTCGCCGAGGAGATCCTGAAGCTGGGGGCGGTGGACGAGCGGGTCGTCGCCATCAGCGCGGCGATGATCCACCCGACCGGCCTGAACCGGTTCGCCGCCGCCTTCCCGGAGCGGGTGATGGACGTCGGCATCGCCGAGCAGCACGCCACCACCACGGCGGCCGGGCTCGCGATGGCCGGGCTGCACCCGGTGGTGGCCGTCTACGCGACCTTCCTGAACCGCGCCTTCGACCAGCTGCTGATGGACGTCGCCCTGCACCGCTGCGGGGTGACCTTCGTCCTCGACCGGGCGGGGGTGACCGGCCCGGACGGCGCCAGCCACCACGGCATGTGGGACATGTCGATCACGCAGGTCGTGCCCGGTCTGCACCTGACCGCGCCCCGCGACGGCACCCGGCTGCGGCAGGCGCTGGCGACGGCGCTGACCATCGACGACGCCCCCAGCGTCATCCGCTACTCCAACCAGCAGGTGCCCGCCGATCTCGATGCCGTGCACAGCGACCGGGGGATCGACGTCCTGCTGCAGAGCGACCAGCAGCCCAAGGTGCTCGTCGTCGCGTACGGCCAGATGTGCGGCACCGGTGTCGCGGTCGGTCGCCGGTTGTCCGACCAGGGGATCGGGGTGACCGTCGTCGATCCGGTGTGGGCGCTGCCGGTCAATCCGGCGCTGCTGGAGCTCGCCGGTCAGCACCAGCTGGTGATCAGCATCGAGGACAACGACGTGGTCGGTGGCTGCGGTTCGCGCCTGGCCCAGGAGCTGCGGTTCGCCGGTGTCGAGGTGCCCGTCCGTGAGTTCGGTATCGCCCCGGAGTTCCTCGAGCACGGCACCCGGGCCGAGCTGCTCGAGCAGCTCGGACTGACCCCGCAGGAGATCGCCCGGTACGCGGTGGAGGCGGTCGTCCGCCTCGGCGCCACTCACGGACAGGGTGCAGACTCCGCGCGACTGTGAGGTCTAGTGTGTCGTCACTGAGATCGACTTCCCCCTCGTGATCGGAGCGGCACCGTGAGCGTCATGCGCACCAAGAGCATCGAGCAGTCCATCGCGGACACCGATGAACCGGAGTACCAGCTCAAGAAGACCCTGACGGCACTTGACCTGACCGTGTTCGGTGTCGGCGTGATCATCGGAGCCGGCATCTTCACCCTCACCGGCCGAGCGGCCAGCACCCTGGCCGGCCCCGCGATCGTGTTGAGCTTCGTGATCTCGGCCGTCGCCTGCGGGCTGGCGGCGCTCTGCTACGCCGAGTTCGCCTCCACCGTCCCGGTGTCGGGGTCCGCGTACACGTTCTCCTACGCCAGTCTGGGCGAGATCATCGCCTGGATCATCGGTTGGGACCTGCTGCTGGAGCTGATGCTCGGGGCCAGCGTGGTCGCCCAGGGCTGGAGCACGTACGCGGTGGTCTTCCTCGGCAACATCGGCATCCCCTGGCCGGAGGCGATCGGACCCGGCGGCCGCGTCGACGTGCTGGCCATGCTGCTGGTCGCCGTGCTCGCCACTCTGGTGACCATCGGCATCAAGGAGTCCATGCGGGTCAACATGGTGCTGGTCGGGGTCAAGCTGTTCGTGGTGCTGTTCGTGATCTTCGCCGGCATCGGCTTCATCAACCCGGCCAACTACAACCCGTTCATCCCGCCGACGACGCCGACCGAGGCCGGGGCCGAGGCCTGGTACCTGCAGCCCCTGATCCAGGCCGTGCTGGGCTGGGAACCGAGCGCGTTCGGGATCGGCGGCATCTTCGCCGGCGCCGCCCTGGTCTTCTTCGCCTACATCGGTTTCGACGTGGTGGCCACCACCGCGGAAGAGGCCAAGAACCCGCAGCGCGACCTGCCGATCGGCATCCTGGCCTCGCTGGTGATCTGCACGATCCTCTACGGCGCGGTGTCGTTGGTGATCACCGGCATGGTGAAGTACACCGACATCGACACCTCGGCCGCGCTGGCCACGGCCTTCACCAAGCTCGGCCATCCCGGCTACGCGACCTTGATCGCCGCCGGGGCGGTGGCCGGTCTGACCACCGTGGTGCTGACCCTGATGATCGGCGCCAGCCGGGTCGTGTTCGCCATGTCGCGCGATCATCTGCTGCCCGCGCCGCTGAGCAAGGTGCACCCCAGGTTCCAGACCCCCTGGGTGATCACCATCGTGATCGGCGTGATCGTCATGCTGGTCGCCGGCCTGACCCCGATCGGCAAGCTCGAGGAGATGGTCAACATCGGCACGCTGACCGCGTTCATCCTCGTGTCCATCGGGGTGATCGTGCTGCGCAAGTCCCGGCCCGATCTGCCGCGCGCGTTCAAGGTGCCGTTCGTCCCCGTGCTGCCGATCCTGTCGGCGGCCATCTGCTTCTGGCTCACCCTGAACCTGTCCATCGAGACCTGGATCCGGTTCGTGATCTGGATGGCGCTGGGCTTCGCCGTCTACTTCCTGTACGGCTACAAGCGCTCCCGCCTCGCCACCGGCGAGACGCTGCAGCAGATGTCGCGGAACTACGACCTGGAGAAGTAGCACGGCATCGACGCGGAGTGGGGCGCCGGCCGCCGCGCAGTGGGACCTCAGCCACCGGGACCGCCCCTGGCCAGGGGTGGTCTCGGCGGTCGGCTACCGCACGCCGCAGCCTGATCACCCCGTCCACTACGGGTTGCCGTCGCCCTGGCTGACGGTCATCTTCAGTCTCGACGACGGGGTCGAGTCGGCCAGCGACCGCGCCGCCCTGCCGACCGCGCCGCCGCTGCCGATCATCGCGGCCGGACTGCACACGCGGTCCAGCTTCGTCCGACCACGCACCGGACAGGCGGGGGTCCAGCTCGCCGTGCACCCGCTGGCGGCGCGATCGCTGTTCGGGGTGCCGGCCGCCGAGCTGAGCGCCACCGAGTACGACGGGAGACAGGTCCTCGACCGCCGGGCCACCAGCACCCAGGAGCGGCTGACCGAGTCCCGCGACTGGGAGCACGCCTTCGCCGTGCTGGGCGGCCACCTGACCCGCTCTCTCGACCGGCGCCGGCGGGACGACCCGCGGAGCGAGGTGCGGCACGCCTGGAGTCTGCTGGAGGCCAGCGGAGGGCGGATGCCGATCTCCGCCGTCGCCGCTCGGGTCGGACTCACCCCGCGGCATCTGGGCACGCTGTTCACCCGCGAGGTCGGCCGGTCACCCAAGGCCGTCGCACGGCTGATCCGCTTCCAGCACGCGGTCGAGCTGATCAAGCACGACGTCGCGCGCTCTGGCCGGACGGACCTGGCCGCCGTCGCGGCCCGGTGCGGCTACGCCGACCAGCCCCACCTGACCCACGACTTCGTCGAGCGGCTCGGTGTCCCGCCCACCCGGTGGATCACCGAGGAGTTCCGAAACCTCCAAGACCACGGAGCGCCCCCGGCGGCATGATCGGGGTCGTGACCACCACCGAGAACCCCCCAGCCACCAACCCCAGCGTCTGGCTCACCCTGCAGGCCCACGACGCTCCGGCCCTGATCGACTTCTACGTCTCGGCGTTCGGCTTCGCCGTCAAGGCCCGGTACGACGAGGAGGGAACCGACCGGGTCGCGCACGCCGAGCTGCACTGGTCCGAAGGCACCGGCGCGCTGATGCTGGGGTCCCACAAGCCCGACGGCGAGTGGAGCACCCAACCCGGCACCTCGGCGGCGTACGTGGTCACCAGCGACCCGGCCGCCCTGCACCGGCGGATCGTCGACCACGGCGGAGCGCGCCGGGTCAGCGACCTCACCGAGAGGGACTACGGGTCGAGCGAGTTCGCAGTCGTCGACCCCGAGGGCAACCAGTGGTCCTTCGGCACCTACCCGGGCGAGGCCTGATGCTCGAGGTGGTGCGCGAGTCGCCGGCTCGTGATCGGGAGCGGGCCGGCCGCGTCAGCCTCAGGGTGCCGCGGAAACGCACGAGGTGAGAGGGGTCCATCGCGTCGCTGACGTCGAGCACCACCCGGTCGCGGTCCGTGGCAGACACCAGGAAGGCCACGTCGTACGTCATGGTCTCGTTCGGCCTGGGCGTGATCTCGTCGGGGTTGTCGCCGTAGTCGACCCGGTTGGCTTCGCGTCCTCCCGCTCCGACGTAGACGTAGGTCAACGGACTGAGTCGGATGTCGGCGTCGGAGCTGTTCGTCCACGACAGGGTGACGATCGCGTACGGATCGCCCCGGTGCGGCGTTCGGATCATCGGTGCCCTGGAACTGGCCGAGTCTGGCGAAGGTCACCTCCGACACCCGCACGCTGATGCCGTCGGCGAACTCATGCGTCGCTGTGAACGCGACGTCGGCCACGGACTGGGTCGGGGTCGGTGTGCGGACCGGTGTCTGCTGAGGCTCGGTGGCAGGCTGCCTCTGCGAGACCGTGCAGCCTCCGCTCAGGACCAGAGCCACGGTGGTGGCCGCCACCGCTCGGAACATGCGTCTGCGAGTGATCATGCGATCACCATGGCGGGACGTGCCCGGTGCGCACGTCGGCAGAAGTGCCTAGTTCGGCTCACTCATCCGTGAACCGCCGAGGACCGGCGTCGGAGGGGGACATCACAGAGACAGGCCCTGCCTGCTTGCCGCGTGGACGGCAGCGGTCCGAGACGACACCGCGAGCTTGGCGAAGATGGAGCGGAGGTGGGCGTGAACCGTCCGTGGGCTGATCACCAGCCGGGACGCCAGCTCGTCGTTGCTGAGCCCTTCGGCCAGCAGCCGGAGCACGTCGACCTCGCGGGCGGTCAACCCGGCGGGCGGAAGGTTGTGTCGAGCAGTCAGGTCGGCGACGGCGGCGACGGCTGCGGCCGGCACCGCCTCCGGCGGCAGCCGCTGGCCGTGTCCGTACTCGGCTGCCCAGCTCTCCTCACCCAGCGCGGACCGCGCCGCGTCCTCCGCCTTCGACGTCGGTTCGACAACCGCTCGTCGGGTCAGACCGCGGACCCGCTGCCACGTGTCGGCCGCCCCGCAGAGCCGTGCCGTCCAACCCGGCGAACCCAGCTCGAGCGCCACCGCCGCCAGCCCGCGAAGGATGCCGTGGAGCTCCGCGTCGATTCCCGTCGTCGTGACGATGGTCAGCGCTTCCCGGTAGGCGTCGAGGGCCGCCGGCCACTCTCTGCGCTGCCGCCGGATATCGCCCAGACTGATGAGCCCGTCCTCGGCTCCGTAAGCGACATCGAGTCGGCGGAAGGTGGCGATGACGCCGATGAGCAGCGCCTCGGCCTGTTGCACAAGGGCCTGAGCCCATAGCTCCTCGGCGAGGTGCAGCTCGGAGTAGCAGGCGCCCAGTTCGTCGCCGGCACGCCGACAGATCCCGAGGCTCTGTCGGGCCAGACGCTCTCCGGCAGCATGATCGCCGTCTTCGCTGGACATCCGGGACAGGGCGCGCAGGCAGACCGCCTGCTCCCCGACGTCGTCCAGCCGGCGGTAGAGGGCCAGGGCTTCGATGATGTGCGATCGGCCGCGGTCCTCGCCCGGGCGATCGAAGTTCGCCCAGCCGGCGGCGTACGCCACCCGGGCACGGGCAGCCGCCGCCGAAGGCGACGACTCGTCCACGGCAAGCTGAGCGCGTTCTCGATCTCGCGGCGGTGCAAGGTCACCGGCCCCTCGTAGATCCACGAGTCCAGGAGGTTCCCGACCAGCAAGAGCACCGGTTCGGCGTCGCCCCGGTCGACGCCGCGGGTGATCGCGGCCTCCAGGTTCCCCCGCTCCTGCTGGAGCCGAGCAAGCCATCGGGCCTCGTCCGGACTGTTCCGGTGCGCCGAGAACTGGCTGGACAGCTCGAGCAGATGCTTGAGGTGCCGGCGGTACAGGGTGGCGACCTCGTCGGCGGGGAGCTCGGTCAGCCGATCCAACAGGTAGTGGCGGACGACCTCGTGCAGGACGTACCGGGTCGCATCGTCGGCGGTTGGCACCCGCCGGATCAGAGATCGTTCGCTCAGCGAGACCAGAACAGGGAGGGTGGTCCCGGTGACCGCTTCGGCACCGTCGCGACCGATACCGCCGATGAAGACGCCGAGGCCGAGGAGCACCGACTGTTCTTCCGCAGTCAGCCACGCCCACGTGCTGTCCAGGACAGCGACCAGGCTCGCATGGCGCTCTGAACCGCCCCACCCGCCAGGTGCTGAGAGCATCCGCTGGCTGTGGCCGAGCTGGTCGAGCACGTCGGTGGCGGACAGGGTTCGCAGCCACGGGGCCGCCAACTCGATGGCGAGCGGCAGACCCTCGAGACGGTCGCACATCGCGGCGATGGCCGGGAGATCGGTGGCCAGCGCGGCGTATCCAGGCAGCGACGTGCCCGCCCGGTCGTAGAACAGTCGCATGGCGTCGGTGCGATCGCCGCCGACATCGGCCCGGCACTGCAGGCCGGACAGCTCGAAGGTCCGACTGCCGGCCAGCGGAGCGCGACTGGTTGCCAGCAGCACCAGACCCGGGCAATGGGCGACCACCTCGGCGATCAGCCGCTCGCAGGGCTCCACCACGTGCTCGCAGTTGTCCAGCACGATCAGAGACCTCCGCCGTGCCAGCGCTCGACGCAGCGACCCGGAGTCCTCACCGGGGACCGGGGGCGGATCCCCGCGGCCCGGGCGAGAGCCGAGGGCACGGAGGTGAAATCCGTCGTCGCGACCAGGTCCACCCAGGTGACTCCATCGGGAAACGTCACCCTGTCGTCGTCGAGCCGGGTGACCAGCTCGTTCGCCAATCGGGTCTTGCCGGTACCGCCGAGCCCGACGATGGTCGTGACGCGTTCAGACACGGGGCGACGACCCCGAGCTCTACGCACCCAGTCCTGCAGAACCTCGAGCTCACGCTGCCGGCCGAAGAAGCCTGTGAGGTAGCGTGGCGCACCGCCGGCGTCCGATTCCTCGGCCCCGACCACACTCATGACGACGACAGTAGACCCGGACGCCCGTCGTGGGACCGGTGTCGGAGTGGTTCCCTCAGGGGAGAGTGGCGACGCCCTTCGGCAGGAACCGCTGACCGAGCACCCGCTCGGAGACGCCCTGACGATCCAGGTAGGGCGTGATGCCACCCAGGTGGAACGGCCAGCCGGCGCCCAGGATCAGGCACAGGTCGATGTCCATCGGCGCGGCGACCACACCCTCGGCCAGCATCAGCCCGATCTCCTCGGCCAGTGCGTTCTCGACCCGGGTGCGCAGCTCCTCGGCGGTGCTGGGGGAGTCGCCCACGGTCATCAGCGCCCGCGTCTCCTCCGACACGTACGGCTTCCCCTCAGGGGTGAAGTCGTAGATGCCGGGCCTGCGCGCGGCCACCAGGGCCTCGAGGTTCGTCGACACCGGATAGCGGTCACCGAACGCCGCGTGCAGGGTCTCGGTGACGTGCAGGGCGACGGCCGGACCGACCAGCTGCAGCAGCACGAACGGCGGCATCGGCAGTCCGAGCGGTCGCAGGGCGGCGTCGGCGACCTCGACCGGGGTGCCGTCGTCGACCGCCTGGGTGATCACCGCGGTGGTGCGGATGAGCAGCCGGTTGACCACGAACGCCGGCGCATCCTTCACCAGCACGGCGTTCTTCTTCAACGACTTGGCCACGCTCAGGGCGGTGGCGGTCGTCTCGTCGTCGGTCGCCGTGCCCCGGATCACCTCCAGCAGCGGCAGCACCGCCACCGGGTTGAAGAAGTGGAAGCCGACCACCCGCTCCGGGTGGGCCAGGTCGGCGGCCATCGCCGACACCGACAGCGACGAGGTGTTGGTGGCCAGCAGGCAGGTGTCGGAGACGTGCTTCTCCAGCGAGGCGAACACCTCCTTCTTGACCGCCAGCTCCTCGAACACGGCCTCGATCACGAAGTCGCAGTCCGCGTAGTCGGCGTGCTCGGTGGTGCCGCTGATCAGCGCCTTGAACCGGTTGGCCTGGTCGGAGCTGATCCGCCGCTTCCCCAGCAGCTTGTCGATCTCCGCGTGCACGTAGCCGATGCCCTTGCTGACCCGCTCCGCGTCGAGATCGGAGATGATCACCGGCACCTCGAGCCGACGCAGGAAGAGCAGCGCGAGCTGGCCGGCCATCAGCCCGGCACCGACGACACCCACCTTGGTGATCGGCCGGGCCAGCCAGGACTCCGGCGCACCGGCCGGCTTCTTGGCCCGTCGCTGGACCAGGTCGAAGGCGTACAGGCTGGAGCGCAGCTCCTCGCTCATGATCAGATCGGCCAGTCCCTGGTCCTCGCCCGCGTAGGCGGTGGCCCGGTCGGCGGTCTTCGCGGCGGCGATCAGCTCCAGGGCCCGGTACGGCGCGGGGGCGGCCCCGGACGTCTTGCTGTCGGCGAACCGGCGGCCGCGCTCGACCGCCGCATCCCACGTCGTCCCGCGGTCCACCTCGGGGCGCGACACGGTGATCTCACCGGCCACGACCCGCCCGGCCCAGTCGAGGGAGTCGGCCAGGAAGTCGGCCCCGTCGAACAGCGCGTCGGCGATACCGAGCTTCGCGACCTGCGGCCCGACGAGCATCTTGTTCTGGCTCAGGGCGTTCTCGATGATCACCGTGACCGCGTTGTCCGGTCCGATCAGGTTGGGCAGCAGGTAGGTGCCGCCCCAGCCGGGCAGCAGACCCAGGAAGCACTCGGGCAGCGCGATACCGGCCGCGGCCCCGGAGACCGTCCGGTAGTGCGCGTGCAGGCTGATCTCCAGCCCGCCGCCGAGAGCCAGCCCGTTGATGAAGGCGAAGGTCGGCACCGGCGACGTGTGCAGCTTGTCGAACACGGCGTGACCGATCTGGGCGATCATGACCGCCTGGTCGCGTCCGGTGAGTCCGCCGAGGGCCTTGAGGTCGGCCCCGGCGGCCAGGATGAACGGCTTGCCGGTGATCGCGATGGCAGCGACGTCGTCGCGGGCCAGGGCGGCGTTCAGCGCGGTGTTGAACGCGGTCAGGCTGCGCGGGCCGAGGGTGTTCGGCTTGGTGTGGTCCTCGCCGTTGTCGAGGGTGATCAGGACCGCGGTGCGGTCGGTGTGCGGCAGCACGATGTCGCGGCTGAGGAAGCGGGTCACCCGCTCGTCGGGCGTCAGCTCGGAGGCCTCGGCGAGCAGGGCCTGCAGCTCTTCCTCGGGCATCAGCGGGGCACGTTCCTGGGTGCTCACTTGTCGTCTCCCTGCACGTCGCGGCCGTCGGTGTGGTGCGGGTTCTCCCAGATCACGGTGCCGCCCATGCCCAGCCCGATGCACATGGTGGTGAGGCCGTACCGGATCTCGGGGTGCTCCCGGAACTGACGCGCGAGGTGGATCATCAACCGGACCCCGGAGCTGGCCAGCGGGTGACCGAGGGCGATCGCCCCGCCGTACGGGTTGATCCGGTCGCTGGCAGGATCGAGACCGAAGTGGTCGAGGAAGGCGAGCACCTGGACGGCGAACGCCTCGTTGATCTCGAAGGCGCCGATCTCGTCGATGGTGAGACCGGCGTTGCGCAGGGCGCGTTCCGTCGCGGGGACCGGACCGACACCCATCACCTCGGGGTCGACGCCGGCGAAGCCGTACGACACCAGACGCATCGCCACCGGCAGGTCCAGCTCTGCGGCGACGTCCTCGGCGGCCAGCAGGCAGGCGGTGGCCCCGTCGTTGAGTCCGGCGGCGTTGCCGGCGGTGACCCGGCCGTGGGAGCGGAACGGGGTCCGCAGCTCCGACAGCCCGTCCAGCGTGGTCCCCGGCCGCGGCGGCTCGTCGGCGGTGGCCAGACCCCAGCCGAGCTCGGCGCTGCGAGCGGCGATGGGCACCAGCGACTCCTGGATCACCCCGCCGGCGTACGCGCTGGCGACCCGTTGCTGACTCTGCAGGGCGAACGCGTCGGCGCGCTCGCGGGTGATCCCCGGGAAGCGGTCGTGCAGGTTCTCGGCGGTCGACCCCATCACCAGGGCGGACGGGTCGACGATCTTCTCGGCCACGATCCGCGGGTTGGGGTCGATGCCCTCGCCCATCGGGTGGTGGCCCATGTGCTCGACACCGCCGGCGATGGCCACGTCGTAGGCGCCGAAGGCGATACCGGAGGCGGTGGTGGTGACCGCCGTCATGGCGCCGGCGCACATCCGGTCGATGGCGTAGCCGGGGACGGTGCGGGGCAGACCGGCCAGCAGGGCGGCGGTCCGGCCGATGGTCAGACCCTGGTCACCGATCTGGGTGGTCGCGGCGATGGCCACCTCGTCCACCCGCTCGGGGGGCAGCCCGGGGTGGCGGCGCAGCAGCGCACGGATGCAGCTGACCACGAGGTCGTCGGCCCGGGTCTCGCGGTAGAGCGACCCGGCCTTTCCGAAGGGGGTACGGACGCCGTCGACGAAGACGACATCGCGGGACTCACGAGGCATGGCCCACATATTACTCACGAGTAACAACGCGCGCAGCACCTGAAAGCTCCACCGGAGATATCTCCTCGGCGCTGTTGGGTCTGACTCGCTGCCGATATATCGTTGACTATCGGCAACACTCGGGAAGGAAGTTCGATGGGTGCATACGCGATGGGGGCCCCGTGGCTCCGATTCGGGTTCGACTGCGGCGACACGAGCGAGCTCGAGCGACGACTCCGCGACGTCTGGGCGGAGATGACCGGCAAGACCCAGACCCAGACCCGCCGCGGTCCGGGCCCCGCCTGGGGCGGCCTCGGAGGAGGTTTCGGTCCCGGCTTCGGTGGACCCGGTCACGGCGGTCCGCCGTGGGCGCGGGGCATGCGCGGCCCGAAGGCCCGCCGGGGCGACGTCCGGGCGGCGATCCTGTCGGTGCTCTCGGACGCGCCGCGGAACGGCTACCAGGTGATCCAGGAGATCGCGGAGCGGACCGGCGGTGCCTGGAAGCCCAGTCCCGGTTCCATCTACCCGACCCTGCAGCAGCTGGAGGACGAGGGCCTGGTCGTCCAGACCGAGGACGGCGGGCGGAAGGCGTACGCGCTGACCGACGAGGGCCGCAGCTACGTGGAGGGCCATCCCGACGAGATGGCCGCACCGTGGGCGTCGATGGGCGACACCGACGCCGAGGGTGACCTCCGCCCGGTGCTCGGCCAGGTCGCGGCGGCGATGTGGCAGGTGATGGCGGTCGGCAGCCCGGAGCAGCAGGCGTCGGCCAGGGACGCCATCATCGAGCTGCGCAAGACGCTGTACGGGATCCTCGCCGAGGGTTCCGAGAACGAGCCCGGCTCCGACGGAGACCGGCGATGACCAGGGGCTGGCAGTCGGGCTGGCAGTCGGGTTGGCAGGGCTGGCAGGTCGGGCAGCAACCCGGTCAGCAGGGAAGTCCGCCCCCGCCGCTGCAGCTGTGGTGGGGTCAGCTGCCCCGACCGGCCGCTGACGTCACCCCCGCGACCCCGTCGACACCGATCCGGATCGGTGACGCCGAGCGGGACCAGGCGGTGTCCGACCTGGGCGACCACTTCGCGGCCGGACGGCTGAACCGCGACGAGTTCGACGACCGGGCCGATCAGGCGATGCAGGCCCGGTTCAGCACGGACCTGGCGCCGCTGTTCGCCGACCTGCCGGCGTCGCAGCCGGCCGCGCCCACGGCTCCGCCGGGTGCGGTTCGTTCCGGTGGGCCGCCGCCCTGGGCGTACGCGATGTGGCTGTTCCCGGTGCTGATGGTGGCGGCGGTGGCGGGAGCGATCCTGCTGCACGCGCCGTTCATCCTCTGGTTCGGGGTGTGGATGCTGGTGATCGCCAGGGTCACCGGTCACAAGCACCGTCATCGCCGCCAGCAGCAGCACCTCGGTCAGCAGAACTGGATCAATCGACCAGGGCCTCGCTGAGACTCAGTCGACCAGGGCCTCGCTGAGGCTCAGTCGACCAGGGCCTCGCTGAGGCTCAGTCGACCAGGGCCTCGCTGAGGCTCAGTCGACCAGGGCCTCGCTGAGGCGGGGCACCGTGAGGCGCCGCTGCCACGGCCGGGCACCCAGCTCGGCCAGGGCGGCGTCCACGGCTTCCGCGTCAAGCGGATCGGGCGGCGACCAGGCCAGCCGGCGGACGTAGTCCGGGGTCAGCAGGTTCTCGGCCGGCACCTCGTGCTCGGCGGCCAGGACCGTGAGCACCTCCCGCACCCGGGTGAGGCGCTTGGCGGCGACCGGGTCCTTGGTGACCCACAGCCGGGGCTGCGGCGGACCGGGGCTCGGGATGTGCATCGGCGGCAGCTCGGATTCGCCGAGGGCGCTCACGCGCTGCAGCCCGGCCACCCACTCCGGCAGGTAGCGCCGCGCCTGCCGCCGCTGGAACCCGGCGATCCGGTAGATCGTGGTGCGATCCGGTCGCTCCACGGCGGCCAGCTCCGCGATGGCGACGTCGGGGAGGATCTTCGACGGTGCCCGATCGGAGTCCCGCGCGATCTCGTCCCGGATGTGCCACAGCTCGGCCACGTACGCCAGCCCGCGACGGGTCCGCACCCGGTGGATGCCGGAGGTCCGGCGCCACGGGTCGGCCCGCGGTTCGGCGATGGTGCCGGCGCCCGCCGCCAGCGCGGCGAACTCCTCGGCGGCCCACCCGTCCTTGCCGGCGGCGACCAGCTGCTCGGCCAGGATGTCCCGCAGCTCGACCAGCAGCTCCACGTCCAGGGCGGCGTAGGTGAGCCACTCGGCCGGTAGCGGCCGCGTGGACCAGTCGGCGGCGGAGTGCTCCTTGAGCAGTCGCACGTCGAGCAGCTCCTCGAGCATGGTGCCGAGGGCGACCCGCGGGTAGTTGAGGAGCCGGGCGGCGAGCTCGGTGTCGAAGAGCCGCGCCGGGGCCATGCCGACCTCGGACAGGCAGGGGAGGTCCTGGCTGGCGGCGTGGATGATCCACTCGGTGTCCGCCATCGCCGTGCCCAGCTCGGCCAGGGCGGCGGTGCCGTCCAACGCGGTCGGGTCGATCAGGTGGGTTCCCGCGCCCGCCCGGCGCAGCTGCAGCAGGTAGGCGCGCTGGGTGTACCGGAAGCCGTGCGCCCGCTCGGCGTCGACCGCCAGCGGTCCGGTGCCGGCCCGGAGGGCCGTGATGGTGGCCGCGATCTGCTGGGTGGTGGACTCGACCTCGGGCGTCCCGTCGGCCGGGGCCACCAGGAGGCGGGCGGTCGACTCGGGTTCTGGGAACTCCTGGTCGGCTGAGACGTCCGTTGCTGAGTTGTCGGTCACCGTCTCCGTGGGCTTCGATTCGGGCTCTTGCGCGCGTGTCGACGGGCGGGAATGGCAACCACCCCGGCCGGCAGCGGGGGCAGACCCGCCGTCGTACACAGTAGTTCACCCCAGGCCTGCACGTGGGCGGTCAGGCCCACCCCCTCGGTGAGCACCGGGGTCCAGGAAGCGCGCACCTCCACCTCGGCGCTGGGGTCCTCGTCGGCCATCCCCCCGAACGACTCGCTGGAGACCGACGTGACGGTGCCGCTGGGGGCGACGAACTCGGCACCGTGGCCGGCCAGGGCATCGAGCAGCCAGGACCAGCCGACCTGGGCCAGCAACGGGTCGCTGACCATCTCGGGATCGACCTCGGCGCGGGCGAAGGTGACGCACCGGAACGTGCCCTGCCAGGCGGCGTTGCCCGCGGGATCGTGGAGCAGAACGAGTCGACCGGCACCGACGTCCTCACCACCCACCAGGACGTCCGCACTGACCGCCGCCGCGAACGGGGCGATCTTCTGGGGTGCGGGGATCTCCTCGACCAACAGCTCGGGACGCCAGGTGGCGTTCAGCAGGTCGTGGGCGGCCCGTTGGAAGGGCGTCGGGGCCGCGGCCACGTCGGAGTTGGCTGGCACTGGATGAGCGTAAGCGGCGGCACCGACAACGACCCGCTGCGACGCGCCGAGAGGACGGCTGCCCGGTGCGTGGAAGGATCGTGGCGTGTCACCCCCTGATCTTTCGAAGTCCGTTGCTGTGTCGAAGCCCGTCGCCGTGTCGAGTCCGTTCCTGGCCGCGTGCCGTCAACGCCAGGACGACCGCGTCCCGGTGTGGTTCATGCGGCAGGCCGGGCGGTCGCTGCCGGAGTACAAGGAGGTACGCGTGGGCATCTCCATGCTGGACAGCTGCGCCCGGCCCGACCTGGTCACCGAGATCACGCTGCAGCCGGTCCGCCGGTACGGCGTCGACGCCGCCATCTTCTACTCCGACATCATGGTGCCGTTGAAGGCGGCCGGGGTCGACCTGGACATCGTGCCCGGCACCGGCCCGGTGATCGCCGAACCGATCCGGACGGCGGCCGACCTGGAGCGGGTGCGGCTGCTGTCGACCGACCAGATCCCGTACGTGACCGAGGCCGTCCGGCGGCTGGTGGCCGAGCTGGGCGACCGGCCGCTGATCGGTTTCGCGGGGGCTCCGTTCACGCTGGCCAGCTACCTGGTGGAGGGCGGGCCCAGCAAGGACTACGCCCGGACCAAGGCCTTGATGGTGTCGCGGCCGGACGTCTGGCACGACCTCTGCGAGCGGCTCGCACAGATCTCGGCGACCTTCCTGACCGCGCAGGTCGAGGCCGGGGCCAGCGCGGTCCAGCTGTTCGACTCCTGGGTGGGCAGTCTCAGCGCCGCCGACTACACGACGTACGTCCAGCCCCACTCGGCGAGCGTGCTGGAGACGGTCGGGCGGCTCGGGGTGCCGCGGATCCACTTCGGGGTCGGCACCGGTGAGCTGCTGCGGCCGATGGCCGCGGCCGGCGCCGACGTCGTCGGGGTCGACTGGCGGATCCCGCTGGACGAGGCGGATCGTCGGCTCGGTCACCGGTACGCCGTGCAGGGCAACCTCGATCCGGCTCTCCTCGGGGCGCCGTGGCCGGTGGTGGCGGAGCGGACCCGCGCGGTGATCACCGCCGGCGCCTCGGCCCCGGGACACGTGTTCAACCTGGGTCACGGGGTCCCGCCGGACACCGATCCGGCGGTGCTGCAGCGGATCGTCGACCTGGTGCACGAGGAGGGCGGCGACCTCCGCCGGGCGGCCCGGGCGTGATCGACGGTGCGGGGGCAGTGATCGACGTCGTCGTGGTCGGCGGCGGGATCTCGGGCCTGGCCGCAGCGCGTCGGTTCTCGCTGGTCGGGCTGTCGGTGCTGCTCGTGGAGGCGTCGCCGAGGCTCGGCGGCAAGATCGCGGGCGTCCGGCTCGGGGACCTGAGTGTGGACGGTGGCGCGGAGTCGGTGCTGGTGCGTCGCCCGGAGGCGCCGGCGCTGATCGAGGAGCTCGGACTCCACGACCGGCTGGTGCACCCGACCGACGCCAAGCCGCAGGTGTACGTGGACGGCCGGGCCGTCGAGCTGCCGCCCTCGGCGCTGGGCGTGCCGGCCGACCTCGAGGCGCTGGCCGGGCTGCTCACCCCGGCCGGGCTGGAACGGGCCCGCCGCGAGCCGTCGTTGCCGGCCCCGCCGCTCGACGACGACGTACCGATCGGGGTGCTGCTCGACGAGCGGTTCGGGCCGGAGGTGACCGACCGGCTGCTGGAGCCCCTGCTGGGGGGCGTCTACGCCGGACAGTCCCGGCGACTCTCGTTCCGCGCCGTCAGCGCGGCCCTGTTCGCGAAGGCGCGGGCCGGGGGAGCCCTCAGCGGGCACGCGGCGCAGCTCCACCGACCCGGTGACGGCCCCGTGTTCGGCGGTCTGGACGGCGGGATCGTCGCGCTGGTGGAGACCCTGGTGCGCAGCCTGGCCGTCCGTGGGGTGCCGGTGCGGACGTCGACCACGGTCCGCGAGCTGGCGGCGACGACGGACGGCTACCGGCTGACGGTCGGCTCGACCCGGGAGCCTGAGCAGGTCGTCGCGCGGGCCGTCGTGCTGGCCACGCCGGCCGCTGCCACCGGGCGGCTGCTGAGCGGACTGGCCGCGTCGGCGGAGCGGCTCGGGGCGATCCCGTACGCGTCGATGGCCGTGGTGGGCCTCGCCGTGCGGGGCGTGCAGCCGGTGGGCTCGGGACTGCTGGTGCCGCCGGGCCAGCTGCCGACCGTCAAGGCGGTGACGCACTCCTCGACGAAGTGGGGCTGGCTGCGCGACCGGGTCAGCGACGCCTGGGACGCCGACGTGCACGCGGTGCGGGCCAGTGTCGGGCGGCTCGGGGAGGAGCGGCTGCTGCAGGTCGGCGACACCGAGCTGATCGAGCGGACCGTGGCCGAGCTGCGGGGGCTGCCCGGCTGGTCCGGGGTCGAGGTGGTGGAGAGCGCCGCGCAGCGGTGGGGCGGCGGGCTGCCGCAGTACGAGGTGGGGCACACCGACCTGGTCGGTCGACTCCGCTCCGAGCTGGTCGGGCGGCGCGGCCTGGCGGTGTGCGGGGCGGCCTACGACGGGGTGGGGATCGCCGCGTGCCTCGGCTCGGCGGACGTGGCCGTGAACAAGATCACCCGGGATCTGGGGACCACCCACGATCCGGCGGTGGTAGGAGTGGGTGCATGAAGCCGCGGCAGATCAACGACACGATCCGGTACACGATGTGGTCGGTGTTCCAGCAGCACGGACCGCTGTCCGGGGCGTCAGGAGAGGGGGCGCCCGAGGAGGTGGCCCAGAGCGCGCTGAGTGAGGTGGCGGCGGCGACCGAGGGCGGTGACCTGGAGATCCGTGGTTGGTACGACGTGGCCGGGCTGCGGGCCGACGCGGACCTGATGGTGTGGTGGCACGCCCCGACCTCGGAGACGCTGCAGGACGCGTACCACGCGCTGCGCCGCTCCACCCTCGGACGGTCGCTGACTCCGGTCTGGTCCCAGCTCGGGCTGCACCGTCCGGCCGAGTTCAACAAGGGTCACGTGCCGGCGTTCATGGCCGGCGAGGAGCCCCAGGCCCACCTGTGCGTCTACCCGTTCGTTCGCTCGTACGAGTGGTACCTGCTGCCCGACGAGGAGCGGCGCGCGATGCTCGCCGAGCACGGGATGATGGCGCGGCCGTACCCGGACGTCCGGGCGAACACGGTGTCCTCGTTCGCGCTCGGTGACTACGAGTGGCTGCTGGCCTTCGAAGCGGATGACCTGCACCGGATCGTCGACCTGATGCGGGCCCTGCGGGCCGCGGCCGCCCGTCGTCACACCCGCGAGGAGCTGCCCTTCTACACCGGGCGTCGCCGCGAGCTGAAGGAGATCCTCGGCTCCTGGTGAGGCCGGGGTGATCGGCTGGGTGCTCAGCGACGCCACTCGTACGGGGTCGTGGTGGTCACCTTGATCAACCCGGACCGCTCCAGGATCGGGCGGGAGAACTCGGTCGAGTCGCTGTGCAGCAAGGTCTTCTGCAAGGCCAGGGCGGAGTTCGCCCGGGCCGCGGTGAGTGCGCGGTAGATGCCCCGACGGCGCCACTGCGGCAGGGTGGCGCCGCCCCACAGGCCGGCGAACTCGGTGCCCGTGACCGGCTCGAGGCGTCCCGCGCTGATCATCTGCCCGTCCGCCTCGGCGACCCAGAGCTCCATCCCGTCGTCCAGGCCGAGCCGGCGCAGGAGAGCCTGGGTCATCTCCTCGGAGTCGTCGTCGCCGAACGCGATGCTCTCCATCACGCACATCGCCCGGACGTCGGTCTCGCTGGTCACCCGGCGCAGGCGCACGCCCTCGGGAAGGGCCAGATCGGCGGCCAGCAGAGGCGGTCTCGCCGATCATGACCGACTCCGGCTCGTCCGGCACGAATCCGTTGTCCAGCAGGGATGCGTGCAGGCCCGGGGCGACGTCGTGGCCGCGTGTCTTCCACTCCACGCGGGTGATCTCGGGCTGGTCGCGGTAGTAAGCGAGCGCGTCGCCGACCCAGCCCCGGATGGTCGCGGCGTCGGCCCCGCCCAGGTCGGCGTAGGTGACGAAGCCGCGGCCGCCGGCGAACGTGACCAGCCGCAACGGTCCCAGCCGGTCGACCCGGAGGGCGCTCGGCGTCTCGGCCTCGGTCCGGAGCTGGGTGTCGTAGGCGGCGAGCAGGTCGTCAGCGGAAGGCATCGGACCAGGTTGGCACGCCCGCGTTCACACGTCGACGCGATCAGCCGCCGGCGTGCGTCCGCTCAGAGCGGGCCGAGCATGTCCGGCACGGCCGCATCGAGGTCGAGCGTGGCCAGCACCGCGAGCAGCCGGCGTTCCTCGTACCGGAAGTGCGACTCCATGATGGCCGCGAGGCCCTCCAGGTGCCGCCCGATCTCCTCCGGCGGAGCGTTCGAGTCGATGGCCTTCTCCAGCCCGCCGAGCAGGTGGGCGATCATCGAGTGATCCTGCTGCAGGTAGGCGATCGTCTCGTCCAGCTCGGGGTGGCGACCGAGGAGCTCGGGGAAGAGCCCGACGTCCTCGCTCCGGTGATGGCCGTCGAGCGCGGCGCAGAAACCGAGGCAGTAGAGCAGCAGGTCGCCGCTGGCGGCTGGATCGGTGAGCGAGTCCTGCGCCAGCTCCAGCGCGGCGCGAAGGCGGGCGTGTGCCGCAGAGAGCTCACGGTGCCAGGCGATCAGCCTGCTGGTGTCAGCCGGACTCACGCGCCCTGATCTTACGGCAGCGCGGCCTTTGACATCGCCTTGCCCGCGGACCGCCAGAGGTGGTGGGTGAAGGCGGAGCAACCGAGCACGAGGGTGCCTTGGTTGGTGGTGATCACGATCTCGCCTTCGGGTGATCGCCAGACGTAGAGCCCGGGATCCGGTTGTTTCGCGCGCCAACCGCCGACGGTCTTCGCGCGGTGCTCGGATCGGGTCAGTGGACCGAGGTTGGCCATGCTGGTCTGTCCCGGCGGTCCGTCGGGTGCGTAGGCCGCCGTGTGGTCGAGGTCCATCCGGCTGGTGCTCGGGCTGAACGGGAACACCGAGGCGGGGTTCTTGATCGACTGGGCATCGACGGAGGGAGACCGGGATCTCGTAGCTGTCGACCGCGGCCGTGTCGGCGGGATCGTAGACGGGATAGACCTTGATGGTCGGGCAGCTGTCGCCGAGGAAGTGACGCAGCTGATCGACAGTGATCGGACCGTGGCCGGTCCGCACCACGCCGCGACCGTCGCGGACGGTCTGGTCGCTGACGTGCAGGTGCAGGTGCACGGTCGGTCTGGACTTGGAGAGATCGAGGTTCCGCGGGCGGAGGTCGAGACCGCTGGACGTCGGCTGCCTCGGCCCGGGTTCAGACGAGGGAGCCTGATCGTCGGCCGTGACGGGTCCGCAGGAGTCGCGATGGTCGTGGTGCGTATCGGACAAAGCGGGCGTTCTGGAGATACCAGTCGTAGTCGGCCTGGTCGACGGCATCCTCATCGCCCCAGCCGTCGTCGTCGGTCGGCCGGGCCGGCGTCTCCCACTCCTCATCGAGGCCGGGCTGGTGGAAGTTGCCGTGCCGGGCGGTCTCCCAACCCGCGGTGGGGAGGTCATCGGCCCACGGGTCGGTCGGATCGGCCTGGTGTGCGTCGACCTGCTCCCACGGATCCGTCCTCGAATCCTCACGGTGACGGCCGCGGGAGAGCAGATCCTGGGCCCGGTCGGGATAGGCGGCGATCCCGATCGCCTTGCTCTTGCGCACCGGGTAGGGGTCTTCGTCCCCTTCGTCGGCCAGCGCCTCGGCGATGGCGTCGACCAGGGCGAGGAACATGGTCACGTCGCCGCTGGTGCCACGGGCGACGAGGGTGCGGAGTCCGTCGCTGGACTGGGTGGCCTTGACGTCCCGTTGAGCAGCGGCCTTCGCTTGCCGCTCCCCGTACGTCGTCGGGTCGACCTGCAACAACGTGGCGTCGAGGATCTTCAGGAAGCGGGTCCAGGCGATCAGCTCGACCTGGTCGTGCAGCAGCTTGTCGACGATCCGGGCGGTGAACACACTGAGGTGCGCCGTCGCGCGGGCGATCTCGCGAGCCTTCCACGCGTACACCTCGCCGACGAGGACGCGTTCCCAGAGGCGGGGGAGGCGGTGCCGCACCGTGAGGGCGTCCGTGATCCAGCCTTTCGCTGACTGGGTCGAGGTGCGGAAGGCCAGAGCGAGGCTCCCGGTGCAGGTTTCGGCAACTGGTGGGCAGCCGGCCGGTCCGAAGGGCAACAGTCGTTCCACCACCATGCCGCCGTCGGGATGATCGACATCGGAGTGAGCATCGGCCCAGGCGGCGGCCACCCGGAGCTTGCGACAGCCGAGCAGCCGCACCTCGGACTCGGTGTCGCCCGCAAGATCGGCGAGGGCGCGCGCGTTACCGAGTGCGCCCTCCAACCGATCATCGAACATGTATGCGATTCTACCAGCAGCTCAGTGCTCGGTCTAGAGAGTGCGGCCCGTGAATATCGTTATTGTGGTGGCGAAAGTAGCAGGGAGACCTTCGGTGCAGGAAGAATTGACGATCATGACGGCTCGACGCCGCCGGTGGATCGGCGCGATCCCACGATCGACTGCGACGGCTGGCGTGAGGTGTCACGGACTCCGCGTCGCGGTTCGCTACCAGGACCGTCCTTCGGGGTCTGACCGGCAGCGGACCTCGACGACCCGGCCCGGGCGGTCCCGACCAGCGGCCGGGTGTCAGCGTACCAGGTGCTGACGATACCGGCCCGGGCAGCCCTGCGCCAGCCGGAGCAGGCCGCGTAACGCGTACCAGGTGCTGTCGATCACCGCGACCCGGGCAGTCTCGGTGCCGAGCTCTGCCAGCAGGACACCTTGAGATCGTCCTGCCCAGGTAGGCGAACCGAGTGCCGGCGCCAGGGCTCGGGCGAGTGTGGTCTTGCCCGAACCGGGCCACCCGCCGACCAGCACGTACGGACCGTCGGTGCTGCTCATGATTCGCAGTCTGCCAAGCGCCGACCGTGTCACGATGAGGTGTGCCCGCACCACCCGCCGCCGGACTGAGGATCGGCTGGTCCGACCTGCCCGCCGACGTCCAGCGGGGGATCGAGGCCGTGCTCGGCGGCCGGGTCATCGCCGCCGAGAGCCAGGCGGGTGGCTTCTCCCCGGGCACCGCCGACCGGGTCCGCACCCAGACGGCCGGCGAGCGTTCGTCAAGGCCGTCAGCCCGGACCAGAATCCGGACTCGCCCGACCTCCTCCGCCGCGAAGCCGACTACCTCGACGCCTTGTCGCGGAGCCCGCACGTACCCCGGCCGATCGGCCGCTACGACGACGGCCACTGGATCGCCGTGGCCATGGAGGAGATCGACGGCCGCTGTCCGCCGGTCCCGTGGAGCGACGAGCACGTCGACGCCGCCATGGACACGCTCGCCGAGCTCGCCGCAGACCTCACCCCCAGCCCCATCGCCGGACTCTCTCCGGTGGCCGAGGGCCTGGCCTCCATCTTCGGCGGCTGGGAGCGGCTACGGGATCAGCCGCACCCCGCCCTCGACCCCTGGGTCGCTGCCCGGCTCGAGGAGCTGGTCGAGATGTCGGCCGACGTGCTGCACCGGCTGACGGGGGACACGGTCGTCCACTGCGACATCCGGGCCGACAACCTGCTGGTGCGGCCCGACGGTTCCATGGTCGTGGTCGACTGGCCGTGGGCGCTGACCGGGCCGGACTGGCTCGACCGTCTGATGCTGGTGATCAACATCGACCTGTACGGCGGTCGGGACGTCGACGCGCTCGTGTCCAGGCACCTGCCGCAGGTGGATCCGTCGCTGATCACCGGCTGCCTCGCCGGGCTCTGCGCTTTCTTCACCGATGCCGCTCGGCAGCCCGAGGTGCCGGGGCTGCCGACGTTGCGGGCCTTCCAGCAGGCCCAGGCCGATTCGACCACGGCGTGGCTGCGGCGGCGCCTCGAGGCGCGAGGGTGACCGCGTCATCGGTCGGGGTCCGGTTGGTGTCGGTCGACGACGTGGCCGAGCTGACCGCACTGGTCGACCAGAACCAGGCGTTCCTGGCCCCCTGGGATCCGCTTCGGGAAGAGGACTACGCCACCGAGGCCGTCCAACGCCGGCTGATCGTCGAGATGCTCGGCCGCCACGCCGACGGCCTGGCGCTGCCCCTGGTGATCACGGACGGGGGCCGGATCGTGGGCCGCATCACCGTGAACGACATCGTGCGTGGCCCCTTCCAGTCGGCGCACCTCGGCTACTGGGTGAGTGAGGACCACACGGGTCGAGGCGTCGGGACCGCCGCGGTCGGAGCAACGACCGAGCTGGCGTACGAGAGCTTGGGCCTGCACCGTCTGCAGGCCGCCACCCTCGTGCACAACCTGGGCTCCCAGCGGGTTCTGCAGCGCAACGGCTTCACCCGGATCGGGCTCGCTCCGCGCTATCTGAAGATCGCCGGACGCTGGCAGGACCACCTGCTGTTCCAGCGGGTGGCCCCGTCGTAGCGCCGGATCGACGACCGGCTCAGGCCTTCTGCTCCAGCGTCAGCGACACCGAGTTGATGCAGTAGCGCTGGTCGGTCGGGGTGTCGTACCCCTCGCCGGAGAAGACGTGACCCAGGTGGCTGTCGCAGGTCGCGCAGCGCACCTCGACCCGCTTCATGAACAGGCTGCCGTCCTCGATGTAGCGCACCCGGTCCTCGGCCAGCGGCGCGAAGAACGAGGGCCAGCCACAGTGCGAGGAGAACTTCTGGTCGCTGCGGAACAGCTCCGCGTTGCACGCCCGGCAGCGGTAGACGCCCTCGGTCGTGGTGTCGGTGTACTCGCCGGTGAACGCGCGCTCGGTGCCGGCCTCGCGGAGCACCTTGTACTCCATCGGGCTCAGCTGGGCGCGCCACTCGGCCTCGGACTTGACGACCTTGCCGACCGTGGCGGCGGGGTTGGGGGTTGCGTGATTCGTGTCTGTCATGGTTCCTCCTTGGGTGGCGTCCACTCAACACCCCTCGATCAAGCCCTGTTCCCAGGTGCGGCACGCTGGGTTCCATGGCAAAGACTCCGGCAGCGGTCGTGGCGGTGGGGGAGCGCGAGGTCCGCGTGAGCAGTCCGGACCGGGTGGTCTACGAGGCGACCGACCGTACGCCGGCGATCACCAAGCTCGACGTCTGCCGGTACTTCGCCTCGGTCGGCGAACCGATGATGCGGGCGCTCGGCGAACGGCCGACGGCGATGGAGCGCTGGCCGGACGGCTGGCGGGAGGGGATGCGGCTCGCCACCGGCCCGCAGGACCGGGAGGGTGACGGCTTCTACCAGAAGCGGCTGCCGAAAGGCGCCCCCGACTTCGTCGAGACCGTCGAGATCACCTTTCCCAGCGGTCGCACCGCGGGCGAGCTCTGTCCCACCGAGCCGGCGTCGTTGGTCTGGGCGGCGCAGATGGGGGCGCTGACGTTCCACCCGTGGCCCGTCCGGCGTCCGGACGTCGATCACCCCGACGAGCTGCGGCTCGACCTGGACCCGCAACCGGGGACGACCTTCGCGGACGCGCGGCGGGTCGCCGACGTGGCCCGGGAGCTGCTGGAGGAGCTGGGGCTGCGCGGCTACGCGAAGACGAGCGGCAACCGGGGGTGCACATCTACGTCCGGATCCAGCCGACCCACACGTTCGAGGACGTCCGGCACGCCGCGATCGGCTTCGGTCGCGAGCTGGAGCGACGCGACGGTGGCGTGACCACGGCGTGGTGGAAGGAGGAGCGCGGCGAGCGGATCTTCCTGGACTTCAACCAGAACATCCGGGACCGGACGATCGCCAGCGCCTGGAGTCTGCGGGCCCGGCCGGGTGCTCCGGTCAGCACGCCGCTGACCTGGGCGCACCTCGCCGAGGTGACGACCCGGCCGAGCTCAACCTGATGACGCGTCCCGGACTACCTGGCCGAGGGCGATCCGTGGGCCGACATGGACGACGAGGCCTTCCCGCTCGAACCGCTGCTCGAGCTGTGGGAGACGCTGCCCGGCGGCGAGCTGAACTTCCCGCCGGACTACCCGAAGATGCCGGGCGAGCCGCCCCGCGTGCAGCCGAGCAAGAAGGTCGCCGAGCACTGGGACGAGCAGGGCAACCGGATCGAGCCGTAGGCCCGACCTGCTACCCCCGGCGCCGATAGCTCGTGAACAGCGTCTGGTCGTCGCCCAGCAGCACGAAGGCGAGCTCGAAGTCGGCCCGCTCGGTCAACGCCGCGCCGGAGGTGGAGCGGTGCCCGACGCCGCCGACGGCGCTGGGGGCCAGCGTCAGCGACAGCTCGTCGAGCAGGCCCTGCGCGATCAGGTCGCGGTGCAGGCCGGTCCGCCCTCGCACAGCACGCGCGTCAGGTCCATCGCCGCCAGCTCGCCCAGCATCCAGGACAGCTCGATCGACTCACCGGGGGACCGGAGCACCTCCGCTCCCCGGTCGCGGAACGGCCGTACGGCCACGTCTCGTGCACGGCGGAGGTCACCACGAGCACCGGTCCGTGCTCGTAGGGTGGGTCGGCGAAGGCCGGATCGAGCCGCAGCGAACCGGTGATCACGACCAGCGTCGGGAACGGCGCGAGACCCTCGGCGGCCCGCAGAGATGTCTGCCAGGGTTCGAGATCGACGGCACGGTAACCCTCGTCGCGGACGGTGCCGGCGCCGACCAAGATCACGTCCGCCAGCCCACGGTGCAGGGCGAAGACCTCGTGATCACTCTCGGTGTTGATCGATCCCGACCGCCCGTCCAGGCCCTGCACCGACCCGTCGAGGGTGGCGACGAAGTTGCTCCGCACGCGCGCGACGCCGGAGGGCTGTGGCCAGCGGTAGAGATGGACGAGATCGTCTCTCGTCAGGGCACCGGCGGGCTGACCGCCCGCGGAGTGGAGGAGGCGCACCCCGCCATCCTGACAGCCCGCCCTCCGGCGCCCCCGGGCCCGGTGCGGCACAATGCCGCCATGGGCTCGAAGAAGAAATCGAAGAAGAGCAGCGCCGACGCGGCCCTGCCCGTACGTCAGCCGACCGTCACCGAGACCCTTCGACTGCCGCCCGGCCCGGTGGACGTGGCCGCCCTCGACAGCCGGGCCACCCCGGCTTCCCGGGAGCCGACAAGCA
>CAVXBJ010000022.1:0-53025 GCA_963759915.1 uncultured Actinomycetota bacterium | reverse complement strand
TCCGCCTGGGGCCGCCGGATCGCCGCCGGTGTCTAGGGTCGCGAGTCGCCCGCTCTAGCCGAGCACGACCACCAGAGCCAGACCGACGAGCACGTACGCGCCCGGGTGGTCCAGCGACGACTCTCCGGGGGCACCGTCCGCCAGTGGATGATCACCCCGGCCGCTCCGACCCCGACGGCGACGGCGGCCACCACCCAGAGCCAGACGCCCGGTCCGGGTGGTGGCGCCAGCGCCCGGACCAGGGCGAGGGCCACGACCGCGTCCACCCCGGACCGCAGCAGCTGCCCTCGGCCCTTGACCGTCAGCGGTCGCAGCGACCAGGACCGCGCCACGAACACGACGACACCGACGGCGGCGAGCACCCACAGCACGAGGGCGATGATCATCGGCAGTCCCCGAACCCGGTTCAGCAGCGCGAAACCCGCCCGCGTGGTGGTGTTCGGCGGCTCCTGCCGGGCCGACAAGATCACCACTCCGGGCTGCCGTTCCGGTCGATCCCGAGGAAGGACGTGAAGCCTCCGGTCCGCCGTTGTGCCACATCACCTCTCTCGTCGACCGGCGACGGCAGGGTGATCCAGGCCCAGCCGGTCGGGGTCTCGTCCACGGTGACCTTGGGCTCAAGGCCTCCATCCCGGGGCGTCACCGGTCAGCAGCCGCTGGGTCAGCGCAGCCATCTCACCGATGTCGGCACGCACGCCACCGGCAGGGGACAGCGCCTCGCCGAGCCAGGCGTCGGCCGTTCGTCCGCCCGCGGTCTGCCCGAGCAGATCGACGTCGGTGCGCTGGGCTCGGCGTACGGGGCGCTGCCCGGACAGGCCGCCGGGTCAGGATCCGCTCGCGCAACAGATCCCGGTAGGGACGGTCGGCCGCGGAGGCCAGCGCGGCACCGAGCAGCTCGAACCCGAGATTGGAGTAGGTGCCCGGTGCGGCTCGAGCGGCACCTCACCGATTGCGCTCCAGTCGCTGCGCACCGGCCGCCGTACGGGTTGCCGGCGGTCAGGCTCGCCCGGTAGTTGCGACCGGTCTGTCTCAGGCGTGGGCAGCTGGGTCGGCAACCCCGAGGTGTGGGTGGCGAGCTGGCTTAGTGTGACTCGGCCAGCGCGCCGGTCACTGGCAACAGTGTCCCGACCGGGTGTCCGCCCGACCTGTTGCGCTCGATCATGTCGGCGAGCAGCAGCCCGGTGAGTCCCTTGCTGATCGAGCCGATCTCGAACCGGTCGGTTGCGGCCGCGCCCATCACCGCGGTCCGGATACCGGCGGGGGTCACGCACGCCACGGCGAGGGCCGGCCGGTCGTCGCCGATCACCTGGCGACCGAGCTGACCCAGCGAGGCGTCGCCGGTGGTCGCGGCGGGCAGTCGGGTGGGGGCCGGCCGCCAGGCGACGGCGAGCACGAGAGCGAGAGCCGCGCAGGCGGCCACGACGAGGACAGTACGAGCGTGGAGGAGTGGGTGTCCGACGTGCCGCGATCATGCCATCCCTTCGATCCGTCGATACGGAATTACGTAATATCGTACAAGATCGCTGTCACCCGCCCGCAACACGGGCTCGTTAGGGTGAACCATGACCGAGCAGCGGGAGATCGTCTGGCGTCAGGCGTTGCCGGCGAGGAGCGTCCGGCCCGTCCCGGGCAGCCCGGCCGGGCGCGGGCCCGCTCGCAGACCGGCAACGCCGACTTCGCCAAGCTCGGCGACCAGGGCGGGCAGCAGGTCATCTCGGTCGGTCCGGAGGCGTTCGGGCTGCCGCCGGTCGAGGGGGCGGGACTCGGCCCAGGAGCCGTTCGCCGCGGTGCTCGCCTGCTCGGACGCCCGGGCCCCGGTGGAGCTGTTGTTCAACCAGGCCGGCAACTCGATCTTCGTGGTCCGGGTGGCCGGCAACGTACCGGGTCGTGAGTGCCTGGGCAGTCTGAACTACGCCGTGGCCAATCTGCCGTCGGTCAAGATGATCACCGTGCTGGGCCACACGAGCTGCGGAGCGGTGTCGGCCGCCGTGGACGCCCTGCTCTCCCCGCAGGTGTACCTGGACGTCATCCACGATCCCTCCCTGCGGGCGATCGTCGACGCCCTGCTGGCCGGAGTCCGGATGGCCGACCAGGCCCTGGTCAACACCTACGGCCGGGACATCCGTGACGCACCCGGCTTCCGGGACGCCCTCGTCGACCTGGCCGTCACCGCCAACGCCGCCATCACCGCCGTCGTGCTGGGTCGAGCGATCGACTGCGCGGTGACCTTCGGGGTCTTCAGCCTCGTCAACCGCACGGTCGGGGTGACCGGCCCGACCGGCTGGCAGGCCGGACTCACGACCCGCCGGACGGTGACCGCTCTCTGACCGAGCTGCTGCGCTGGGGAGCCACGAACGCCGGGCTCTGACCCGACTACTCCTTCGACAGCGGGCGGCGGATCGCGCGCGCGCCAGGATTACCATCCTGAAGGACGTGCTGCTGACCCGGTCCCGGTCGCCATCGTGCGTTGCCACGCCCCGCGAAGGCGGGGTTGGCGGCGGCAGCGGGCGGGTGCCCAGTCGCCGGATGGCCGGATCTGACTCTGCGGCTGCAAAGGGGCCCGAGCCCCGCGTACCGAACGGCCGGATGCGACTCCCCGGCGTCATCCGGGACACGCGCCCCGCGCACCCCTGGCCGGATCTGACTCCCCGGCGACATCGCGGCCTTGCGCGCCGGGCCCACCCCACGACCGGCACTGACTCCCCACCGGCGGTCAGTCGGCGGCAGTCTCCACCGGCGGCAGCTTCAGCAGGCCGGCCACCTCGTCCCAGAGCTCCCCGAAGGCCAGGGCGGCCGGGGACTTGCCGGCGAACACGATCAGCGGCTCCCGGCGTACGGTCATCTGCTCCACCGCGCTGGCCGACGGGATCGCGATCGAGCTGACCAGCGGGTTCTCCTTGGGCAGATCCGTGAGGATCTGGGTGTGCAGCTTCCGGCGCCGGTCGAGCATGGAGAAGTAGCCGCGCAGCTTCGGCTTGCGGCCCTTCAGCTCGTGCGTGAACGTGGCCAGCTGCTCGAACGTCCGCACCGACAGCACCGTGGGGATCAGCGGCACCAGCACCACGTCGGAGGCCCGCAGCACGTTCTCCGACACCAGCGACAGGCTGGGCGGGGTGTCCAGGATGACCACGTCGAACTCCGAGGCCAGCGGCGACAGCAGCCGGCGCAGCGTCCGCTGCGGGTTCGGTCGGTCGTTCAGGTCGATGTCCATGTGCCGGTACGTGAAGTCCGCCGGCAGCAGGTCCAGGTGGGCGAAGTCGGTGGCCTTGATCGCCTCCAGCATCGGGCGCGATCCCCGGACCAGCTTGGGGCTGCCGCCCTTGACCCGCGGCTTCACCCGGAACAGGTACGTCGCGGCGCCCTGCGGATCGAGATCCCACAGCAGGGTCCGCCGGCCCTGCCGCGCCGACAGGTAGGCGAGGTTGACGGCGGCGGTGGTCTTGCCCACCCCACCCTTGAGGTTGTAGCTCGCGATCACCTTCACGACGGCACCTCCGTGGCCGAGCGGATCACGCCATGACCAGTCGGTCGACGTGCTCGGACGCCTTGCGCCCGAGGTAATTCTCGTGGTGCGCGGTCAGCGTCTCGCGGGCGGCCCGCTGACGGGCCTCGAACTTGCCCGGACAGCTCACCCATGGCCAGGATCGCGTTCGCGTCGACCCGGCCGGCGTCCACCATCTCCTGGGCGAACTGGCGCAGCGCGGCCGCCTGGACCTCACCGTCCTGGAACTCCCCGAGCAGGTCCTGCAGCTCCTTGAAGTCGGCCAGCACGTTCCTGTACGCGGTCTTGTCGCAGAGCGGCTTGAACACCTCCATCAGGTAGCGCATCTCCTTGCAGGCCTTGCGCAGGTCGTGCACGAGCTCGGACTCGGAGTCGGCGGTGATCTTGGCGGCCCGCTTCTGGCACTTGCGGAACACCGTGTGCAGCCGCTCGACCGCCAGCGCCGAGGCGGTCATGTCGGCGTGGGACGGGTGGGCGATGACCTCCGCCAGGGCCGACCGCCAGGTGCTGACCAGATCGGTGTAGCGCTTGGACCGGAGCCCGCGCGCCAGCTCCTTCGCCGCCCCGGTCCGCTGCTCCAGCACGTACGCCCCGAAGGAGGCGAGATCGTCGGGGTGCGTCACGGTGGCGGCCAGGGAGTCGAGCTCCAGCAGGTAGACGTCGAGATCCCGGGTCGGCGTGGTGATGTCGCCCAGCCAGCGGAACTCGGGCGCCATCCGCTCGGCGAGCCCCGGCGGCAGCACGTCGCCCAGCATCTTCAGCACCGACCGGGTACGTCGGACCGCGACCCGGAAGTCGTGCAGGTACTCGGTGTCGATGTCGGCGACGATGCCGTCGACCGTCGCGTCCAGCTCGGCCAGGTAGCCGAGCAGCGCATCGGCCACCGCGAAGTCCGCGGCCTGGTCGGGGCGCATGCCGAACCGCTGGGTGACCGTGCGGCCGGAGCGCCGGCAGCCCGCGTACGGTCTCGAACCAGGACTCGTCGCTCTCCGTCCAACGGGGTCCTCTTGAGTCAGGGCCTTGCGGACCTGGGCCGCTTCCGAGCGGTACCCGCGGAGCACCTCGATCCCCACCCGGGGCGGCAGCGCGACCGCGGCCGGCTTGGTCAGCTCGCCCGTGGTCCAGTGGACCCGGACGACGGTCTTCCCGTCGCTGTTGCGGATCGCGTACGTCACGGTGTCGGCCTGCGTGGTCGCGTACGGGATCAGCGCGCGGATCCACGCCGACGGCGCGACCAGATCGACGACGTCGCCGGCCGGCAGGTCGGTGGCCAGCCGGGGCCAGGAACCCGTCAGCGGCTGCTCGATCTGCCGCCCCGCGGTCACCGCCACGATCCGGCGCCTGCGCGGCAGGTGGGCCAGGTCGACGCCCGCCTTCTCCAGGCGCCCGTCGACGGTGTCCAGGTGGGTCAGGATCTCGGTGCGGGCGGATTCCGCGACGACCGTGAAGTGCGGGGCGAGGGCCTCGACGAGCACCGCCTCGGCCGGCACCTCGTCCGGGCGCCGCCCGACCGCCGTTGCTCACGGGGAGCGTCAGAACCGGCGGGTCGAAGGTCACGTTCAGCGGCATGGTGCGACGGAACGTATCAGCCGGGGGTGAACAGTTCGTCGTTTCGACACCTGCCCGTCACCCAACCGTTGTGTGGCGGGAGCGGGCGGGGGATCAGATCGTCGGCCGCCCGTTTTCGGTAGTCGTCGTCAACCGTTTCCGCCGTGCCGGACCACCGGGTCGGTGGCCTCGGCCCACAGGGCGGCGTCGGCCAGCTCCTGCTGATTCCTTCGGTAGGCGGCCCAGACCACCCCACCGGCCAGGGCCCCCAGGGCCAGCACCCACGTCCACTTCACGAGTGAAGACTAGCCGTCGCTCTCCTGACATCCCCGCCCGCCGGGCTCGAGCGGCTACCGTTCTGGTCATGACGCGCGGGACCCGCCTGGTCCGGGGCGCCGGTGCTGCGGCCTCCGCGGTGCTGGTGCTGCTGGCTGGCTGCGGGCGCCCACCCGCGAGCGGCACGGTGGCTCCTGTCCCCGGCGCCACCGCCGCGGCCACCCCCGCGGACCCGACCCCGGCGACCAGCGGCTCGCCGAGCGGTGAGCCCTCGGACCCCGAAGACGCCGCGTTCTCCTTCGACGACATCGCCAGCTACGCAGGCGACGCCGAGATCGAGATCACCGGCACCGCCGCGCGCATGATCGCCACCGGGATGACCGGAGCGGAGTCGACCCGGGGACAGATGGTGGTGGTCTCGGTCCTGGTCCGCAACCTCTCGACCCGGGACCTCGACGCCACGACGGTGCTGGTCACCGCCGTCATCGGGCCCGGACGACATCGAGGCGCCGCTGGTCAACGACCCCACCGGTGGCCTGCCCAACGCCTTCCTCGGCACGATCACCCCGGGAGCCGAGGACACGGCCCACTACGGCTTCGCCATCCCGTTCAGCTCCCTGAACCGGGTGCGGGTGACTGTCGACCTGGGCGACGGGACGCACGAGCCGGTCACCTTCGCCGGCGCGGTGGAACGCGAGCAGTAGGACCGGCGCGGAGTCCGCCCGCAGCCCTCATCCCACCGGCCCGGATCAGCGTCGGAGGGTCGCCTGGCGGTACCCCTTCCCGTTGCTGATCTTGACGATGGTGCCCGGGCTGTCCGGACCGCTGCCGATGGTGCCCGCCCACAGCTGCCCGGAAGTGCCGGTCTCGACGGCCACCACACCCGGCAGCATCAGGTACGGCCGCGCACGGCCGTTCTTGACGACCGAGATCTGACCGGCGAAGAACTCGGCGACGTAGATCTCACCGTGCCGGCCCAGCGCCAGGTTGGTGGCGCCCGCGAGCCCGCTGGCCACGACCTTGGCCCGGCCGGTCGACGGGTTGACCCGCCAGACCTTGCCCCGGGCGCCGAGCTCCGGCCCTTCGTCCCCGCCGGGCAGGGTGGTGATGTAGAGGTAGCCGTCTCGACCGACCTCGACGTCGGTGGGCACCGGCTCGAAGGCGTACGTCACGCCGACGACGCAGTCGGGCAGGCCGTACTTCGCCGCGAAGGCCGCGGTGATCGCGGCCGGCTGGGGCGGCAGCACCGACAGCGTCGTGATCCTGCCGGCGTTGTCGATCCGGAACAGCGCGTTGGACCCGGCGTCGGCGACGACCCAACCGCCCGCCCACGCCGCGACGGAGTAGGCGTGGGAGTCGATCGCCCCGGTGTAGCTGACGGGGAAGCCGAGCCCGCTCAACGCGTCGGCGACACAGGGACTGGGGTTCCTGACCCCGTAGGTGTTGATCTGGTCCGGGTTCTTCGCCTTCTCGTACGCCAGGGTGTCGGCGTAGAGGCGCTTGCCGCGCGGACCCCAGATGTTCAGTCCGCTGTCGGTGATCTCGAACGAGTCCGGCGGACTGACCGTCGTCGTGAAGGCGATCCGCCGGCCGTTGTCGGACAGCGCGACCCCGGACGCGCCGGGCTGGTCGGCCGCGATGGTCTGGTAGGTCCCCCCCGACTTCAGCCGGCCGACCAGATTGAGACCGCCGTCGGCGAAGTAGGTGTGCCCGCCCCGCAGGTCAAGGTTGAACGGCGCCGCCAGCCCGTTGAGCTCGACCGACGGCGTCGGGACCGGGCGGGGGTGGGCCGAGGTGAGGGACGGCGGGATGAGGAGGAGGGACGCGGCGGCGAGCGCGGCCGCGCCGAGGATTCTGGAGGTGCGCATGCTCTCCCCTGAGTTCGTGCGAACGACGTCGGGGCATGCCGAGCGAGCGTGCGTGTGCTGCCGATGAAGCCCCCGAGGACGCGACCGGCGACCCGCACCGGACACGACATGCGTGTGCCGGCGCCGTGACACAGGTCACACGAAACTGTCGCCGACATCATTGCCCGCACCTTCCCGGCTCGTCAACAGGGACGGTCAGGCAGGTCGGAGCTCGATCACGGTGCCCTCGGCGTCCGGCCCCAGCAGCAGTCCCTCCCGGTACGCGAGGGCAGCGGCCTCGCCCCGGGCTCCGACGCCGAGCTTGGCCAGGATGTTCGACACGTGCACGCTGGCGGTCTTGGTGCTGATGAACAGCTCGGACCCGATCTCGCCGTTGGTCCGGCCGGCGGCCACCAGCCGCAGCACCTCCCGCTCGCGGGTGGTCAACGTGGCGAGGATTCCCGGGGCACCGACGGCGGCCGGCGCCGTGAGGCCGGCGCGCGCGGCGAGGGCGGCCAGCCGCGAGCCCACCAGCGACGCCCCGATCCGGTCGGCACTCTCCGCCGCGGCCGCCAGCACCTCCCGGGCCTCGGCCCGTTCGCGCCTCGACACGAGGTGCTGAGCGAGCCGCAGACCCACGTACGGCCGCAGGTAGCACGGCATCTCCGCGGCGGTGGTGGCGGCCCAGACGGCCCGCCAGGCGTCGTCCGTGTCGGCCAGCTCGGCCTCGATCACGGGACCCCAGATCTGCCGGGCGCGCACCGGCTCGACCTGCTCGTACGCCGACCGCACCCGCCCCGAGCGGCCGCCGTCGTCGATCCGGTCGGCCGCCCGAGCCGTGGCGGCCGCCAACCACAGCAGCGGGTAGCGGTGGGCGACGTGGTAGCTGTCCCAGTGCTCGAAGGCCAGCTCCAGGTCGGCCCAGGCTCGCTCGATGTCACCGGTCGCCAGGGCCAGCTCGACGTCCAGCCGGATCACCTGGCTGGCGTACTGCGGGGCCACCTGCGGTCCCGTGATCAGCCCGCGGAACTGGGTGAGGATGGTCTCGGCCTCCTCCAGCCGACCCGTCTGCAGCCGGAGCCAGCACTGGAGCAGCCGCAGGTGAGCGAGGTGGTGAGCCGGCGGGTCGAGCTCCAACGACCGCTCGACGAGCTGGCTCGCCCGGTCCCACTCCCCCAGCGCGAGCAGCGGCTCGGCGGCGTTGCCCGCGAGCATGGCACCCGTCGATCGCTCCAAACCGAGACCGGCGGCGACCTCCACCCCGGACAGGGCCTGCTCCACCGCCTCCGCGTAGCGGCCGGCGAGGCACAGCGCATCGGAGTAGTTGATGTAGAACCGCAGCATCGTGCCGCGCGATCCCTGGCCGAGCTCGCCGGCGCGGACCAGCTCCACCAGTCCCTCGTCCTCGCGACCGCCGATGACCAGGCAGACGCCGAGGGTGTTCCTGGCGTGGGACTCGGTCACCGGCGAACCCGCCTCGACGGCTGCGGCCACGGCCTCCCGGGCCACGTCCGTGGCGTCGACCCCGGACAGCGTGGAGACCATCGCCAGCTGGTTCAGCACCCTGGCCCGGAACTTCGGCCTCCGCGTCGGCGGGCAGCAGGTCGGCGGCGGTCCGGAGCGACTCGATGGCGCCGGGGCGCATCAGGCTCGACAGCCGCTGGCCGCGCTCGGTCCAGCGGTGGATGACGTCGGCGACGGGGGCGTCGTCGGGGGTCTCGGCCAGCGCCTGCTTGGTGAGGGCGAGAGACCGCTCGATCTCGCCCGCGTCCCGGGCGGTGGCCGCGGCCCGATCCAGCAGGGACACGCGCGATCCCGCGACCAGCTCGGGGTCGGCCACCCGGTCCCACAGCTCCAGGGCCCGTTCGTACATCTTCAGCGCCTCGAAGTGGGCCGACGAACCGGCCTCGGCCGCCGGTCAACGACCAGCGGAACGCCTTGTCCACGTCGTGCGCGGCCGACCAGTGGTGGGCGATCTCGACCGAGGCGGTGCCCGTCGCCAGCTCGGGCCGCTCCTCCAGCAGCGCGGCGAACCGGGCGTGCAGTCGGCTGTGGCGCCCGGGCAGCATGTCCTCGTGCACGACCTCGCGCAGCAGGGCGTGCCGGAACAGGTAGCCGTCCTCGTCGACGATCAGGACGCCGACGTCGACCGCCTCGCGCAGATCGGTGTCCAGCTCCGCCGGTGAGCGGTCGCTGATCGCCTCGAGCAGCGCGTGCTCCACCCGGGGACCGGCCACGGCGGCGACCTGCAGGGTCTCCTGGGCGCGGTCGGACAGCCGCTGCACCCGGACGTTCAGCGCGTCGCGAAGGGTGTCGGGCATGTCGACGCAGCCCCGCGACGCCGAGGTGGCCAGCTCGGTCACGAAGTAGGGCAGCCCCTCGCTGCGCCGGTGCACGAGGTCGACGGCGACCCCGCTCGGTGTCCGGCCCAGCAGGCGGGTGAGCAGGTCGGCCACCTCGGCCCGGCTGAGGCCGCCGATCTCCAGCCGGGTCACCCCGGCCAGGCGTCCCACCTCGGCCAGGAAGGGGCGCAGCGGATGGCGCCGGTCCAGCTCGTCGGTGCGGTAGGTGGCGATCACCAGCACGGGGGCCTCGGTCAGCGCGCCGGTCAGGAAGCGCAGCAGGTGCCGGGTCGACTCGTCGGCCCAGTGCAGGTCCTCGATCACCACCACCAGGGGCCCGGTCTGCGCGGCCGACTCCCAGAGCCGGGCCACGGCCTCGAACAGCTGCAGCCGGAGGCCCTCGAGATCACGCGGCGGCGCGATCAGATCCGGGAGCAGCGCGCCCAGACCGACCCGGCTGGCCCCGGCCCACTCGAGCACCTGGTCGCGACCGTGCCGGGCGATCAGCTCCCGCAGGGCACCGACGATCGGCGCGTACGGCAGCCCGTCGCCGCCCAGCGGCACGCACTGTCCGCGGATGACCTGCGCGCCCCGGTCGGCCGCCGTCGTCGCCAGGTCGCGCACGAAGGCGTCCACGACCGTCGTCTTGCCCGAGCCGGCGTCGCCGCCGACCAGTGCCAGCCGACTTCCCTCGACCAGCACGCTGTCCAGCAGGTCCCGCAGTCGGGCCAGCTCGTCGACCCGGCCGACCAGCTCCAGCACCGGCAGCGAGCCGCCGGCGGGACCCGAGCCACCGCGCCGACCGCGGCGATCCGGGGAGGCAGGTGTCTGACCACGTCGTTCATCGTCCCACCGACCGCCGACACTGCCGAGGCCCCGTCGTCGGCCGCCGGGAAACCGCTCACCGCCGCCGCTCAGCAGGGGGAGTCGCCGGCGGCGACGGTGGCGGTGGGTCGGTGCTGGCCGTCGCGGGGAGCGGCGACCTGGAAGCCGGCGCTGGGTCGCGGTCGCCCGGGCGCGGTCCTGCGAGCGGGACAGCATCAGCCGCTCCCACCAGCGGGGCCGACGCGGCTGTCCCGAGCCGGGCGAGGCGAGCCAGTCGATCCTGCGCCGCCTCGTTCCGCAGCTCGGCGTGGTGCTGCTCGACCAGCAGGCCGATCGCGTAGTGGTTGCTCATGATGGGCACCTCCGTAGATGTTCCGACTCCTCTACGGTCCTGCTAAGGCGACCCCCCGGACATCGTGCAGGTGCCTCATCTTCGGCCGGTGCGCTCCTGCGGTGGCGTCTGAGGTAGCTGCCGAGCTACCTCAGACGCCTCAGATCTCGTCGGATCAGACCGCCGTCGAGACCAGTGCCGGTAGACCGCCGTCCGGGCGGATCCGGTCAGACCGCCGTCCAGGCGGACGACTGCCCGGCACTGGTCTCGACGGCGGCCAGGACCTGCTGCACCTGCAGACCGTCGTCGAAGGACGGGGTCGGCTGCCGGCCCTCGGCGAGGGCGGTGACCAGGTCGACCACCTGGTGGGTGAAGCCGTGCTCGTAGCCGAGGCCGTGACCGGGCGGCCACCACGCGGCGACGTACGGGTGCTCGGGTTCGGTGACCAGGATCCGGCGGAAGCCCTGCTCGGCCGCCGGGTCGCGGCCGTCGAAGAACTGGAGCACGTTGTTGTCCTCGAAGTCGAAGGCCACCGAGCCGTCGGTGCCGTTGATCTCCACCCGGAACGCGTTCTTGCGGCCGAGGGCGAACCGGGACGCCTCGAACGAGCCGACCGCGCCGCCGTCGAACCGGGCGGTGAACAGGGCGGCGTCGTCGACGGTGACCTCACCGCGCGGGGCGCCCTCGGACGTGTCGCCGTGGCCACCCAGTCCGGACCGCTCGCCGGCCAGCGGCCGTGACGTCACGAACGTCTCCAGCAGGGCGGACACCCCGCTGATCGACTGGCCGGTCAGCCACTGCGTGGTGTCGATCAGGTGGGCGCCGATGTCGCCGAGGGCGCCGGAGCCGGACGTGCTCTTGTCCAGCCGCCAGGTCATCGGCGCGTCGGCGTCGTGCAGCCAGTCCTGCAGGTACTGCCCGCGGACGTGCCGGACGGTGCCGATCCGGCCCTCGTCGATCAGCTGCTTCGCGTACGCCAGGGCCGGCGTCCGTCGGTAGGTGAAGCCGCACATCGCGTAGACGCCGCTGGACCGGGCCTCGCGGGCCGCGGCCGCCATCCGCTCGGCCTCCTCGACGGTGTTGGCCAGCGGCTTCTCGCAGAGCACGTGCTTGCCGGCCCGCAGCGCCGCGATGGCGATCTCGGCGTGCAGGTTCCCGGGGGTGCAGATGTCGATCAGGTCGATGTCGTCCCGCTCGATCAGCGCCCGCCAGTCCGTCTCGGTCGCCGGCGAACCCGTACTGGTCGGCGGCCGCGGCCACCGCGTCGGCGTTCCGGCCGGCGACCGCGGTCAGCTCGATGCGACTCGGCAGGTCGAAGAACCGTGGCGCGTTCCGCCACCCCTGGGAGTGCGCCGCACCCATGAAGGCGTACCCGATCATCCCGACCCGCAGCGTCTGCTTGCTCATCACACCTCTCCCGGACTGGTCAGCTGGTGCGCCGGAGTCCCCGGCCCGCCGCTTCCGAGGCCGACCACGTCCAGCACCGACGCCCACGATGCCAGAACGGCGCGGACTCCCGCGTCCGGCTCCGTCCTCAGGGCCTGCTCGTACGCGTCCTCGACCACATCGGCCAACGCGACCCGCTGACCGGTCTCGGCGGAGCGGACCGCCGCCTCGACCATGGCCACGCTGAGCACGTTGGTGTGCACCTCGCCGTTCGGACTGGCGCTCCGTCCCGCCGCGCGGTCGCGCAGGGCGGTGACGAACTCGGCCAGCGAGCCGGCGATCTGCTCCGGCTCGTCGGGCAGCTCGGCGGGCAGCCGGACGCCGTCGACGGTCTCGGCCACGGGGGCGGCGTCGCCGTCCCAGGTCGCGGTCCCCCGCTCCGTGCCGAAACGCCAGGCGCCGTTCCAGGACGTCTCCACCCCGGGGGCGCACCAGCTGCCGTCGAAGGTGAAGGTCACGCCGTCGCCGAACTCGAAGATCACCGAGGCGGCCGCGTCGCCCGCGTACCAGCTCCAGGCGGGGTTGTAGGACCGGCAGAACACCGAGGTCGGCTCGGCGCCGATCAGCAGCCGCGCCAGGTCGAACTGGTGGATCGCCATGTCGACCAGCAGCGGGTACGCCATCTCCTCGCGGAAGCCGCCGAAGTGCGGGGCCTTGAAGAACTGGCAGGACGCCGACGCCACCGGGCCGAGCTCGGCCAGCTGGCCGCGCAGGACCGACACCGCTCGCCAGTAGCGCCGCGACTGGGAGACCATCAGCAGCTGTCCGGAGAGCTCCGCGGCGGCGACCATGGACAGGCACTCCGCCACCGACTCGGCCAGCGGCTTCTCGCACAGCACCGGCAGCCCGGCGGCGAGCGCCGCGGTGTTGACCGGATGGTGCGCCCGGGGCACGGTCACGTTGATCACCGCGTCCACCTCGACCCCGGCGGCGAGCAGCTCGGCCACCGAGCTGGCGACCGGGACGGTCGCGAACCCGTGCTCGGCCGCGGCGGCCGCCGCGGTCTCGGTGGACAGGTCGACCAGGCCGACCAGCTCGCACGTCGGGGTTCGCCGCGACGGTGCCGAGCCAGGCCCGACCCATGCCGCCGGCGCCGACCTGGACCACCCTCAGCAGGTGCGTCACTCATCGTCGTCACCGGTCGGCTGCACCGTCGGCGCTGTGGTCCTCGATCGGGCCGGTGTAGCCGTGACCGTTGAAGAAGTCGTCGGTGTCGTAGCGCAGCAGGGTCGGCACGGCCCGCTCGGGCAGCTCGCTGTTCGCCCACTCGCACCCCGTTGGCGATCACCTTGCGCACGTCGCTCGTGGTGGTAGACGGGGTAGTCCTGGTCGCCGGGGGAGAAGAAGAAGATCTTGCCGTGGCCGCGCCGGAAGGTGCAGCCGGAGCGGAACACCTCGCCGCCGGTGAAGGAGGAGATGAAGACCAGCTCGTCGGGGGCCGGGATGTCGAAGAACTCGCCGTACATCTCCTGGGCGTCGATGATGATCGGGTTCGGCACGCCCTGGGCGATCGGGTGGGTCGGGTTGACGGTCCAGACCAGCTCGCGGTCCTGCTCGCTGCGCCAGCGCAGGGTGCAGGTGGTGCCCATCAGCTTGCCGAAGATCTTCGACCAGTGCCCCGAGTGCAGCACCAGCAGACCCATCCCCGAGAGCACGTGCTGGTGCACCCGCTCGACCACCTCGTCGGCCACCTCGCCGTGGGCGGCGTGACCCCACCAGACCAGCACGTCGGTGGCGGCCAGGACCTCCTCGGTCAGCCCGTGCTCGGGCTCGTCCAGGGTGGTGGTCGACACGCTCGCCGGGTCGCCGAGGTTCTCGCTGATGCCCTCGGCGATGGTGGTGTGCATGCCGTCCGGGTAGATGTCGCGGACGTGCTGCTCGACCTGCTCGTGGCGGTTCTCGCCCCAGACGAGGACGCGCAGGGTCGAGGTATCCGTGCTGGTCATGGAGGTTCCTTTGCTGGGTGTCGGTGAGAATGATGCGGGATGAGCCGGCGTCTGCGGCTACTTGACGGCACCGCTGTTGACGCCGGCCGAGATGTACTTCTGGGCGAACACCAGCAGGATGATCGCCGGCATGGCGGCGAGCATGGCGGTCGCCATCACCGCACTCCAGTCGGAGATGTGGGCGCCCAGATAGGTGTAGATGCCGAGGGTCACCGGGACGATCTCGCCCTTCGTGGTCAGCGTCAGGGCGTACAGGAAGTCACCCCAGGCGAAGATGAAGGCGAACAGGCCGACGGTGATCAACGAGTTCCGGCTGATCGGCATCACGATCGAGACGAACGCGCGGACCAGGCCGGCGCCGTCGACCCGGGCCGCCTCGACGAGCGAGGGTGGGATCCCCAGCATGAACGAACGCATGATCAAGATCCCGAACGGCACGCCACTGGCGGAGTTCGCGATGATCAGCCCGGGGATGGAGTCCAGCAGACCGATGCTGCTCGTAGAGCTGTAGAGGCCGTTGGCGATCACGATGGCCGGGATCATCTGGGAGATCAGGATCGCCAGCAGCGCCCAGTTGATCCAACGGAAGCGGAACTGAGCCAGGGCGTAGGCGGCCGGGTGCGGCGATCAGCAGGGTCAAGATGACGGTTCCCAGCGCGATGGTGAGGCTGGTGACCAGGTTCTGGCCCTGGTCCTGGATCGCCGTCCGGTAGCCGGCCAGACTCGGGTGCGCCGGGAAGAACGAGCTCGCCAGCGTGCCGCCGGTCGACTGGAGGGAGATGTTCAGCATCCAGTAGACCGGGAACAGCATGATGGCCAGGAACACGATGGCGAGGGCGGTCCGGATCCCGCTGGCGGGTCCGGCTCTTACCGCGTGAAGACATCGTCGCCCTCCCTACTCGTCCACCTGGCGCCGGTTGGCACGCAGGTAGACGATCGCGAACACCAGTGAGATCAAGATCAAGATGTTGCTCAGCGCTGCGCCCTGACCGAACTTGAACTCCACGAACGAGCGCTGGTACGACTGCGTGGCGATGGTCTGCGTCGCGTTGGCCGGACCACCCTGGGTGAGGCCGAGGATCATGTCCAAGACCTTCAGGGTGAGATGACGCCCAGCATCAAGGTGATGCTGACCACCGCGCGCAGGTTCGGCCAGGTGATGTGCCAGAACGCCTTCCAGCCCGTCGCGCCGTCCAGCGCGCCCGCCTCGTACAGCTCCTCGGGGATGTCCTGCAGACCGCTGTAGAGCAGTGTCAGGTTGAAGGGGATGCCGAGCCAGATGTTCACCAAGATCACGGCGATCAGGGCGACGTCCGGTGAGTTCAGCCACGGTATCGGGGTGTCGAGGATGCCGATCCGCTCGAGGGTGAGGTTGAGGATGCCGCTGTCCTGCTCCAGGATCGCCCGCCAGGCCGCCGTGCCGGCGATGATCGGGATCAGCCACGGCAGCAGGAACAACGCGCGCAACATCCCGTTCAACGGGAAGTTCTTGTGGAAGAACAGGGCGAGCAGCATGCCGATCACGAACTGACCGATGAGCGACCCGATCGTGAACAGAGCGGTGTTGGCCAGGGCCTTGCTGAAGACGTCGTCGGAGACGACGGACACGTAGTTCTGCAGCCCGACCCAAGGCGCCTTGCCGGTGAAGAAGGTCCTGAGCGTGTAGTTCTGGAAGCTCATGATCAGGTTCTTGACCACGGGATACCCGAACAGCGCGGCGATCGTCAGCGCGGCGGGCACCACGAACAGCACCTTGATGATCTGCTCTCGGCGCCGACCCCCCCGTCGAGGGGTCGGCGTCGAGCGAGCAGACGTGGTGCTGTCCGACGCGGTCAGGACGTCAGCGTCCGACATGCGTCGTCTCTCCCTTCCGTTGGTGCGGAGATGCCGTCAGCCCGAGATCAGCTGGCGCCGGCCTTGGCCATCGCGTCGGCGGGAGCGGCCTGCCCGGTGAGGACGAGCTGCATGCCGGTGTAGATGGTCTTGGCGGTGTCCGGCCACTTGTCGCCGAGCTTGCCGGTGCGAGCACGTGCCGTGGAGACGGGCTCGATGAAGCCCGACCATCGCCGGGTTCTCCTTGGCGTACTGATCGGACAGGCTCAGCTTCGTGGGCACGATGCCACCCTGCTTGGCCCGCAGCAGCTGGTTCTCGTCGGAGTTCATGCACTTCACCAGCTCGGCCGCCTTGCTCATCTTCGCCTCGTCGCCGGTCACCGGCACGGTCCAGGCCTCGCCACCGAGCGGGGCCACGGAGGTCTGACCCGCAGTGTTGACCGGGAACTTCACCACGCCGTAGTTGATCTTGGCGCGATCCAGGGCCGGGATCTGCCACGGCCCGTTGAGCATCATCGCGGCCTTGCCGGCGATGAACTGGTCGTTGACGTCGGACTGCTTCCAGTTGACCACGCTCTTCGACACCGAACCGTCGTCCACCAGGTCCTTCCAGAGCTGCAACGCGCCCGCGACCTCCGGGGAGGTGAGGGCCGTTTCGTCGCCGCCGTTGGTCCACATCGGTGGGAGGAACTGCCAGGCACCCTCGTAGTCGGCGGTTGCGTTGAACGCGAATCCGTACTGTTTGCCGTCGGTCAGCTTCTTCGACGTGTCCTTCAGCTCCTGCCAGGTGGTCGGGGGCTTCACGCCGGCCTTGTCCAGGATGTCCTTGTTGTAGAAGATCGCCAGCGTGTTCGCCCCCGGCTGGAGGCCGTACAGCTGATCTTGGTAGGTCGCCGCCGCCACCGGGCCCGGCGCGTAACCGTCGGCGCTGATGCCGTAGTCCCCCAGCGGTGCCAGCGCACCCGTGGCGGCGATCTGCTGGATGTCGGGGTTGTCGAGCATCAGCACGTCGGGCAGGGTCTTGGACGAGGCCTGCTGCAGCACCTTCTGGATCAGAGTCGGGCCGGGAACCGACTGGTGGTCGACCTTGGCGACCCCGATGTCGGTGCCGCACTTGGTGAGCTGGTCGCCGATCTGGGTGTGACCCGGGTCGTCGGTGTAGTAGTCCAGGACGGTCAGGCTGTCGACGGAGGCAGACGCGCCGCCACCGCCCCCACCGGCGTCGTCGGACCCGCCGCCACAGGCTGTCAAGGTGAGGGGTAGCACCGCGGCGAGGGCGATGCCGACAGCGATCTTCTTGGGAATCATCGCGCGATCAGCTCCTTTGCTGGGATGGTCAACCTCGGCCCGGCATCAAAGCGGTTAACCGATGCCTGACGAGGTGTGACGGGGTCTTGTGTGGGGAGACGGTAAAGCGATTAACTACCGCTTGGTGCAGGAGTCTGTAGCCTCCGTGCAGGACCTGTCAAGGGCCTCGATCAACACAACCGGTTGATCGACCGCCAGAATTCATCCGCAGCGGTCGGAAGACCGGTCGGTCGAGAGGATGGCCATGCCCACGATGCGCGACGTCGCCGATCACGCCGGTGTCTCGATCGCCACGGTCTCCTTCGTGGTGAACAACACCAAACCGGTCACCCAGGCGACCCGGAGTCGGATCGAGGCCTCGATGCTCGCGCTCGGCTACCGGCCCAACGCCGTGGCCCGCGCGCTGGCCAGCCGGCGGACCCGGATCCTGGCGCTCGCCTACCCGATGCTGGACCACCGGCTGGGCGGCTCCGGGATGGAGTTCATGATCGCGGCGGCCCGCACGGCCAGCGGGTACGGCTACCACCTGATGATGTGGCCGGGAGCCAACGACGGCCGCGAGCTGACCGAGCTGGTGGGCCAGCAGCTGGTCGACGGCGTGATCTTGATGGAGGTCCAGCTCGACGACCCCCGGGTGGCGGCGCTGCAGGCCACGGCGACCCCGTACGCGCTGATCGGCCGGACCGCCGACCCCTCCGACAGCCTGCACGTCGACATCGACTTCGAGCAGTCCACCAGCGAGGCCGTCCATCACCTGCACGACCTCGGGCACCGCCACATCGTGTTCGTCACCGGCACCCAGGACCGGGAGAGCTACTACAACTACGGCCCGTACGTGCGGACCGAGCGCGCGTTCCGCGACGTCACCCAGCGCCTCGGGATCGCACCGGTGATCATCGAGTCCGGTCAGGACACCACCGCCGGGCCGCGACCTCGCCCATCGGCTGTTCGCCGAGTGCCCCGACACCACCGCCGTGCTGGTGCTGAACGAGTTCGCCGCCATCGGTCTGCTGACCGGGCTGATCCACCGCGGCGTCCGGGTGCCCGATGACGTCTCCATCATGTCCATGCTCACCTCCGACGAGATGGCCACCTACACCCAGCCCTCGCTGACCATCATGCGCTCGCCGGGCACCGGGCTGGGCGAGCTCGCCGTCGACCAGCTCGTGCAGCAGATGACCAAGGGCACCCGCCCCGACCCGGTCCTGCTGCCGTCGACCCTGGTGCCCGGTGAGTCGACCGCGGCTCCCCCGGCCATCCCGTACGGTCGACGCTGAGCTCACGGCGAGCGACGCGTCGGACCACCGCCCGACCGGCCGCCGTCGGGGAGTCACGATGCCGGGCGGCCACCGCGAACCCGGCCCCTTCGAAGAGCCGGACGGTGCCGTGCCACAGGGCCGCGCCCGGTCGCTTCTGGCCCTCGGTGTCCACCGGGTAGCCCTCCAGCACCGCGATCTCCTGACCGGCGGCCCACTCGACGACGCCGCGCAGCAGGGCGGTGGCGACCCCGCGGCGGCGGGCCCGGGTCGCGATCACGAAGCAGACCACCGACCACAGCGGTCCCGTCGACCGGCGGCAGCTCCGCCGCGGTCGACGTCAGCAGCCGGGTGTGATCGAGCCGGGGGAAGTCACTCCGGGGACCGATGCTGACCCAGCCGACGGGCCCGTGGTCGTCGAGAGCGACCTGGCCCGCCTTGGCTCCGACCCGGTGCGCGGACCGGATGGCCTCGACTGTGCACCTCGCGGCGAGCGGCGGCGTCGGCCGCGTCGAAGGCGTCGGCGGTCATCCGCAGGAAGGCGCACTGACAGTTCCGCGGGTCACCGCGGGTGAAGAGCTCGTCCAGCGCCGGCAGGTGACCGGGGGTGATCGGCTCGATCCGGAGCCCCCCGAGTGCCATGGGGGACAGCGTAAACACGAAGGGTCCCGCAGGATAGATATCCCAGCCGGACCGATCCATCCGCGGAGCGTGATCGCTGCGGATCGCTCAGCGCGAGCCGGCCGGACTCGCCACGGCTCCGACGATGGTGCGGGAGATGGCTCGATCGATCAGATCCAGGACGTCGGCCTCCGTCCGGCCCGGGGCATCGTTCCAGGCCGTCAGACTGCGCAGCCGGGCCCGGCGCTGCGTCAGCGGGTAGGCCCGGCCGGGCGGGAACGCGTCGTGCCCGAGCCGCTCGTGCATCGCCTCGCGCAGCTCGTCGGTCGCCCGCCACACGTCGGCGGATCGACGGCACCCGGTCCGGGTCGTCGGCCAGCCGGATCATGATCCCCACCAGACAGCTCCCGACCACCGGCGCGCCCGGTGCGCGCAGCGCGAACGACTCGCCCAGGGTCGCCGGTCTGACCGCCCCGTCGGCCTGCCGGACGGTGAACCACGCACCAGCTACCGCACCAGCCGCCGGCGGCGACGATCGACCTCGTCTCCTCGAGCAGGTCTCGGACCCGGGTCAGCTGGCGCAGCCACTGCTCCCGGTCCGCCTGCGGGGCCTCCGGTCCGTAGTCGGGCGCCGGCTGCGTGCACGTCTGCGGGGACAGCGCCGCCGCGGACCCGCAGCAGCAGTCCGCGCCAGCCGGTCACCGGTGTCTGTCGGTCTGTGTCCTCCACCGCGCCATCCCTCTTCCCTGCGGATCCGTGATCCGAGCATGCGCCCCACGCCGGGCAGCAGGCAAGGACCTCGCCGCGCGACATCCTGGTTTACGGCGTTAACACGAGGGGTAGAAATGGCCCATGGTGCGTCTGCGGACCGTCTCCCCCACCGATCCCGGCTGGACGCGACGCCGCGCCGGCAAGGGCTTCGTCTACCTCGACCAGCTCGGGGTCAGGCTCCCGCCCGAGGACCGGGAGCGGTGCGTACGACTGGTCATCCCGCCCGCCTGGGAGGAGGTGTGGATCTGCCGAGCGCCCGAACGGTCACCTGCAGGCGGTCGGCACCGACGCCGCCGGGCGACGGCAGTACCTCTACCACCCCGAGTGGCGCCGCAAGCGGGACGAGTCCAAGCACGACCGGGTGCTGGAGGTCGCCGGTCGCCTGCCCCGGGCGCGCCGCCGGGTGGCGGTCCACCTCCAGCTCGACGGGATGCCGTACGAGCGCGCCCTGGCCACCGCGTTCCGGCTGCTGGATCTCGGCTTCTTCCGGATCGGCGGAGAGACCTACGCCGAGGCCAACCACTCCTACGGTCTGGCCACGATCCGCAAGGAGCACGTCACCCTGGAGAACCGCACGACGTCGTCTTCGACTTCGTCGCCAAGTCCGGTCAGGAGCGGTACGTCGCGCTGGCCGACGACCTCGTCCGGGCCTCGGTCGCCGACCTCCTCCGGCGTCGCAGCGGTGGGCCGGAGCTGCTGGCCTACAAGGACGGCCGCCGGTGGAAGGACGTCACCTCGACCGACATCAACGCCTACGTGAAGGAGCAGGTCGGCGGTGAGGTGTCGGCCAAGGACTTCCGCACCTGGCACGGCACGGTGATCGCCGCGGTCGCCCTGGCCGGGGCCAACGCGGACGCGACCACGCCCACCGCGCGCAAGCGGGCCGTCTCCGCCGCCATGAAGCAGGTGTCGGAGTACCTGGGCAACACACCGACGGTGGCGCGGAGCTCCTACGTCGACCCGCGGGTGATCGACCTGTTCGCCGACGGTGTGACCATCTCGCCCCGGCTGGCCTCGCCTGGACGACGACCTGTCCGACGGCAGCACCCACGGCAAGGTCGAGCGGGCGGTGCTCAACCTGCTGAAGATCTGAGCCGTCGACGCACGATCCCGGCGTCAGCTCGCCTGGTCGACGACCTCCGCGGCGCGCAGCCGGTCGCGGGCCGCCACCAGGTCGCCCCGCCGTTGCGAGGTCAGATAGCGAGGACTGCGCAGGCTCGTCTCCCCCGACCAGGAGCGGCTCCCGGTGACAGCGCTGCCGCAGCACCAGCACCCGGGTCGACGGCGCGCTGGCCAGACCGAAGTGCTCGGTGACCGTCCTTGACCAGCATCGGGCCGTGCGGCCGGATCAGGTGATTGGCCTGGGCGACCGCGAGGCAGGCGCCCACGGCGATCGTGTCGGTGCGTCCCTTCCGCCGGTAGATCTCGGGATCCGCGGCTGCCGCATCGGTGAGCAGGCGCCGCACCGCGGTGCGCACCTCGATCCCGAAGACCCGCTCGACCACCCGGTCGGCGACCCCGAGCGCCTCCTCGACCCGTGCCCGAACGTCCTCGGGCACGTCGCCGACAGCGCGCCGGCTCGTCGACCAGTGGCTCGGTGGTCAGCGAGTCGAGCGCCTCTGCAGCCACCGACCTCCCGGGCCAGCAGCTCCCAGGGTGAGGGCGGAGGTGGCGCTGCCAGGGGTCGGACCGCCGCCGCCACGGATCGGGTGCGCCGACCGCCCCGTCGTGTCCACCGCCGGACGAACGCGGAGCGGCAGGCCTCGATGACCGCCAACGAGGCGGCCGTGTCGGCGCCCCGCACGCCGCGCACGGCGTGGGCGTACGGGACGAACGCACCGACCATGTCCGGCAGCAGGGCGAGATCGTCAGCGGAGCCGCGCACCTCGTCGAGCAGGTCGGTGCCGAAAGCGCCGGCCAGACTGTCGAGGACTCAGCCGCAGCGGGTCGGCCGCCGGATCGCCGGCGATGACTCTGCAGAGCGTCGGCCAGGAGCTCGGCCTGGAACCAACCGTGCAGCACCCGGCGTCCGGCAGGGGTCAGGCGCGAACTCGTCGACGATCTCCATCAGCTCGCCGCGGCCGGTCGGCACCGGGGGCCGGCTCGGTGAGTGGATCGACAGGCAGCAGTCGTGGTCGCACGAGCCCCTCGAGGTAGGCGTCGTGGTCGCCGCGGCCGCGGCGGGGACGCGAGGTCGTCGGTCTGACGTCGATCGAACGTGTGTTTGTTTTCATGGCCGGAGGCTAGGACTCGGCACCGACAGTCCGCTCTGCCCGCGCGCCGCGAGGCCCGCGTCTCGGCTCACGACCGGGTGCTGGTGAGCCCGCGGGCCGGTCCGAGGATGCCGCGCCCGAGGATCCAGGCGACGAGGTACGAGCCGAGCAGCAGGATCGACATCAGCACGCCGAACCGCAGCAGGAACGGGTTCCCGAACGGGTCGGCGAGCCGTTGCAGCGACGACGGCGACGAGGCTGAACGGGTCGGTGACCACGTCCCAGGAGTTGAAGCGCGGGAACCGCCCCAGGTAGACCCCGATCGCGCTGAGCAGCGAGCGAGCTCACGGCGACGATCCAACCGAGGACGCGACCGGCCGCTGGCTTCCACGACGTGGTGCACGATGAGCAGCGAGGCCAGTCCGAGCGCCAGACCGGTGGCGGCGAAGGTGCCGATCAGGGCGGCGTCGAACCACAGCGGCACCCCGCCCGCCCGGCCGAGGTGGATGAAGTCGGTGAGGATGTACGGCGCGTTGGGCAGGAACAGCAACCAGCCCGCACCGAGGACCCACAACAGCGGTCGCGGTCCGCCACGACCGTGGACGGCCGCCACCCCGAGCGAGAGCACGAAGGGGACCCAGGCGAGGAACAGGTTCCAGGTGAGGAAGACGAAGGCGGGCCGACCGGCTCGGTCCGTCCGCACGGCGAGCAGCCCGAGCGGCGGCCAGGGACATGACGACCAGAGCCAGCGTAACCCGGCCAACCAGGACACGGTCCGACGACTCGCCGGGTCGGACCACATCGGTCGTGCGGACATGACAGAAGTCTGCCCGACCGGTCCCAGCGACGGCGGTCGTTGCGCTGATGCGCCGGCTCTGTGATCAGGGCGCGTCGCCCTCCACGGCGTTGGCCTCGGCGACGTCGCGTACGTAGTCGGCCCGGAAGTGGGCGATCGCGGCCAGGGCCTGCTCGGTGTCGTCGGCCGGGATCCCGCGTCGGCCGTGCGCCCAGCCGACGTACGGCCCCAGCAGGTCCGGCAGCGCCAGCAAGGCGTCGAGGTCGTGGTGCAGGGTGGTCGGCCAGAGGTAACCGAGCCCCAGCTCGATCCGGACGGCACTGATCAGCAGCGGGTCCGCCGACGTGTCGCGGGCGAGGCCGTGGAGAGCGTCGACGAGCACGGCCCGATCCGCCCGGTCGGCGACCACCGCACCCTCCGGCGCCGCGGCGAACTCGGCCACCACCTTCTCGATGTCCTCCGAGGCTCCACTCCTGCCGCACCCAGCCCCGGCCGCCGGGCGGGCACAGTCGCAGCGCCCACTCCACCAGCGGACGGGCCTGCGGCCAGCTGTCGGACTCGAACGGTGGCTCGGCGGTCCGACCGACGGCGATCGCGTCGGCGAGCCAGGCCCGCGCGTCCGCGGGAGCGAGCTCGCCAGGCCTCCATGCCCGGTCTCACCGCTCGCCGCTCAACGCGTCCTGGACCGCGGTCAAGCGGTGCCGGAACGACGAAGCCGTCCTTCATCGCACCGTCGGAGTTGAAGTCGACCAGGCCGATCACCGTGAGGTCGGCCTCCCCCACCCGCAGCGAGACGACGATGTCGGTCGAGTCCCGCAGCGGGTCGGTGGTCTGCCAGGCGGCCACCACCTCGGCGTCGGCCAGCGGCAGCAACCACCCGGGCACCGTCTCGGGGTCCAGGGCGGCAGTCGACCTCGGCGTGCAGCCGAGCGTCCGGCAGCAGCTGCGCCACCGTCCAGGCCAGCACGTGCAGCCGCGGGTCGCCCGAATCGAGGAACATCCGGACGAACTCCTCCGGCTGCGGCAACGCAGCCGTCGCCTCCGTCCGCCGGTGTCCGCGACGTCCGGATCGAGACCGGCGATCAGGGAGCTCGCCAGCATCACGATGTCGATCGGGTGACCGGACTCCAACGCGGCCCCGACCTCGTCCTCCAGCTCGGGGGTGGCCTCGGCCTGCGCCCGGGCCCGGTCCTCGGCGGCTCGCTTGCGCGGATCTCCGCTGTGCCCGTGCGCGGGAGGAGTTCTTGCGTCTGGCCATGGGTGGTGAGCGTAGTGGCCCGAGCCCTCGGTAGGCTGACCGGCGCCGGGCGGCGCACTTCTGCTGCGTACGTCACCACCGAAGCGCATCAACTGTTCGAGAGTTCTCTCTCAGGACTGTCGATTCAGGCCCGCCCACGCGCGTAGTGGGGGTGTCAGAATCACTGCGAGGCGAGGAGCCACCACCATGAAGTACGTGCTGATGTACACCAACCGCCCGGACCTGGACGCAGGAGTCCCGCCGGAGCGGCAGCAGGCGGTCTACCAGGCGATCTACGCCTGGTTCGGTCAGCACGCGAGCGCCTTCACCGACAGCGGGGCCGAGCTGCTCGGACCGGAGACGGCGACCACCGTACGGTCCGGCGACGGCGGCGCACCCGTCGTCGTGGACGGACCGTTCTCCGAAGCCAAGGAGAACATCGGTGGCTTCAGCGTCATCGACGTGCCCGACATCGACGCAGCGATCGCGCTGGTGAAGACCTGGCCGTCGCTGGAGCTCCCGGGCGTCGCGATCGAGATCCGGCCGATGGTCGAGGACTACAGCCACATGCCGGACTGAGCCGACCCCCGATGGACGACGACGACGTCCCGGACGCGAGGCTCGCGCAGATCGTCCGGGACGAGGCCGGCCTGATCGTCGCCTCCCTGTACCGCCGGATCGGTGACTTCGACGTCGCCGAGGAGTCGGTGCAGGAGGCGGTGGTCGCCGCGTTGCGGACGTGGCGGGTGAACGGGATCCCGCCGAATCCGGGAGCCTGGCTTGTCGCTCACCGCCCGACGTCAGGCCATCGACCGGTTGCGGCGCTCCGTCCGCGAGGAGAGGACCGTCGACGCCCTCACGTTCGCCGACAGCCGGGCCCGGCTGCTCGGCCGAGGAGGACGCCGACCCAGCAGTGGCCCTGCACGGCGCGGCCGCGGTCCACCGGCGACGTCGGCCGACGAGCGGATCCCGATGCTGTTCGGCTGCTGCCACCCCGCGCTGCGGGTGGAGGCCCGGCTGGCCCTCATGCTGCGGGCCGTCGTCGGACTCACGACGCCCCAGATCGCGCGGGCGTTCCTCGTCCCGGAGGCCACCATGGCGCAGCGCCTGGTCCGGGCGAAGAAGAAGATCGGCGCGGTCGGCATCGTGTTCGAGATCCCCGTCGGCGCGGGAGCGGGCGAGTCGGCTGGACGAGGTGCTGACCGCGATCTACCTGACCTACAACGCCGGCTACCTCTCCCGGGCGGACGGCGGGCTGGCCGATGACGCGATCTGGTTGGCCGAGCTGCCTGGCTCGGGCCCTTCCCGACGAAGCGGAGGCCTGGGGGCTGCTCGCCCTGCTGACGAGTCTGGCGGCGCGAGCCCGTACGCGGTTCGACCGTGACGGGCCGACTGGTGCTGCTGGCCGACCAGGACCGCAGCCGCCTGGAACGCGTGGCGCTGGCGCGCGCGGAGGGTTATCTGGTGCGGTCGGCCGAGCTGCGACGTCCGGGTCGGTTCCAGCTGCAGGCGGCCATCGCCGCCTGTCACGCCGACGCCGACTCGGTGGGCCGACACCGACTGGCTGCAGATCCTCACCCTCTACGACCTGCTGCTCACCCATGACCCATCGCCCGTGGTCCGGCTCAACCACGCCATCGCCCTCAGTCACGTGTCCGGACCCGCGCCGGCCTTGACCGAGCTGAGCGAGATCGCCGACCGACTCGGCGACTACCACCTGCTGCACGCCACGCCGAGCCCAGCTGCTCGCCGATCTGGGGGATCTCGACGGAGCCCGGGCCGCGAACCTCCGGGCACTCCAACTGACCGACAACCCGGCCGAGCAGGACCTGCTGAGGGCGCGGATCGCGCGTTCGAGGGCTGAGTCAACGACCTGCCGGTCCAGGTTGCTCGCGCGACTCCACCGACCGAGTGGGAGCATGTCGCCAGAGCCCATCCCGGGATCTGCTCGGCCCACCTGCGGAAGGGACACCATGAGCACCACGCTCTCGGCCCGTACTCGACGTCAACGGCAAGCTGCTGGGAACGGGCGCGGTGCTGTTGTGCATCGGTGGCGCCGTGCTGATGACGGGCGCAGCCCTGGCCTCGGTCGCGCTCGCGCAGGCCGCCAAGAACTGGATCGACCAGCTCGAGGAGTCTCCGGCGGTGATGGCCCAACGGCATCTCCACCATCTCAAGGTGGCCGCCGAGGCCGGCACCAAGGCCTGGCGGGACGAGACCGCCTGAGCCGCCTCGGGACGGTCCGACCGTGGCGTAGGCAGGACCACCTCGCTGGGGTGATCGGCCTTCCGCGTCGCCACGCGCGCCACCAGCAGCATCCGATCCGCAGCCTCTGCCCGGAATAGGTGAGCGCGCGAAGATTAGGCTTCGCGTGGATACGTCGTACCCGAGCGACGTCGTGTGTCACCTGTTCGCCCGGTCAGTGACCTGACTCCTGCTACGGAATGAGCCAACGTCCATGATCGAGTTCCGGTCCGTGCGCAAGGAGTTCCCGGACGGCACGGTCGCGGTCGAGGACTTCAGCTTCGTCCTCCCGTCCCACCAGACCACCGTGCTGGTGGGTTCGTCGGGCTGCGGCAAGACCACGCTGCTGCGGATGATCAACAGGATGGTCGAGCCCACCTCCGGACAGGTGCTGATCGACGACGTCGACGTCGCGAGCCAGGACAAGGTCCAGCTCCGCCGGAACATCGGGTACGTGCTCCAGGCGGCCGGGCTGCTGCCGCACCGCACGGTGATCGACAACGTCGCGACCGTCCCGGTGCTGAAGGGCGTGGGCAAGGCCGCGGCCCGAGCCGTCAGCGCTGGAGCTGCTCGACAAGGTGGGGTTGGACCGGGCGCTGGCCCAGCGCTATCCCCGCCAGCTCTCGGGTGGTCAGCAGCAGCGCGTGGGCGTCGCCCGGGCCCTGGCCAGCGACCCCAACATCTTGTTGATGGACGAGCCGTTCGGGGCGGTGGACCCGATCGTGCGAGCCGACCTCCAGGTCGAGCTGAACCGCCTGCAGCGCGAGCTCGGCAAGACGATCGTGTTCGTCACCCATGACATCGACGAGGCGTTCACCCTGGCGGACCAGGTGGTGATCTTCTCCAAGGGTGGGGTGATCGCCCAGGCGGGCACACCGGCCGAGATCCTCGCCGACCCCGCGAACGCCTTCGTGGCCAGCTTCATCGGCGCCGACAAGGGCGGGCGGGACCTCTTCCTGCAACAGCGGAGCGGCGACGGTGGCTTGACTCTCGTCGTGGATGCCGACGGCCGACCGGTCGGCGTCGCTGGACGCCGGCTCGGCCGAGACCACCCCGCTCCGGGAGCTCCGCCACGTGAGCTGGACACTCGCCAATCTCGATCTCATCGGCACGCTGACGCTGAATCACGTCCGGCTGGCGATCATCCCGATCGTGGCGAGCTTCGTCTTGTCGATCCCGCTGGGCTGGCTGGCGAACCACAACCGGGTCCTCCGCTCGATCGTGATCACCGGCGGCAGTCTGCTCTACACCGATTCCCTCGCTGCCCCTGTTCGTCATCCTGCCGCTGGTCATCCCCACCCGTGTCCTGGACGAGACGAACCTGGTCGTCGCGCTGACGATCTACGGCGTGGCGATCATGGCCCGGTCAGCCTCCGACGCCCTCGCGTCCGTGCCCCCCACCACCCTCGACGCCTCCACAGCGATCGGCTTCGACCCACGCGGCCGCTTCTTCAGGGTCGAGCTCCCGCTGGCCGGTCCCGTGCTCCTGGCCGGCATCCGCGTCGTCTCCGTCAGCACCATCGCCCTGGTCTCGGTCGGGGTGATCATCGGCTCGGCCAACCTCGGCTACCTGTTCCAGAACGGCAAGCAGCGCGGCATCCTCGAAGAGGTCGTGGTGGGGATCGTGATCAGCCTGCTGCTCGCGCTGGTCTTCGATCTCGTGATCCTCGGCATCGGGCGGCTGCTCATGCCGTGGAACGAGAACAGCGGCGGGTTCCTGAGCGGTCGGCGGCGATCCGGCCGCGTCGCCGGCCTCCCCGCTCCAGGTGACGGCAGCGGAGGGAACGCGATGAACCTGCTGCTGAGCGCGTTGGCGTGGATCTTCGATCCGGCGAACTGGATCCCGGGCAGCCAGAGCCCGTTGCCGATCCAGGACCGGTTGGTCGAGCACCTGATCTACACGGGCGTGGCCATCGCCATCGCCGGACTGATCGCGCTACCGCTCGGCTTCTACATCGGCCACACCGGCAGAGGGAGGCACTCCGTCATCGCGTTCACCGGATCGATGCGAGCGCTGCCGACGCTCGGAGTGCTGTTCTTCCTGCTGATGGTGTTCGGCTACGTCATGTCGTACGACCGGGCGCCGATCGTCGGAGCCACCATCGCCTTCGTGATCCTGGCCATCCCGTCCATGCTCGCCGGAGCTTACTCGGGTGTGGAGTCCGTCGACCGTCAGACCATCGACGCCGCTCGGGCCAATGGCATGACGGAGTGGCAGATCCTGACGCAGGTCGAGATCCCCCTTGGCCTGCCGCTGATCGTCAGCGGAGTTCGCGCCTCGGTGCTCCAGGTCGTCGCCACCGTGACGATCGCGTCGTACGCGGGTCTGGGCGGCCTCGGCCGCATCATCACCAGCGGGATCGGTCTCAACGACTACGACCTGATTCTCGGCGGGGCCATCCTGGTCACCGCGCTCGCGCTCGCGCTCGACGGGCTCTTCGCCCTCCTCCAACGTGCCACCGCCACCAAGGGACTGGCCGACACCACCACCGGGCGCCGCCCACGATTCCTCCGCTCCACGAACACCAGCACCCTCACGCATGCGTGAGACGAAGGGAAGAACCATGACCACATCCCACCGACGGGTGCCACTGCGACTGGCCGCGGCCGCCGCCACCGCACTCGCCCTGATCGCCGCCCTGACCGCCTGCGGGTCGAGCGACCCCACCGCCCCGGCCTCCACGGCTCCGGCCGGTGGCAGCAAGATCGTGGTCGGGTCCTTCGCGTTCCCCGAGAGCGAGATCCTGGGCGAGATCTACGCCCAGGCGCTGACCGCCAAGGGCGTCGAGGTGGAGAAGAAGTTCAACATCGGCCCGCGCCAGCAGACCATCCCGGCCCTGCGTGACGGCTCGATCAACCTCATCCCGGAGTACAACGGGAACCTGCTGGCGTACTACAACCCGGAGTACACCGAGCGGACCACGGCTGATGTGGACAAGTCCCTCGGCGCGGCGGTGGCCGAGGACAAGCTCCGGGTCCTGAAGTCCTCAGCCGCCGAGGACAAGGACGCGTACGTGGTGAAGAAGAAGACCGCGACCGACAACGGGCTCACCTCGATCGGCGACCTGTCCAGGATCGTCCCCTTCAAGCTCGGCTCGAACCCGCAGTTCGGTGAGCTCGGCTACGGCATTCCCGGCCTGAAGAGCGTCTACGGCGTCGGCACGAAGGAGGGCGACGTCACCTTCGTCCCCATCGAGGACTTCGGCGGACCCGACACCGTGAAAGCGCTGGTCGACGACTCCGTCCAGGTGGCCGACATCTACACGACCTCGCCCGCGCTGGTGGCCGAGGACCTGGTGGTGCTCACCGACCCGAAGAACATGATCTCGTCGCAGAACGTCGTGCCGCTGGTCGCGGAGTCGGCCTACACCGATCAGCTCGGTGAGACCCTGAACGCCGTGTCCGCCCAGCTCACCACCGACGACCTCATCGCCCTTCGCGAGCGGGTGGAAGGCAAGGAGAAGGCCTCGGCCGACGTTGCCGCCAAGGACTGGCTCACCGAGAAGGGGCTGATCTAGCGATCAGGTGTCATCCGGCATCCCGGCGGCCCGCATCCGGTTGTTCCGGGGTTCGTGGGTGAGCTCGGCCAGCCCGAGGTGCTCCAACAGGGGTGGCAGGTACATGCCGAAGCGACCGCGGTAGCCGTTGCGCAGGCCGTACCAGCCGCCGACCGGGTTGTCGGGTGAACGCCCGAACGCCTCGACGGTGGCGTCCTTGGCCGGCTTCTTCTCGTCGGCGGCACCGAGATCCACCCAGTCACCCTGAGCGACCAACCAGGCGCTCAGGTCGTCGATCGCCCGCCGACGGTAGGTGAGCTTCGTCGACCCGACCTGACAGACGAGCACCTCGTCGTCGGTCGGGTCGACGTACATCTCGTACGTCGACGTGCCGGGCGGCGTGGTCAGCCGCCAAGGATCGTCCTTGGTGGTCTACCCGTCTCTGTGCCCGCGCTCATGCTCTCTCTCCGTCCCAGCCACCGATGATCACCGTCGGACAGCCGGGGCCGGGCGCGATCGGTGTCCCGTGCATTGACATGTCCCCCAGCCGGGCCGCCGGGAAGCCGCCGATCATCACCGTCATGCTCCCCATCGCGATCCCGTTGGGCGCCGGGCTGACGCAGACGATGCCCCCCGGCAGGGCGTTCGCCACCGCCGCCGGCATGCCTCCGATCATCACCGTCGGCGCCGCGGCGGCGGGCGTGATGGGCCCTCCGACATGCGGCTTCGGCCCGTCCATGAGGGGGCAGACGACCATGTCACCCGCACGCAACGCAGGTCCGGTCGGCATGATCCACCCGCTTCTCCCGGCCCTTCTCGCCGACGTCACCGACGCCGGCGGGCGCAGCTTCCAGCGTTCCTCCGGGCCCCACGCGACAGGAGTGCCGGCGGCGCGTCCGATCGGGCACACCCGGCTGCCCGTTCAGGCAGGACGGTCACGCTGCGAACGCATCCGCACCCCCATCGACGACTCTGCGGACCGTGGCGCGCTGCACCGCACGACCCCGACCAGCTCACCAGACCCGCACGCGCCCGGAGCCCGCCGACAAGGTGGCGACCGGTCCTGCCGGGTAGGTCCGGCCCGGGGCCTTGCGCCGTCCGGTCAGGTCGGTGTCGGCGAGAACCGGGGACCCGTCCGGGTTCTCGAAGTCGGCGTCGACGAAGCGGACCGGTGGCAGATCTGCGGCGCCGACCACGGCGGTCACGGCGCCCTGGAAGCCGTCGGGCAGCCGGGTCTCGAGGAACACCTCGCCGCCCTCGTCGACGATCCGGACCGAGGCCTCGCCCGCCAGAACGGTGGCCCCCACCTCCGCCTCGAACGGCGCCGCGCCACCGAGGTAGACGTTGTCCCGGACGTAGACCGGTTGCTTCACGTCCATGAAGCGCTCGTGGTCGCCTCGGGTCGGGTCGGCCAACAGGACCCGGTAGTCCTCCATCGAGGCCGGGTGGCCGTTGTAGCCGACCGTTCCGTGGGCGGTGCTGTGAGCCCGGTCGAACCTCGGGCCGTACGCCAGCGCGGGGTCCCCACCCAGGAACACGTTCCCGATGTGTCGGTCGTCGCCGCCGTGGATCGCTGCGTAGCCGGCCACCTGCGTGCTGTGGGGGACGTGGTACGGCGTCGGCCGCTCGAGGACCGAACGCAGCAGGACCGTGCCGCACACGAGGTTGTTGACGTACGCACCACCCTGGCTGAAGGACTCGAGGGCGGCCGCGGACCCGAACACGTTGTGGTCGATCAGATACGGTCCGTGGCTCACTTCGACGAAGAAGTCGCGGGTGTTCGCGTAGAACAGGTTGCGGGACACCCGGGTGCCCTGCGTCTGCCAGTCCAGCCAGGTGCCCAGGGTGCAGTCGTGGATGCGGTTGTGCCGGATGACGACGTCCAGCGCGGCGTGCAGCTTGATGCCGCCGATCTCGTAGCCGTAGAACTCGCGCTTGATCGCGATGTTGTAGATGTGGTTGTCCTCGATGGTCGAGAACACGCAGCCCAGGTGACCGACGATGCCGTTCTGACCGCAGTCGTAGATGGTGTTGCCGCGGATGACGTGCGAGCCGACGTGCTCCTTGTCCCAACCGTGAGCACGAGCGGTGAACACCGACTCCAGCTGGTACTGGTACCCCGGCTTGTCACCGCGGACGGTCGCGAAGTTGTGCCCGGTGGACGCCTCCTTGCCGATCGAGATGGCCGAGCACTTCGCGTCGTGGATCACGTTGTCCTCGATGACCCAGCCCTTGGCCCAGTTCGGCCCGATCAACCCGGGCTGGTCGGCCGTCGGCGGGGCCCAGGGGGTCGCGGCCTGGGCCAGCTCGAAGCCACGCACCGTGATGTAGTCGACGTGGTGCTCGTCGGGGTAGAACACCGAGCGCCGGACGTTGATCTCGACCAGCTCGGTGTTCGGGTCGGCACCCTGGAAGTTCGCCCAGATCGTCGTCTCGTCGGCGCCGACCTCGGCGTACCAGACGCACCGGGTGTGCTCGGGGTCTCTGACCGGTTCGGCCAGCAGGGTCCACTGATCCGTGGTCTCCGTCCGCCGTGACGGGTCGGACACCTCGGCCCGCGACACGACCTCGTAGAAGCTCCTCCCGTTCAGGTAGACGTCGCCGAGGTGCTTCTTCGGCGTGTCCTTGTCGGCGTACACGATCCAGTCGCCGTCGAGCTCCTCGGCGAACGGGTTGAACCCACCGAACAGCTCGTTGCGGACGGTGACCTGCCACACCGTGGACTCCAGCTGCTGCCAGCCCGTGACCGGCTCGGATCCCTTGATGGCGACGTGCTCACCCGCGGCCGCGGTGTAGGTGATCCGCCGCCGGTCGCTCAGTCCGGAGTACCGCGGTCGGACCCACTCGCGGTAGACGCCGGCGTGGACCACGACGGTGTCGCCGGGCTGGGCGATGCTTGCGGCGCGACCGATGGTCTGGAACGGATGAGTGTCAGACCCGTCCGCCTGGTCCGAACCGTCCGTTCTGACATGGAGTTCTGCTGGCATCGTCGGTCCATCCTCGGTGGTGGGCGGTGAGGCGGTCTGGATGATCATGATCTTCGGCGGTCAGGACTGGATCGACGGCGACGCCACTCAGCAGCTCGGCGCTGGGAGTCGCCCGATCAGCGAAACTGTCGGTGGTCGGATTCGAGAACGTGAAGATCGCCCGCTGGGCGGGCCAGGCGTTCAGACGAGGTAGACCGTTCGCCGAGATCGCCGACCGGTCTGCCGTGCTGGTCCTCGGCCTCTGGCTGGAGCTGGGACCTGCTTCGGGCCGCATCGACCTGCGAACGACAGTCATCGTTCGTGATGTTACCGCGCCAACCCTGTCCGGAAAGCGAAACTTTCGCGAAAAGAGTCGAAATCCGGCGCGATGCCGGTTTACCCGCCTATCGTCGGGTGTCGGGAGATCGACTGTGATTCGAGAGGACATCGTGATCGCGAACGACACAGCCATCGTGACCGACGGGTACCCACCAGAGTCGGCCGGAGCCGACCGATGAGCACCCAGCCACGAAGTCCGCGGGAGCCCCAGCGTCCGCGACAGCTCGGCCGGACCGGGCTCTCCGTGTCGCCGATCTGCTTCGGAACCAGTCCGCTGGCCAGCATGGCCCACCTGTACGGCTACGCCGTGGACGAGGACCGCGCCATCGCCACGGTCCTGGCTGCCTTCGACAGTCCTCTCACCTTCGTCGACACCTCGAACGGGTACGGGGAGGACGGCACCGCCGAGCGCCGGATCGGAGCGGCGATCCGACACGCCGGTGGACTGCCGCCCGACGTCGTCCTGGCCACCAAGGTCGACCCGGACCCGCGGACCGGGGACTTCTCCGGTGATCGGGTGCGTGTCTCCGTCGAGGAGTCGATGGAACGGCTGGGCATCGACCGGATCGCCCTGCTGCACCTCCACGACCCCGAGCGGATCACCTTCGAGCAAGGGGTCGCTCCCGGCGGTCCGGTGGAGGCCCTGGTGGATCTTCGCGACCGGGGGCTCGTCGCCCATCTCGGGGTGGCCGGCGGACCGGTGGGACTCCTCCAGCGCTATCTCGACACCGGTGAGTTCGAGGTGGTGCTGAGCCACAACCGGTACACCCTGCTGGATCGGTCGGCCGAGTCGCTGTTCCGGGTGGCCGCCGATCGTGGGCTCGGGGTGATCAACGCCGCCCCGTACGGCGGCGGCATGCTGTCCAGGGGACCCGACGTGCAACAGACGTACGCGTACGGCGTGCCGAACGACCGGGTTCGGCAGGCGGCGGTAACCATGGAAGCGGCCTGTGAGCGCTTCGGGGTGCCCCTCGCGGCCGCGGCGCTGCAGTTCTCCCTGCGTTCGAGATCATCGACTCCACCGTGGTCGGGATGTCGTCACCTGAACGGATCGCCCAGACCCTGGAGCTTGCCGCGGCCGCCATCCCTGACGAGCTGTGGTCGGAGCTGGAGAGCCACGCACCGGGGCGCGAGCACTGGTTGGACCGAGACCGATGACCACCGAGGCGACCTCACCGCAGTTCGCGACCTACCCGAGCCTGCGCGGCCGTACCGCGTTCGTCAGCGGTGGCGCCTCCGGGCTCGGCGCCGAGTTCGTCACGCACCTTCGGCGGTCCCGATCTCCGTACGCTGTTCATCACCACCTCGCGACAGGGTGTCGAGACCGGTGCGCAACCCGACGCGGGTGCGGTCTTCCGTTACGAGGCGGGCGTCCGTGGCGCGGTCCCCCACCCATTCGCGGGGTGACTCTCCTCGGCGCAGGCCTCGTTCACCTCGGTCAGCGGACGCCGACTGCCGATCAGCTGGTCCGGTGGCAGCCGTCCGGGCCGATAGAGGCGGAAGGCGCGAGTCACTCATCGTGTGGGCCACCCAGGCCACCCCGCAGGCCGGCCAGCAACGGCTCCCGTACGGCGCAGGACCCGAGCGCGAACGAGTCCGCCAGCGCGTCGAGCTCGCTGTCGTCGAGCCCCCGGAACCGGCTTGCGTAGTCGTGGGCGAGAGGCTGCGCGAGCGTGATGTTGAGCAGCAGCGTGCGCACCCAGTCGGACCGCCCCCACGGGTAGGGGTCGAAGTCGGGGAACTCGCGGGCGATCAGATCCTGGACGGGCTGAGTCACCTCGGCGATGCCGACACCATCGCTGCCCCACTGGTCGGCAGCGAGCCGGTTCTTCTTCGCGACGAACGGGTCGAACCTCTGCCGGTAGGGAGTTTCGGGACGCACCGAGACCAGACCCTGGCGCCCGATGTCCTTGTACATCCACAGGGCCCAGCTGGCGTCATGGCGCTGGTAGAGGTCGAGCTGGTCCGTCAGGATCCTCCGCAGCCGGGCATCCTGGGCCTCGTCACCGGTGTAGATCGGTCCGAACTCTCCCACCAGGATGGGCGTTCCGGTCGAGCGCGCATGGGCAGAGCGCTCGAGGAACTTCTGCTCCGCCTCCTCCTTGCTGTAATAGGGGCTGCGGCCCAGGCCCGCCGGGACGTAGTCGTGCAAGGTGTACACGGCGTTCTCGAACGGTTGGTCGAAGACGTCGAACTCGGTGGCATACGTGTTCCCGTCCAGGAAGACGGTGTGGTCGGGATCCACCGCGCGGATGGCCGCGACGAGCCGGCGGTAGAACGGACCGACCACCGCCCGAGACTCGTCGGCCGGTTCGTTCAGCAGGTTGTAGCCCGCCACCCACGGGTGACCGCGGTAGTGCTCGGCGATGGCCTCCCACAGGTGCACGACCCGATCCTGGAAGTGCCTGTGCTGCCAGAACGCCGGGATGTGCGTCGGGTTGTCCGAGTGCCAGTGCTGGTTCTGCGAGCCCGGCAGGGAGTGCAGGTCGACGATCGAGTAGACGCCGTGCCTGGCGAGCGCCTCGATCGCCCGGTCGAGGTGCCGGAAGCCGTCGGGCTTGATCTCGAAGGGACGCGCATCGTCCTCGAGGTGCTTGTAGCCCACGGCGATGCGCACCAGGTTGAAGCCCTGATCAGCCAGGAAGGCGGCGTCCTCGTCGGCGAAGAAGCGGGTCAGCAACCGGTCGAAGAAGTGCTCGGCCCGGTCGTCCCCGATGACCCGCCGCACCTCTGTCCTCATCAGCGACTCGTTCGCGGAGTAGCCGGTGATGAAGTTCTCCATGTTCAGCCAGCCGCCGAGGCAGACACCGCGGAGAGTCAGTGGTTCGCCGGCGGGTCCGACGAAGGAGGACCCGGAGGTGCCGATCACCGATGCCGTCACGCCGATCGCCTGCTGGGAGCGAACTCGTTGAACGCCTCGTGGCCGGCCCGCAGCGAGCCGTCCGCCTCGATGAAGTGCAGCCACTCCGGCCAGCCGACGGGTCCGTACTCGTCCCGGTGCAGGTCCGCGACCAGGCTGTGGTGGAGGGCGTGCACGGTGTACCCGATGCCACGCTTGGCCAGCTCGCCGAGGGTGTAGCGCATCACCTCGACGTGGGTGGCGTCGTCCCGTGCGCCCCACACCGTCTCGTTGGCGATGAGCTCCTTGCCGGCGCGCTCGGCGATCACCACGCACGCGTCCAGGTAGGCCTCGAAGCCCTCCTTGGTCTTGGTCTGCAGGCGGTTCTGCGTGCCGTTCCACATGTAGTACGGGTGGAAGCCGAGGATGTCGCTGATCGGCTCGGTCAGCTCCAGCGCCTTGAGGTTGGGGTGGTTGCCGATGGTCAGCGGCTGCTGCGGCGCCGAGGTCCTTGCAGACGCGGTAGCACCAGGTCAGCCAGGTCAGCTCCGCCTGTCGGATGGGCTGTCTTCGTCGTCGACGTACCTGCCCATCAGCGGCTCGTTGCAGAGGTCCCAGGCGTAGATCCGCTCGTCGTCGCTGTGCGCGCCCACGACGTCCGCCAGGTAGCGGTAGAACAGGCCCTGCACCGGCGCCTCCTGCACGTCCCCCGCATCGGGATGGACGAACAGGTCGTCCGACCCGGTCCACGCGCTGTGGTGCGGGATGATGTGGTCCAGCGGCACACCGCCGAAGTCACACACCGGATCGCGCCACCGGTTGAACAGGATCGGCATCACCGGATGTCGTGCTCGGCGAAGATCCCCAGCCCGGCCTCGAAGTTGGCGCCGAAGCGCTCCGGGTCGCGCTGATGAGCCTCGTGCGACAGCCACCAGCGAGCGACGTTCCACTCCGGGAAGTACTCCTTGCCCCGGGCGACCTCCACCGCCATCGTCCCGTGGTCGTGGTGCTGCCACAGATCCAGCCCGCTGGTCCCCCACGACCCGTCGTAGTTGAACCCGTGCGACGTCCCTGCTCTTCATGTGCGTGCTCCTGTTCGTCGTGACCTGGTGTTCCTGCTGCTCGTTCCATCCCTGGTGGTGCGGGAGGACGAGGACCTTGCCGGTGCCACGGCCCCGTGACGCATGGTGGCCACGGCGCAGTCGACCGCCTCCAGCGGATAACGGTGGGTGACGAGCGTCGAGGGTCGTACACGGCCGCGCCCGAGCAGCTCCAGAGCCTGCGGCCACACGTCCGGACTGCCCAGTGACCCCAGGACGGCCTGGTCGTTCACCACGACCCGGTCCAGGTCGACCGCCACCGACTCCAGCCCGGTCAGACCGATCACCACCAGCCGCCCGCCGGGGCCGAGCCGGTCGAGGGCCGCGGTCGACCCCGCTCGGACGGCCGCTGGCCTCCAGCACGACCTCGAAGGTCTCCCCGGCGGCAGCGGCGCGAACGCCCAGCCCGCGTCAGCCGCTCCATCCGACCGGGGTCGGGCTCCAGGGCCGCGACGTCCGCGTCCAGCAGGTCGAGGAACACCGCCGCGGCCAGCCAGCCGAGGGTGCCGCCGCCGACCACGAGCACCCGCGAGCGCGGTTCGGCGCCGGAGCGCAGCACGGCCCGCAGCGCGACCGCCGTCGGCTCGGCGAAGACCGCGTCCTCCACCGCGACGCCCGCCGGCACGGCGTGCGCACTCCGGCCGGGGAAGCGCAGCTGCTGGGCGAGGGCGCCGTCGCGGTTCAGCACCCCCGTCTCCTGCCGCTGCGGGCACTGGTGGTACGCGCCGCCGGCGCAGACTGCGCAGTCCCCGCAGCCGATGCTGCACTCCCCGACCACGAGGTCGCCGACCGCGAACCCGCTGTCCGGAAGGCCCGGATCGAGCACCCGCGCCACCCACTCGTGCCCCGGCACCATCGGCAGCCGCGCGCGCCCGCTCCGCAGGTACACCATCGAGCCGTCCAGCAGCTCCAGGTCGGTGGCGCAGAGCCCGACGGCCAGCGGAGCCAGCAGCAGATCACCACGACCGGCCGGTGGCAGCTCGTGGTCGACCAGACCATGACGTCCGGCACCGGAGATGACCAGAGCGTGCATGACGTAGTCCCCAGATCGAGAGAGGCCCGACGTGGGCCGGTCAGAGCACACCCCCGAGGCGGGACCCACCCCCGCTTCCCCGAAGAGCGTCGTGCACCCGGGTCACTGCCCGGCCAGCGACCCACCGATCCCGCCGACGCTGAAGTACCGGTTCAGCGCCGCGAACAAGATCACCGGCGGCAGCATCATCATCACCGCCACGGCCATCACCAGGCCCCAGTTCGTCGAGTTCTGCTGGAAGAAGCTCTGCAGCCCCACCGGGAAGGTGAAGTTGGCGTTGGACCGCAGGAAGACGAGGGCGACCAGATAGTCGTTCCAGGCCAGCAGGAAGGAGAAGATGGCCGTGGACAGGATTCCCGGGCAGCGAGTTCCGCAGCACGACCCGGAGGAAGCTGCCGAAGACCGAGCAGCCGTCCATCCACGCCGCCTCCTCGAGGTTGATCGGGATGGAGTCGTAGTAGGCCGCCATCATCCAGATGGCCACCGACATGGTGGAGCCGACGTAGATGATCATGATGCCGGTCAGGGTGTCGACCAGGCCGAACTCGGCGAACAGGATGAACAGCGGGATCACCGCGGTGACGATCGGCAGCGACTGCACGACGAACAACACCAACGAGAACCCGGAGACCAGCCGGCTCCGGCCCCGCGACAGCACGTAGCCGGCCGGCGCGGCCACCGCGACGGACACCAGGACCGTGACCATGGTCACCGTCATGCTGTTGCGTCAGCCAGGTCAGGACATCGGTCTGGCTGAAGATGTTGACGAAGTTCTCCAGCGTGAAGCGCCGCCGTGCTCGTGCTCCCGAGCGCCGGCTGCAGGGAGAGCAGACCACCGCGAGGATCGGGACGAGCACGACGGCGGTGATCACCAGGATGAGGAGGAACCTCCACCAGCGTGCCGCGCTTGCTCCCGCTCGGCCTTGCCGGCGGGCGCGGACACGCGCGACGCGGTCGCGTCCGCGCTCCCGGAGATGGCCGCCGTGCTCATAGGATCTGCACCTTCCGGATCTGCCGGTACAAGACGACGGAGATCACGATCAGGACGATCGTCATCAAGAAGGCGACCGCCACCCCGGGCCCGGTCTGGAAGTTCTGGAACACCGTGATGTAGGCCAGCACGACCAGCGACTGGGTGGCGTTCACCGGTCCGCCGCCGGTCAGCAGGAAGATCGTGGGGAAGTCGTTCACGCAGAAGATCGTCATCAGGATCCAGCTGATGTAGGTCGACCGCGAGATCATCGGCAAGGTGATGTTCGTGAGCTCCTTCCACCGGCTCGCGCCATCGACCTTGGCCGCCTCGTAGACGTTGTTGTCCACCGACTCCAGGGCCGCCGACATCATCATCATCATGAACGGGAAGCTGATCCACACCTTGAAGACGCAGACCGTCACCTGAGCCAGCAACGGGTCGGCCAGGAAGAGGACGTTGCCGAGCCCCAGCGCCTGGGCCAGGATCGGCATCGGGCTCTGCGGGGTGGCGACCAGCCAGTTCCACGAGGTCGCGGACACGACCACCGGGACCACCCACGGCAGCAGCAGCAGCACCTTGAACAGCCGCCTTGCCGGGGATCCGGCGTCTTCAGCAGGATCGCGAGGGCCAGACCCACGAGCCAGCTGCCGAACACGCCCGACCAAGGTGAAGATCAACGTGAACCGGGCGGCGGCCCAGAAGGCGGGGTCGGTCAGGACCTTCAGGTAGTTCTCCGAGCCGACGAAGTCGCCGGCCGAGATCAGGCTGCCGTCCCGCAGGCTCTGGTATCCCGCGTAGATCACGGGATAGAGGTTGATGAGCAGCAGCAGGATCAGACGACGGCGCGGCGAACAGCAGCAGGGTCAACGGGCTCGGCACCTGGCCGCCGACGCTTGCGCGGCCCGGCGGTAGCCCGGTGCCGGCGACCCCGACGCCCTTCCGCGCTCGGGTCAGCCCTGTCCGGCAGTTGAAGTAGACACTTGCCTCACCTCCTTGGCTGCGGGCGCGACCCCGATCGACGGCCGTCGTCGTGCGGGGCTCGAGGCCGGGATGGACCGTCATGATCGCCTGCGAAGGCACGTCAGGACTTCATGTTGGCCTTGATCTCGTCCTGGAGCTTCGTCAGGGCGGACTTCGCAGTCGGTCGACCCGCCGAGGATCGACTGGGTGAAGACGTTCATCGCCGGCGTGGCGTCCACCGTCGTGACGTTGAGGAAGTTCGCCGCCACCCCGGGAGCCGCCCAGGTCTTGGAGATGGGCTGCCACTCCTCGATGATCTGCACCTTGTTCTTGTCGGCCTGGAACTCCGGGGTCTTGCTGATCGACTTGAGGGGCGGCAGGCCGATGCCGGTGTTCTGGGTCCAGAGCGGCGCCATGTTCTGGTAGTAGTAGGTGAGGAACGCCTCGGTGCCCTTGATGTTCGGGTTGTTCTTGTAGATCATGATGTTGTTCGGGAAGTACAGGGCGCCCTTCTTCCCCGACGGCGACGACAGCGGGCTGATGACCTGCGAGGTCCTTCGCGACTCGCCGCCGATGTTGTCGGCCAGGCCGCCGGTGTCGTAGCCGAGGGCGAACTTCTTCGCCTTCCACTGGCTCTGCACGTTGTCCGAGGTGTAGGTGGCGCTGGCCGGGTCGACGTAGCCCTTCGACACCATCTCGAGGACGAAGTCCACGGCCTCGATGTTCTCCGGCGTGACGCAGTTCGGCTGCTTGTTGCTCGTCGAAGAGCCCACCACCGTTGTTGATCATCCAGCAGACCAGCGCGTGCTGCCCGGTGTAGGCGCCGGCGCCGGAGCCCGTGCCGTAGCCGTAGATGTCCTTCTTCTTCAGGGCCGCGGCCGCGTCCAGGTAGGACTGCCAGTCCGTGGGCACCTTGGCCCCGGCCTCGTCGAGCAGGGCCTTGTTCACCCAGATGACGCGCATGTCGAGGTTGTACGGGATCGCCGCGTACCCCTTCTCCACCTTCAGGGTGTCGATCAGTCCCGGCAGGAAGTCGTCGTAGAGACCGTTCTCCTTCCAGGTGGCGTACAGGTCGTCGACGTACTCGATGACCGCCCTGGTCCTCGAACTGGAAGACCTGGGTGCCGCCGCCGGAGCTGACCGCCGGGTTGGTCTTGGAGGCCACCGCCGAGGCGAAGGTCTGGGTGAAGTTCGCCCACTGGATGACCTGGTAGGTCACCGGCGGCATGCCGTCGGCCGGCTTGTAGGCCTCGGTGATCTTCTGGTCCAGGGGGTTGAACGTCGTCTGACCCCAGGGCATGTTCCAGAACTTGAGCGGCTCGGTGCTGCCGCCACCGCCGCCACCTCCGCCGCCGCTGCTTCGAGCAACCGGCCAGCACGGCCGGCGCGGCGACTGCAGCCGCGCTCAGCGCGAGGAAAGAACGACGTGACAAACCTGAGTTGCTGACCATCAGAGGCCCCTTTGCTCAGATGACTATGTCGGCTGCTGATGACTCACGCGTGGTCATGCGTGCTCGCGTCGGCGTCGCGTGCAGACTGCTGCGATGGCCGGTGACGCCCGAGCCACGTCGAGCACGGCGACCGCCGCAGCCACGTCGAGAGAGTTTCGGAGAGTTACCGAAACTTCCGGTACAGAAGCACAGTAGGCCCCCGCCGATACCGGGTCAACGAGTTCCGGTGAATTCCTTGACAGGCCTAGCGGAAGCGGCTTCTCTTGGTCCTGTCCGGTTCGAGGCTCCGCCGCGCCTCGAGCTTCGAAATGTTTCGAGCCGTCGACGACGGCATGTGGTCTGACCGTGCACCCGGGACTGCGGCCACGCGAAGGGAGCGGAACGGTGACCAAAGACAGCCGCCCCACCCTGGCAGACGGTCGCGAGCGCCGCCGGCGTGTCGCATGGCCACCGTGTCCAAGGTGCTCAACGACCGCGCCGACGTCTCGGCCGCGACCCGCGCCCGCGTGCAGCGGCTGCTGGTCGCAGTACGAGTACGTGCCCCCGGGCCGCTCCCGCACGAGCCGCCTCCGGAGGCGCGCCGGCTGATCGACCTGGTCTTCACCGCCTGGACAGCCCGTACTCCGTCGAGATCCTGCGCGGGGTCACCTCGAGCCCGGCTGGATGTCGTCGTGTCGTCGATGCCGGAGCCGTCCGAGCGCCGTCCGTGGTCCAGCGGGCTCGCCTCGGCCGGGCGGTCCGGAGCCATCATCGTCGCCTCCGAGCTGACCCCGTCGGACCAGCGCATCCTGGCCGACGCCCACGTCCCGTACGTCCTGATCGATCCGGCCGGCCAGCTGCCGGAGCCGAACGTCGCCACGGTGGGCGCCACGAACTGGGCCGGCGGGCTGTCGGCGGCGCGGCACCTGCTCGAGCTCGGGCACCGGCGGATCGCGGTGATCGGCGGACCGGTCGCGATGCTGTGCAGCCGCGCCCGCATCGACGGCTACCGCGCCGCGCTCGAGTCCGCGGGCGTCGAGGTCGACCCGGCTCTGATCCGGGACGGCAACTTCCACCACGTCGGCGGCTACCGGGCAGCCCGCGAGCTGTTCGAGCTGCCCGACACCGCCGACCGCCATCTTCGCCGGCAGCGACGAGCAGGCGTTCGGGGTCGCCGAGGCGGCCCGTGTCACCGGCCGGCGCATCCCGGAGGACCTCAGCATCGTCGGCTTCGACGACCTGCCCGATCTCGCGCTGGGTGTCGCCCCCGCTGACCACCGTCCGCCAGCCGCTCGCGGAGATGGGCCGGACCGCCGCGGAGATGCTGCTGACGATGATCGATCGGCGCGAGCCCCCCGGCCGCCAGGTGGAGCTGGCCACCGAGCTCATCGTCCGGTCCTCGACCGCCCCGCCGACGCGGGTCACGTGAGCGGCGAGGTCGGGGACCACGGCACGGTCGCGCAGGCGCGTCGCCCCGCCACGGTGCACCACCACTGATCATGAGCGAGGAGACGGAGGGCGGATGGATCGAACGGAGGACCCGACGCGTGCGGCGCGGCGGTGGCTCGAGGTCACCGAGGCGCCCGAGCTGCGGGCGGCGGTCGACCGGGTCATCCCGGCCGACGACTGGCCCGGCGGCTGGGAGGGCGGGGTCGGACGCGTATCTGGCGGAGAGCGGCGCCGAGCTGCGGTGGGCTCTGGACGGCCTGGAACGGCTTGTCGACGAGCTCGAGCGGCGGGGATTCGCCGCGGCCGAGCCCGACGAGCAGGACCGGATCCTGCGCGAGATCTCCGAGCAACCGCGAGCTTCGCCGCCGATCCTCGCGGGCTGCTGCGGCTGTGCTGGGAGGGCTTCTACGCGACGCGGCGCAGCGCGGCCGAGCGGGACGAGACCGGTCGTGGCCGGCCGGGCTGACCATGATCGGGTTCCGCGACGTGCCCGACGGGGTGACGCCGGTCGAGCCGGAGCTGCCGGCCGGCGACGCCGCCGCAGCCGTCTCCGAGCGCACTACGACGCGATCGTGATCGGTTCGGGTCCCGGTGGAGGTGTGGCGGCGCAGACCCTGGCCGCGGCCGGCCACAGCGTGCTGGTCGTCGAGCGCGCGCGGCCGCTGTCGAACGGCGGGCTGCGCGGTGATCACCTGCACGGCAAGCGCAACGCGGTCTACGACTCCGTGGCCGGTCCGGGGCGTGGCCATCCGCGGATCGCCGCCGCAGGACGTGGACGGTCGCGCGACGAGCGGTCGTGGACGGCGACGGTGACGCCTGGGCGTACGGGCTGAACGCCTACGCCTTCGGCGGCGGCACCCGGCTCTGGCAGGGGATGGCCTGGCGGTTCTTCCCCGAGGACTTCGAGATGGCCCGCGTGTACGGCAACCCGGACGGGGCGACCCTGGCCGACTGGCCGATCGGCTACGACGAGCTGGAGCCCTACTACACCCGCGCCGAGTGGGAGCTCGGAGTCGCCGGCGAGGAGGGTGCCCTGACGGCGCGGACCCCGCGGTCGAAGGGCTATCCGATGCCCGCCGATGGGTTCCGAGCCGGCCCGCGAGCTGCTGGCCGGCGCCGCGGAGCGGCTGGGCTGGACCTGGGGCGCGATCCCGTTGGCGATCAACAGCGTGCCCGCGGCGGGCCGCGCCGCCTGCGTGCGCTGCTCGTCCTGCGTCGGTCACGCCTGCCCGGTGGACGCCAAGAACGGCGCCCACAACACCTTCCTCCCGCGGGCCCTGGCCACCGGGAACGCCGAGATCGTCTTCGACGCCGAGGCGATCGTCGTGCGCGACGGCCCGGGCGGTGCGTCGGTCGACGTGATGACCGACTGCTCCGGCGAGCCCGAGCTGCGCACCGTCGCCTGCGACGTCGTCGTCGTCGCCGCGGGGGCGGTCGAGTCGGCACGGCTGCTGCTGGCCAGCGGGCTCGGCAACGCCCAGCTCGGTCGGCACCTCCACGACCACCGGTTCGTCAGCCTGCGCTGCGAGGTCGACGAGCCGGTGAAGAACGGGCTGGGTCCGGGCCACTCGATCGCCACCCTGGACCACGTCCACGCCGAGCTCGATCCCCTGGGGCGGCGGCGTGATCGTCGATCTGATGAGCGTGCTTCCGCTGACCTCGGCCACCGACCCTGCCGGCGGCGTCCCGCGCTGGGGCGCGGCGCACAAGGAGTGGATGCGGGACCGCAGCCCGTACGCCTTCGGCGTGTTCGGGATGGGGCAGGAGATCCCGAGCGAGACCTCTGGCGTCACCCTCGCCGGCGTGCCGACCGCTGGGGCAGGCCCGGGAGCCCGGCTGCTCAAGAGCGTCCACCCGGCGTCCCTGCGAGGTCGAGGACGGCATGGCCGACTACGGCGACCCGCTGGCTCCGCGCCGCGGGCGCACGCGACGTCCGACGGCAGCGCGGCGGCGCCACCGCCTCGGCGGCCGGCGAGCACTCCTGCGGCACCGCGCGGATGAGCGACGACCCGGCCACCGGTGCCACCGACCGCTTCGGACGGCTCTGGGGCAGCAGCCGGGTGGTCGTCTGCGACTCCTCGCTGCACCCCACGAACGGCAGCGTCAACCCGACCCTGACGATCGTGGCGAACGCGCTCAGAGTGGCCCAGCACCTGGTGGCGGGCTGGCCGGCCTGACGGAGTCGATCCTCTCGGCTAAGAGACCCGTCACGGTCGGTTCGTGGCCGGTTCGCGTTCGGCCGAGGTGGCGGCGGCTCCCTGCGGCCTCGCGGAGTCGATCACGGTGCCGGGTGGTGGGCAGGCGGTTCAGCTGGTGTGGTCAGGTCGTGGGCCGACGACGTCGGGCGGGGCGGGGTGAAGATCCAGTGACGGTAGAGGAGGAAGTTCCACAGCGTCGACCCGGCGACGACCGCGACCTTCGCCACCAGGTACCTGTCCCCCACGTGCCCGGCGGTCGTCACCACCGCGAGGGTGATCACGTAGTTGGCCACAACCAGCGAGCCGTACCGCACGGCGTGCTGCATCAACCCCTGGGAGCCCCGAGATGACATCGCGGTCCGGTTGAGCAGGAAGTTCACCGTGACGGCGGTACAGAAGGCCACCGTGGTGGCGAGGCCGAGCGAAACCCCGTAGGACTCATGGAGGAGGGCCAGCAGTCCTATGTCGACGACGACAGTGAGACCGCCGACGACCAGGTACCAGAACAGCTGATGTGGCAACCGCGGCTTGGGCACCGATGGCGACCGGCTGTCCGTGGGTCGGGAGGATGCTTCGGGGCCAGACATGTCACGTCCCGACCGGCACGTAGAGGTCGAAGCGTCCGATGTCCATCATCTGGTACTGGTCCACCGGCATCCGCGGGTACGGGACCTGACCCTCCAGATAGATGTACGCCACCTCCGAAGGGTCGGCGGCGTTGACGGTGGCGTTCTCCTCGTCGAACCGGATGGGCAGGTGAACCGCCGCCTGGAGGCTGCCCCGCCCATAGTCGCCCCGCACCGAGGTAGTCGACCAGGTACGCGCCCCAGTAGTCGCCGGCGACGTAGCGGATCTGCCGGGTCTCCAACTCGCTGACCACCTGCTTGGCGTCGGCGTTGGGGTCGATCCACTGCCAGCCGACCTGCTGATGCACCACGGGAACGCAGAGCAGGAGTGCCCATGCCGTTGGCACGGTGATCACCAACCACGGCGATTCGCGGATGCGCTGAGGGATCAGCAGCAGCCACGCCCCCAACCCCATCAGCAGCTCCGGTAGGAACGGCAGGGCGTAGCGCCCGTCCGCGATGTTGCTGAGCGGGGCGTAGAGCGCGAGGACCGGGAACGCAAGAGCCCCGGCGACCAGGATCGGCAGGGCCTGGGGGCCCTTGCGGATCACGAGCAGCACCATCCCGACGATCGAACCGATGATCAGCAGGGCCGCGACTCCGATCGCGACCGCGTCGGGTCCGACCCAGTCCCCACCCAGCTCGGTGCGTAGACCGAAGGCCCGCGGGAGCAGCTCGGCGACGAACCTCGTCAGGCGCTCGGGGTAGGTGGCTTGCACCACCGGCGTGGCTGATGCCGGCCAACCGTTCTGCGCCATGAACAGCAGCCACGGGCTGACTCCGAGCAGCCCGCCGCCGGCGAGTGGCAGCCACCATCGGCGCAGCGCCCGCCGGCGATACAGCGTCGGCGCGATCAACGCCAGCAGCGAGACCGTGCCGAAGATCGGATGGCTCCAGATCGCGAACCCCGCGGCGAACCCGGCGAAGCCCGCAGTCCTGGCCAGGCGTTGTTCCGTACGCATCGCGTGGCACGCCAACGCGAGCGCGACGATCAGCGCGATGTACCCGGTCGTGTAGCCCATGTAGGGGCGCAGGGACAGCTTCGTCAGCGCGCCGGAGGTGGTCCACCCGATCAGCGCCAGTGCCGCGGCCGGTACCCGACCGAAGAGCGGCCGCGCCAACCGGTACAGCGCATAGCCGGCCACCGCGGACAGCGCGAACGGCACGATCCGCAGCGGCCACACCCCGCCCCAGAACGCCAGGAACGGCGCAATCAGGTAGGTCTCGGTCGTCGAGCCGTACTCGTTCCCGGCCACGATGAGGCGGAACTTCCCGCGGAGGACCTCGTACGCCTGCAGGCCGGTGACGCCCTCGTCGGCGTTCAACGGGACCAGCGACGTGTGCATCAGCCAGATCCTGATCAGCACCCCGATCGCCACCGCCGGAAGGCACGCGAGCAGCAGCCGACGGGTCGACACCCCGGCTCGGTCCGACTCAGGGTCGGTGATCACCGGCATCCACTCGTCCTTCGGGTAATGTGCGACGGCATCAGGCTAACCGCACCGACGCGCCCCTGCCTGCAGGACCAACAGTCGAGCGCGACTCGACGAGATCGTTGAGGAGTGGCCTGGTGGCAGACCGTGCGTCAGCCCCGGCTTCACCCCCGCCCGCCGACGGTGACGTTTCCGCGTACTTCCGTACCCGGCTGGCCCCGAACCCACATCGCGCAGCCATCTGGAAGCACCTGTGCGCCTACCTGCAGCGCTGGATCCCCGCGGACTCCGACGTGTTGGAACTGGGCGCCGGGTGGTGCGACTTCGCGAACACGATTTCGGCGCGGCGCGTGGTGGCGATGGACCTGGACACCACTGTGCGGCGCGCCGCCGCCGAGCACGTCGAGGCCGAGGTGGGGGACTGCACCGACCTGTCGCGCTTCGACTCCGGCTCATTCGACGTGGTGTTCGCCTCCAACCTGCTCGAACACCTGGAGCGGCCGGCGACCGCGCAGCTGCTGGCCGAGTCGGCGCGGGTGCTGCGGGAGGGCGGGATCCTGATGCTGCTGCAACCGAACTTCCGGCTGAACCCCGGCGGCTATTTCGACGACTACACGCATGTGGCGATCTACACCGACCGCTCGCTGGCCGACTACCTGCGATCACAGGACTGGCGGATCATCCAGGTGCATCCGCGGTTTCTTCCCGTTGACGATGAACAGCAAGGGCTCCGCCTTGACCTTCTTGGTGCCCTGGTATCTGCGGTCTCCCATCAAGCCGCTGGCCGGCCAGATGCTCCTGATCGCCACGCCGGAGTCCGGCCATGTGGAACGGTAAGACGTTGGCGGTGGTGCTGCCGACCTACAACGAGAAGGACAGCATCGCCGAGACCATCAGAGCCTTCGAGCAGCTCGGCATCGTCGACGACATCCTGGTGGTCAACAACAACGCCGCGGAGGGGACCTCGGACGAGGTCGTCCTGACCACGGCCCGCGAGGTGCTGGAGCCACGGCAGGGCTACGGCGCAGCAATCCTTCGCGGGCTCACCGAGGTCGACAGCGACCTGATCTGCATCTGCGAGCCCGACGGCACCTTCAATCCGAAGGACGTGACGAAGCTGCTGCCCTTCACCGAGGACTGCAGCTTGGTGCTCGGGTCGCGCACGGTGTCGAACTTCATCTGGGACGGCGCCAACATGGGCTGGTTCCTGCAGTGGGGCAACTGGGCAGTCGCCAAGACCATCGAGGTCCTGTTCAACACCTCCTACCTCAGTGATGTCGGCTGCACGTTCCGGGTCGTCTCCAAGGAACTGGTCCCTGGCCTGCTGCGCGACTCCCGCATTCACGGCTCCGCCTTCGGCCTCGAGATGTTGATGCTCGCCCTGGTGGCACGGGACACAGTCGTCCAGGTTCCGGTGAACTATCACCCACGGATCGGCACGTCGGCAGTCACTGGAGACACCCGCACCGCGATTCGCCTCGGCCTGCAGATGCTCGGGATAGTGATGTCCATGCGCATCCGACCGCCGCGCCGCCGACATCGACCAACGGGCCGCCGCAGTCAGGACCAGGCTGCGCGGCAACAAGCGCCGTGGAACCCGATGGGTCCATCGGATCGAAGCACGCTTGGTCGCGAGGACGAGGATGCCGGGAGCGCCGGACGCCTTCGCTAACGGGGAAGCAAGGACTCAGGATGCTGCGTGGGATCGTGATCGGGACGGGCTGGGCGGGCGAGGGGTACGTGACCGCGTCGTCAGGCAGGCGAATGTCGAGGTGGTGGCGTTGTGTGGCCGAAGCCCGGAATCAGCGCAAGCGATGGCAGCGCGACTCGGAATCGTCGATGTCCGCACTGACTGGCAGTCTGCGATAGACGCCCTCAGGCCTGACATTGTCGTAGTTGCCACACCGGCGGAGCCGCACTGCGAGATGGTCGAGTATGCGGCGGAACGGGGAGCGCATGTGGTGTGTGAGAAGCCCCTGGGACGCAACGCCGACGAAGCCCGCCGCATGCTGACCGCTGTCGAAAGAGCAGGCGTGAAGCACGCTTACGGGACGACGACTGGTATGCACCTGGACTGTCGCAGGCCCGAGCCCTGGTCGTGGATGGGGGTATCGGCGACGTCCAAGAGGTCGAGGTGGTGGATCACTTCGGAATGTCGCCCCTGCATCCGTACTCCTGGATCCACAGCTTGCAACACGGCGGTGGGTTGCTGTTCAACGCCTATACGCACTCGTTGGCGCAGTCTCAGTATGTGACGGGCGGGGTGCTCGCTGGGCGACCGGGGCACCGAACGTGTGGTTTCCGAGGTTCCAGTAGGTCGGCCGGTTCACGACTTCCGGGAATGGGATCCCGATCACCCGACCGAGGCAGCTGCGGTGAGTGGCAGAGACCGACCCCGACCTGGCCGCCACGGTCATCACGGGGTTGGAACTACCCGATGGGCGGGAGGTTCCGGCACTGGTCCGCATCTCGGCGTTCACCAGTGCTCGGGCTCCCGGATACCTAGCGGTCTACGGCTCGACCGGAACGCTGCACCTGGAGGGCCAACCCTGGTTCAACCGTCTCCAGCACTTCATCGCCGACGACAATCAATGGGTCGACGTCGCGATCCCCACTGTCGCCGATCCGATCCAGTCAGGGTGGAATCGGTTGGTCGCTCACCTTGTCGGAGACGTCAATGGCATCAACGACAGCGACTATCCGACGTTCCGTGACGGATACGCCGCGAACCTGCTCATCGACCAGGTCCGCGCGGCAGATGGAGTGGCGGGTGCCCCAATTGGCTGATTGGCCTACGCCATCGAGTCGGCGGCTGATTCGCTCGCGCGGAACCTGCGAGTGGAACTTTGCGAGTCCGAACAGGGTGGCACAGCAGCGGCTGACCTGCCGAGGCCCGCTGATAGCGGCCGGCGGCGATGGAGGCGATCACGCCGCCGTCGATCAGCAGATCGGAGCCGGAGATGAAGGCTCCGTCGCGACCCATCAAGAAGGCGGCAGTGGCGGCGATTTCGTCGGGGGTACCGACCCGGCCGGCGGCGGAAGCTCTGATCATCCGCTGGTAGCCCTCTCCACCGGGACCGTTCAGCTCATCCATGGCGAGCGGAGTCATGACGATACCGGGGCTGAGCGAATTCACTCGGGCGCCGCGGTCACCCAGATCACGCTGGCGGCCTGGACCCGAATGATGTTGGCCCGCTTTGCGAGCGCGTACGCGGCGCCGGAGCTGGTGAGCACGTCGGGCTGCAGGAACGGCAGTCCAGTCAGGTCCTCGGCCGGGGTGTTCGCCAACGCCTGGGTCTGGTCCGCCGGTCTGGGGAGATATCCCGCCACCAGCTTGTCGTACCAGTCGACATCCTCAGACGTCAGAAAACCCGTGACTCGCCTCAACAGCCGCACGCCAGATCGACAGCAGCGATGTCAGATCCTCATCTCGGACGCCTCGAACTCGTACCGACATGGCGACAGTCTGCACAGACCCTCAGCGCACGACCCAATCCGCGAGGACGAGTCGAAGGCCGTTCGCTGGCTGGGCCCGTGGGTTCTCACCTGGCCCAGCCCCGTGGCGGCAGGCCCATGCGATCCTGGCTGAGCAGCATGGACTCGGGCGAATCCGGGCGATACAACGCCATCGAACACACGACCAGCCGACGTCGACGAGCACGAGTGAGGAATCCGCAGATCGGCCACCGCGTGTCTCATGGCTGGTTTGGGCATCATGAGGTGATGCCGGTGGCGATGAGTTGTGCTGCGACGATGTCGTGGCCGTGTTGTGTCAGTTGGGGGTGTTGAGGGTCGGATCTGGTTCCAACGAAGCGCATCCGCTCGTCGGTGCGCGCCTGGTCGTACACGTTGACGCAGGCGGCGGCATGAGCGGCGGCGACTTGACAGGCGGTTCGCGCGACATGGCTCTGCCGGGGTAGGCCTGAGGTTGGTGGTGGAGTGACGACGCGAAGGATCACCGGGCGGTGCCCGGCGGATTGTGTCGGGTCTCGATGGTCCATGAGACCAGGCTTTGGCGGAATCTCGCGACGGGGGTCTCAGTGAGCATGGCGCTTGCCGTTCCGCACGGCAGGATGTAGCGGCGGTGAGCGCGACGTCGCCGCTGCCGATGGCAAGCAGGATCACGTCGGCATCGGACACGGAGTCTCGAATGTCTGGGTCGGATCGGAGGCTTTCGACCAGGGTCGGCATCGAGGGGGCGGCCACGTCGGAGGGTACGGTCTTGCGGTCGAGGCGGACACGACGCCCACTGCGCTGCGACCAGGCAGCAGCGGAACGGCTTGATGTAGCTGGAGCAGGTTGAGCAGGCATCCGGGTCGGCTGAGGAGTCACCGAGAACCAGGATGTTGAGTGGGGTGGATAGCAACTCAAGGGCTCCCGGCTCGCGGAACCCCAGTCCGCTGATCATTGCCAGTACGGCGATGCCTGCACACGACGGTCACAGCCAGCAAGAACTGGTGTAAACGATGTGTCGCAGGAGAAACCAATCAGGACCGAGCGCCAGCTCGTCAACCGGCCTGCTGTCGTCCTGCTCGCCGTCGCCGGCTCCCCCTTCGAGAGGCCCTACGGGATCGAGTTGACCGACTTGATGGCTCATCTTGGCCCCTTTCCAGTCGATCTGTCTGGCTTCAGAATTGACTTGGCAGACTGCTGATCATCGACTGCCGGCCGCCTAGGTCGCCGACGTGTCGGCGAATGCGCTTCGAGGCGTCCGGTCGGTGCGTCCGTCGATGGTCTTCGCCCACTGGGTGGGTACGCCCAGGGCGGTGCCAACTCGCTTGTCGCCGATCCCCACCTTGAGGACATGCAAGGAGGCGCCGAGGTCGCTCACGATCTGGCCGAGGAACGCGTTCAGAGCGTCCTCGTCGGCCAACCTCGGGTTGGCTTGCTGCGTTCGACGGTGTGGCCGTTTGGCGGAGTAATGGTTGCGGTCATGACGGCAGCATCGTCCCCGGCGGCGCCCGACGCACATCGGCAAGATTGCCGACACCAGTGCCGTATTCCGTCTCTGTCGGGCAGCGCGGTTAGGTCACAGGCCGATCAGGCCGAGCTCAGCTGCCCGTCGTGCGGCCGCGGTCCGCGTGGTCACGTCCAGCTTCGCGTAGATCGACCGTAGGTGGGCGTGCACGGTCCGTGGGCTGAGCTGGAGCCGCTCGGCCACTTCCTGGCTCGCGTGACCCGTCAGCAATCAGGCTCAGCACCTGCCGCTCCCGAGCGGTCAACCCCATCGCGCTCGCCAACGCTTGAGCATTAAGCTCGCCCACCGCGGCAGCGGCGAGCTCCGTCGCCTGTCGGCTGGTCATTCGGGCGCCGCCGTCGAAGGCGGCCTGCCAGCGCTGCTGGCCGAGACTCCGTCGACTGGCCGCAACACCGGCCCGGTAGTCTCCTATCCCAAAGGGCACGCGAGGGTCGGCGTCGCTGGCCCGCCAAGTCGTCGCGGCCCCGACAGTTCGGCGGCCAACTCGTGTGCACCTAGTGTGGCCGCGACGATCGCCAGGTCCTCCAGCAGGTCCTCGACATCACGGAAGAAGCTCCGTGCGGTCTTGGATGGAGACCGCCGCACCGTAAGCCGCAACCGCCTCGCCATAACGGCCCTGGGCGTACAGGGCTTTCCCGAGCAGACAGTCGGCCGAGAAGGTCCCGTAGTCGGCCCCCTCCCCTTCGAAGGCCCGTTCTGGCCTCGCGCGCACGGGTGCGCTTCGGCGCGATCGAGTTCTCCGCGTGCCAGCGCGAGCATCGCGTCCTGGAAAGATCGTCCCATGCCTCGCCTTGCCGATCGCCGAGCCGTCCTGTTGGACGATGGACCGGGCCTCGTTGTTGTACGTTTCGGCTGTTTCGAG
>CAVXBJ010000021.1:0-71551 GCA_963759915.1 uncultured Actinomycetota bacterium | reverse complement strand
AGTCACTGGCGACACCCGCACCGCGATTCGCCTCGGCCTGCAGATGCTCGGGATCGTGATCTCCATGCGCATCCGACCGCCGCGCCGCCGACATCGACCAACGGGCCGCCGCAGTCAGGACCAGGCTGCGCGGCAACAAGCGACCTGGAACCCGATGGGTCCATCGGATCGAAGCACGCCTGGTCGCGTCAACGAGGATGCCGACAGCGCACCGCGTTTGGGCTGACCACCTTCAACCCGTCGCCTGCTGTGGTCTCGAGTTGTGAGGGCCGCCGGATCTCTCAAGTCTTTGGCAAGGACTTTCTCTGCCGCTCTTTGGCCCGATGAGTCCTGCTGGTCTCTGCGGCACCAAGGTCTTGCGCTCGCCCGTGCCGCATGTCACACATGGTGTGCGCCGTTCCTGTCATGCTCGTCCCCGGGCCAGCAGCGATCGCCAGCTGCTCATGAGCTCGTTCGCCCTTGGCGACGCCAACCCCCACCTGGCCGCTTCGTTCGGACGGACCAGCGGCGTGGAGCTGGTCAGACTGTGGCGGGTGCGGGCACGCTACGCGCTTCGGGAACGGAACCCCATTCGGCGTCGCTCAGTCTGACCATGCGAATGCCCAGGTAGCCGAACACGACGGCGAGCACGCCCAGACCGGCGATCTCGATCGACGGCAGGCTGTCGGGCAGCGCCTCGTGCAAGATGACGACGGCGGTGACCCCGCTGGGCCCCCACCACCCGATGAGCCCAGTGCGCCAAGCCGCCCAGGCCAGTGCGACGACGCCGAGGGCGAAGGACAGAATCAGCGGGAAGACGATGGCGCCGAGGGCCGGAGTGTTGTTGAGTCGTTCGATGTAGGAGATCATCTCGTTCTGGTCCCCGCCGGGAAGCGCCAGCGTGACCAGGTAGAACATGCCGATCGCGAAGTGTCCGAACCCGCCAAGCACACCGAGGGCAGCGGCCAGGTTGGTCAGGGCAGCGCCGCGGTCGCGCGCCTGATGGAGTAGTCCCCCGGCGGCCGGCACCATCAGCATCCCGGAAAGCATCAGCGACAGGGCACACGCGACCAAGGCGCCAGAATGGTTTGTTGCAGCCGTGAGCATCACCTCCCCGGTGCCTCCCGAGGCCGGGTCGAGGACGGCCTCCACGACCAGCAGGCCCGGGAACGCGATGAGCGAGGTGGCCGCAGCGTAGCGACGGATCCGGTGAGCAATCGATGGTGCGTGGTCTCTGGTGCTCATGAAACCCTCCGATCTTGTTGACCGACGCCGTGCCGATCCTCCAGCCACCGTCGGTGTCCGATCTGAACGTGTGCATCGGCAGGACGGGCGTTTCTGTCTCCCTCTGCGGGATGAGGTTTCGAGGGTCCGGGTCACTCTGGCGGCCGAGGCGGGAGCCTGCCGGGTGCCCTTAGGCTGATTCCATGCCTGGATGGGCGCCGCGCCCGGTGGACCTGGTCGCGGCCGCGATCTTGACCCTCGCGGCACAGCTGGAGCTGTGGCTGGGACCCGATCCCGGGACCTCGCGTGCCGTGCTCGCGGTCGCGTACGGCATCGGGACGATGGCGGCGGCGTGGCATCGGATTGCGCCGTTGGCCACCGTCACGGTGTGCGTCACAGCGATGGCTGTCGTGCCTGGTGCGCTCGGCGTGGATCCGTCTATCGCATTCGCGTGGCTGGTGACGGTGCTCGGTGTCCTCGTCTCGGCTGGCTATCACAGCCGGCGCCCGTTCGTCGCGCTGGCTATCGCCCTCGCGCTGGCGGCCTTGAGCATCGTGTTGCAGAAAGGGCTGGCCGTCGACGACATCTTGTACGCCTGGTTGCTCATCGGTGGGGCCTGGCTGGCCGGGCGGGCGATCGGCACCGGCTTCCTGCGAGCACGGCTGTCGGAGGAACGCGCTCGTCGCGTCGAGGAGGAGGCCCGGTGGCGGGCCGAGGCGGCTGTGACCGACGAGCGGCTTCGCATCGCCCGTGAGCTGCACGACTTGACCGCGCACAGCGTGAGCGTGATGACGTTGCACGCCAGCGGGGTGCGTCGACTGCTGCGGCCGGACCAGGTCCAGGAGCGGGCTGCGCTGGAAGCGGTGGAACGCGCCGGGCGGGAATCGTTGGCCGAGATGCACCGGCTGCTCGGTGTGCTCCGGACGCCGACCGACAGCGAGCGGCCGGAACCGCCGCCCGGGCTCGCCCAGGTCGGCGTGCTCTTGGAGCCGGTCCGGCTGGCCGGCGTCGATGCCTCCGTGCGGGTGGTCGGCGACATCGAAGGGCTGCCGCGGGGTCTGGATATGGCCGCCTTCCGGATCGTGCAGGAGGCGGTTACCAACGTCCTGCGGCACGCGTCGGCCAGCCGACTGCACTGCCTGATTCAGGTGGAGAACGGCGCCTTGCGGCTGGAGGTTGTCGACGACGGCGCAGCGGCTGAGCAGGCGGCGCCGGACGGCCACGGACACACCGGCATCCGGGAGCGAACTCAGATGTACGGCGGCACTGTTGACCTCGGTCCGCAGCCGGGCGGCGGCTTCGCCGTCAGGGCAGTGCTGCCGATCCCACTCGCTGCGCAGCAGCCACCGTCGGGAGCAGTGTCGTGATCTCGGTACTGCTAGCTGATGACCAGGCCATGGTCCGTGCCGGGTTCCGGCTCATCCTGTCGGCCGAGCCGGACATCAAGGTGGCCGGTGAAGCCGCGGACGGCGTCGAGGCGGTGGCGGCTGGGCGTCGGCTCCGACCCGACGTCACCCTGATGGACGTTCGGATGCCACGCCTCGACGGCATTGCGGCCACCCGCCGCCTGCTTCAGGACGGGGCTACACCGACCAGAATCGTGGTGCTAACCACGTTCGATGTCGACTTCCACGTCTACGAGGCGCTCCGAGCCGGCGCCAGTGGCTTCTTGCTCAAGAACGCCTCACCGGAGGATCTGGTGCGGGCGATCCGGGTGGTGGCTGCCGGCGCGGCCCTACTTGACCCCGCCGTCACACGCCGGGTCATCGAGGAGTTCGCCCGCATCCCGGCGCCCGGACCGCGGCCCAATGAAGTCGCCCTGCTCACCGATCGAGAGCTCGAGGTGCTGCACCTGGTCGCTCGCGGCATGTCCAACGCCGAGATCGCCGCCACCCTGGTCGTCAGCGAGGCCACCGTCAAGACCCACGTCGCCAAGATGCTGAACAAGCTCCGGCTACGCGATCGCATCCAGGCGGTGGTCTATGCCTACGAGCACGGATTGGTCCGGCCAGGCAGCTGACCGAGAAGATCACTTGATCAGACGGCGACCACAGGATCGGACGCCGGCGGCGCTTCGCCCGCTGAGCAGTTCGCGTTCGGATCATCCGCCCTGTGGCCTCGCATCACCGACCTACCTGTGACGCCATTGCGCACGGCTTCCCCGGGTCGTAGGTACCCAGAGATTGCCCTCACGGGCCGATTGAGAGACCGGAACTACGTCACGCAGTCCGTCAAGACTCAGATCGTCAGAGTGCGTCGAGGACGGAGCCCCACCAGTGCCACGCAGTTAGTCACTCAGGTGACTTGCCGGAGGGGTGGCCTCGCGGCGTTTTGACCTGGTGGGATGGGTGGGCCTAAGTGGACTTGAACCACTGACCTCTGCCTTATCAGGGCAGCGCTCTAACCGTCTGAGCTATAGGCCCGGGAGGGTTGCCCCGGCTTCCCGGCGCGATCGCCAACCCTAGTCGATCCCCCCGGGATCGCTCAAATCGGTTCACGGCCACGGGAGTGTGAAGGATTCGGTGCGACTACGACACCGAATCCTTCACGATCTTGTCCGGGGCAGGGATCAGTCCTCGGCGAGGGTGATCTCGAGGCCGCCGAGCATCGTGGCGGCCAGGTTGTAGAGGAACGAGCCGAGGGTGGCGAGCGCGGTGAAGATGACCACGTCCACGCAGGCGATCAGGGCACTGACGCCCATCACCTTCTGGGTGTTGATGTACTCCTCGATCCGGAACGGGGTGGTGTCACCCGGGGTCGACACCACGCTGGCCACGATCTCGTTGATCGAGTCGAAGAGCCCCGACGTCGAGAGCACGGTCCAGATCACGTAGACGGCGACGACGAGCATGATGCCGGCCGCGATGGAGAACAGGAACGAGGTCTTCATCACCGACCACGGATCCAACCGGGACAGCCGGAGTCGCGCCTTGCGGGTCCGGCGAGCGCTGCCGGCCCGCGCCTTGGCGGCGGCCGCACTCTCGGGCGGCTTGGGTGCCACGACGGCGGCCGGAACGGCGGGCAGCACCGCAGTGCTGGGACCGGCCGTCTCCTCGAGCTTCGCCGGCTCCGTGCTCTCCTCGGGCTTGGCCTCCGGAGTGGCCGGTTGCGGGAACCGGGACTGGGGCGCCTGCGCCGCGACGGTGGTCGCGCTGTCGGCACTCGCCGGCGGGTCCGGACGGTAGAGCGGCTTCGGCTCGGACGCTGACGACGCGGAGCTGGCCGAAGCCTGCGTCGACGACGCGGAGCCGGCCGACGCCTGCGTCGGCGACGCGGAGCCGGCCGAGGAAGCCGGCACGTTCGGGGTGTACGGACCCGGGGCGACCGAGCCTTCCCGACCTGCAGCGGCCGCGGCGCCGGCAGCAGCGGCGCCGGCGGTCGCAGCCGTCGGTCGCAGGCTGTCGCTGGTCGGACGGGCCCACGGCGAGGTGGGCGGCACGGTCGGTGCGGTCGCAGGCTTTCCTGCGGCGGCACCGGGGGCAGCGGTCGTACGGGCGGCCGGCGAGCCGGCCTTCTCCGAGGAGCCCGCCGGGGCGGAGCCACCAAGACCCGCGGCCGGCCGGCCGGCAGACGCAGCACCCGCCGCGCCGGCAGCCACGGCCCCGCCCGCGAGGGCGGCGGCAGCGGATCCGGACGGCTTCCCCTGGTTGTCCGCCGCAGGGGACTTGTCGGCACCAGGGGTCGAGCCGGGGGAGGTGGCGTCGTTGTGGTCGGCGGCCTGCTTCTTGAGGCCGAGCCGCTGCAGCAGGCCGACCTTCTTGCCCGCAGGGGCGGAAGGAGCGCCACCCGACGTCGGCGACGGACCGGGCTGGGGCGAGGGCACCGGCGATGCGGAGGAAGCATTCTCGGGCGCCGAGCTCGAAGACGAGGCGGAGCCGTGCGGAGCGGACGGTCCCGAGGCCGCCGAGGGGGGCCGGCCGGAGGGGTGGCCGACGACGCCGACCGGGCTGAGTACGCCGAGTTGGCTGAGTACGCGGAGTTGGCTGAGTACGCGGGGTTGGCCGAGTAGCCCGAGCCGGCCGAGTGCGCCGAGGGTGCCGAGCCGCTGGTGTACGCCGACCGGGCGGACTGGGCCGACGCCGCGGAGTAGGCCGACGACACCGAGGACGCCGATCCCGCCGGCGGGGCGGCGGCACCCGGGGCGCTGCCGTTGGCCAGCGGCGAGGCCGACGCGGCCGAGCGTGCGGAGTAGGCCGACTGGGCCGACCCGTAGCCGGGAGCCGATCCGGGACCCGCGGAGCCGGAGTCCCCGGAACCCGATCCGCCGGACGGCAGCGAGGTCGCCGACGGCGCGGACCGTGCCGAGTAGCCGGACTGCGCCGATCGGGCGGACGCCGGCGCCGACGTCGACGAGCGAGCCGAGTAGCCGGAAGCCGCCGAGCCGGCCGAGGGCCGGCCCGGTCGGGCCTCACCCGAGTCCGCGCCCGTCGACTGTCCGCCGGAGGAGCCAGGCCACGCCGTGGTGGACCGGTGGCTCATCGTCTGCTCGTTCGCCGACTCCGCCTCCGTACCGCGGGCTCCGCCGCCGGGGGCGGCACCTGCCGCCGGGCGGTCGTTCGGTCGTCCGTTGCCTTCGCTCACTGTTCGTCCTCCTCGACCCCATCGCCGGCCTCGGACTCACCGTCACCGCTCGCCGGTGCCGGGTCGCCCTCGCCCGCCTCCGCTGAGCCGGTGCTGGTGTCCTCGACCGCTGCGGTCGCAGGCTGGTCGGGATCCGTTACGTTTTCGGTTGTCTCCGGATCGATCTCCGGATCCTCCGCGGACTCCGGATTCAGTGCGATGACCACGACAGAGTCGTCGTCAGCCACACCGACGAACTTCACACCCATGGTGTCACGGCCCTTGACCGGTACCTCGGACACCGCGCTGCGGGTGATCTGTCCGCTTGCCTTGATGGCGATGACCTCGTCGTTGTCGGTCACCACCAGTCCCCCGACCAACGAACCACGGTCCTCGTTGAGTTTCATCGCCTTGATCCCGAGTCCGCCGCGGCCCTGCTCCCGATACTCCGAGACGCGGGTCCGTTTCGCAAAGCCCCCGTCGGTGACGGTGAACACAGAGCGGTCGGACTCGTCCTCCCCGGCCCGGATCACCGACAGCGACAACAGCTCGTCGCCCGGCCGGAACTTCATCCCGGTCACCCCGGAGGTGGCCCGCCCCATCGGCCGCAGCTGGTCGTCGTCGGCCGGGAACCGGATGGCCTGACCCTTGGTCGAGATCAGCAGCACCTGGTCCTCGGGACCGCACAGCTGCGCGCCGATCAGCTCGTCGTCGTCGTCGCGGAAGTTGACCGCGATGATGCCGGCCTGCCGCGGGGAGTCGTACAGCGGCAGCGGGCTCTTCTTGACCAGACCCCGCTTGGTGGCCAGCAGCAGGTACGGCTCGACGTCGTAGTCGGTGATCGCCAGCACCTCGGCGATCTCCTCGTCGGGCAGGAACGACAAGAGCCCGGCGACGTGCGAGCCCTTGGCGTCACGACCGGCCTCCGGCAGCTGCCACACCTTGGCCCGGTAGACCCGGCCCTTGTTGGTGAAGAACAGGATCCAGCGGTGGTTGCTGGTGGCGAACAGGTGGGCGACCATGTCGTCGGTCCGCAGACTGGCCCCCCGGACCCCCTTGCCGCCGCGCTTCTGCACCCGGTACGCCTCGGTCAGGGTGCGCTTGGCGTACCCGCCGCGGGTGATGGTGACCACCACCGAGTTGTCGGGGATGAGGTCCTCGTCGGACAGGTCGCCGTCGGCGGCGATGATCGTGGTGCGCCGGTCGTCGCCGTACTTCTCGACGATCTCGCCGAGCTCCTCGCTGATGATCGAGCGCTGCCGCTCCGGCCGGGCCAGGATGTCCTGCAGGTCGGCGATGATCCGCTCGAACTCGGCCAGCTGGTCGATGATCCGCTGCCGCTCCAGGGCGGCCAGCCGACGCAGCTGCATGTCGAGGATCGCGGTGGACTGCACCTCGTCGATCTCCAGCAGCGCCATCAGACCCGTCCGGGCGTCGTCGGTGCTCGGGCTCCGCCGGATCAAGGCGATGACCTCGTCCAGCATGTCGAGCGCTTTGACCAGTGCGCGGTAGATGTGCGCCTTGGCCTCGGCGTCCTCGAGCCGGTGCTGCGTGCGCCGCTGGATGACCTCGACCTGGTGGGCCACCCAGAAGGAGATGAACTGGTCCAGCCGCAGCGTCCGCGGCACGTCGTCGACCAGAGCCAGCATGTTGCAGCCGAAGGTGTCCTGCAGCTGGGTGTGCTTGTAGAGGTTGTTCAGCACCACCCGCGGCTGCGCGTCGCGCTTGAGCACGATGACCAGCCGCTGCCCCGTACGGGCGGAGGAGTCGTCCCGGATGTCGGCGATGCCGGCGAGCTTGCCGGTGTTGACCAGCTCGGCGATCTTGAGCGCCAGGTTGTCCGGGTTGACCATGTGCGGCAGCTCGTTGACCACCAGCAGGGTCCGGCCGCTGCGATCCTCCTCGATGTCGACGACCGCGCGCATGATGACCGAGCCTCGACCGGTCCGGTACGCGTCCTCGATCCCCTTGCGCCCGACGATGAGTGCGCCGTTGGGGAAGTCGGGACCCTTCACCCGCTCCAGCGACGCCTCGAGCAGCTCCTCCGCAGAGGCCTCGGGGTGCTCCAGCGACCACTGCACCGCGGAGGCGACCTCACGCAGGTTGTGGGTCGGGATGTTGGTGGCCATGCCGACCGCGATGCCGGTCGAGCCGTTGACCAGCAGGTTCGGGAACCGGGCCGGCAGCACGACCGGCTCGAGCTCCTTGCCGTCGTAGTTCGGCTTGAAGTCGACGGTGTTCTCGCCGATGTCGCGGACCATCTCCATGGCCAGCTGCGCCATCCGGCACTCGGTGTACCGCATGGCCGCGGCCTTGTCGTTGCCCGGCGAGCCGAAGTTGCCCTGCCCGGCGACCAGCGGATAGCGCATCACCCACGGCTGCGCCAGCCGCACCAGGGTGTCGTAGATGGCGCCGTCACCGTGCGGGTGGTACTGACCCATCACCTCGCCGACGATGCGTGCGCACTTGTTCCAGCCCCGGTCCGGCCGGTAGCCGCCGTCGAACATCCCGTACAGGATCCGCCGGTGCACCGGCTTCAACCCGTCCCGCGCATCCGGCAGCGCCCGCCCCACGATCACGCTCATCGCGTAGTCCAGGTAGGACTTCTGGATCTCGTCCTGCAGATCCACCGGCTCCCGCCGGTCCGCCGGCGGCTCGTTCGTCACATCAGTCATCGGTCAACTCCACATTCCGTTTCACGTGACACATCGCCCTGCATGTTGATCTTGGTCCACACATCCAGCCCACCACGTCCGAATCCAGGCCCACCACCATCAGCCATCAACCCGATCCGACGCCGGGTGGTCAGCCGGTAGCCGGAGAGCCGAGCCTGACCAGCTGAGTCGACGGATGGTCGGCTCGGGTCTGGGGATGGGATGAAGGGCCGTGGATGGGTCTGGCGGGAGCCCGAGCCTGCGAGGGCGGATGGTTGACCCGAATCCCGTCCCCAGACCAGAGCCGACCCCACACCCAACCCCTGCTCAGATGTCAAGGAAGCGCACGTCCTTGGCATTGCGCTGGATGAACGCCCGTCGTTGCTCCACGTCCTCACCCATGAGAATCGAGAACATCTCATCCGCCCGCGCCGCATCCTCCAACGTCACCTGCAGCAGCACCCGCTTGTCGGGATCCATCGTGGTGTCCCACAGCTGGTCGGGGTTCATCTCGCCCAGACCCTTGTAGCGCTGGATCGGGTTCTCCCGGGGCAGCCGCTTGCCCTCCTCGGCACCGAGCCGCAGCAGCGCGTCCCGCTCCGCGTCGGTGTAGGCGAGCTCGTGGGCCGAGTTCGTCCAGTTGATCTTGAACAGCGGCGGCTGGGCCAGGTAGACCTTGCCCGCCTCGATCAGCTCCCGCATGAACCGGAACATCAGGGTCAGCAGCAGGGTCCGGATGTGGGCGCCGTCGACGTCGGCGTCGGCCATCATCACGATCTTGTGGTAGCGGAGCTTGGCGATGTCGAAGTCCTCGTGCACCCCGGTGCCCAGCGCGGAGATGATCGCCTGGACCTCCTGGTTCTGCATGATCCGGTCGATCCGGGCCTTCTCGACGTTCAAGATCTTGCCGCGGATCGGCAGGATCGCCTGGATCCGGGGATCGCGGCCACCCTTCGCGGAGCCACCCGCCGAGTCACCCTCGACGATGAAGACCTCGCACTCCTCGGGGTTGGTCGACTGGCAGTCCGACAGCTTGCCGGGCAGACCGCTGCGGCCGAGCAGGCCCTTGCGGTCGCGGGCGGCGTCGCGGGCCTTGCGGGCCGCGATCCGGGCGATGGCGGCGGCCTGGCCCTTGCGGACGATCAGCTTGCCCTCGGCCGGGTTCTCCTCGAACCAGTCGCCCAGCTTGGCGTTGACCACCTGCTGCACGAAGGAGCGCGCCTCGGTGTTGCCGAGCTTGGTCTTGGTCTGACCCTCGAACTGCGGCTCCGCCAGCTTCACCGAGATGATCGCGGTGAGACCCTCACGGATGTCGTCGCCGGAGAGCTTGTCCTCCGGCTTGCGGATCAGACCCCAGTCCTGGCCCCACTTGTTCGCGGTGTACGTCAGCGCCGACCGGAACCCCTCTTCGTGGGTGCCGCCCTCGTGGGTGTTGATCGCGTTGGCGAAGGTGTGCACCGACTCGGTGAAGGAGGTGTTCCACTGCATCGCCACCTCGACGCTGATGCCCTGGTCGGGGCGCTCGGCCTCGACCGCGATCACCGTCGGGTTGACGGTCTCCTTGCTCTGGTTGAGGTAGCGCACGTAGTCGATCAGACCGTCGTTGTAGCAGAACGTGTCGGTGCGACCACCCTCGCGCAGGGTCGGGTCGTCGGGGTTGGCCAGGTCCTGGCGGTCCGGACGCTCATCGGTCACCGAGATGGTCAGCCCCTTGTTCAGGAACGCCATCTCCCGGAACCGGGCGGCCAGCTTCTCGTACGAGTAGGTGGTGGTCTCGAAGATCTCCGGGCTGGCGTAGAAGGTCACGGTGGTGCCGGTCTGGTCCGACTCCTCCTTGCGCTCCAGCGGACCGTCCGGGGTGCCGAGGGAGAAGCTCTGCTCCCAGCGGTAGCCGTCCCGGAGGACCTCCACGGTGAGGTGGGACGACAGCGCGTTGACCACCGAGACACCGACGCCGTGCAGACCGCCCGACACCTTGTAGCCGCCGTCGCCGAACTTGCCACCGGCGTGCAGCACGGTCAGCGCGAGTGTGACGGCCGGGATCTTCTCGGTCGGGTGCTCCTTGACCGGGATGCCGCGGCCGTTGTCGATGACCCGGATGCCCCCGTCGGCCAGCAGCCGGACGTCGATGGTGTCGCAGAAGCCGGCCATCGCCTCGTCGACGGAGTTGTCGACGACCTCGCTGACCAGGTGGTGCAGACCTCGCTCACCGGTGGAGCCGATGTACATCCCGGGGCGCTTGCGGACCGCCTCCAGGCCCTCCAGCACGGTGATGGACCCGGAGTCGTACTCGGTGGGCCGCGCGCCGTTGCCGTTGTTGATGCGGGGCACGCCGTCGAAAGCCGGGATCTCCACCGCGAGGACGTCCGCCGGATCGGTGGTGTCCACCGGATCGGTGGTGGCGTCGTCGGGGGCGGTCGGCTCGGGGAGCTCTTCGGTCACCGGCTCTGATCTCCTGTCACACAGGCGCCGCCCCGCACCACCACCCGTCGGGGGGGCGCGAGAGAGGCACGACAACACAGGGACGGCTGTGATCTGGGGGATCCGCAGCCGTCCGGAACGTTGTCCAGTCTACCGCGTGTCGCCCCCGGATCCCGTATCCGTCAGGGGTCGAAACGGCCGGAAAGGGTGCTGAGAGCCACGCAACGGGCCTCTGCGGCGTACGGCGGGGGTTTCTGGAGCACGGATACGCACCCTGGGGCTGCTGAAGGGCTCAGGCGGCCGCGTACGGGGTTCGGCTGCGGCCGACCGGGACCGGTGGCCCTCCCCCGGTCCGGCCCCGCGAACCCGCCCGCTGCCTACACTGACCCGGTGACCGAGGCCAGCACCACCAGCCCCGAGACCAGCCCCGCGCCGGGCGCATCGAGCAGCCGCCGCGCCTGGGTCATGGCCGGGTCGCTGGTCCTGGCCTTCGCCCTGCTGATCGGCCTCACGTGGATGGCCGGCGGCTTCGATCAGCGGAACGATCTCCGCACGGTGGTCGCCCCGGGGACCACCATCACCTCCGGACCGTACGAGTTCACCTTCACCGCCGGCACCGCGCAGAAGACCAAGGACTTCCGCGACACCGAGGTCTACCGCATCGTCCTCTCCGGCACCGGACGGGTGACCGGGGACGAGGCGATGTCGCCCAGCAGCCTCGACTGGATGTTCATCGCCAAGGACCCCGGGTCGCCGGCGTACCAGGAACCGCAGAGCCAGCAGTTCGGCACCGAGGAGTACCGCGGCTCGAGCGGCGGCTCCTTCTTCACCCCGGGACTGCCCGCGATCCCCTACCGGCTGACCTTCGACTTCCCGGCCGCCGAGTTCGAGCTGGGCCCGAGCATCCAGCTGGCCGTCTGGATCCTCGAGTACCGCGACGCCTCCCTGCTGCAGACCGGTGACTACCGCTGGGCGCCGAGCGACCGGCTCTACCGCTACGACCTCCCGCTGCGGCGGTTGGCCGACGATCTGGACTGACCCGCCGGCCGCCGTCGCGCGGACGGCCGACTACGGCGGGGTCAGCACCGGACGAACGGCCCGCGACACGGGGTCGTTGACCGCGAGCCCGGCCAGGTCGCCGGCGTAGCGCTCGGGCACCTGGAAGATCACCTCGACCGGCCAGGTCGCTCCGATGGTCATCTCCTCCCGGGACAGCTGCTGCCGAGGTCCCGCGACACGTAGTCGGTGTTCGGCTCCCAGGTCCGCCGACCCGGCCCCAGGACGGCGAACGAGCAGAACAGGTCCGGGTCGTCGGTGCGTCGGACGACGTCCACCCGGGCGACCAGGAAGACCGCGTTCACCGGCGGCCTGGAGATGTCCCCGGTGCTGCTGTCGGTCACCTCGGTCGTCTGGACCAGGCTGACCAGGCGGAACTCCGCGCCCATCGCGGTCACCGGTACCCCCGGGTCGTACTGGTGGTAGCGGCCGTGGGACGTGAGCCCGTTCAGGGCGTACGCGGTCCACAGACTCAGGTAGACGGCGACGGCCAGCAGCACGCAGGCGGCTCGCAGCCAGGCGCCGCGACGGCGACCCGGTCCCTGATCCGGCGGAGCCACGGCGTCGGCCAGCGGGGTGTGCCCGGTCGTGTCGGTCACGGCAGCGCCTCGGTGGTGCCCGAGACGGCCGGCTGGAGCTCGCGGCCCTCGGCAGCCCGGCGCCACTGGTCGGCGTTGTCGGCGGTGATGCCCAGGTGGACGCGGGCCCGTTGGTAGAAGCCCTGCACCGTCGAGGCCGCCCAGATCTCGAGCGAGAGATCGTCGATCTGCGCGGGGTCGACCTCGAAGACCAGGTCCTCCTCCTGGGCGAAGCCGGGATCGGCACGCAGGGCGTTCGACGACCACTGGTCGTAGGTCCGGTCGGCGGTGAGCAGGTGGGTGGCGTTCAGTGAGACCCGGCGCGGACCCGGCACCTCGAGACGCGCCCGCACGAGGACGAACATGCCCTGGGTCTCGGCCTCGACCCGGCCGCGATCCACCAGCCGGGTGCCGACCTCCACCTCCCCGACGATGAGCTCGGCCTGCTCGAGGCCGATGGCCTGTCCCCGCACGCCGTCGACGTAGGTGAACTCGGGCGGGTCGTTGACCTCGAGACCGACGGCGCTGAAGGCGAGGCAGGCCAGGGCGACCAGCACGCCGACCAGCTTGTCGCGGGAGACCCGGACCCGACCGCGCGACCTGCTCACGTCCGCACCTCCTCGCCCGCCTCGGCGAGGTCGACCGGGTCTTCCCGGTCCAGGGGATCGGGGAGCTCCTCGTCGGCGGCGGTGTGGGAGCGGGCCCAGAACAGCTCGAGGCAGCGCCGGAACGCCACGGCGAGCAGGCAGATCCGCAGCGGCTCGAAGATCGCGTCCGACACGAGGCCGATAGCCGGTCCGTACGCGAACCAGAAGGCGATCGGTCGGCCGCCCAGCAGGGTGTCGATCAGCGTGTTCAGGCCGTCTCCGGCCATCACGATGGCCGAGTAGACCGCGACGTAGGAGCCGAGGAACACCACCCCCGCCCGCAGCACCAGGCGCAGCGAGTGGAAGGTCGGCAGGTACTTGTCGTCGATGTCGCCGAGGAACGCCTCCTTCAGCTCCACCGCCGCACGGCCCACACCCGGCGGAGGCGGCGTCACCCCCCGGGCTCGACGCCGTTCCGCGTGGCTGGCGAACGCCGTCGACCCGGGCACCTTCTCCAGGTACGGCTGCCCCTTGCGCCACAGCTCCGCCAGGGACAGCACGTGGGAGCCGTACACCAGAGCCGCCACCGCCAGCCAGATGACCGGCTGGGCCAGCGCCTCCCAGAACAGCGGCCAGACCTCGTCGGTGACGAAGCCCACCACCTGGGTCACGATCGCCGGCAGCCGGATGGAGAGGACGGCCAGCGCCTCCAGGATCGCGTCCCGCACGGTGTCGAGCCAGGCCATGAACTCGCGACCGGTGAGCCAGAGCTTGGCCTGCTGCCAGACCCGGATGCCGCCCATGATCACGACCAGGAGGAAGAACGACTCGATCAGGGCGACCAGGATGCCGAGGCTGCGGTACCCGGTGCGCTCGTGCAGCAGATCCAGACCCCGCCGGAGCAGGTAGATCACGACCAACCCGAGGAGCAGCCACCAGCCGTGCTGGGTGGCGGCGGTGTTCAAGGTGCCGAGGACCGAGGGGGCGTCGCTGAGCACGCCGTTGCGGAAGAGCTGCTCGTTGGCGAGCTGGGACGCGGTCTGGCTCACCTCGCCGAAGGCTGCGTAGATACCCAGGAAGGGCAGCAGGGTGATCGACACGAGCCGGGTGAGGCTGGTGTCGCGGTCGTCGCCGACGGCCTCGGCTTCGGGGATCAGGTCCCGGACGCCGAGCTCACGGCCGACGATCTGCAGCATCACCACGATCGCGACCAGCTGAGCGAGGAAGCCGAAGGAGAACACGGCCAGCGCCGCCCACGAGTTCCACTCACCGACCCGGATGGCGAGCTTGAGCGCCAGCTGCGCCCCGAGCCAGCCGGCCAGGTAGACCGAGAGGATCTGCGGCAGGGTCCGCCACCAGACGCGCCCGGTGTCCAGCACCAGGATGCGGAGGTCGGCCCAGATCACCCGGGGCAGCCTAATGTGCCGACCGGGTCGCCTCCCGTGCCGGACCAGCCGTGCATCGCTCCGGCGCGTGGATCCGACGTCGGGGGGCGTCGGTGATCAGTCTACATCAGTCGTACGTGATCAGCCGTACGTGATCAGCCGTACGTGTCCCGCGGACCGCGCCCGTCCCGGACCGACAGCCGCCCCTTCTTCCACGACGGGCCCTGCGGCCCGAGCACCGTGACCCGGGTGACCGTCCCGTCGCCCAGCTGCTCGTTCAGCTTGGCCACCAGCTGCGGCGCCATGGTCCGCAACGAGGTCGCCCAGACGGTGGACTCGGTCCGGACCGTGAGGACCGTCTCGGCGTAGGACTCCGGCCAGGAGTGGGCGGCATTCGTCGGACCGACCAGCGCGGGCCAGCGGGCCAGCAGGGCCCGGATGCTCAGATCGGTGCTCCAGCCCTTGGTGTCGACGAGCTTCTCCAACGCGTCGCCGAGCGGCTTGGGGTCGCGGTCGTCGGGGCGGGCGCCGGACCGTACCGGATCGACCCGGGCGGGCCGCTGATAGCGCTTCTTGGACCGACGCCGGGGACCGGCCCCCACGGAGTCGGCGATGGAGCGGGCGAGCTCGAGCCCGCTCGGATCGTGGGCGGACCCGGGCGATGGACTCGGCTCGTCCGGCGCTGCCCCGGTGGACCCGGCACCGGCGTTGCTCGGGTTGGTCGGATCGGCCTCGACCCGGGGTGGCTCACTCATCGGCGGTGACTTCCCCGGCCGCCACCCGATATCGCCGTCCGACCAGCTCGGCCGGGACGTCGGCACCGACGGCGGCGGTGACCAGCACCTGCTCGGCCGTCAGCACGCTGGCGGCCAGCCGCTGCCGACGGGTGCTGTCCAGCTCGGCGAACACGTCGTCCAGCACCAGCACCGGCTCCACCGCGTCGTCCCGGAGCAGCTGGAACGAACCGAGCCGCAGCGCCAGGGCCAGCGACCAGGACTCGCCGTGGCTGGCGTATCCCTTGGCCGGCATCGGCCCCATGGTCAGCACGACGTCGTCGCGGTGCGGTCCGACCAGGCACAGGCCGCGCTGGATCTCGTCGGGGCGGCGCTCCAGCAGCCCGGCGGTCATCACCTCGACGATCTCGTCCCGGGTCAGCTCGGCGGTCAGCTCCAGGCTCGACTTGTAGGTGGCCGCGACGTCGGAGTTGGTGGGGGCGATGTCGGCGTACGCGGAGCTGACGTGCGGGGCGAGCTCGGCCAGGGTGCGCAGCCGGGCGGCCAGCAGCTCGGCCCCCGCCGTGGCCAGATGGGCGTCCCAGACATCGAGGGTGGAGGCGGCCTCGGCCGGCGGCGGACCACCCCGGGATCTCCCGCTCAACGACTTGAGCAGCGTGCTGCGCTGCTTGAGGACGCGGTCGTAGTCCGCACGGACACCCGCGAACCGCGGCCAACGGGCCACCACCAGCTCGTCCAGGAACCGGCGCCGCTCCGACGGGTCGCCCTTCACGATGGCCAGGTCCTCCGGTGAGAAGACCACCGTCCGGAGCACCCCGATCAGCTCCCGCGACCGGCGCAGCGGTGACCGGTTCAGCTTGGCCCGGTTGGCCTTGCCCGGCGTGATCTCGACCTCCAGCTGCAGCTGCCGTGGATCGTCCAGCCCGGCCTGCACCCGCGCCCGGACCACCGCCCGCTCCGCCCCGAACCGGACCAGCGGCACCTCCGACGACACCCGGTGCGAGGACAGCGTCGAGACGTACTCCACCGCCTCCACCAGATTCGTCTTCCCCTGCCCGTTGGCCCCGACGAACGTGGTGACCCCGGAGCCGAGCGGCACATCGACCTGCAGATAGGACCGGAAGTCGGCCAGCTGCAGATGGTCGACGAACATCAGGTCAGCCTAGGTGGTCGAAGCCAGGTGGACTGGTGGCGAGGGCCCATCGCGAGATGACCGAGGTGGGGTGGGTTCAGGGCGGCGTCTGGGTGTGGTCGGGCGTTCCGAGCGGAGCCTGCGAAGCGAGGTGGGCGGGACGCCGCCCTGAACCCACCCCACCGGCACCCTTCAGCGCTCAGTGGGCGACGAATCCACTTTGTCCGCCTTGGCGCCGCCCGCCTCCAACGAGTCACCGGCGGGCAGCTCCTGGTGGCCACCGAACTGCTGACGCATCGCCGAGAGCACCTGGTTGGCGAAGTGGTCCTCACCGCGGGAGGCGAACCGCTCGAACAGGGACGCGGCCAGCACGGGAGCCGGTACGCCGATGTCGACGGCCGCCTTGACCGTCCACCGGCCCTCGCCGGAGTCGGAGACGCGGCCCGCGAGGCCGTCCAGGGTCGGATTCGCCTGCAGCGCGGCCGCGGTGAGATCCAGCAGCCAGGAGGAGACGACAGATCCCCGACGCCACAGCTCCGACACCTTCGCGGTGTCGATGTCGAACTGGTAGTACTCCGGCTCCTCGAGCGGGGCGATCTCGGCCGAGTGCTCCGCTTCGCGGATCCCGGCGTCGGCGTTGTCGAGGATGTTGAGGCCCTCGGCGAAGGCGGCCATGATGCCGTACTCGATGCCGTTGTGGACCATCTTCACGAAGTGGCCGGCGCCGGACGGTCCGCAGTGCAGGTAGCCGAGCTCCTCGGGCGCGAGCTCGCCGGAGCGGCCCGGGGTCCGCTCGATCTCGCCCGACGCCGGGGGCGATGGTCTTCAGCACCGGATCGATCCTGCGCCACGGCCTCGTCGGGTCCGCCGACCATCAGGCAGTAGCCCCGCTCCAGGCCGAACACGCCCCCGCTGGTGCCGATGTCGACGTAGTGGATGCCCTGGTCCTTGAGCTTGGCGGCCCGGCGGACGTCGTCGCGGTAGTTGGAGTTGCCGCCGTCGATGATGATGTCGCCCTCGTCGAGCAGGGCGGCGAACTGGTCGACGATCTTCCCGGTGATGCCGGCCGGGATCATCACCCACACCGCGCGGGGCCGCTCCAGCTTGGCCACGAAGTCCTCGGGGCTCTCGGCCCCGGTAGCGCCCTCGGCCGCCAGCGAGGCCACGGCATCGGCGTTCACGTCGAACACCACGCACTCGTGCCCGTCCCGCATCAACCGACGCACGATGTTGGCGCCCATCCGCCCCAGACCGATCATTCCCAGCTGCATGCCAAGCCCCTCTCCGGCGACGTCGTGAGCACGCTAGCAGCGCTGCGCTACGCCTTGACCACCACGTGGTGCTCCCGACCGAGCGTCAGCGAGCGAGCCTCGTCGCGAGCGGCCGTGAACGAAGCGCCGACTCTGCCTGGACCGCCGAGCGAGCAGACGCGCTTTTTGTCTGCGAACGAGAAGGGAAGGCAGAGTCCTCAGCGCGCAGTGAGCAGCGAGTGACGACAACACCGCGCAGCGAACAGCGAGCTTTGGGACTAGGAGGGCAGGCGCATCAGCATGATCACGTGCCGGTAGTCGGTGATCGGGTCACCGTCGAGCTCGGCGAGCCCGGTCAGCTGGCACGGCTTGCTCGGTGCGGTGAAGGCGAAGTTCACGTACGGGGTGTCGAAGGCTCCGAGCGCGTCCAGCAGGTACGTCGGGTTGAAGCCCGCCGCGGTGACGGCCTGGTCTCCCCCGCCCGGCTGCTCGACGACCGCTTCCAGTGCCTCGGAGGCCTGCGCCTGGTCGCCGGTGGCGGCCTCCAGCGTGACGACCCCGTCGCCGATCAGCATCCGCAGCGACGTGTTGCGCTCGGCGACCAGCGAGACCCGGCGGGCGGCGGCGATCGTGTCGGCGGTGCTGAGCCGCACGGTCATCACCGGCTGGGTGTTCATGATGTGGCGGACCTTCGGGAACTCCCCGTCCAGCAGCCGGGTGGTGGTCTGCCGGTCGCCGGCGGTGCCGTGACCCTCGAAGCCGATGATGCCGTCGCCGGCGCCGCCGGAGGCCAGGCTGAGGACGATCTGCTCGCCGGCCGACATCGACTTGGCCGTGTCGGACAGCACCTTGGCCGGGACCAGGGCCGCCGCGGAGATCTGCGGGGTGGCCGGGTTCCAGGTGAACTCGCGCAGGGCCATCCGGTAGCGGTCGGTGGCCAGCAGGGAGACGGTCTCGCCCTCGATCTCGACCCGGACACCGGTGAAGACCGGCAGCAGCTCGTCGCGCCCGGCGGCCACCACCACCTGCGCCACGGCGTGCGCGAACACGTCGCTCGGCACGCTCCCGGTCGCCTCCGGCAGGGTCGGCAGGGTCGGGTAGTCCGCGACCGGCAGGGTCTGCAGGGTGAAGCGGGCGCTGCCGCAGACCAGCTCGACGTGGTTGCCGTCGGCGGAGATGTCGACCGGCTTGGCCGGCAGGCTGCGGGAGATGTCGGCGAGCAACCGGCCGGAGACCAGGGCCTCGCCCTCGTCGGCGACCTCGGCCTTCACGGTGATCTGCGCGCTGGTCTCGTAGTCGAAGCTGGACAGCACCACGCCCGAGGCGTCGGCCCGGACCAGCAGCCCCGCGAGGATCGGGACGCTCGGCCGGGTCGGCAGGCTGCGGGCGGCCCACTGCACCGCCTCGGCCAACGTGTCACGTTCGAGTCGGATCCTCACACTGCCTCCTGCCTCTGTCTGGCACCCCGTACGAGGAAACCGCGCCACGCACGAGGGCAGCGCTGGACGATCATACCGACGCCGGTGCGGCTGTTCAGCCACGCTCCGACGGCGACAGCTCGCGGAGCTCCTCGGCCGCGGCCAGGACCGCTGCCTGGAGCGGCACCAGATGCTCTTTCCGGGCCGGCGGGGCGCCGGTGAACAGCGGTCGGATCTCGAACACGAGGTCGAGCACCCCCTCCCGGGTGATCTCGCCACGACGCAGCATCATCGCCTCGCCGGCGAGCCGGCTGTACTCGTTGACCCGGACCCGCCAGCCGAGGTTGTCCAGGGACTCACAGCCCGCGCATCTCGTTGGCCAGCTGCATCGAGCGCCTTCTCCAGCGTGAGCAGCTGGCGACGGCGCAGCTCCTGGTCCAGCTGGATGGGGACGTCCTCGGCCTCGTCGTCCTGATCGCGGCCGAAGAGCTTGCGCAAGAACTTCACTGGTCCTCCGTGCTTGTGCGTGCTTGGGCGGGTTGTCTACATGCGCACAGTCAGTGACTTCGAACTGATTGAGCTATGTGTAACTGATAGTCGTCGTAGTAGGTGCTGTGGACCCTGTGGACAAACCCCTGTTCGACCACGTCACCCGAGGGTTCGCCCTGTGGTCGACGCTGTGTCGCACTCGAAATTACACGGGGAGTATCTGAGGACGAGTGGCGACGGTCGAAAGCTCCTCCACCGGGTACCCCTGCCTGGTCCTCAGGATCGACCCGCGTTGTCCCCACGCCGGGTGGTTATCCACAGGGTATTCCCCAGGTGTGTGGCCCGCGTAACCATTCCGCAACCTTCGGGGCGGCATCGTCGGCAGAAATCGTGTCATTCGTGGCCAGGATGGGGCTGTGGACAACTCTGTGGGCGAGCTCGACGAGCTGACGACGCTGGCCGGCTGCAGGCCGCGTTCGAGGACGCCATCGACGTGGTCGATGCCGGCGCGCCGGTCCCCTGGTGTGGGGACTGGCGGGTCGCCGACCTGGTCGAGCACCTCGCGGCCGTTCACCACTGGGCCGCGGCGATGGCCCGCTCGACCGACGTCGGCCGTGGTCCGGGGCGGCGGATCCCCGCCTCCGGTACGCCGCGTGCGCCACCGAGCTCCGGACGACGCTGGAGTCCCTGGATCCGTCGGCGCCGGCCCGGACACTGCTCGAGCGGGGCACGGTGGCGTTCTGGTGCCGCCGGCAGCTGCACGAGACGCTGATCCACCTGTGGGACCTGCGGACCGCGGGTGGGCTGGACCTGGTCGTGGCCCCGGTGATCTGGGCCGACACGGTGGACGAGGTGGTCACGGTCATGCACCCGCGGCAGGTGCGACTGGGTCGTGCGCCCGCCCCACCCGTACGGCTGGGCCTGGCCGCCACCGACCTGGACCGCACCTGGTCGCTGTCAGCCGCCGCCGACGCCCCGGAGGCGCGGGCGGCCACCCTGAACGGCCCGGCCGAGGCGCTGGCGCTGCTGGTGTGGCGGCGGATCGGTCTCGATGACCCGCGGCTCTCGGTGGACGGCGACGAGGCCGCCCTGACGGCGGTCCTGGCCGACCACTTCGTCCCCTGAGGGTCCCGTGGAGTGCCTGGAGCCCACCGGGACCGCGTGCGGACGTCAGCGCTGGGAGGCCTGCTGCTTGATCCGGTTGGTCAGCTCGGTCACCTGGTTGTAGAGCGAGCGGCGTTCCGACATCAGGTTCTTGATCTTGCGCTCGGCGTGCATCACCGTCGTGTGGTCGCGACCGCCGAACTGCTGGCCGATCTTGGGCAGCGACAGGTCGGTCAGCTCGCGACACAGGTACATGGCGATCTGGCGGGCCGTGACCAGCACGTGCGTGCGGCTCTGGCCGCACAGGTCCTCGATGGTGAGATCGAAGTAGGCGGCGGTCTGGGCCATGATCATCCCCGAGGTGATCTGGGTCTCGCCGCCCTCGGGGATGAGGTCCTTGAGCACGACCTCGGCGAGGGCGAGGTCGACCTGCTGACGGTTGAGGCTGGCGAAGGCGGTGACCCGGATCAGGGCCCCCTCCAGCTCGCGGATGTTGGTCTGGATCCGGCTGGCGATGAACTCGAGCACGTCGGGTCCGGCGACCAGCCGCTCCTGCGCGGCCTTCTTGCGCAGGATGGCGATCCGCGTCTCCAGGTCGGGCGGCTGGATGTCGGTGATCAGTCCCCAGCCGAACCGGCTGCGCAGCCGCGGCTCCAGGTTCTCCAGGTTCTTCGGTGGCCGGTCCGACGTCATCACGATCTGCTTCTGGGCGTTGTGCAGCGTGTTGAAGGTGTGGAAGAACTCCTCCTGCGTCTGCTCCTTGCCCTCCAGGAACTGGATGTCGTCGATCAGCAGCACGTCGACGTCGCGATAGCGGCGCCGGAACTCGGCGCCCTTGTTCTGGCTGATCGCGTTGATGAAGTCGTTGGTGAGCTCTTCGGTGGAGACGTAGCGCACCCGGACCCGCTCGAAGTAGTCCCGGGCGTAGCGGCCGATCGCGTGCAGCAGGTGGGTCTTGCCCAGTCCCGACTCGCCGTAGATGGTCAGCGGGTTGTACGACTTGCCCGGGTTCTCCGCCACGGCGACGGCGGCGGCGTGGGCGAACCGGTTGGACGAGCCGATGACGAAGGTCTCGAACGTGTACTTCGGGTTGAGCCGGGCGTCGATCTCCTTGCGCGGCCGGACCACCTCGTCCGGATCCGCCACCGGTCGCTGAGCGTGGCCGTTGCTCGACCTGAGCGTACGGACTCTGGAACGGTGCGGCCGGCAGGCCGGGGTCGGGCTGCCCGCCCGGCCGGGCGGCCACCGGCCGGAGGCGAGGCGGGCGTGCGGCGGGTCCAGGCGGTGCTGCCGAGAGGTCCAGGCGGTGTTCGGTCGGCTCCCGCAGCTCCCAGCCGTTGGCGGCCGACCCGGGACTGCTCGGCGAGGGGTCGCCGGCACGGGCGTAGCGACGCGGATCGAGTCCCGGGCCGACCGGGGCGGCGTTCGGCCGCCCGTGGCCGGACACGTCGAACCGGCCGGACGAGGCTGTTCTGGTCGGGGGTCGGCGGCTCGGGAGACACGGTCGCGTCGACGATGACGGCGAGCTGGACCGAGCGCTGGAAGTAGTCGCTGAGCTGCTGCTCGATGTCGGGCCGGAAGCGACCCTCGAGCTGGTTGCGGGTGAAGTTGTTCGGCACCGCCACCATCAAGGCGTCCTGGTGCATCGCCACCGGCTTGGAGTTGTCCAACCAGCGCCGCAGCTCCGGCGGGGAGGTCGTGTAGACGTGCTCCCACGCGATCGTCGTGGTGTCACTGCCGTTCGCGTCGGTCACAACCTCGGTCTCCACAGCTTCTGTCTCGGGGCACGGCACGTCGACGGGGTCCGTGGGGACACCGCGGAGTACCGCAGTAGTCAGGTGTGATCCGATCGCGTTCGGCGTGGGAAGAGGAAGGTCATCCTCGACCTCCTGTTCCGGTCCGTGATCCTTCGTCCCACGATCGTGTCAGGCCCCTCACCCTAGTCCTTCCACATACTTATCCACACCCTGTGCACGAATAGGTGGAAACCACCGCGACCACCTCCGCCTCGGCGACAGGGCGACCGCGTGGTCGTCGTGAGCCGGAGAGGGTGACATCGGGCGGAACTGATGGTGTCGGGCAGAAGAACGTTGGCGGAATGACAAACAAGGGACGAGGCGTGAACGTAGCAACGGGCTCGGGCGCGCCGCAACCCGTTCGTGACACTTTTCCGGATTGCTCGGCGTGTCGGCTGGACACCTGCGTCGACGATCGTGGCCAGGGGTCACCGGTTTGACCCTCTTGTGTCGTCCCCGTACCGTTAGGAGGTCGCCGCCACTGTGGCGACCCCTGTTCGCTGCCCGCGCTTCGTCGGGTGGTACCTGGCCAGAATTCACGATATAGGGAGCCCTCCCGTGAGCAAGCGCACGTTCCAGCCGAGCAACCGGCGCCGCAGTCGAGTCCACGGATTCCGTCTCCGGATGCGGACCCGGTCCGGACGCGCCATCCTTGCCGCCCGCCGGCGCAAGGGCCGCGACAAGCTGTCTGCCTGACGGCTCGGTACCCAGGTCGGCCTCGTGTTGCCCAGGGACGCACGGCTGCGTCGGTCGGAGGACTTCCGACGCACGGTGCGTCACGGGGTGCGCGCGGGGCGACGGACGGTCGTCGTGCACGCCCTGCAGCTCGAGGCCGAGTCGGCTGAGAGCGACGTGAACCGATCCGGCGGCAGCGACCGCCAGATCGGCTTCGTGGTGTCCAAGACCGTCGGGCTCGGCCGTGCGGCGCAACCGCGTGCGTCGTCGTCTGCGGCATCTGGCCTCGGGCGCGCCTGCCCGAGCTCCCGGCTCGCACGCTGGTGGTGGTGCGCGCGCTGCCGCCGGCCGCCGACGGCCGGTCCCGAGCTGGGAACGGATCTCGCCGCTGCCTGGGCACACGGCGCTGTCGCGGTTGGCACGCCGGTGAAGTACGTGCTGATCGGCCTGTTGAAGCTCTACCGGCTCGTCATCTCGCCCCTGTACGGCAACGTGTGTCGCTACTACCCGAGCTGCTCGGCGTACGCCCTCCGGGCCGTCGAGGTGCACGGTGCCGTGAAGGGCACGTACCTGGCCGCGTCGTCGGCTGCTGCGCTGCCACCCGTGGACCGCCGGCGGCTACGATCCCGTGCCAGGGACGCCGGAGTTCGACGAGGAAGCGCGGCTCCAGGCGGCCGCCGCCGCCGGGCACTCGGCACCGACCAGCCCCGCCGCCGATGATCTCGGCGGCCCCCACGACCAGGGTCACCATGACCTGCCGGAGGCGCCGACTCCCGTCCTGCGGGACGACTCGGCGACTGTCCGGTCCGATGTGTCCGACCAGCGAGCCGAGCCGGCTCACGTACGAGGTGTGAATTGTTCGACCTGATCCCGCTGCTCGTCCCGTTGAGCATCTGGGACCCGTTCATCGCCGTCGGCAGCGCCATCATGCGCCCGCTGTACTGGGTGGTCTCGGGTCTGCTGGTGCTCTTCCACAGCCTGTGGTCGCCGGTGCTCGGTGCCGACAGCGGCTGGACCTGGGCGCTTTCGATCGTCAGCCTCACCGTGGTCATCCGGGTGGCCCTGATCCCGCTGTTCGTGAAGCAGATCAAGTCCTCCCGCCAGATGCAGCTGCTGCAGCCCAAGGTGCGGGAGCTGCAGAAGAAGTACGGGCACGACCGGGAGAAGCTCGGTCAAGAGACCATGAAGCTCTACAAGGAGCACAACGCCAACCCGTTGTCCTCCTGCCTGCCGCTGCTGCTGCAGATGCCGATCTTCCTGGCGCTGTTCCGGGTGCTCGACGGGGCCGCCAACGACATCCCCCGCGGCCACTGGCTGGAGATCAACCCGCAGCTGGTCGAGTCGCTGCAACTCCGCCACCATCTTCGGCGCGCCCATCTCGGCCACCTTCCTCAGGCCGGCGGGGCGGCCGCGCTCAACGTGCACATCGTCTCGGTCGTGCTCATCCTGGCCATGACGGCCACGTTGTTCGTCACCCAGCTGCAGCTGATGCGCAAGAACATGCCGCCGGAGGCGCTCACCGGCCCGTTCGCTCAGCAGCAGAAGATGATGCTGTACCTGTTCCCCGTGATCTTCGCGGTCGGCGGCATCAACTTCCCGATCGGCGTGCTGATCTACTGGCTCGCCTCCAACCTGTGGACCATGGGTCAGCAGTTCTACGTGATCCGTCGGAACCCGGCCCCGGGCACGCCCGCGTACGAGGCGTGGGAGGAACGGCGCAAGGAGAAGCAGGCGCGCAAGGAGGCTCGGCGAGGCCCGGCCCCGACGGCGGCGACGGCGGAGGGCGGTGTCGTCGCTCGCGGCAGCGTGAACGGAAACGGCAGCTCACCGGCCGTGGACGGCACCGGCCCTCAGGATCCGCCCCGGGTGGTACGCCAGCAGCCGCGAAAGCAGACCCGGTCTCAGCGCAAGCAGTGAGCCGACGCTCCCCTCATCCCTCCCGATCGGCGGCCGCACTCTGGGCCGTTCCGCTCGGGATCACCGTCAGGACAGGGGACCGCGGCCCGCGGTCGCCCGAAGGAGGAACATGACCAACACGGATCAGACGATGACCGACCCCGGCCTCGCCGACGACACGGCCGCTGCCGACCAGGAGAGCTCGCCGGTCGACCCGGAGTCCGTGACGGACACCGTCGACGCGACGCCCGAGGCCGACGGCTCGGCCGAGCCGGTCTCGGCCGACGACGCTGAGGACGACGGCGACGACGAGGACGAGGACGACGACAACCCGCTGGAGGTCGAGGCCGAGGTGGCCGCCGACTACCTCGAGGAGCTGCTCGACATCGCCGACCTCGACGGGGACATCGACACCTACATCGACGGCGATCGCGCGCACGTGTCGATCGTCAGCGAGTCGAACGCGCTGGTGGGCAAGGACGGACAGGTGCTGGATGCCCTCCAGGAGCTCACCCGGCTCGCGGTGCTCGCCGAGACGGGCCAGCGGAGTCGACTGATGCTGGATGTCGCCGGCTACCGCGGCAAGCGTCGGACCGAGCTCGTCGCGTCTGGCCGGCGACGCCGTGCAGGAGGTCAAGGACTCGTCCGAGCCGGTGCACCTGAAGGCGATGAACCCGTTCGAGCGCAAGATCGTCCACGACGCCGTGGCTGCGGCCGGGCTGACGAGCGAGTCGGAGGGCGAAGAGCCTCGTCGACACGTGGTCGTCCTGCCGGCGCGTGGCTGAGCAGACCGGAGCCGTCATCGTCGCCGGGGGCCGCTGACCACGAGTCGGCGGCCCCCGGCGACGTGTCGGAGCAGGTGGTGCAGCAGATCTACGGCTCGGGCGACGTCTTTCGTCTCGATAAGTCGATATAGAGATATATTGGTAAGTCGAGGTATCGAGTGGGGGCTCCTCGGTCCGCGCGAGGTCGGACCGGATCTGGGGACGCCACATCCTCAACAGCGCGTCCGTCGCGGAGCTGATCCCCGACCGGGGCGTCGGTGGCCGACGTGGGCTCCGGCGCCGGGCTGCCGGGGATCCCGGTGGCGTTGCTGCGATCCGGATCTGACGGTCGACCTGATCGAGCCATTACTTCGGCGCAGCACCTTTCTTACCCACAGTGTGGATGACCTGGGGATAACCGACCGGGTGTCGGTCCGGCGGGAGCGGGCCGAGCAGGTGGCGCGCACCTACGACGCGGTGCTGTCGCGAGCCCTCGCTCCCCTGGATCGCCTGATCCGGTGGTGCCTGCCGCTGATGAAGCCGACCGGCCAGATCCTCGCGATCAAGGGCGCGTCCGCGGCCAACGAGCTGGTCGACCACGAGCGCCTGATCAGAGCTTCCGGTTTGTCTGCGGACATCGTCACACCGCAGGTCGCGCCGGAGGTCGAGCCGACCACGGTCGTCCGCCTGCGACTCGCCTGACGCCCGTCCTCCCTCTCCTCTCCGCCGGCTGCTCGTCGCGGAGAGGGCGGTGGCCGATCGGCGCCGGGTGGGTGGCGCTGTCCGCGGTGCTGGATGGTGGTCGGTGGCGGGTACCCCGGCCCATGGCGACCTGGTCACGGACGGCAGCGGCGCCGCGACGCGGAGGCAGACCGTGGCGGTGGGCCGACGGCTCGGGTGGGCGGGCGCTTCGAGCCGTGTCTCGGCGGTGGCGGGGGTCGCCGATCCTCAGCCGGTCTGGCGTCGGGGCTGCGGATGGGCAGGGGGAGGGCTTCGTGAGCGTGCCCTGCAGCCTGTCCGCCCCCTACGCCACGGTTCCGTGGTGCTCATCGGGTCGGGGTCGTCCTTGATGGGTCCGATCTCTGTGCCTTCGACCAGACAGTCGGCGGACGAATCGAGGCTGCGGTACGGGGTCCAGCGCGCCGCCTCGTGAGCGTCGGAACCCTCACATAGGGTGCTGTGTCTAGCGGGTGAAGAGGAGAAGGATGAGTCTCAGTCTGGCGGTGCCATCACGTATCGCTGCAGGTCTTGGTTGGCCTCGGTCGGTCCGCTGGAGCAGCTCTCTGGGCTGGCCCGGTGACCTCGCTGTTCCACGTGAAACAGCGCTCCTGGAAGGGTCGTCGCAGCCAGGTCCCACCTCCGACGAGCCCGGTACCGAGGAACGGGCCGACGCGGCGGAACCGGAGCCGTCCCCCGCGGAGGACCCTGAGCTCTCCCGGGCGGAGGGCCCTGAACTGACCCCGGTCGATCACCTCGTCTCTGCGCCCCAGAGCGGATCTCCCGGAGTGGCGGAGACTGGCTCGCCGTCGCCGGAGACGAGCGTCGAGCACCAGGACTCCGCCCCCGGTCCGTCCCTCGAATCAAACTGGCACGAGGACGACGGTCTCCACCCGCTCGCAACCGCACCGGTCGAGGCCGCCGACAGTGAGCCCGACAACCCGGTGACGATCGACGCGACGGCGATCGAATTGCCAGCGCCTGACGCCGTTCCACGTGAAACACGGCGCCCCGGCGAGCCGGGCGATGTGTTGCCGGTGGCTTCGGACCTACCATCGAGCGCGGAAGCCAGTCCTGTGCCGGACGCCCGGCACGCTCCGCAGGCAGATGTTTCACGGGAAACAGACACGTCCGTCGCACCGGAGGCTGCGTCCACCGATACGTCGGTAGCGAGACCGCCGGGACCTCGTCGAGCGAAGTTCGACCGCGATGAGTTCGACGACGGTGAGGTAGCGGAGACACCGACCCCGGATCCTGTCCGACCGCCACCACCGGGGTCCACCACGAGCTCCCCACGCCACGCGCCACGCGCGTGTTCGTGGTCGCGAACCAGAAGGGTGGCGTGGGAAAGACCACCACATCGGTGAACCTGGCCGCCGGCCTGGCGCTCGGGGGCTTGAACGTCCTGGTGCTCGATCTCGACCCGCAGGGCAACGCCTCGACCGCCCTGGGTATCGACCACTCCCCCGGAGTTCCCGGAACGTACGAGGTCCTGATCGAGGGCGCGCCGATCGCGGACCACCTGGTGGCCTCCCCCGAGGCTCCCAAGCTGCACGTCCTGCCGGCGACGATCGACCTCGCCGGCGCGGAGATCCAGCTGGTGTCGATGGTGGCGCGGGAGAACCGTCTGCGCAAGGCGCTGCGTGCGTACCTGGCCGATCACCCGGTCGACTACGTGTTCCTGGACTGCCCACCGTCTCTCGGTCTGATCACACTGAACGCCCTGGTGGCCGCCAGCGAGATCCTGATTCCCATCCAGTGCGAGTACTACGCGCTTGGAGGGCGTGTCCCAGCTCGTGCGCACGATCAACCTCGTGAAGGGTGAGCTGAACGAGGACCTCGCGGTCAGCACGGTGCTGCTGACCATGTACGACGCTCGGACCCGACTGGCCGCGCAGGTCGCCGACGAGGTGCGCGCCTACTTCACCGAGGAGACGCTGCCGACGGTGATCCCGCGCTCTGTCCGGATCTCGGAGGCGCCGAGCTACGGGCAGACGGTGCTGACGTACCACCCGGACTCGGCCGGTGCCGTGTCCTATCTGCAGGCGGCGCAGCGAGATCGCCCGCCGCGGCGCCGGGGACCCGAGCAGTGACGGCGCCATCGGCTCCGGCGATCGATCGCTCGGTCCGCATCGCGACGTTCGCACTGATCGGCTCAGCGCCCGGCCCCGGACCGCGACCTGTCCGTCGCTCCTGAACCGCTCCGCACTCCCGAGAGGCTTCGTCCATGACCATGACTGATCGTCCCGCCGAGCGCCGTGGTCTCGGCCGCGGCCTGGGTGAGCTCTTCCAGCGCACGGAGCCGACGCCGCCCGATCCGGCCCGCGAGCCGGCCGACGGTGCGCCTGACGGTCGAGCCGAGCGTCGACCCCGACGAGCCCGGTCCGAGCCGGCCACCGATGACCGGGGACCCACCCCCATCCCGGACGGCTCGTACTTCGCCGAGGTCCCCCTCGAGTCCATCACCCCGAACTCGCGGCAGCCGCGGACCGTCTTCGACGAGGACGCCATGGCCGAGCTCGTCGACTCGATCGGCGAGGTCGGGCTGCTCCAGCCCATCGTGGTGCGACCGCTGGGCGACGAGCGGTTCGAGCTGGTGATGGGGGAGCGCCGTTGGCGGGCGTCGCAACAGGCCGGCCTGACGGTCATCCCGGCGATCGTCCGGGAGACCGAGAGCCATGACCTCCTCCGGGATGCCCTGCTGGAGAACCTGCACCGGGCGCAGCTCAACCCCCTGGAGGAGGCGGCGGCGTACCAGCAGATGCTGGAGGACTTCGGCTGCACGCAGGAGGAGCTGGCCAGCCGCATCAAACGCTCGCGACCGCAGATCTCCAACACCATCCGCCTGCTCCGGCTGCCGCCGACCGTTCAGCGACGGGTGGCTGCGGGGGTGCTCTCGGCCGGACACGCGCGGGCTCTGCTGGCGCTTCCCGACCAGGGCAGTCAGGAGCGGTTGGCGCAGCGCGTCGTGGCGGAGGGACTGTCGGTCCGCGCAACCGAGGAGATCGTCACCCTCGGCGACGCCGAGGAGCCGTCGCCACGTCCCGTTCGCCGCGCTCGGCGCGCGAACCCCATCCGCGGGCCAGCGAGATCGCCGGTCAGCTGGCCGATCGCCTGGACACCCGGGTCAAGGTCGACAGCGGCAGGACCAAGGGGCGACTGACGATCGAGTTCGCCTCGCCGGAGGACCTCGAGCGGATCGCCGACCTGCTGCTCCGCTGAATGATATATAGCAATTTGTCGATATAATCACTTAGATTAACAAGGAGATGATAGTCGTCGTGACCGAATCCCATGTGCTGGCCGCCCTGCAGTCGGCGCTCACCTCGGGCCGGATCGAGATCCTGGACCTGACGGCGCCGCTGTCGCCGACGACCCCGGTGCTGCAGCTCCCGCCACCGTTCGCGAACACGATCGCCCTCAGTCTGGAGACGGTCAGTGCCTTCGACGACGACGGTCCGATGTGGAAGTGGCACAACATCCACACCGGCGAGCACACCGGCACGCACGTGGACGCGCCGGCGCACTGGGTCACCGGCAAGGACGGCTGGACGGTGGATCAGGTCCCGCCCGAGCGGCTGGTCGGGCCCGCCGTGGTCGTCGACGTCACGGCTGAGGTCGCCGCCGACCCGGACTTCCTCCTGGAGCCGCGCCATCTGCTGGCCTGGGAGGACGAGAACGGACGCATCCCGGACAACGCGTGGGTGCTGCTGCGAACCGGCTGGTCGGCGCGCGGCGGCGACCAGACGACGTTCCTGAACGCCGACGCGAACGGCCCGCACACCCCGGGTCCGTCGGTCGAGGCCGCCCGGTGGCTGGCCGAGGAGCGGGCGATCAGCGGCTACGGGGTGGAGACCGTCGGCATCGACGCGGGGTCGGCTGGCGGCATGGATCCGGCCTTCCCGGCGCACTACTTCCTGCTGGGGGCCGGCAAGCTCGGTCTCACCCAGCTGCAGCAGCTCGATCGGTTGCCGACCACCGGGGCGTTGTTGTTCGTCCAGCCGCTGCGCCTGGTCGGGGGCACGGGTAGCCCGGCGCGCGTCCTCGCCCTCGTCGAACGGTCCTGATGTCGCCGTCGGCCCGCCTGACGCCGGGCACGCCGGGTTGCCGAGCTGGTCGGGCAGGCGGTCGCCGACCTCGGCGCCGCCCACGCCTTCGGGGTGGTCGGCAGCGGCAACTTCGCCGTGACCAACGCGCTGGTCGCCGCCGGCGTGCCCTTCGTCGCCGCCCGACACGAGGGTGGCGCGGCGACGATGGCGGACGCGTACGCCCGCACCAGTGGTCGGGTCGCCGTGCTGAGCGTGCACCAGGGCTGCGGACTGACCAACGCGATGACCGGCATCACCGAGGCGGCGAAGAGCCGGACGCCGCTGCTGGTGCTGGCGGCCGACGTCGCCGGCTCCGCCGTCGGATCGAACTTCCGCATCGACCAGGACGCCCTGGTCGCAGTGTCGGCGCCGTTCCCGAGCGAGTGCACAGTCCGGGGTCCGCGCTCGACGATGTCATCCGGGCCTACCGGACGGCGTCCCACGGCCGTCGCACGGTGGTGCTCAATCTCCCGCTCGACGTCCAGGCGGCCGAGGTCGCCGAGAGCCGGCGCCTCGAACCCCTGCCGCGCGGCCCCGCGGACCGCGCCGGACCCCGACGCGGTCGATGGTCTCGCCCGAAGTGCTCCGCGACGCCGAGCGACCGGTGTTCCTGGCGGGACGGGGGGCGCTGCCGTACGGCCGGGAGATCGCCGCCCTGGCCGACCGGGTCGGCGCGCTGCTGACCACGTCCGCCGTCGCGGCCGGGACGTTCGCGGACGAGGCGTACGACCTCGGGATCTGTGGTGGGTTCGCCACGCCGTTGGCCGCCGAGCTGGTCACCGGCGCGGACCTGGTGGTGGCCTGGGGCTGCAGCCTGACCAGCTGGACCACCCGCCACGGCCGTCTCCTCGGTCCGGAGACCGTGCTGGTCCAGGTCGACGACGATCCAGCCGCCCTCGGTGCCCGTCGACCGGTGGATCTGGGCGTCTGGGGCGACGTCGGTCTGACCGTGTCGGCGCGTGGCCGATCGGGTGGCCGGGGAGGACGCCCGCACCGGCTACCGGACCCCGGACGTGGCTGCGCCGGCTCCGCACCGAAGGACGCTGGCCGCAGGTGCCGTTCACCGACCTCTCCGAGCGAGACCACGATCGATCCGCGGGCCTTGAGCGCCCGGTTGGACGCCGTGCTGCCCGGCAACCGCCAGCTGGCTGTGGACTCCGGCAACTTCATGGGCTACCCCGCGAGCTACCTGGCCGTGCCCGCGGCCGGCGCCTTCTGCTTCACCCAGTCCTTCCAGTCGATCGGCCTGGGTCTGGCCACCGCGATCGGCGCCGCGCTGGCCGCGCCGGACCGCCTGCCGGTGCTCGGCACCGGGGACGGCGGCTTCCTGATGGGGATCGCCGAGCTGGAGACCGCTGTCCGCCTGGGACTCGGGCTGCTCGTGGTGGTGTACGACGACGCCGCCTACGGTGCCGAGGTCCACCACTTCGGCCCGGACGGCGCCGACCTGTCCACCGTGCGGTTCCCCGACGCCGATCTCGCGGCGATCGCCCGCGGCTTCGGAGCGGACGGGACTGACCGTCCGCACGCCCGCGGATCTCGATCCGCTGGCGGCCTGGCTCGCCGGTCCGCGGGAGCGGCCGCTGGTGATCGACGCGAAGATCAGCAGCGACGGCGGCTCGTGGTGGCTGCACGAGGCCTTCCGGGCCCACTGACCGGCCCGTCGACCGAGGCTCCGACCCGACCCGGTCAGGGACGACGGTCCTCGAGAGAGCGCCTAGTCGGAGCCGCTTTCGGGGTCGGCACGACCTGTGGCTCCGACGCGCTTCCTGGTGGCGTGGACGGTGGCCGCCTCCGGCGGCAGGGACGCCTGGTCGGCGAACTCGGGGAAGGCGGCCAGCTTGGCGCGCACGTCCCGGGTGGCGTAGTGCTCGGCGACGAAGGACAGGAAGGGCACGGTGCCGGCCAGGGCGATCAGGATCAGTCGTCCCCAGCCCCAGCGAGCCCGTCGACCGAGGTCGAAGGCGGTGATGATCAGGGCCATGTAGAGCCAGCCGTGGGGGATGCCGGTCCAGGTCACCACGGTGCCGTTGTCGCCGAGGTACTTCAGCGGCACGCCGACACACACCAGCACCACCAGCAGACAGCCGACGACGTAGGCCATCACGCGGTAGCGGATCAGGGCACCAGTCACGGCTGCGAGCCTACGTCTCGCCGTCGGTGGCGAGTGCCGTCATCGGTGCGGCCTCGGTCACACGTGGGGCGTTCGACCACACACCGTACGTTCGTCGCGGCCGGCGCGCCAGGGTCGTTTCAGCGCGCGTGTCGCAGCCCTGGGGCGCAGCCGGTGCTTGTGAGGACGGTGCTTGTCCGGATGGGGGAGGCCGGGCTACCGTCGGAGTCGGCGCGCAGGGCGCCACCGGTCCGCGGACAGGGCACAGCCCACCTGAGCGTGATCTTCGCTGGTGCCATCCACCTCTTTCGCCCCGACGGCGCGGACATCGGGACCTGAGCGAAGGAGGCCCCTGTGCCCACTGGTCCCCGTCCGACCGTCCCCCGCCGGCGAGCACCCGCCGGCTCGCTGGTCGTTGCCGGACCGGCCCGATCTCGAGCGGCTGCGGAAGCAGGCCAAGCAGCTCCGCCGGCGAGCCGCCGCCGGGGACGCCGAGGCGCTCCGAGCTGTTCGCCACCTACGACCCCGGTGACCGAGCCGCGTCACCCTGTCGCGGGCCCAGCGGGTGCTGGCCCGGGCGTACGGTTTCGCCGGCTGGTCGAAGCTGCGGGAGCATCTCGCCGTGCTGGAGGTCTGGGGCCGCGACATGGTCCCGTCCCGGGCGAGCGACGACCCGGTCGACGCCTTCCTCCGGCTGGCCTGCCTCAGCTACACCGATCCGTACGTCTCGGATCGCGCGGTCGAACTGCTCCGGGCCGAGCCCTCCCTCGCCACGGCGACCGCGGCGACGATGGCGGCGTGCGGGGAGGCGGCTGGCCCTGCGGGACCTGCTCGACCGTGATCCGGCGGCGGTCGCGCGCACCGTCCGGTCCGCACGACTGGCCACCGCTGCTCTACCTCTGCTACGCCCGGCTCGGCGTCGGCGATCCGGTCGCCACGCTGCGGGTCCTGCTCGACGCCGGCGCCGACCCGGACGCCGGCTTCCTCTGGCAGCGGTTCCCCTCGCCGTTCACGGCCGTCACCGGGGTGCTGGGCGGCGGTGAGCGGGACGAGCCGGCCCATCCGCAGGCGGTCGCGCTGGCGACGATGCTGCTGGACGCCGGCGCCGACCCCAACGACAACCAGGCGTTCTACAACCGGCAGTTCCGGCCCGACGACTCCCATCTGCCCCCGCTGCTCGACCACGGCGCCGGCCACCCGCGCCGGTCCCCTGGCGGGAGCGGCTCGGCACCGCGTACCCGTCCCCGGCGGAGATGGTCGGTGAGCACCTGCGCACCGCGGCCCAGCACGGGTTCACCGAGCGCGTGCGACTCCTGCTGGCGTACGGGGTCGATCCGAACACCCGCGGCTACCACCCGATCCTCGGCGACCAGACCGCGTACGAGCTGGCGGTCAAGAACGGTCACCGGGAGGCCGTCGAGCTGCTGGCGGCCGCGGGCGGTCACAGCGACCGGATCGGCGAGCCGGACCTGCTGCTGTCGGCCGCGCTGGCCGGCGACGCCGAGGGGGTGTCCCGGCGGCGTGAGCACGCGGCGGACCTGGTGGCGGCTCGCCCGGATGCCCTCCGGCTGGCCGGTGAGCAGCACGGCATCGAGGCGGTCCGGCTGCTCCTCGACCTCGGCTACGGCATCGACGCCGCCGGCCCGGACGGCCGAACCGCACTGCACGAGGCCGCCCTGCGGGGTGACGCGGAGCTCTGCGACTGGCTGCTCGAGCGGGGGGCCGACCCGGATCTTCGGGATCGCGACTTCGGTGGCACGCCCGCGGACTGGGCGAACCACGCCGGCCACGCCGATCTGGCCACCCGGCTGCGCCGCCGCGCCTGACCAGAGCATCTCGACCTATTGACTTTCGATAGATGTCCACCGATAGTCGATGCATGTCGATGACCAATCGGGCCGTGGTCGTGCTCCGGATCCTGCTCGTGCTGCTGTTCGTGGCGCTGCTGGTCGGGCAGACGCTGTCGATCCCGGGCCAGCTGGCCTACATGGCCTCCGAGTCGCCGGTGTTCGCCCCGCTGCGGTGGCCGCTGCTCGTCGTGGCGGTGCTCGGGATGCTGTGCGGGCAGATCGTGATCGTCTGCACCTGGCGGCTGCTCAGCATGGTGATGGCCGACCGGATCTTCAGCGAGGACGCCTTCGTCTGGGTCAACGTGATCCTCGCGGCGCTGACCACCGCCTGGGCGCTGCTGCTGGCCACCACCGTGTTCCTCAGCCTCGTCCTGTTCGACGATCCCGGGACGCCGATGCTGATGCTGGGGATGGTGCTGGCCGGCGGCACGGTCGTGCTCCTGATGTACGTGATGCGGGCGCTGCTGCGGCAGGCCACGAGTCTGAGGACCGAGATGGACGGGGTCATCTGATGCCGATCGTGGTCCGGATCGACGTCCAGCTGGCCAAGCAGAAGCTCAGTGTGGGGGAGTTCGCCGAGCGGGTCGGCCTCACTCCGGCCAACGTCGCGGTGCTGAAGAACGGCCGGGCCAAGGCGGTCCGGTTCAGCACGCTGGAGGCGATGTGCCGGGTGCTGGACTGCCAACCCGGTGACCTGCTCGAGTGGGTCGAGGACTGACCGGCGTGCGGGTCCGGCGCCGCGCTCTGAAGACGTCGGCCCAGCTGCTGCGGTTCGCCTGGCTCGAGCTCCAGTGCTGCCTGTTCGCCGTCGCCGTCTTCGTCGGTCTCGCGCTGAGCCGGGTGGTCCCGCTGCCGATCGCGCGCTACGACGCGCTGCTGGCGTACGGCCTGGTGGTGACCCTGGTGTTCTTCCTGGTCGGGTGGGAGTCCGCCCGGGAGGTGGCGGTGATCTTCGCCTTCCACCTGGTCGGCCTGGCCCTGGAGCTGTTCAAGGTGCGGGTCGGCTCCTGGGCCTATCCCGAGGACGCCGCGACGATGGTGGCCGGGGTGCCGCTCTACTCCGGGTTCATGTACGCCGCGGTCGGCTCCTACATCTGCCAGGCGTTCCGTCGCTTCGACCTGCGGGTCAACCGGTTCCCGTGGCTGCCGGCGGTCGTGCTGGCGGTGGCGGCGTACGCGAACTTCTTCACCCACCACTACCTGCCGGACCTGCGCTGGTTGGTGGCGATCGGCTTCGTCGTCGCCCTGTGGCCCAGCCGCGTCTCCTTCACCGTCGGTGAGCGCCGGTACGCGATGCCGCTCAGCCTGTCGTTCGTCCTGATCGGGTTCTTCCTGTGGGTGGCCGAGAACGGGGCGACCTGGCTGGGGGCCTGGCAGTACCCGGACCAGGCGGACTTCTGGCAGCTCGTGCACGTGGGCAAGTGGGGCTCGTGGGCCCTGCTGGTCAGCCTCAGCTTCGTGCTGGTGGCCGCCGTCAAACGCTGGGAGGGCACCTTCTACGGCGACGTCGGCACGATCCCCGCGGTCACGCCCGCCGACCCCTCCCAGCCGTGCGAACCCAGACTCCGCGGGTGTTGCACCACCAGCGAAGTCGGTCAGCGGATCAGGGTGAGGGGCGCGTCCAGCTCCGACCGGCGGCCCAGGTCGCGGGCGATCCGGGCGCTCATCACCACCGCGAACAGACCGAAGATCCACCACTGCGCCGCGTACGCGCCGTTCCGCAGCCGCCCCTGACCCTCCGGCAGCGCCAGCGGGGCCGGGGAGAGCCCGCCGGCGCGGGCATCGTCGGCCGACAGCACCACGAAGCCGTCCACCATCGGACCCGGCCAGGTCTGGGCCAGCACGGGCACCCGGACCGACGGCAGCCCGACACCCTGGCCCGTGGGCGCCAGCGAGTCACCGGCCTCCTCCGACGGGCAGCAGCACCCCGGTCTGGGTGACCTCACCGGTGGGCGGCTTCGGGGCGGTGGTCGTCGAGACCGGCACCAGCCCTCGGACCACCGCCACCGTGGAGCCGTCGGCCTGACGCAACGCGGTGACCACCCTCAGCTGTCCGCCGTCGACCGGTCCGCCGTCCTCGGTCGGCACCAGCACCTGCCACGCCGGGTCGTAGGTGCCGCTGAACCGCACCGACAGGCCGTACCCCTCGGTCACCCGGGTGGCGGCCGCAGCCACCGACGCCAACGGGACCGGTGGTTGCGCGGCCCGCGCGGCGGAGGCCTCGGCGCCCTGCTCGGTGTAGACCTGCAGCTGCCAGATGCCCAGCAGGGCCATCCCGCCCGCGATCACGCAGCCGAGCACGACGATGCCGATCTGCTTGAGCAGCGTCATCGCGGTCCGCGCCGCACCACGGTCGGCCCGCGCAGCTCCACGGTCGACACGGCTCTCACCCGACGGGCTCGGCCGGGACGCGCCCACCGCGGCGGGCGGCGACCCGGACCAGGTCGGCGCACATCTTGCCCAGGCTCCAGCCGGCAGCTTCGACGGCCAGCGGGACCGCCGACGTCTCGGTCATCCCCGGAGCGACGTTCACCTCGAGGAAGGTCGGCGTGCCGTCGGGGGTGATGATCAGGTCGGTCCGGGACAGGTCCCGCAGACCCAGCACGTCGTGCACGGTGAGGGCCAGGCCGGCGCACGCCTCCGCCAGCGACTCCTCGATCTCGGCCGGGCAGAGGAACCGGGTCGCTCCCGCGGTGTAGCGGGACTCGTAGTCGTACACCCCCGACTCGGGTCGGATCTCCACCGCCGGCAGCGCGGCCGGTCCGTCGCCCCGATCGGCCACGGTGACCGTCACCTCGGTGCCCTCGATGAACTCCTCGATCACCGCCACGGGCCCGTACGCGTACGCCCCCACCATCGCCGAGGGCAGCTCCTCGGGCCGGCTGACCTTGCTGGCCCCCAGCGCCGAGCCACCCCGGGACGGCTTGACCATCATCGGGAAGCCGATCTGGTCGGCCAGCGCCGCCATCAGCGCCCGCGCCCCGAGCTCGCGGAAGATCTCGTGCGGCAGCGCGACCTGGGTGGGGGTGGCGATGCCGGCCTCGGCCACCACCGTGGTGGCGATCGACTTGTCGAAGGCGACCCGGCAGGCGGAGCCGATCGAGCCGACGAACGGCACCCCCAGCAGCGCCAGCACCTCGCGCAGCGCACCGTCCTCGCCGGCCTCGCCGTGCAGCACCGGGAAGACGACCGCCCCGGCCAGCGAGCCCAGCAGCGGGACCAGCGAGGAGTCGACGTCGGACTCCACCACCTCGACCCCGCGGGAACGCAGGGCCAGCGCGACCCGGCGGCCCGACCGCAGGGACACGTCACGCTCGTGGGACAGACCGCCGGACAGCACCACGACCGTCTCGGCGGTGGTGAACGAGGGTGACGCTCTCGGGGATGGACTCTCCTGACGTGGGGACGGGATCACTCATCGCTGGTTCGCCCCCGGCGACTCGTACAGCCGGTCGCCCCGCGGACCGGGACCCTCGACCGCGGTGCCGAAGGTGGCCAGCACGTCGGCCTCGTACTGCATCACCTCGCCCAGTCGGCGGGTCCCCTCGATGATCCGCTCGGGGGTCGGGAAGCAGTACGACAGCCGCAGGTGCCGACTGCCGAGCCCGTCGGCGTAGAAGCCGGTGCCGGGCACGTACGCCACCCGGGCGGTCACCGCCCGCGGCAGCATGGCGTGCGAGTCCAGACCCGGCGGCAGCGTGAGCCAGACGAAGAAGCCGCCGGTGGGCACCGTCCACGAGGTGCCGACCGGCATGTGGTCGGCCAGCCCGGCCAGCATGGCGTCGCGCCGCTCCCGGTACATCTCGCGGAAGATCTTGATCTGGCCGCGCCAGTCGTGGTTGCGCAGGTAGGAGGCCACCGCGTACTGGGAGAAGGTCGGCGGGCACAGCGTCGCCGACTCCTGGGCCAGCACCAGCTTCTCGCGGACGGCGTGCGGGGCGAGCACCCAGCCGACCCGGAAGCCGGGCGCGAACGTCTTCGAGAACGACCCCAGGTAGACCACCCGCTCGGCGTCCATCGACCGCATGGCGGGGACGGGCTCACCGTCGAACCCGAGCAGCCCGTACGGGTTGTCCTCCACCACCAGCAGGTCGGCCTGCTGCGCGATCTCCAGCACCCGGGTGCGCCGCTCGAGGGTCTGGGAGACGCCGGCCGGGTTGTGGAAGTTGGGGATCGTGTAGAGGAACTTGGCCTTCTTGCCGGCCGCCTGCAGCGCGGCCACCGCCTCGCCGAGGGCCACCGGGTCGAGCCCGTGCTCGTCCATGGCGACGTGCACCACCTCGCACTGGTACGCCCGGAACACCCCGAGCGCACCGACGTAGCTCGGGGCCTCGCAGAGCACCACGTCGCCGGGGTCGCAGAACAGCCGGGTGACCAGGTCGAGCCCCTGCTGGGAGCCGACGGTGACCGTCACGTCGTCGGGGTGGGCGGTGATGCCCTCGAGCTTCATCACCTCGCAGATCGCCTCCCGCAGCACCGGTTCGCCCTGCCCGGAGCCGTACTGCATGGCGCGGCGACCGTCGGTGACCACCAGATCGTGCAGGGCGCTGCCGACGACGTCCAGCGGCAGGTCGGAGATGTTGGGCATCCCACCGGCCAGCGAGACGACCTCGGGCCGGTTGGCCACGGCGAACAGCGCCCGGATGACCGAGGCCGTCATGCCGTGGGTGCGGGCGGCGTACCGGTCCACGTAGCTGTCCAGCCGGGTGTCGCGGCGCTGCAGGCGTTCCAACCCCGCGGAGTACACCGCGGCCGCGTCGCCGCCGGCGTCGCGCGGGAGCTCACTCGCGTACGACGACGCGTCTCCTCCGCGACTCAGCTCAGGCTCGTGGTCGCTCACCCCCCAAGGGTGCCTCATCGCCGGGGGAGGCGCATGTGGTGACCAGCTGGTCGACCGACCTACGATGTGGAGCATGCGTGCGAGCGCGGTCCCCTCGTTGTCAGATCGTCCGGTAGCCGCCACGGCCGCCCGGCTGCCCCGCCCGGTCGTCTGGCTGCTCTGGCTGCTCGCCGCCCTGGCCGGCAGCGTGGTGCTCGGCTTCCTCGCCGGCCTGGCCCGACCGCGTGAACCGGACCCGTGGGCGTCGGTCCCGCCGCCCGGTCCACCGCCCCCTGACGAGCCGGGCCCCCCTGACGAGCCGAGCCCCCCTGACCAGCCGAACCCCTCTGACGAGCCAGCCACGGCCCATCACCCAGCCTCGACGACGACGTCGGATCCGATCACCTCCGCCGAGGATGTCTGACGATGCCGCGCCGCCTGCGCCCGATGACCGTGGCCGATCTGGCCCTGCTACCCGATCCCTGTGCCCGCTGCACGTTCTGGGAAGTGAGCCTGCTCGACCTGGCCGCCCCGGACCTGCACCGGAACCGGACCGAGGTGAAACGGGAGTGGGCCGAGGCGGTCACCCGGCGCTGGGGCTACTGCGGGGTGATCGCGACCGATGGCGACGAACTGCTCGGCTACGTCACGATGGCCCCGGCGGGACTGGTGCCCCGGCTCAGCGCCCTGGCCACCACCCCGGCCAATCCCGATGCCGCCGCTGCTGCTGAGCACCCGGATCGAGGAGCCGTACCGGGGTCACGGACTGGGCCGGCAGCTGGTGCAGGCGGCCGCCGGGCTGATGGTCCGGCGGGACATCCGGGCGATCGAGGCGGTCGGCAGCTATCGCGAGGGGCCCTCGTGCATCGCGCCGGCCGGGTTCCTGCAGCGGGTCGGCTTCTCGGTGATCCGTCAGCACCCCGTCACCCCGCGGCTCCGGATGGACCTGCAGGCCACGGCCCGCTGGCTGCCCGATCTCGGCGCGGCCTGGAACCGCCTGACCGGGCTGATGCCCCAGCCCGCACCGGGACCGGAGCCGGCGCACCGGCGAGCCGGGGCCGGCTCGATCAGTGGAGTGGGCACCGCGCCGTGAACGAGCAGGCGGACCGCTGGCCGGCCGCCGAGAAGGAGGTCGGGTGAGCGACGCGATCCGTCGGGTCAGTCTGGAACGCACCAGCCACGGGCGGCTGCTCGCCCGGAACGAGCGCGGCGCCACCATCGCGGTCGGGATGGGGGAGGACAGCGACTTCACCCCGGTCGAGCTGTTGCTGGTGGCCATCGCCGGCTGCACGGCCATCGACGTGGACCTGATCACCGGGAAGCGGAGCGCGCCCGACGAGTTCGCGGTCGACGCCTCCGGGGTGAAGATCCGTGACGAGCACGGCATCCGGATGGTCGATCTCTCGGTCGACTTCCGGGTCCGGTTCCCCGACACCGACGCCGGCCGGGCCGCGGAGGCCGTGCTGGAACGGGCGATCACCGCTTCGCACGACCGGATCTGCACCGTCACCCGGACCGTCGAGGTCGGCAGCCCGGTGACCGCCTCCCTGCGCGGTACGCGGGTCGCCGGACCTCACCGGCCGGACCGGAGCCGGTGCCCGGACTGACCCGCTCGCCGGACCGCGGCGCCACCGGGGTGGTGGAGCCGGACCGGGACACGATTGACTAGGCCGGTGACCACCGAACACCGCCAGCGCCTCGCTCCCGTCCTGACCGATGTCACCGAGGAGACCTGCAAGGACTACCTGGCCGCCGTCATGCGCGGCTTCCACGGGGAGTTCAACGAGCAGCACTGGGACTTCGACCGGCGGCTGTTCGAGGTCGACCGCTGCTTCGGCTTCACCGCCGGCGACCGCTGGGTCGCCACCTGCGGGGCCTTCACCCGGACCATGACGACCCCCGGCGGGTCGGTGCCGATCGGGGCCGTCACTGTCGTGACCGTCGCTCCCGACCCATCGCCGGCAGGGTCTGCTCACGGTGATGATGCGCCACCAGCTCGCCGACGTGCACCGCCGCAAGGAGCCGGTGGCCCTGCTGTGGGCGTCGGAGTCGGCGATCTACGGCCGGTTCGGGTACGGCAGCGCCGTGCCCCGGCTGTGGGTGAGCGGGCAGACCGCCTCGACGGCCTTCCTGCCCTCGGTGGACCTCGGCGACGGCTGGGTCGAGGAGGTGACCAAGGAGGAGTACGGCAGCGTCGTCCCCGCCCTGCACGCCCGACTGCTCCCCGACCGCCCGGGGGCGTTGGACCGACCCGCGGTGTTCTGGGAGCGGGAGCTGCTGGATCGACCGGAGGACCGCAAGGGCGCACCCCCGGTGCGCTACGCCCTGCACTTCAGCGGCACCGGGGAGCTGGACGGCTACACGCGGTTCAAGGTCTCCTCGCCCTGGAGCGGTGACCTCCCCGACGCCGAGGTCGAGATCGAGGAGATCGACGCCGTCGACGCGCAGGCCCGCGCCGGTCTCTGGCGGTTCCTGTTCGACCTCGACCTGGTCCGACGCTTCAAGTCGTACGGGGTCGCGGTCGACGAGCCCCTGCGCCACCTGCTGGCGAACCCGCGGATCCTGACGACCACGCTGACCGACAGCACGTACGTCCGGATCGTCGACCTGCCGAAGGCCCTGGCCAACCGCCGGTACGGCGCCGACCTCGACGTGGTCGTGCAGGTCGGCGACCACCTGATGGAGCACAACGACGGCACCTTCCGGATCCAGGCCGAGGCCGGCGGTGAGGGTGCCCGGGTGACCAAGGCCGGCCGGCGCCGTCCCGATCTCAGTCTCGGGATCCGCGAGCTGGGCTCGATCTACCTGGGTGGCGTGCCGCTGACGTCGTTGCACCGGGCGGGACTGGTCTCCGAGCGGACCCCCGGCGCCGTCGCGGCGATGACCATGGCCTTCGACTGGCCCCAGCGGCCGTACTGCCCGGACGACTTCTGACCTCGGCCCGCACGGACGGTTGACACGCGGCGGCCCAGGACGGCGGTCAGCGGCGGCGTCGGTGCCGGACGACGACGGCCGTCGACCGCCCGGCGGCCGCGGCGACGGTAGCCGCCGGCGATCAGCCAGCGGTTGAGCCGGCGGTGAGCGACCGGTGAGAGGGCCTCCCCGGGGTCGGCCAGGTAGACCCGCCCCTGGTCGCCGTCCACGGTGATCTGCTGGCCGTCGGTGATCCGGCGGGTGGCGACCGCGGTGCCGAGCACGGCCGGGATGCCGTACTCGCGGGCCACGATCGAGCTGTGACTGAGCGGACCCCCGATGTCGGTGACCACCGCCCCGGCCCGGGCGAACAGTGAGGTCCACGCCGGGGTGGTGATGGAGGCGACCAGCACCTCACCGGGCTGCAGCCGCGCGAAGTCGGCGGGGCCGGACAGCACCCGGGCGATCGCGGTGACCCGGCCGGCGCTGGCGCCGATCCCGGTCAGCACGTCGCCGGTCTGCTCCGCGGTCGTCGCCGGCATCATCGCGCCCATCCGGTCCATCCAGGTTCCCTGGGGCAGCAGCTGCGGGGGCGTGGCCCGGCGTTGACCACGCCAGACCGCTCGCCGCTCCTCGACGAGCGGCCGCAGGTCCCGCGGGCGCTCGAGGGCGTCCTCGATCTCCGGACGCCGGCACCAGTACACGTCGTCGGGCCGGTCGATCGCACCCGCGGCGACGAGTCGGTGTCCGAGCTCGGCCAGCATCCGGCGCAGCTGCGGCCAGGCCAGGCCCACGTCGGCGAGGGCGTCCTCCCGGATCGGGGCGATGGCCTGGGCGCGGCGCAGCAGCGCGTCGAAGGTGCTGCGGCGCACCGGGTCCAGGCGACGCCGGATCACCACCGTGGCCGCGTCGCGCTTCTGCTGCAACCGCCGCTGCCGCTCGTACGGGTCGCCGGCCTGGCCGGTCAGGTAGAGCCGCACCACGTCGACCAGGGGAGCCGGATCGTCGGCCGGCACCGGGTTGGCGAAGTCGAGGTTGTAGACCGTGTGCCCGTACGCGTCGAGGTGGGCGGCGAACCGCTGCGGCGAACTCCTCGGCACCGGAGATCGCGGCCGCCGGCGTCAGCTCCCCGGTCCCGGCCAACGCGAGATCGCGGACGATGTCGACCGCCGGCGTGGCCGTCAGCCAGGTCGCCAGCTCCGGCCGGTCGCGGACCCAGCGCGCCAGGTCCCACAGCGATCGCTCCGCCCGGATCGGCTCGCTGTCGTAGCCGAGCAGCAGCGCCGAGGCGGGCGGGTCGCCGTCGCGGCGGACGAAGGAGTCGTAGTAGCCGGTCAGCACGATCTCGCTGGTCGCGGCGATCGGGATGATGGTCTGCACGGCGGTGTAGTAGGTGGCGCCGGCCTCCACCAGCTCGGCCACCCCGTCCAGCAGCTCCGCGACCGACAGGTCCGCCAGGATCCGCGGCCGCCAGGCGTCGACGGCCGCCTGGTAGGCCGGGCGGGACACCGTCTCCCAGCGCTCCCGGCCGCCGAAGCCGCGCTTGCCGTACGCGCCCCGCAACGCCGCGGGTGTGCTCCGGAGCATGTGGGCCATGCCGCTGTTCGAGTACCGGTAGTAGGCGTAACCGTTGATCGTCGGCAGTCCGACGTCGCCGGGGCCGACGGCGTCGCGCCCCAGGACCTCGTTCATCAAGGCGGTGATCGAGCGCGTGACGGCGACGTCGATGAGATCGGCGAACAGCGGGGTCAACGGGTCCGGCAGCTGCTCGACGATGCTCGCCCGGAAGTAGGCGGAGTGGTCGACCGGCACCGGCCACTCGGTCGGCACCGGTCCGACCGGGTCGGGGAGGGCGGTGATCGGCCGCGACTGCACGATCCGGAGCGCGCCGGCGCCGTCCCGCACCCACTCGATGTCCTGCGGAGCCCCGAAGTGGTCGGCGATCCGACGACCCAGCCCGGCCAGCTCACGCGCCGTCGCGTCGTCCAGGACCGGGCGCCCGGCGCAGGTCGGCCGGCACCGCGGCCTCGGTGGTGCCCGCGGGGGTGCGGACGGTCTGCACCGCCTTGTCCGCGATCTGCCGCTCGGTCACGGTCAGCTCGGGACCCACCAGGGTGAGCTGGTCGGTGTTCACCAGCCCGCCGACCACCGCCTCGCCCAACCCCCAGGCCGCGCTGATCAGCACCGCATCGCGGCGCCCGGTGCTCGGGTCGGCGGTGAACATGACCCCGGCCGAGGCGGCGTCGACGAGCTCCTGGACCACCACGGCGAGGCTCACCTCCGCCGGGTCGATGCCCTGCCGAGCCCGGTACGCCATCGCCCGCGCGGTCCACAACGACGCCCAGCACCGGCGTACGGCGTCCAGCACCGCGTCCGCGCCGCTGATGTTCAGGTAGGTGTCCTGCTGGCCGGCGAAGCTGGCCCCCGGGAGGTCCTCGGCCGTCGCCGAGGAGCGCACCGCCACGGCGTCCGCGCCCAGCTCTCGATAGGCGTCGGCCACGGCGGCGGCCAGATCGTCGGGTACGCCGCCGGCGGCGAACAGCTCCGCGATCGACCGGGCCGCGGCCTCGTACGCGCTGGGATCGGCGTCGACCGGAGGCACCAGGGCGACGATCCGGTCGCCGCAGCCCGTGGGCGGTCGACGAACTCACGGTAGGCGCCGGTGGTCACCACGAAGCCCGGCGGCACGGGCAGGCCCGCGCGCACCAGCTCGCCGAGGTTGGCCCCCTTGCCGCCGGCCGACTCCAGGTCGGGCCGACCGAACAAGGAGCAGCGGGGCCACCCGCTGCGCACCGGGGTCCCCGGTCGGCATGTCGATCTCCTCCGCCGCCACGTCGACCGAATCTACGCCCCCCACCGGGAGCCTGGCGATCGGGAGCGCGCGGTCAGCCGGGGAGGATCAGAGGTACTCCTCGATCGCCTTCAGCAGCACCGACTTCGGCTTGGCGCCCTTGAACGCCTTGACCAGCTCGCCGCCCACGTACACCTGGATGGTCGGCAGCCCGAGCACGTGGTTGTTGGCCGGGGTCACCGGGTTGGTGTTGGTGTCCATCTTCACGAAGGTCACCTTGTCACCGTGGGTGTTGGCCAGCTCCTCGATGATCGGGGCGACCTGCTTGCACGGACCGCACCAGTCGGCCCAGTAGTCGACCAGGACCGGCTTGTCGGACTTGAGGACGACCTCGTCGAAGGTGGCGTCGGTGACCTCGTTGACGGTGCTCATGGGTGGTGCTCCTCCGTAGTGGCGTTGGGGTGGCGTCCGGTGCGGGCCGGGCCGGGTCGGACGTCGGGTCAGACGGTGACGGTGTCGGCCAGGGCGGCGACGTAGTCGGCGGTGTCGTGCAGGTCGGCCAGGTACTTCTCGGCATCCAGCGCCGCGGAACACCCGGTGCCGGCGGCGGTGATGGCCTGCCGGTAGGTGTGGTCGACCAGGTCGCCGCAGGCGAACACCCCGGACAGGTTCGTCCGGGTGCTCTTGCCGTCGGTCAGCACGTAGCCCTCGGCGTCGGTGTCGACCTGGTGCCGGAGCAGCTCCGAGCGCGGGTCGTGGCCGATCGCGATGAACAGACCCTGGATGGCGAGCTCGCGCTCCTCACCGGTCTCGGTGTCCGCGCAGCGTGACCGACTCCAGCGACTTCGCGCCGTGCAGCTCGGTGACCGCGCTGTTCCAGGCGAAGGAGATCTTCGGGTCGTTCTCGGCCCGGGCGGCCATGATCTTGCTGGCCCGCAGGTGGTCGCGGCGGTGGATGATGGTCACCGACTTGGCGAACCGGCTGAGGAAGGTGGCCTCCTCCATCGCGGAGTCGCCGCCGCCGACCACGGCGATGTCCTTGTCGCGGAAGAAGAAGCCGTCACAGGTGGCACACCAGGAGACGCCGTGGCCGGACAGCCGGTCCTCGTCGGCGATGCCGAGCTTGCGGTACGCCGACCCCGTCGCCAGGATCACGGTGCGCGCCGCGAACGTGTTGCCGTACGCGTCGGTGACGGTCTTGATCGGTCCGGTCAGGTCCATCTCGGTGATGTCCTCGGTGACCAGCTCGGCGCCGAAGCGCTCGGCCTGGGCCCGCATGTTCTCCATCAGCTCCGGGCCCATGATGCCGTCGCGGAAGCCGGGGAAGTTCTCCACGTCGGTGGTGTTCATCAACGCACCGCCGGCGGTGATGGAGCCCTCGAAGACCAGCGGCTTCAGGTCCGCCCGGGCCGCGTACACGGCGGCGGTGTAGCCGGCCGGTCCGCTGCCCACGATGATGACGTCGCGAACTTCGGTGGGGGTGTGGGTCATCCGTCCTGCTCTCGATCTCGTTGCTCAGACTGCATCGGTCGTCCGACGTGCCGTGGTGGGCAACCCGTCTTCGCCCGGTCCAGGTTCTGTGGACCGCCACGGTGGGGACACCCTACTGCGGTGCGTCGTTCCTCCAGCCGTCCAAACGTGGCCCGGGCGCTATGCCGGGCCGGCTATGCCCGGGGGGCACGGCAGAGCGGCGCACGGACCGGGCCCGGGTCGCGGCACAAAGGTCGTCGCGGTCACCAGGAGTGCGCCTCCGGCGACTCACCCTTCATGATCTTGCGGCCCCGGTTGATGTCGAAGATCTCGTCCAGCCGGGCCATGGTCTCCGGTGCGAGCTCGAGCTCGGCCGCCCGATCCAGCCCATCGAGCTGTTCCACCGTCCGCACCCCCACGATCGCGGAGTCGACGGCCGGGTGATGCAGGGTCCAGGCGATCGCCACCGCCGTCTCCGTCTCGCCCAGCTCGCGGCACAAGGCGGAGAACTCGGCGAACTGGGTGTTGTCGGCTCCCAGGCTGATGCCGTACTCCTGCTCGACCTGCGCGGTGCGTGACCCGTCCATCGAGGCCACCTTGCCGGTCAGCAGACCGCCGGCCAGGGGCATGTAGATCATCCCGCCGATGCCGAAGTGCTCGGCCGCCGGCAGCACCTCCATCTCCGGGACCCGGCTGAGCAGGTTGTACTGCGTCTGCTCGGAGATGAAGCCGACCGAACCGCGCTGCCACGCCTGCTGCTGGTAGGTGGCCAGGCCCCAGCCGGAGAAGTTGCTCGACCCCGCGTACAGCACGTCGCCGTCCGCGATCGCCCGGTCGTAGGTGCCCCAGAACTCCTCGGGACTGACGGTCCGGTCGATGTGATGGGTCTGGTAGAGGTCGATCCGGTCGGTCTGGAGGCGCCGCAGCGAGTCGATCAGCGCCTGTCGGAAGCGGTACGCCGAGAAGCCGCGAGCCCCGTTCGGCCGATCCGGGTGCTGCCCGTCGAACTGCTTGGTGGCCAGCACGACCTGGTCGCGCACCTCCGGGCGCCGGGCGAACCAGCTCCCGATGATCTCCTCCGACCGGCCGAACCCGGCCGACCCGCCGTAGACGTTCGCCGTGTCGATGAAGTTGATCCCGAGCTCGAACGCCCGGTCGAGGATCGCGTGCGACGCGGCCTCGTCGGCCTTCGGCCCGAAGTGCATGGTGCCGAGGCACACCTTGCTGACCACCATGTTCGACCGACCCAGCCGGTTGTACTCCATCAACGACCTCCCGTGACCACGGCCGACCTCGCTGGCCGGCACGGAGCCACCCTAAGTCCCGGGTCCCGTCGGGACGCGACTACTCCGACAGCTCGACGCGCTCGCCCGCCGAGGGGGTGTCTCCGCAGCCGGTGACCAGGGTGGCGTACGTGCGGCCCCCCGATCGGGTGTAGACGAGATAGCTCTCCTCGCCACCCACGTAGACCGGGGTGATCCCGGTGATCCGGCCGGTGGTGACCTCGCGGGCGCAGCGCCACGCGGCGGAGAACAGGTGCGGATCGAGGTCCCGGTTCTCGGCGAGGGTCCTGGCCTGGTCGGCCAGGGCCGTCTGGTGGACCTGGGCCGGGGAGAGCGCCGACGGCTCGTTCAGCCCGGCGGTGGCGCTGAGCACGTAGCCGCCGAAGCCCACCACGGCGGCCGCGACCGCGGCGGCCAGCATGAGGCGGACGACCCCGGTCTGCTTCACGTAGGTGGCCGTGGCCCCGGCCTTGAGCGGCGCCGGGCGGCGGAACGGCGTGACCGTGGAGGTCTCACCCGCCAGCACCCGGTCCAACCGGGCGGCCACGGTGACCGGCATGGTCACCGCGGGCAGTGCGGCCAGGTCGCCGGAGAGCAGGTCCAGCTCCGCCCGCAGCTCGCCCAGCTCGGCCTGGCACACCGCGCAGCCGGCCAGGTGCTCCTCGGCCGCGGCCGCCGCGTCGCCCCGCAGCTCGCCGACGGCGAGGTCGGCGAGGTCGTCCATCGCCGGATGGTCGAGCGCGAGAGTAGTCGGGCATCGGGTTGTCCTGGTCGGTCGGCGGACCGGGCTCCGCCGTGGGCGGGACGACGGGCTCGTCGGGGGGAAGCGGTGGGGTGGTCATTCGACCAGCCCCCGGGTCTGCAGCAGTTCGAGCGTACGTCGCGACCGCTTGTCCAAGGTCGCGTCCGGCGCCTGCGCCAGTATCCACGCGAAGAGGGTCGAGGGCCCGCGGAGCAACAGCGCCGTCGGCACGGTCACCCGGTCCCGCTCACCGTCCCGCTCGACCTCCAACCGGTAGGACGGCCCGGCCGGGGTGGGCAGCTCCTTCACCGCCCGCACCTGGCCCGCCTCCACCCGCTCGAAGTCCCGCCACCGCCGGGTCGTCAGCACCCGCCCCTCGACCAGCAGGTACGACCGGGTCCGCAGCCAGACCACGCCGCAGTACGCCGCCCAGCACAGCACCAGGACGACCGCGGCCGACAACCACCCGACCGCCTGCCCGCGCACGAGGATGCCGACGCAGGCGACCAGGCCCACGGTGGCGAACACCAGCGGCGCCCGCCAGTTGTACGACAGCTCCAGCGGTTGCGCCATCAGCCGTCCTCCCGTCGGCCGCGGAGCAGCAGGGCCAGCCGGGCGCGCCCACGGGCGCAGCGACTCTTGACCGTCCCGGCCGGCACCCCGAGGATCGCCGCGGCCTCCTCCACCGGATAGCCCTCGACGTCGACCAGCACCAACGCCACCCGCTGGTCGTCGTTGAGCTGGGCCAGGGCCGCCGCCAGGTCGTCGCGCAGCTCCTGCTGCTCGACCGGGTCCGGGGCCGACACCGCCACGAGCTCGGCGGTCCGGTCGGGATCGGCGGGCAGGGGCTGCTCGGCCTGCTGACGCTGCTGCTTCCGCAACCGGTCGAGACAGGCGTTGACGACGATCCGATGCAGCCAGGTGCTGACCTGGGCGTCGCCGCGGAACCCGTCGGCCCGGCGGAACGCGGCCAGGTAGGCGTCCTGCAGGGCATCCGCGGCGTCGTGGGGGTTGCGCATCATCCGCAGGGACACGGCCCACAACCGGTGCTGGTGCCGGTGCACCAGGGTGGTGAAGGCGTTCGGGTCGCCGGCGACGTGGGCCGCGAGCAGATCGGGGTCGGACGGTAGGGCCGGCTCGGCCGCCGGGGCGAGGGCCAGGGGCGGCGGTGCTGCGGTCGGTCGGGCGACGTCCGGAGGGCTCGTGGGAGCACCGGCGCCACCGCGCACCAACTACACCACCCCGACCTCGTAGATCCCGCCTCGGTAGCCGCCGCTCTCCTTCGGCAAGGAGGTCAGATAGACCAGGACGAACCTCGTGGTCACCGGGTCTTTCAGGCTGATCGTCGCCGACGACCCAGCCTTGGCTTGCTTGCCCACGGTACGCCACTGGCTGTCGGACTTGATCGGCGGTTTGGCCACCTTCGCCGGGTCGGTCTTCGGCACCCGGATCTCCACGTTCGTGCCGTTGCCGCTCAACCGCAGGTCGACCTTGCTGACCTCCGCGGGCTTGCCGAGGTCCACGATCAGACCGACGCCACGCTTCAGACCACCGAGCTTCGGGTCGCCCAGGTACTTCACGGTGCGCCACCGGGTCTCGGGGTTGCCGTCGACGGCGAGCTTCGCCTCGGAGTTGTTCTCGTCGTTCGGCGGGTCACCCTGGGGGTCGAAGATGCGGACGCCGGCGATCTGCAGAGGTCCGGCGGTCGGACCGGCACTGGGCTGACCGGCGGTGGGCTGCTGACCGGCCGCCGGGGTGCCTTCGCGCTGGTTGAGGATGACGGCCGAGCCGATCCCGGTGGCGAGCAGCAGCAGGCCCATCGCCGCGACCAGCGCCAGCCAGCGCCGTGGCCGACCCGGGCCGGGCTTGCTCCCGGCCCGACGCAGCGGCCGGGCGGGTGGCGGCGGGGTCGGCTGGCGGATCAGGGTGACCCGGACCGAGTCCTCGTTCTCCGAGTGGGACGGGCTGACGGCCGACCGGGTGATCGGTGAGGTGCCGGACCCGGCGGAGCGGGCATGCAGCGGGATGGTGATCGGCGGGGTGGACGTCACCTTGGGGATCGGCTGCCGCAACCGGCGCTCGAGATCGGCGGACGCGTCGGCGGAGCCGAGCACCTTGGTCAGCGCGTTGACGACGTCGTTGGCCGAACCCAGCCGGGCGGCGCGATGGCGTGGCGGGTCGCCGAGGATCTGGTCGCAGACCACGTCCAGTGCGGGGGAGACCCCGGCACGGACCTGCCGCGGGCTCATCAGGTGGCGCCCGGCCACCGGCGCGGCGGGCAGGCTGAAGGCGGGTCCGCCCGGCCAGCGGGAGACCAGGCAGGCGTAGAGCAGCCGCCCCAGATCGACCACGTCGGCCTGTTCGGGGCCGAGGTGGGGGGTGCGGGGGAGGGCGTTGCCGGGGGCCGGTCGCAGCGCCGCCTCGATCAGCAGACCGACGATCTTCACGTGACCGTCCGGGGTCAAGATGACGGTGTCGGGGTTGATCCGCTGGTGGTGGAGACCCAGACCGTGGACGCCGGACAACGCGTCGGCGACCTCGCGGACCACCCAGGCCGACTCGAGCCCGGACAGCGGCCCGTGGCTGAGCAGCACCTCCAGGGAACGTCCGACCGCGTACTCGCAGACGACGTAGGAGCCGAGCTCGGGATCGTCGCTGTGCACCGCGTCGAGAACCCGGAGGAACCGGGAGTCCACGGCCAGGGAGGCGCGCCGTGCGGTCTCCAGGATGTCCGGCGCCTCGGGATCGAGGGGGGCGAGCAGGTGCACCACCACCGAGCGCGACAGCACGAGGTCGAAGGCTCGCCAGGTGACCGAGCGGGACGACTCGACGAGCAGCTCCTCCATCCGGTAGCGGTAGCCGAGCACGGTGCCGGCGCTGGTCATGATCCGGGGCAGGGTGCTGGGGGAGGAGTCCGGGGTGAGACTGTCCGCGCTCTCGCCCCGTTCGCCGGACCCGTCGTCGGGCGGCTCGGGGGAGGGATGGGGTGTCGCCGGGACGCCACCCAGGACATCGGTCGGACCGGGGGCGGAGGGCGGCGCGGACGCCGGACCCGACATCCTGCTCGCGCCGGCAAAGGTGACCATGGGATCCGCGTTCTCGGTCGGGCCGGCCACTGGAGTGGGGTCGGCGGATGCCCCGATGCTAGGTGAGGAGGCGGGTCGGACGACGGTGGAATCGCCGTAGGCGTCGCGATCGGCTGGAGTCGTCCGCATGCTGGTCGTCTCGTCGACCCCGCTGGTCCCTGTCGTCGCTGTGATCGCCATCTCCTCCTCTGCCCCGATAGCCTCCTCCGCCACGGTTGCGGTGGGGTTGCCGTCGTCGGACGGGCCGCTCGGCGGCGCGCCGGGCCCGCCACCCCGACCGCGGCGGAGCACCGTGCCCACGATGTCGGTCACCTCGCCGATCCGCAGCAGCCTGGCCGCCACGGCGTACAGGACGACGGCGACCACCCCGGCCGCGGCCAGGGTCAGCGCGCGCAGCAGCTGGCTCTCGGTGTCGAAGAGGCGCAGGATCAGCCAGGCCGCGAGGGCGGCGGGGGCGACGGCGATCAGGGTGCGGACGATCAGGGCCAGGATCGGGCGCAGGGCCAGGGCGGGCAGCGTCCTCTGCAGCCGCCGGAAGGAGATCCCGACGCCGAGCACGTACGCCAGGGAGTAGCCCAGCGCCAACCCGGCCGCCACCAGGGGGGGCGAGTCCAGCGCGACCACCACGCCGACGCCGATGACCACGTTCGCGACCGCGATGACGGTCTGCAGGAAGAACGGGGTCCGGGTGTTCTCCAACGCGTAGAAGGCGCGCAGGCAGACGTACTGGAGGGTGAACGGCACCAGCCCGATGCCGAGGGCCATCAGCGCGTACCCGGTGTACTGCCAGTCCTCGGCGCCGGCACCGAAGCCGAAGACGAGTCGGGAGATCGGCAACCCGAGGACGACGAACGCCACCGACGTCGGCACCAGCACCGAGCAGGCCAGGCGCATGGTCCGCGCCGCCTCGTCGGCGACCCCGGCGAAGTCACCGGCGGCGGCCAGCCGGGAGGCGCTCGGCAGCATGGCGGTGGCCAGCGAGACCGTGATCAGCGAGTGCGGCAGGATCCAGATCGCGTACGCGTAGCCGTACGCCGCCAGCCCGCCGCCGCCGTCCTGGCTGATCGTGGCGGCCGTGGCCACCTTGTTCACCACGATCAGGGCGAGCTGGGTGACCAGCACGTAACCGAGCACCCACTTGGCGAGCCGGAGCGTGTGACCGAGACCGGTGTGCCGGAAGTCGAACCGCGGTTGGAAGTGGTAGCCCGACGACCGCAGGTACGGCACCAGGATCGCCGCCTGAGCGGCGACGCCGAGGGTCGAGCCGATGCCGAGCAGCGCCTCCTGCCCAGGAGTGAAGGCGGCGCCGGTGTTCGTGTGGCCGAAGATGGCCAGGAAGAGCAGCAGGACGCCGATCGAGACCACGTTGTTGGCGATCGGGGCCCACATCATCGGTCCGAACCGGTCGCGGGAGTTCAGCACCTGGCCGGCCAGCACGAAGGCGCCGTAGAAGAACACCTGCGGCATGCAGTAGTACGCGAGCGCCACCATCGACTGGTACTGCGCGGCGACGACCGGGTCCTTCCAGCCACCGGCGGAGTAGAGCGCGATGATGGCCGGCACCGCCAGAGTGAGCACCAGGGTGATGACGAACAGCGCCATCAGCCCCAGCGTCATGATCCGGTTGGTGTACGCCTCGCCGCGGTCGGCGTCCTTCTTCACCGCACGGACGATCTGCGGCACGAGGACGGTGTTCAGCACGCCGCCGGCCAGCAGGATGTACATGCTGTTCGGCACCGTGTTGGCCAGGGTGAACATGTCGGCCTGCCGGGTGCCGTTGCCGAACAGGATGACCAGCAGGACGAACCGGCCGAAGCCGAGCACCCGGGAGACGGCCGTGCCGGCGGCCATCAGCGCCCCCGACGAGATCAACCGGGAGCGGGCCAGGCGGTCGGAGGTCGCGGACGTGGCGCTCGACGCCGCCGCGGCTGTTGCGGGATCCGCCGGCGGGTCGGGCCGGGTCGGATCGGTCGGGTCGGCAGCCGACACCGAGCGGCCGGTCCCCCGTCCCGGCTCAGACATCGAGGGTGTCCTTGGTGGTGTCGGGGGCATCGGTGGGGTCCGGGGGCCGGGAGACCTGGAGCGGCTCCGGCTCGTGCTCCTGGGCGGCCCGCTCCTTGCCGACCTGGCGGATGCGCAGCACGGTGGTGCCGACCAGCACGATCCCGGCGGCGATGGCGATCAGCCAGCCGATGGTGCCGGCCTGGGTGGCGGTGATCTCCACCACCTTGCCGCGGCCGACCGGCGTGCCGTTCTTCGTCTGCAGCTGGGCCCGCACCTTGACGCTGCCGTTGGTCTCCGCCTGCACCTGGGCGTCGGTCGTCACGGTCCGGCCACCGGCATCGACCCGCCCGATCTGCACCGGCGCCACCGTCAGCCGCTGGCTGACCGTCGAGCTGAACACGATCCTGACCTCGATCGCGTTCGTGTCGGGGTCGGTCCCGGGGGGAAGGTCGTTGCGGACGGTGATGGGGAAGGTGCCCGAGCGGCCGGTGGTGCTCAGCTTGGGGGTCACGCTCATCGAGATGCTCTCGTACAGGACGTCGTCCAGGTGGTCCGCGACGGCGGACGTGTAGCGCTGCGACCCGGTGGCGTCCCCCCGCCAGCTGAGGCTCACGCTGCGGGGGAGCGCGATGGCGGACTCGGCCACGGCGGTCCTCGGCTCGACCAGCAGATCGGCGTAGGTGGCGTACTGCTCACCGAGCTGCCGAGAGGTGGCGAGCTGGGCCGCGCTCAGCTCCTTGCTCCGGGCGTTCTCGGTGTAGCGGTACTCCCCGGACCACGCCAGCGGCGTCGCGGTCAGCAGCTGGGTGAGCGTGGCGGCGGCCAGCCAGGGGGCGGTCACCTCGTTGTCCGTGCCGGCCGCCTGGTTGGGGTCGGAGATCAGCCGGACGCGACCGGCCGGCGATCCCGCGGGCGCGGCCCGGGCCGCGATCCAGGTGTCCGACAGCATCCGCTGCTGCACCTTGGCCGGGGTGTTGCGCGGGGCCGGGCCGGGTCCGCCGCCGGAGGCGCCCGCGGTGTAGCGGACCAGGGTCGCGCCGTCCGGACCCTCCAGGACCGGGGAGTCGGCCGTCGTCCGGATGGTCGCGTCGGAGAGCAGGATGGCCGCCGGGTTCAGCGCCGCCGCGGCCTGCACCGTCTCCTCGTCCGCGGTGCCGTTCCCGGGCAGGATCAGCAGCGGCAGGCTCGCCGTGGCCGGGACCAGGGCGCCGATCCGGGCGGCGTCGGCCAGCCGAGCCGTCGCGCCGTCGTGCACCAGGGCAGCGACGTCGGGATCGCCGTACAGCAACCGGTAGCCGTCCCCGGACCCGATCAGCTCCGCGAGCTCGTTCAGCCAGGTCTGCGCCGCGGCCGCGCCGCCGCCTTCCCTGGTGGTGCCGTCGGCGTTCAGCACCCGATGGCCGTCGACCACGGCCTGGACCTCCTGGACCAGGGCCGGATCGATCGCGAAGCTCGTGCCCTTCGCGCCGGCCGCCTCCAGCAGCCGGGTCAGTCGTCCCGACCCGCTCAGCTCGTCGACCAGGTGATCGTCCAGGAAGTAGCCGGAGCGCAGCATGCTCGGCCGGCTGGTCAGGACCACGATGGAGGTCTGGCGGACCGTCTCGTCGGGGGCCTTCGAGACGACCGGCAGGAACGTCCGTCCCCGACCGACGGTGACGTCGGGGCCGGCGCCGTCGACGCGGCCCCGCAGGTGCACCCCGACCAGGTAGACCCCGTCGATGTCGGGCAGCTCGAGCTGCTCCAGGGTCGCCGAGATGGTGAACGTCGTGGACTCGTCCGGGTCGAGGGTCCGGTCGGACTCGGACGGCACGTTGACGTACAGCGATCCGCTCTGGGCCCGCGCCCCGAGCGGGTCGTTGGCCGCCGAGGCGAGGGCGGTGGTCATGCCCTCGGCGGTCTGGATCGGGTCGAGGGAACGCCAGAACGCGACCTGGAGGTTCGACAGCTCGACGTCGGAGGTGTTGGTGATCCGGCCCGAGATCGTGACCTTCTGGTTGGGCTCGTCCCGCGACGGCAGGGCCGGGGTGATGGCGTCGATGCTGATGCGGGCCCAGGACTCCGGCTCCGCGGCGCGGGCACTCGGCGCGGCGAGGAGCACCGGGAGCCCGGTCGCCGCGACCAACAAGGTGGCCAGCAGCGCCCGTACGGCCCTCACCCTCGTCCCCACGTCACCAGGTGGATTGTAGTGATCGGGGCCGCCCGATCGGCCGATTCGTGCTCCGGCCCACGGCGGAACGGCGTGAGTGGCGGGGTCGGTCCGGCGGAGCGGCTAGCATCGACCCCCGTGTCTGGAGCAGATCGGTTGACCCGTGCGCAGGCGAACGCGGTGGCCGAGCTGCTGCGGATCGCCCCCATCGCCGACCGGTTGGGCGAGGAGTTCGCCGCCGCCGGACACACCCTCTATCTCGTCGGCGGCAGTGTCCGGGACGCTCTCCGCGGGGAGCTGGGACACGACCTCGACTTCACCACCGACGCCCGGCCCGACGACATCGAAGCGATCCTGCGCACCGTGTCGCCGGCTGTCTGGACGATCGGCAAGGAGTTCGGCACCGTCGGCTGTCGGGTGGACGAGGTCGTCGCCGGTCGCGAAGACGGCGACGAGCTCGGTGAGCTGGGTCATCGAGGTGACCACCTTCCGCTCCGACGTCTACCTGTCCGACAGCCGCAAGCCGCAGGTCCGCTTCGGGGACACACTCGGTGGCGACCTGGTCCGTCGCGACTTCACCGTCAACGCGATGGCCGTCGAGCTGCCGAGCAAACGGTTCGTGGACCCGTACGGTGGCCTGACCCACCTGGCTGCCGGGGTGATCGACACCCCCGGTACGCCGGAGCAGTCCTTCAGCGACGACCCGCTGCGGATGATGCGCGCGGCCCGGTTCACGTCGCAGCTGTTCTTCACGCCGGCGCCGCGGGTGATCGCGGCGATGACGGCGATGGCCGACCGGATCGCCATCGTGTCCGCCGAGCGGGTCCGCGAGGAGCTGTCCAAGCTGCTGCTCACCGACCGTCCCCGGGCCGGGCTGGGGCTCCTGGTGCACACCGGGTTGGCCGACCGGGTGCTGCCCGAGCTGCCGGCGCTCCGCCTCGAGCGGGACGAGCACCACCGGCACAAGGACGTGTACGAGCACAGCCTGACCGTGCTCGAGCAGGCCATCGACCTGGAGCCGCGGTTGTCGGACCGGCCGGATCTGGTCAGCCGGCTGGCCGCGGTGCTGCACGACATCGGGAAGCCGGCGACGAGGAAGTTCGAGTCGGGCGGCAAGGTGTCGTTCCACCACCACGACGTGGTCGGCGCGAAGCTGGCCAAGAAGCGGCTGACCGCTCTGCGCTTCAGCGCGGACGAGATCTCGGCGGTGAGCAAGCTGATCGAGCTGCACCTGCGCTTCCACGGGTACGGCGAGGGACAGTGGACCGACTCCGCCGTCCGCCGGTACGTCCGCGACGCCGGCGATCAGCTGGAGCGGCTGCACATCCTGACCCGCGCCGACTGCACCACCCGGAACAAGGCCAAGGCCGACCGGTTGCGCCGCGCGTACGACGACCTCGAGGCCCGCATCGACGAGCTGGCCGCGGAGGAGGAGATCGCCTCCCTGCGCCCGGACCTGGACGGCACCCAGATCATGGCGATCCTGGGCATCCCGCCCGGTCGCGAGGTCGGCGAGGCGTACCGGTTCCTGCTGGAGCTGCGGATCGACGAGGGCCCGCTGGGCCCCGAGCGAGCCGAGGAAGCCCTCCGCACCTGGTGGGCCACCCGCTCGTCCTGAGGCTGGTCCCAGCCCCCAGCCAGCCCCAGCCCCCAGCCCCGGTCCTGGGCTGCAGACCCCGATCCCCACTCCGCGAGCGTTCGAACCCGCGCGGAGTGGTGGGGGTGCGACTGCGCGCGTGCTCGAACCCGCGCGGAGTGAGAGTCAGGAGCCGGTGACGGAGTCCGGGGCCGGAGCCTCGCCGCGGAGGGACTCCGTGCCCTCGTCCATCGACAGGTTGCGGCTCACCAGTGCGAACCAGACGCCGAGCAGGGCGTACGCGACAGCCAGCCCGACGATGATCGGCACGGAGACACCGTTCGACGGCAGCAGGGCGGCACCGATCACCGCCGCCACCACCAGCGCCACGTTGAAGATCATGTCGTAGACCACGAAGACGCGGCCCTTGAACTCGTCGTCGACGTGGGCCTGGACCAGGGTGTCGACGCACAGCTTGATGCTCTGCGCGGTGACCCCGAGCAGGAACCCGGCGACGCAGCAGCGGCAGCTGGGAGAAGATCGCCCCCGGCAGGAGCTGGAAGAACGCCGAGGCACCGAACGCCGCGACGACCAACCGCCGCACCCCCCAGCGCACACTCAGCGGCGGTGTGACCGCCGCCGCGGCCACGAAGCCGGCCGCGGTCACCACGGCCAGGATGCCGAGGTCGGCCAGGGCCGGGTTCACGTCGGTGGGCGCGTTCAGGTAGTTGCGGAAGACCAGGATCATCGCCACCGTGACGACGCCGTAGACCACCCGGTGCAGTCCGATCGCGATCAGCCCCAGACCGGCGGCGCGGCGGTGCTTCAGGTGGCTGAGCGCCTCGACCAGCCCGCGGACGATGTCGCGGGCGAGGGCCGGGTCCGGCTCGTCCGGACCGAGGGCCCGGCGCGGGATCCGCAGCGCCAGCGCCATGCTGATCAGCCAGCCGATCGCGGCCAGGCAGAACAGCACCGCGTTCGCCCGGTAGTCGGGCATCTGGTTCCCGAGCACCACGCGCAGGGTCGTCCCCAGTCCGACACCGACCACCGTGCCGAGCGGGCCGATGGTGGGCATCACCGAGTTGGCGACCATGTACTCCGACGCGTCGATGGTGTGCGGGAGCGCCGCCGACAACGCGGCCAGCAGGAACCGGTTCAGGCTCATGGCCAGCAGCACCCCGACGTAGAACAGCACCTCGGACCAGCCGGTCCGGATGCCCGAACCGACCAGGACCGCGAGGCCGATGGCCAGCACCGCCCGGGTCAGGTCGAGGACCACCAGGATCTGTCGTCGTGACCAGCGGTCCAGCACGACGCCGACGAACGGGCCGAGGATCGAGAACGGCAGCAGCGTGATGGCCAGCACCGTGGCCACCGAAGCGGCGTCGGGCTGCCGTTGCGGGGAGAAGAGCACGAACGAGGCGAGTGCCACCTGGAGCACGCCGTCGGCGGTCTGGGTCGCCACCCGCACCGACAGCAGCCGACGGAACAGCCGGTGCCGGATCAGCTGCCGCAGACTACGGACGAACTCCACCTGACGAGGTTAGGCGCGAGCGCTACTGGTCGCCGTACTTCTCCAGGTACGCGTCCATGGTGTCCTTCTTCATCGCCTTGCCGAGCGCCGCCAGCTGGGCCTCGTCGACGGTGTCGATCGACTGCCCGTCCGGGGAGGTCCCGAAGCCGGTGATCGGCGCCTGCAGCAGGTGGATGTCGGACGGGCTCAGGCGCAGGGAGACCGCGAGGTCGCGGATCGTCTGGTCGCTCAGGCTGGAGTCGACCGTGACGTGCTCGGCCACCCCGGAGATGAAGCCGGTGAACGCGGTCGGGTTGGCGACGATCTCCGGGCTCAGGCCCTTGGCCACGATCGCCTTGATGACCATCCGCTGGTTCTCGGCCCGGTCGAGGTCGCCGTTGGGCAGGCTCTTGCGCTCGCGGACGAACCAGAGCGCTTCCTCCCCGGCGATGGTGATCTCGCCCTTGGGGTAGTCGAAGCCGTGCGAGGAGAACGCGTTCTTGTTGTTGACCGTGACGCCACCCAGGGACTCGGTCAGCTTGATGAAGCCCTCGAAGTCGACCATCACCACGTGGTCCATCCGGGTGCCCAGCAGGCTCTCCAGGGTCTGCACCATCAGCTGCGTGCCGCCGAACGCGAACGCGGCGTTGATCTTGCCCTTACCGTGCCCGGGGATGTCGACCCACATGTCCCGCGGGAAGGAGGTGATGTACGCCTGGTCGTGCGCCTTGTTCAGGTGCACCACCATGATCGAGTCGCTGCGACCCGCACCGGCGTCACCGGGATCCCGGGAGTCGGAGCCGAGCAGCACGAAGTTCATCGCGCCGGTGGCCTCGGGATCGGCACTGGGCCGGGCCGACTGGCCGGGGGCGGTCGGCGACTCGGCCGGCAGGATGTCCTGCCGCTTGATGTTCTGGGTGACGCTGCGGTCGATCGAGTAGATGTAGGCAGCGCTCGCGGCGACCGCCCCCACGACGACGACTGCGACCGAGATCAGCAGGATCTTCAGCCATCGGCGTCGTCTGCGCGGCGGGGTGGCCGGCGTCTCCGGCGTCGGGGCGGTCTCTGACATCTCTTCCTCGGGTTGGGCGTTTCTTGCATCGTGGACAGTCGGGTTGTGGGCAACCCTTTGAGTGTATGGGGATCTCGCTGGTCGGCGCCTGTTTTGTGATGGGATGCACTCTCCCCGGCCCGGCAGTAGGGTCGAGCACATGTCGGTTCCCGAGGGCCGCGGCACGTCGCGCGCCGAGGAGGCTGCCGTGCGTGCGGAGCTCGCGGCCGGGGCGGAGCGCGTGGAGTCGGCCAAGGCGCAGGAGCTGATCGACGCTTTCCTGGTCGACGTCGCCGCCGCGGGGATCGCGTCCGAGCCGCTGCGGGCCACCCTCTACAGCGGTCAGGGTGTGAAGACCGACAAGCGAGGCTGGTACCTGCGGAAGAACCAGTCGGTCGCGGTGGGTGACGACGGCTGCTACTACATCCTCACCGTGCCCGGCGGCCTGAAGGAGAGGCTCCGCGGTGTGCAGCTGCGGCCGTCCCCGCCGCCGCTGATCGTGGGCAAGGGCGGACGCGACGGAGAGACCGGCGACCTGGCCGAGTTCCTGGCCCGCCGGCTCGCTCAGGGCTGATCCCAGCGGGGGACAGGCCGGCCTGTGCGTCAAAGCGGCCCCGATCGACGCCCGCACCGGCGTGTCGACCCGTGGGCAGCCCCGTCGGGGTGACTCTGACGCAGCTCGTGTCCCACCGTGCCCCTACGCTGCCGGGCATGGTGACGTTCGACGACGTGTCACGGATCGCTCTGGGCCTGCCCGAGACCGAGGAGACCACCTCGTACGGCAACGTCTCCTGGGCCGTGAAGAGCGGTGGCTCCGCGGCACGGGGCACAGGGGCCAAGAGCAAGGGCTTCGTCTGGGAGCGCCCGCTCAGCAAGAAGGACCGCAAGCTGCTGACGGAGGCGGGCGAGATCGAGGTGCCCCCGGACGAGGTCATCCTGGCGGCGCGGGTGGAGGACCTGGCGGAGAAGGAGGCGGTTCTCGCCGAGCACGTCGGCTCCGTGTTCACGACTCCGCACTTCGACGGTTACCCGGCGGTGCTGGTCCGGTTGGACCGGGTGGACGAGCCGTTGCTCCGCGAGATCGTCGTCTCGGCCTGGCTGGCGGTGGCTCCGTCCGGGCTGGCGGAGCAGCTCCCGACCTCCGGCGCGGACTGACGATCCGCGGCGGGTCCGGTCAGACGTCGTCCTCGGTGGCCGCGGACTTCTTCACCTTGGTGAACTTCTTGTACTCCTCGACCACCGTCTCGGGGTCGCCCTCCATCATCAGCTTGCCCTTGTCGAGCCACATCGCGGCGGTGCACATCTCCTTGATGCTGTTCAGCCCGTGACTGACCAGGAACATGGCCCGCGCCGACGACCGCAGCTCGGCCATCTTGTCGTTGGCCTTGGCCCGGAACCGGGCGTCGCCGGTCGACAGCGCCTCGTCCACCATCAAGATGTCGGGTTTCATGTGGACCGCCACCGAGAAAGCGACCCGAGCGGACATGCCCGAGGAGTAGGTGCGCATCGGCATGTCGATGAAGTCGCCGATCTCGGTCCACTCCGCGACCTCGTCGGCCCGCTCCTCCACCTCCTTGCGGGACAGGCCGGCGGCCAGCCCGCCGAGGATGATGTTCTCCCGACCGGACAGCTCCTTGTTGAAGCCGACCCCGAGGGCGAGCAGCGTGCTCGCCTTGCCCCAGACCTCGATCGAGCCCTGGCTGGGCGGCAGGATCCCCGCGATCGCCCGCATCAGGGTGGACTTGCCGGCGCCGTTGGCCCCGACGATGCCCATCGCGGTCCCCTCCGGCACCGTGAAGGTCAGATCCGTCAGCGCGTGCACCTCGCGGACCGACCGCTGACCACGACCGAACCGGACCAAAGCCTGGCGCAGCGTGGGCTTGCGCTCGAAGGTGGTCCGGTAGGTGATCGACAGGTTGTCGACCTTGACCGCCAGGCCGGTCTGCCGCTCGTCAGGTGAGGCGGACAGCGAACTCACGCTCCCTCGAGATGAAGAACAGGAAACCGACGACGACCGTGCCGATGGCCCAGGCCGCGGCGGCGATCCACATCCACAGGGGTGGGTACGCCTGGTCCTGCAGCAGGTGGGCGTACCCGGTGAGCATCGGGTACATCGGGTTGAGCTCGACGAGCAGCCGCAGCCCGCCGCCCATCCGGTCCAGCATCTCGGGCATCCACAGCACCGGGGAGAGGTACATCCACAGCCGCAGGAAGTACGGCAGGAAGCTGGAGGTGTCGCGGAAGTACACCTGACAGGTGGCGAACAGGGCGGCCAGGCCCATGCTGAACACCACCATGGTGAGCAGGAAGTAGAGCGACACGAGCATCCGTGGGTGCCAGCTGAGGCCGAAGAGCGCGTGGAAGAAGAGATAGACCGGGATGGTGGGCAGGAACCGCCAGAACGCGGTCCGCACCGCCGACAACGGGATCAGCAGCCGCGGGAAGGCGGTGTTGATCAGCAGCCGGCCGGAGCCGGTCACCGACGTCGCCCCGCTGGACGCGGCCGTCTGCACCATGGTCATCGCGAACAGCGCGAGGGTCAGGTGGGTGAAGAGCTCGGGGTCGTGCCGCTGCCGGATGATCGTGACCAGCAGGTAGTACACCCCGGCCAGCAGCAGCGGGTTCAGCACGATCCAGGCCTGACCGAAGAACGTGTTGACGTTGGCGCCCCGCAGCGCCGCCTTGCTCATCTCCGCGGCGAACTCGCGTCGCGCCCACAGCTCCCGGAAGTACGGCACGAGCGGCGGCAGCCCGGCGCGGTGCGGCCCGTAGTGGTGGTAGACCGGCTCGAAGTCGTCGCGTTCACCGTGGTGCACGCGGGTCGGCGCTGTCATGTCACCTCTTCCTCACCGGTGGGCGGTCGATCGGCAGCGGTCGTGGACTCGTGGGGGCAGGACCGGTCCGATCGTCGGCGGAGCGCCCCGATCGGCGGACCATAGTCTGCCATGCGCAGCGGTGGTCCTGGCGATGGCGCGGGCGATCGGGCGGTACCGACTGCGGGCCGGCCTCGAAGTCCCGCGCTGTTCACCCGCGAGGTCTGACTGACCGAACCACGCAGCGTGGGGCCGGGCGGAGGACTCCGACCGGCCCTCGTGGTGCCCGATCGTCTCTGGTGGGGACGGCTCCTTCGGGTGTATCACCATCACACCGGCAGTTCTCCTGACCTCGTCGGAGAGGAATCGTCATGCCACGTCGTCGCGCCACACCGCGGGTCCGGTCCGGGGTGCGCTCATGACCCCAACCGCTCCGCCGCCACCTCTGTCGCCGGCGTTCACGGCCCTCGACTTCCCCGCCGAACCCGAGCTGCAGTGCGACATCGTGATGAAGGGCGGCATCACCAGCGGGGTCGTCTACCCGCTGGCGGTGTGTGAGCTGGCCACCACCTACCGGTTGCGTTCGGTGGGCGGTGCGTCGGCGGGAGCGATCGCCGCCGCGGCCGCCGTCGCGGCGGAGATGGGGCGGCGCTCGGTCCTCGCGCGGGAGACCGCCCCAGCCGCCGTCGTCGATGCTGCTGACCGGCCCGTCGTCGCCGCCCCGGCCCCACCCGCCGCGACCCCTGCTCCGCCGACGTCTGCTCCATCGACGTCTGCTCCATCGACGTCTGCCCCATCGACGTCTGCTCCACCGACGCCTGCCCCACCGACGTCCTCGAAGGACGCCCTGCCGCGCGGCTTCCTCGGCCTCGCCCAGTTCCCGACACTGCTCGCGGAGAACCAGGCCGACGGTCGCTCGCTGCTGTTCCACCTGTTCCGCCCGCAGCCCGGCGCCGAGCGGTTGTTCGGCCTGCTGTCGGCGGTGCTGGAACAGAAGACCAAGCTGCCGGACAAGCCGTCGCGGCTGCAGCTGCTCCGGGCGGTGCTGGCCGTCATCGCCCACGCCACCGCGAAGGCGCCGATCCGGTCGCTGCTCGGGGTCGTGCTGGGACTGGCCCTCGTGGTGCTGGGGATCGTCGGACTGGTCCGGCTGCCCGCCGGATCGGGTGCCCTCGTGGTGGTCACGCTCGTCCTGGCCGTCGTCGTCGGCATCCTGGCCACCAAGGTGGGACTGGCCATCGCCCTCCTCAGCGGGGTGCTGGCCGACCTCGGGCGGCTCCCGTCGGTGGGCTTCGGGATGAGCTCCGGGCGGGGAGCCGACGACAGCGAGCTGGCCCTCACGCCGTGGCTGTACCGGCGACTCCAGGATCTGGCCGGCCGCCCGTACGACCGGCCGCTCACCTTCGGCGACCTGCAGGCGGACGAGCTGCAGCTGCAGATGATGACCACCAACCTGAGTCGGTCCCAGCCGATGGCGATGCCCTGGAACGACGACATCTACTTCTTCCAACCGGCCGAGTTCGAGAAGCTGTTCGGTCCGGTCGTCGTGCAGGCCATGGTCGACCACCCGCCGCCCCTGCCGTCGGGTCCGGTGGGCCGTCGGATCCGCGAGGTGCTGCTGGTGCACGCCGGCTCGCTGCGCCCCTTTCCCCGGGCAGCCGACCTGCCGCTGATCGTGGCGACCCGGATGAGCCTGAGCTTCCCGCTGCTGATCTCGGCGGTGCCGCTCTACGCCCTGGACTACTCCGGCGCCAACCTCGCGTACGTCAAGGCCGTCCGCGAGTGGCGCCTGCAGCACCCGGACGCGAGCCTGGCCGAGCACGCGGCGGCGGTGTCCGAGCGGCCGGTCTTCGACGTCAACTGGTTCTCCGACGGCGGTCTGACCTCCAACCTGCCGGTGCAGTTCTTCGACTCGGTGCTGCCGTCCCGGCCGACCTTCGCCATCGACCTGGCCCCGTTCAGCGACGACCACCCGCGCAGCGACGACGAGCGGGACAACAGCTACCTGCCGCTGGTCAACCAGGGTGGGGGACACCGGCGTACGGCTCGGTGGGCGGCCAGACCCCTGTCGGCCCTGTTCTCCTTCGGGCTCTCTCTGGTGGAGACCGCGCGGACCTGGGTGGACCAGGCCTCGCTGACCATGCCGGGCTACCGCGACCGGGTGGTGACGGTCTACCAGGACGGTGCCGAGGGTGGCATCAACCTGGCGATGCCGCCCGAGCTGGTCACGGCGCTGAGCCAGCGCGGCCGGTACGCCGCCGCCCGCCTGGTCGATCGGTTCGGTCCGGGCGGAGCCGGCTGGCCGAACCACAAGTGGATCCGCTACCGCACCTCCACCGCGGCCCTGAGCGACTGGCTGGCGGCGTTCGAGCGCGGCTACACCGTGCAGCAGCCGCCGTTCTACGACGCCCTGCTGGACGACCCCGACGAGCAGCCGTCGTACCGGGTCTCCGGGGAGAAGCTGGCGGCCGTGCGGGAGCGTACGGAGGGTCTGCGCGCCGAGATCGCCGACTGGGCGACGGAACCGGACGACGCGTTCACGGCCAACCGGCCCCAGCAGCCCCCGATCCTGCGGCTGGTGCCGCCCACCGACGGGGCGTCGTGAGATGTCGGTCCACCGAGGTCGCCGGCGGGGTGACGGATCCGAGCGCGGCGGCGGCGCTCGCCTACCCCGAGCCGCGGCGCCGGTCGCTGCAGATCTACGCGGTCGACCCGATGATCGCGCGGCTGTCCGGCAACGAGGTGGTCACCATCACCGTGCCGTACGAGCCGCTGCGGCCCGGGCCCAGCGGCGACCTGGTGCAGGTGATCGACTACGACGCCAGCACGAAGCGGTTCTACACCCCGGTCGATCTGGATGACCCGATCCTGCTGGCGCAGGACGGTCTCGCGCCCAGTGAGCGCGATCCCCGCTTCCACCAGCAGATGGTGTACGCGGTGACCAGCTCGCTGCTGGAGAACTTCGAGCGGGGGCTGGGCAGGAGGTTCCGCTGGCGGGGCAGCGACCGCCTGCGGATCTTCCCGCACGGGTTCCAGGGGGAGAACGCGGTCTTCGACGACGGCCACGGCGGCTCCCTGCGCTTCGGCTACTTCCGGACCGATCCCCGCGACGCCGGCCGCAACCTGCCCGGCCAGTGGGTGTTCAGCTGCCTGTCCCACGACATCGTCGTGCACGAGGCGACGCACGCGCTCGTCGACCGCCTCCGACCCCTGTACAAGGAGGCGACCAACATCGACGTGTACGCCTTCCACGAGGGCTTCGCCGACGTGGTGGCGCTGTTCCAGCACTTCGCGCTGCCGGAGCTGCTGGCCCGCTACATCCAGTCCAACCGGGCCGATCTGACCGCCCGCTCGCCGCTGGTCGAGCTGGCGCAGCAGTTCGGGGAGAGCACCGGCCGGGGCCGCGCGCTGCGCGACGCGCTGGGCGAGGAGACCCCGGATCCGACCCGGCTCGGGCGCACCCTGGAGCCCCACGCGCGGGGCTCGATCTTCGTCTCGGCGGTGTTCGACGCCTTCTTCACCACCTACCAGGCGGCCATCGCCGACCTGATCCGGATCGCCACTGCCGGCTCGGGTCAGCTGCCGCCGGGGGCGTTGCATCCCGACCTGGTCGCCCGGGTGGCGGGCGAGGCGCGGGCGATGGCCCAGCGGGTGCTGATGATGTGCATCCGCGCCTTCCAGTACCTGCCCCCGGTCGACGTGACCTTCGGCGACTTCCTGCGGTCCGCGGTGACCGCCGACTGCGATCTGTTCCCCGCCGACACCCTCGGCCTGCGGGCCGCGCTGGTCGAGGGCTTCCGCAAGCGCGGCATCTACCCCGACGGGGTGAGTGGGCTGGCCGACGAGGCGGTCGCCTGGCCGTCGGCCGCGGAGCTGGGGCTGCCGCCGCTGGATGTCGTGGACGTGGTCGAGCCGCTGGTCGCCGAGACCGCTCTCGGCTTCCGTACCCGCCGATCGGCCGCCGAGGACACCGTCGAGCTGCAGGACCGGCGGAAGGGCGTGGCCAGGGCCCTCAGCGGGTACGCGCGCAAGCACGCCACCGCGCTGGGCCTGAACCCGGAGCTGAAGATCCAGGTGCGCAGCTTCCACGCGGTGTTCCGGCAGGCCGGGAACGGGCTGGTCAAGGTCAACGTGGTCGTCCAGATCGTCCAGACCGCTCCGCCCGAGGTCGCGCAGGCCCGAGACGTGGGTGGGGTCCAGCTGCGCGGCGGCCTGACCCTGGTGGCGGACGTGGACGGTGAGGTGCGGTACGTGGTCGCCCGTCCCACGCCGGGGCTGGACCCGGTCCGGGATCCCGGTGGCGCGGCCCGGCTGGCGGCCCTCGGCGCCTTCGTGGACCAGTTCGACGACGTGGACCTGCCGGGGCCGTGGCGGATCGACGACCCGACGGCGGCCTACCCGTCGTTGGCGTACCGGCGAGGCCGGGAACGGCGGATCGCCGCCTCGCTCACGCTGGGTCGACTGGATCGGGGCCGGCCGTGGTGACCGCGACGTTGCGGATGTACGCCGTCGGCTTCGGCGACTGCTTCCTGCTGACCGTGCCGCGTTTCGGGGAGCGCCCGTGGCGGATGCTGGTCGACTGCGGCGTGCACGGCATGGGTCGCAGCGAGCACTCGCTCGGCACGGTGATCTCCGACCTGATCGCCACCTGCGGCGACGGGCCGGCCGGCGAACCGATGATCGACCTGGTCGTGGCCAGCCACCGGCACCAGGACCACATCGCCGGGTTCACCGACGCCCGTTGGGGTGACGTCACGGTCGGCGAGGTGTGGCTGCCGTGGTGTGAGGATCCCGACGACACCGAGGCGCAGCGGCTGCGGACGCGCCTCGACGGTGCGGCCCGGACGCTGCACCAGCAGTTCGCGGTGGACGGACCGGAGATCGCGGCCATCGCGCTGAACTCGCTGTCCAACGAGCGGGCCATGACGACCCTGCGGGACGGTTTCGCCGGGCAACCGGTCCGACGCTTCCTCAGCGCGACCGCACCCGTACGGACCGAGCTGGCCGGGCTGCCGGACGCTCGCATCCACCTGCTGGGTCCGGCGCGGTCGGAGGAGGCGATCAAGGCGATGGACCCGCCGGAGCTGGAGCGCTGGCTGGCGCTGAGTCTCGGCGTCGGACCCGGTGCGGCCGTTCCCGGCGGGCCGGATCCGGCCGCCGGCCCGTTCGGTCCGGCGTACGGCATCACCGACCGGGCTGTCTTCCGGCAACGCTACCCGCACCTGGACGCCGACGACGACCTGCTGGATCACGCCGTCCTGGACCCCGATGACGCCCTGGCGGCGGCGTCCTGGCTGGATCGGTGCCTGAACAACACGAGCCTGGTCTTCGTGGTCGAGATCGAGGACGTACGGATCGTCTTCCCCGGCGACGCGCAGTGGGGGGTGTGGCGCGAGATCTTGACCAACACCGACGCCCGGGCCCTGCTGGAGCGGGCCACGCTCTACAAGGTCAGCCACCACGGCAGTCACAACGGCTCCCCGAAGTCGCTGGTGCACGACGTGCTGCCGGAACGGGTCACCTCGATGATGTCGTTCCGCACCATGGAGCGGTGGACGGCCATCCCCCAGACGGATCTGGTGGCCGCCCTGCGGACTCCCGGTCGGACCCTGCTGCGACCCGACGAGGACATCCCGGCCGACGCACCCGGGGGAGTCGGTGAGATCCGCCGGGCCGCGGACGGCCTGTGGACCGAGATCGACCTCGGCTGACCGGCCGCTGTACCTCTCGTCGGGCCCGGCGCCCTCGGTCGAGACAAGCGGTGCGATCGTGTGGTGAGTACGCCTCGGAAGCGCGCCGGCTGTGGCCGTCGGTCGCTGATGCCTGACGGCAGCGTGGGGTTCAGTGCGCGCCGCGCTGGGCCAGCACCACCCCGACCGTGCGGAACAGGATGGTCAGATCGAGCATCGCGTTCCAGGTGCGGATGTAGGTCAGGTCGAGGCGGACCCGCTCGTCGTAGGTGGTGTCGCTCCGGCCGGAGACCTGCCACAGACCGGTCACGCCCGGCTTGACGGTGAGGAAGGTGTCGCCGTGCACGCCGTACTTCTCCAGCTCCGGAGCGGTGATGGGCCGCGGACCGACCAGGCTCAGGTGGCCCAGCAGGACGTTGATGAGCTGCGGCAGCTCGTCCAGGCTCGTGCGGCGCAGCAGGGCGCCCAACGGCGAGACCCGGGGGTCGTCGGCCACCTTCTGGGTGAGCTCGAACTCCTCGATCAGGTCCTCGCGACCCATGGCGGTGAAGGCGGCCTGCGCGGTCTGGTACGGGCGGTTCGGCCCGGTCGAGTACGCCCAGCGCATGGTGCGGAACTTCAGCACCCCGATCTGGCGGCCGAGGTGCCCCAGCCGGTTCTGCCGGTAGAACACCGGGCCGGCCGGGTCGCTCAGCTTGACCAGCAGCGCGACGATCACGAAGAGCGGGGCCAGGACGATCAGGCCGGTGACCGCACCCACCACATCGACGATCCGCTTGCCGGTGCTGCGCGGCGGCTTCTTCTGCTCGGTGCCGGAGGTGACGTCGTCGATCCGGATGCTGCCCCGCGTGATGGGGGCCTGAAGGAGGAGGCTCATCGGGTGTCCGCTTTCTGGTGCCGGGCCGGCTCTGTGCCGGCACCAGAAAGATTGAAGGGTCAACCTTCAGGCGGGATCGAGAAGCTCTTAGGGCTGTACTAAACCCTCGTCAAGTCCGATTGAGAGGATCTTGAGCCGTCGCAGATGTGCCCAGCGCGAGCCTCGGAGGCTCAAGAAGACCTTTGTGCGACCTCGATCTCCAGGCTCGGGCGGCGATCAGATCCCGGGCGGATCCTGAGGATCTCGCGACTCGACCGCCCGGTCCTCAGGTCGGGCGGACGGCAGTCCGAGCGGGCCTCCACGGTGGGCGGGACCCGAGCGTGGTCGGACAGTGCACGCCATCCGCGGCCGCACGTGGGTGGAACCCGACCGTGGTCGGACAGTGCACGCCGTCGGCGGCCGTACGTGGGCGGGAACCGACCGAGGGCGGAAACGGTGGCTCAGCCGGCTCCGACCGGGTCGGTGTCAGGACCCTCGGGCCCGATCACCCGCCCGGCCACCACGGGCCGGGCGGCGAGGAGCGGAGCTCAGCCCTGCCAGGTGGTGAGGACGCGCATCCGGTGCCAGGGCACCCGCGGCATGCCGTAGTAGTCCCACGACAGCCCGGCCTTGGTGTAGGTCGCCCCGGGCGAGGACGCGGTGGCGTCGCGCGCCACCTCGAAGCTCACCGACATGCTGGTGCCCGCCACGTCGATGACGTACGCGCCGTAGACCTGCAGCGCTCGAGCCACCGCCCGCTCCCCTGGCGTGAGGCCGGGGATGGCGGCCAGGTTGACTGCCGGGTCGAGCTGGATCCGCGCACCCTCGGGGATGCAGTCGCTGCGGACCGATTGACCGTCGGTCTTCAGGGCGGGCGCCCGGTACCGACCGGCGCACGCGTTGTCGGTCTGGACCACGAGGGCGTGGTTGATCACGCCGGCCGCGATCTCGTCCACGCGCACCACGCCACCGAGCCGCGAGGCACCGGCTCCGGTGCTGGCGCCGCCCCACCCTGAGCCGCTGAGCGTGTTGACCGCACCCCAGCCCGCTTGCCAATCGCTGCCGACCCGGCGGGCCTGCCAGTACTCCCCGATGGTGCCGGAGGCCGGGTCGATGACGACCATGGCGCCGTCGGTGCCGGCGCTCGGGCGTGCGTCGGTCGGGATCGGCATCAGCTGCTGCGTCAGGGGGCAGGCGCCCCAGGCGCCCTCCTGGTCGCAGACCACGCGGTAGCGCGGCGTGGTCGCGGTCGCGGTGTAGATCGGGATCCCGTACGCGTACAGGTTCGCGTACGCCTGACCGGTCCGGCTGAGCCTGGCGACCATGGCGGAGCTGCCCGGGTCGATGCTGGGGGACGCCTTGACGGCGACGTTGAACGGACTCGTGGCGGCGAACGGCCGGGTGGCCGCCGCGGCGGGTTGAGCGGCACCGACCAGAGGCGTGGCGAGCACCGCCAGGGCGGCGGCGAATATCCACGTCGACCGAATGATCCGCCTCATGGGCTGTATCATGCCCGAGCGCCGCTCAAAGCGCGAGCGCGCGGCTGGCTCGGGTTCCGATCTCGTCTCCTGAAGGAGCGTGCGGACAGCACGAGTCCCGTGAGGCTCACCGCGAGCACGGCCGCCAACGGTGCCGCGACCCACCCGGGCACGGCGACCACCGGCCGCGCGCCGACCATCCGACCCTCGAGCCGGTAGTACGCGTTCAGCTCGAGGATCCGCGCCTGGCTGAGCTCGACGGCGGACTCGCCCAACTGCTCAGCCACCGCCGGATCCTCGGCGGTGACGGTCACCTCGACCGCTCCACCGAGCCGCGACGGCACGGCCTCGTACGTGACCGGACCGGTCTGGCTGGGATCCAACCCGGCCGTCTCGATGAGGAGCTCCGGGCTGATGTCGGCGTTCAGCACCGTGGCGAACGTCGGCACGACCATGCCGCGGCTGACCACGTCCTGCAGGTAGGCGACGGCCCCGTCGGCCTTGGTGGAGACCGGGACCACCCCGAGCGTGGCGGAGTCGGCGTAGCGGGTCTGGGCCGGGACCGTTGCCAGCATCAGCCCGGCCCCCGAGGCCAGCACCAGCACGGCCCAGGCGGTCAGTCCCGCGAGCCGTCGAGCGGTCGAGGGTTCGGGGGCGCCGGCAGCGGCGGCCGGTCCCGGACGGACGCGTCCAGGGCGGCCGCGAGCGCGGCCACGGTCAGCAGCGCGCGGAAGTCGGACAGGTGCAGGAACACGCTGGCCGCCAGCCAACCGATCAGGGCCGCCAGCAGCCCGACCGCCAGGAACCGGGTCTCGGTGTCGGTGCGGCGGGTCAGGCAGCGGACGAGGGC
>CAVXBJ010000020.1:0-85342 GCA_963759915.1 uncultured Actinomycetota bacterium | reverse complement strand
CGGTGCCTTCGGGCCTCGAAACGGATAGCCGACGGGTTCCTTGTGGCGGTACATCTCCTCGAGAACCGCACTCGCCAAGACCTCCGCGGTCTCCTGGACTTCGGAGGCTGGCGTGGTGCACCAGAGGTGGACCGTCCGTGTCGGGTCACCGCGCCATGCGGCGAGTATCCACTCCGAAAAGCGGCCCGCGAGTGCACGGAGGTGTTCTGTGCCGCTCTCAGTCAGATGTCCTCCGCGCTGCTCCGCGTGACGCATCAGGAACAAATACCGAGGATGCACACCAACGGTCTTCATCCCAGACACCTACCACGTTCCTGGAGTCGCCTGCTAGGCCGGACTGCGCAAGACCAGAGAAGGCTCAGATTGAACCGTCCCTTGGACAAATCGGCTGTGACGCTGTGAACAACAGGAACGCGAAGACGGAATCACCGTAGATCCTTCAACTACTACTCACCAGCAGTGAAGTTGACCCACAAGTGGCTCAGCGCGAGGTCGTCAAACTCGTCGACGACCTCGACCACAAGGAGATCGAGAACGACGGGCAGACCATCCGATTTGCCCACGCAGGGCATTCAGTACGAGATCGACCTGTCGGAGAAGCATGCCAAGAAGCTCGACACTGCCCTAGCCCCGTTCGTGGCCGCGGCGCGTCGAGACCGACAACGTGCCTTTCCTGCCGCTCGCCATCGGCTCGGGCGCGTCGGTGAAGCACGTGCAGCGAATGCTCGGCCACGAGGACCCGTCGACGACGACTGGCGCCCCCAGCAGGATTCGAACCTGCGACACAGGGTTTAGGAAACCCTTGCTCTATCCCCTGAGCTATGGGGGCCGGGCCCGTCGGCGTACGAGTCGCCGTCCGGGACGGCCCAAGGTTACCGGCCGCGGACGCCGCCCGTTGCCAGGTGGAAGATCGCCCCGGGTCGCCGCTCGATCGAGCCGAGAGCGCACCTAGCCGCCACCGCCTCACCCACCGAGCAGCGTCTCCAGCCGGGCGATCTCGGACTTCCCGGTGACGACGGTCGCTTCGGCCAGGGTCTTCACGCCGGGGTCGGCGCCGTTCGCCAGCACCCTCGCGGAGATCTCCAGTGCCCCCTGGTCGTGGCTGATCATGGTCTCGACGAAGGCCTGCTGCGCTTCCGGTCCGGCGGCGCGCTCGAAGGTGGCGAGCTGCCCGGGCCGCAGCAGGCCGTGGGTGCGGTCGGCGTGCGCATGGTCCAACGGGGACTCGTCGATCCCCCACGCCGACAGCCACCGCGTCATCCGGTCGATCTCGGGCGCGCGGGTACGCCTCATCTGCTCGGCCAGCACCCGTACCGGTGGATCGACCCCGCTCTTCGCCAGCAGCAGGTCGCAGATCTGCACCGTCTGCCGATCGTGCGCGAGCATCATCTGCACGAAGGTGATGTCCTCGTACGCGACGGCGGTCGACCGGGGCGACTCGACGGCGGTGGCCGCCGCTGACGGCTGAGCGGCGCCCCGATCCGGCCCGCCGGCACCACTCAGAACGCCGCAGCCGCTCACGGCACCGACGGTGATCACCAGGCAGGCGAACCCGGACGCAGCGCGCGACCACCGCAACACCGAACGCTCGCCAGCCCCCACTCCGTCACGGTACTGACGGCCCACCTACTCGGACGTACCGGCTCGTGATGTCGCTCACCCTGCATTGACAACAGGCCACCGCCCGTACGAATCTTAACCGACCGACCAGTTGGTCGGCTGAATACCTTCCCATCGTCGTGAGGACGTCATGAGTCATCAGCTCCACCCCCTCGATACCGCCGTCAGCAGTCACGGCCCCGTGCCGACCCACCGGGCCCCGACGCGGGTCGTGGTCACCATGGCCATCGCCCAGTTCGGCCTGTTCGTCGCCCTGCTGGCCCCGGTCACGGTGAGCCTGGCGCTGAAGACCCAGACCCTGTTCGACGGTGACACCGGGGCGGCCGCCGTGGCCAACGCCTCCGTCTTGTCGATCGCCGCCTTCTTCGCCCTGGTGGCGAACCCGGTCTTCGGTCGGCTCAGCGACCTGACCACTGCCCGCTTCGGCCGCCGGCGCACCTGGATGGCCATCGGCCTGGTCTTCTTCGTGATCTCCCAGCTGATCGTGGCACTCGCCCCGACCGTGCCCGTCCTGCTGGTCGGCTGGTGTCTCGCGCAGGTCGCCGGCAACGCCATCCTGGCTCCGCTGCTGGCCACCATCGCCGACCAGGTTCCCGCCGCGCAGCGCGGCTCGGTGTCGGCCAACGTCGGTGTCATGCAGAACCTGGGCATCCTCGCCGCCGCCTACGTCGCCACGCTGTTCGTCTCCAACATGCTCGCCCTGTTCCTGGTCCCGGCGGTCATCGCGGTGATCACGGTCGGGATCTACTGCGCGGTGCTGCCCGACACCCCCATCACCGAGCGCCCGCAGCTCGGCGGCTTCGTCGAGACGCTGAAGACGTTCTGGGTCAACCCGGTGCAGCACCCCGACTTCGGCTGGGCCTGGATCTCCCGCTTCCTGATGACCCTCGGCGTGTTCTTCTTCATCACCTTCCGGCTGTTCTACCTGCAGGCCGAGATCGGACTCGGCGTCGCGGAGGCCACCCAGGTGCTGACCCTCGGGGTGCTGCTCTACACGATCGCCCTGGTGATCACCGCCAAGATCGGCGGTTGGCTGTCGGACCGGACCGGACGCCGCAAGCCCTTCGTGATCGCCTCCACCGCCATCGTCGGCGTCGCCCTCGCCATGCTGGCCCACGCCACCACCGTCCCGGCGTTCTACGCGGTGGAGATCGTGATGGGCATCGGCTACGGCGTCTACGTCGCGGTCGACACCGCCCTGGTCATCGACGTGCTGCCCGATCCGGACAACGCGGCCAAGGACCTCGGCGTGCTGAACATCGCGAACGCCCTGCCGCAGTCCCTCGCCCCGGCCATCGGTGCGCTGCTGCTCGGCGTCGGCGGACTGGCGGGGTCCAACTACACCGCGCTGTTCTGGGGCGCCGGCATCACCGTCGTCCTCGGTGCCCTGACCATCATCCCGATCAAGTCGGTTCGCTGACCAAGATCACGGCGACCCGGCGGCCCATCGCGGGCCGTCGGGTCCCGTGGTTGCCACGAGAGATTTGACCGGAGCAATCATCGCCTCTGCACACGGCAGCAGCCCGCCGCGTACGCGAACCTGGCCGAAGGAGCGACCGCCGAGAAGGCGGTCTGGGTCCGACCCCGGGGGAGCGGACGAACTCGCCGACGCAGGCGTTGGTGCGGTCCTTCGTGGAGCACAAGGCACCGCGACCGTGACGACGAGGCACTAGGTTCTCGCCATGTCCTTCCCACGTCATCAGCGTCGAACACTCACCGAACGGACGAGTGTCGCCGGCGACGAGGCCCGCGCCCGGATCCTGGGCATCGCCTTCGAGATGATGGCGGAGAAGGGCTACCGAGGGACCTCGATCGCGCAGGTGGCAGCCCGGGCCGACATCAGCCAGTCCGGGCTGCTCCATCACTTCCCCAGCAAGCAGGCGCTGCTGATCGCGGTCATCGACCACCGTCAGGAGGTGGACTCCCGACTGCTGGTGGACGCCGACGGCAAGCCGCTCCACGGCTGGGCCGCCTTCGAGAGCCTGATCGAGCTGGTCCGCCGCAACAGCGGGCGGCCGCAGGTCGTCCGGATGTTCGTCACGCTGTGCGCGGAGGCGATGGACCCCGAGCACCCGGCCCACGACTGGATCCAGGGTCACTACGCCGACGGCGAGCGGACCCTGACCGCCGCGATCGAGGCGGGGGTGGCGAACGGCACCATGCGCGACGACGTACCCGCCGTCACCATCGCCCGCCTGACCCTGTCGATCATGGACGGACTGCAGCTGCAGTGGCTGGCCGGCGGGGGGCGGCTGGACATGGCCGGGGAGTTCGAGGCCTTCGTCGACCACCTCAAGCAGACCTGGGGTCGCACCGGCTGACCGCACGATGGCTGCGGTGCGCCTGCGGGCCCTGCCCCGGGCCGGAGCCCGCAGACGCACCATCCCGGGGTCGACGACCGGCATCACTCGATGCGTCGACCAGCCGGACCACGCGCTCCCCCGACGCACGGTGGTCCGACGTACCGGCTCAGGTCCGCGGGTTGACCGAGCCGGCGAACTGCATCACCACACGGGTGAGACCTGACAGATCCAGACCGTCCCCGGTGACCGCCACGTGCCACTCCGCGTACGGGGTCGGCTGGAGGTACGCGTACCCGAGCTCGTCATCGACCACCCCGTCCGCCTCGATGGAGCCGTACGTGCCGTTGGGGAACACCCACGCCGCGGAGCCGTCGTCGGCACGGCGCACCCGGTACCGGAAGTCGCGGACCAGGGGTCGGGACGTGAACTGGTACGACGAGCCGCCGGACCGGTGCAGGTAGCTGCCCCACGTCGCCATCCGCACGTGCACGGCGCCGCCGTCGGGCAACCGCGCACCCTCGAGCCACATCCGCACGCTGGGCAACCGCGCCCTATCGCGGGTGAAGCCGTGGGCGTCGGCCGGCAGCACCCAGTGCGCCCCGCCGTCCGCGGCCAGGGCGGCGAGGACCCGTGGGTCGTCGACGACGCACAGCTTGTCGGTCGCCGGCGGCGGCGGATCGCGAGACTCCGACGCAGACCTGATGTGCAGCACCATCTCGTCAAGCCCTCCTCTGCACGGAATCCGCCGGTGACACCGGTCGGTGGGTGGGACGTGGGGTCATCTCAGGCCGCCATCACGTGCGGCGGGCCGGCGCGGGCGGAGGAGACCTGGTTGGCCACCTTCCAGGCCGCCATCGAGTGCCGACCCGGTGGCTCCACGAGATGGGCGTTGACCCGGTACGCGTCCGCCCGCTGGGCGACCTGGTGCCAGGCGGTGATCGCCTCGTCGACCCCGAGCGAGCCGATGATCGGCGGCACGGTCCGGAGGTCGTCGTCGACCAGGGCGGCGAGGGCTCCGAGATCGGCGGCGATCCCGCCCCACACGCCCTGGATCTTCTGCACCACCGGCAGCGTCTCGGTCAGGCTCGACACGATGGTCCGCACCGCGCGGACGGCCAGGTGCAGGGCGACGAGCAGGTTCGCCTCGGCGGCCGGTTGGTCACCGAGCCGGTCGATCGTGCGCTGGGCGGTCCGCGCCCGGTCCAGGGCGTCGGTGGCCTGCGTCCCGTAGCCGCCGTCCACCACCGCGGCCGCCACCGTGCCGACCGGCCAGCACCAGGCGTAGGTCGGCGCTTGGGTCGCGAGGACGACATCGTGGTCGTACGCCTCGTCGGCCGACCTCAGGATCGCCCTCTCGTCGGCGATCTGCCGGGTCAGCCGGTAGACCTCGGCGATGGCGGAGCCGTACGTCGCGCCGTAGTACCCGACCAGGCCGTCCGTGCCGTCGCCGCCCAGGGTCGCCTCTGCCCGCTCGGCGTCGGCGGCGAACCGGGCGATCTCGGTGGCCACCAGGCCCGCCCGGCTGGACTTCTGGTCAGCGTCCCGCCGCAGCTGGTCCAGCATCGCCGCCAACGCGGCCCTGGCCTGGCCGTCGTGCGGATCCTCCTCGAGGATCCGGACCTCCTCGAGGATCCGCGGGTAGTAGACCGGTGCCCGCACCGTGCCGTACTGGTGGATGTCACCGGCCAGCGCCACCGCGTCGGGGAAGGTGGTCGTGGTCCAGGTCGTCGCCTGCGCGTGGAGCGTCTCGTACGCCTGGATCAGCCGAGCGAAGTCGGTCAGGTCCTCGGGGGCGCCGGCGCCGAGGGACTTGCGGAAGGCGTCGGTGGTCGTGGGCAGCGCGAGGACGTCGGTGCAGCGGGCCCGGAGCGCGATCCACTCCGGACGCGCCAGAGTGAGGCGCGGGCCGTCCGGCGTGCCCGGATCGGCGATGGCGTCGGGACCGATGTTGTACAGCGGAGCTGACACGGGTCCTGCCTTCTGCTGTCGGGGGCCGTTGGCACCGGGGCTGACTGGTCGAGTTCAATAGGACCGCGTCGTGGTGGGACGCCGGTGGGACGTCGGTGGGAGCCCGATCCCTTCGCGGGGTGGTGGCTGCGACAGGGAGGACGTGATCCGGTGACGGTGAGCAGGTGGGAACAACGGGTCGACGTGCTCGGACCGGTGATCGTGCGCGGGGCCGGCGGGATCGTCCCGCTGACCCGGTCGATGGAGATCGCCGTGCTCAGCCTGCTGGCGCTGCGGGCCGGCAGCCCCGTCGGCGGCGACAGCCTGATCGACCTGCTCTGGCCGGACGACCCGCCGCGGACAGCCGGCAAGACCCTCCAGGGGTACGTGAAGCGGGTCCGCAGCATGGTCGCCGTGAACGGCATCGACCTCTCCCACACGGGACCCGCCGGGTACGTCCTCGCGCTGGCGCCCGACCGGGTGGATGCGCTGCAGTTCGAGGCCCTCGTCGCGGACGCCCGGACCAGCGCCGACGACACGGCCCGGCTGCGCCGGCTCGACGAAGCCCTGGCCCTGTGGCGCGGTGAGCCGTTCGCCGGCTGCGACTTCGAGGGTCTGCGACCCCGCCGGGAATGGCTGCAGCGGTTGCTGAGCAGCACCCGGGTGGAGCGGGTGGCCGCCCAGATCCGGCTCGGGATGTCCGAGGAGGCCCTCAGCACGATCCGGGCCCTGCTGGTGGAGGAGCCGACCAACGAGCGACTCTGGCTGCACCTGGCGAGTGCGCACTACCTGAGCGGCAACCCGGTGCAGGCCCTCGACACCATCACCGAGGCCCGCCGGCGACTCGATGAGCTGGTCGGAGTCACCCCCGGTCCGGAGCTCAGCGAGCTGCACCGGCGGATCCTGGACCACGACGACGTGGAGGCGACCTACTACCGGTTGACCGGGGCCACCCTGCCGCCGCTCAGGTCGGGGGCGACGCGACCCTCCTCGGCCGCGCTCCCCGCGCTGCCGCTGCCCAGCGGTGCGCTCGTCGGTCGGGACGAGGTGATCGCCGAGGTCGTCTCCCTGGTGGACGAGGGACTGCCGGTGATCACCGTCACCGGGCCCGGCGGGATGGGCAAGACCCGGTGCGCGGTGGAGATCGCCCGGCGGGCCAGCACGCCCTGTCGAGGCTTCATCGACCTGAGTGCCCTGCACACCGGCGCAGATCTCGCCCTGCACCTGGCCGGGACGTTCGGGGTGCCGGACCGCGACGACCCGGTGGCGGCGGTGGCCGCCCAGCTGGCCGGACCGCGCACCACCGTGGTGCTGGACAACGTCGAGCAGATCGCCGGCGCGGCCGAGGTCATCGGCGAGCTCGCCCAGCGGTGCCCGTCGGTCGTCTGGCTGGTCACCTCGCAGACCGAGCTCGGGTTGCCCGCGGAACGGGTCGTCCGGCTCCGCCCGCTCGATGCCGACCAGCCCCGCCCGGCGGCAGCAGCGGGACGCAGCGCGAGTGCGACCGTGCTGGCGGCGGCCGCCGAGCGGCGCGGGGTCCGCCCCCTCGGCGAGGAGTCGCTGGAGGAGATCGCCGCGCTCATCGGGGGCATCCCGCTGGCTCTGGAGCTCGCCGCCTGCCAGCTGCAGTACCTCGAGCCGGCGGTGCTGGTGCGGTCGCTGCAGGACCCGATCGAGGCCCTGGTCGACCCGAGACGCGCCGTCGGCCGGCACCGTTCGATGCGGGCCTGCTTCGACCTGGCCGGTGCCCGGTTGAGCCCCGACGCCACCGATCTGCTCGTGATCATCTCGGACCGGCCGGCGGGCACCCCGTACGACGACCTGCTGGCGTGCTGGGGTCGGGGCGCTCCGCTCTCCCGGGCCGTGGCCGAGCTGGTCGAGGCGGGCTTCGCCGGCACGTCGCCCGACAGCTCGGGCGTCACCCGCCTCACCCAGCTCCCCCTGGTCCGTGCGTACGGCCGGACGATGCCGCGCCCACCGGACGCCGACGCGGTGGACGCGGCCCTGGATCTGGCCGTCCTCGGCCGGGTGCACGGCCTGTTCGCGGGCGCACCGCCGAGCTCGATCGAGCCGGACCTGACCGACATCCGCCGTCTGCTGCAACGCGGTGTCGACCAGCCCGACGCCCTCGACCACGCCCAGCAGCTCGCCGCGGCACTCATCCTGTACTGGTGGGCGGTGCGGATCACCGAGGGACGTCGCTGGCTCGGCGACCTGCTGAACCGCTCGGCGAACCGGCCGTCGGCCATGCGTCCGTACGCGGCGCAGACGGCGGCCTTTCTCGACTTCTACGTCGGCGACGGCGAGACGGCTCGCCGCCGACTGGAGTCGGCGCTCGGCGACGAGCTCGCCGACCCGTCCGCCCACGCGCGCCTGCTGGCCCTGCTGGCGATGCTCGATGTGGCCGACGGCGAGGTCGAGGTGGGCTCGACGCGGGCCGAGCGGGCGGTCGAGCTCGCCCGGGCCTCCGGTGACCTGCAGACCCTGTTCTACGCGCTCGGCAACGCCGGCGACGTCGCCACCACCGCCGGTGACGTCGCGCTGGCCCGGGACCGCTACGTGGAGTGCATCGACCGGTTGCAGCGGATGGGGTTGGACTGGCTCTCGGCGGCCCCGCACGCCCGGCTCGGCGACCTGGCCCTCTCGGCGGGCGACCACCGGCGCGCCCGCATGTGGTACGACCGGTCGATCGCCCTCTGGTCCGACCGCGACCTCGGGGCCGGCGCCCCCCAGACCCTGGCCGGGCTCGGCCGCCTCGACCTCGTGGAGGGCGACCTCGAGGGTGCTCGTCGCCGGCTCGACACCGCCCTCATCGTGGCCGAGCGGTGCGGTAGCCGCGGTGAGTACCCGTGGATCGTGGTCGGCTACGCCGGCCTGATGACCGCCGTCGGTCGGCGGGAGGATGCCGCGACGCTGTTCGGTCTCGGGCTCCGCCACGGCCCTCGCAGCGGCCGTGACGTCCGGCGGTTCGTCGACGCCGAGCTGGCGCCGTTCTTCGCGGCTGCGGTCGACGACCCCCAGGAGATGGCGTCGCACCCGTTGGTGCTGAGCACGGCGCTGGAGGACCTGCCGGAGGTCGTCACGAAGATCGTCGGCGGGTGACCGACTGGCGAACAGCGGCCGCCGACGCGCTGGCCGCCGCCGTGACGGACGACGACACCCGTTTCGGCTGCTTGCTGACCGAGGCCGGCCCTGCCGGAAGCTTCCTGTTCGGCCCTGCTTCTCAACCGCAGCGGAGAATCCGTCGACTCACATGATTGATATAGAACGTCTGTTCGAGTAAGATCAAGGCACGTTCGACGGCGAGTTGGAAGCGGCACTGGGCGACTCGCGCGCGCTGACCGACCTGGCCGCGGATGTGGAGAACGAGTCCCGAGTCGCGGGCTGTCGCAAGCTCGTGGTGGCCGCCGCCTGGGCCGACACCCACTCGAGTGTGGATCATCCCGACGGCGGACCGCTGGTGGAGCGGCTGGTGCCGATCGGTCCGGTCGGCTGCCCTCCGGTGGCGGAGTTCGCCGTGCAGGGTCTGGTCGGTCCGTTCGACGCCTCCACCCAGTCGGTCCGATCCTGGATGGCCGACGCGCTGACCATCCGCCACCGGCTGCCCCGGTTGTGGGGCGCGTGGTCGCGGGCGACGTACACGACTGGAAGGCTCGGCAGATCGCAACGCTGACCGCCCATCTGGGGCTGGCGGTGGCCGCGGAGGTCGACGAACACACCACGCCATGGGTGGAGCAGCTGCCGTGGCAGACGTTCCTGAAAGCCCTGGACGCCACCATGCTCCAGGTCGACGAATCTACGTATCGGGACCGGGAGCGACTCGCCGCGGCGAAGCGTGAAGTTCGTGCGACGCCCTCGGAGGCCGGGTTGCGGACGCTGATCGCCCGCGGTGCGGCCGGCGACGTGGCGATGATGCTGGCGCTCTACCAGCGGGTGGCGGAATGTCTGGCCGAGGAGGGCGATGAGGACCCGCTGCCGGTGCGGATGTCGAAAGCCATCGGGATCATCGCGAATCCGGCCCACCTGACCGATCTGCTCGCCCGTCACGCCGACGACGCCGATCCGCACCGCGAGCCGTGGGAGAAGGTCGCCGCCCACGAGAGCGACCCGACCGATCCGTGGGCCGACGACCTGCCGCCGGCGGGGTGGGAGACCTCCCAGCGCGGGAACTTCCACCAACCCGGATACGAGGACGACGGCTGGTGGGACTGTCCGCGGACCGATGATGAGCCGGGCGAGGACTGGCCCTCCGACCCACCGCCCGATCCCGAGGATCTGACCTGGTTCGAGGGCAGCCGAAGCACGGCCAGCGGCACCAGTGACACCGACCCGGCGCCGGAACCGCAGCGGTGGCCATCGGCCTTCCGGCGGCCCGGGTGGCGCCCCTTGACTCCGGCTCAGCTGGCCGCGTGCGCCCCGACGGTGGTGATGCATGTCCGCCTCACCGACGAGACCCTACGTACGGCCCACGGCGTCGTCCGCACCGAGGACGGACCGATCACCCTGGAGCAGCTGCAGCGTTCCTGGTCCAGCACGAGGCGAACATCAAGATCCATCCGGTCACCGATCCCGCCTCGGCCGCCTCGGCCGACGCGTACGAGATCCCCCTCCGGCTCCGCCGGGCCATGGCCATCCGTCACCCACGATCGGTGTTCCCACACTCGCCGTCCGCTCACCGCCTCGATCTCGATCACACCGCTCCGTACGACAAGAACGGACCGCCCGGCCAGACCGGCAGGCACAACCTCGGTCCTGTGGCCCGCTGCGGGCACCGGGCGAAGACCGTCGGGAAGTGGCGAGCGCGCCAGCCCGAGCCCGGCACCTACCTCTGGCGATCAGCCGAAGGCTGGATCATGATCACCACCAACCAGGGCACCCTCACGCTCGGTCACGGTGACTGGGCCGGGCGCCTGTGGGAATCCGCCGAACAGCGCTAGCCGTGGCCAGCGCTACGGTGCATGAGGATGCGCTCGCACGCGAACCACAGTGGAGGACGACCATGGTGACCGATCTCTACCTGATCCGGCACGGCCAGTCCGTGGCCAACGTGTCGCCGGTGGTCGGCGGCATGCGGGGGGACGCCGGGCTGACCGACCTGGGCCGGCAGCAGGCGGGGCGGCTCGAGGAGTGGTTGCGCGCGGAGCGGTTCCGCGCCGACGTGCTCTACACCAGCACGCTGCCCCGGGCGCTGGAGACGAGCGGGTACGTGGCCCGTGCGCTGGACCTGGAAGCGGTCGCCGACGACGGGCTCCAGGAGCTGCGACCCGGCGAGGCCGACGGGCTCTCGCTGGCGGACTGGCGGGCGGCGTACCCGCCGGTGGGCAGCGGTCCGATCGAGGACCCGTTCGAGCCGTTCTCCCCGGGCGGTGAGAGCTGGGCCACCTTCATCCCCCGCGCCGGTGCCGCCCTGGCCCGCCTCCTCACCCGCCACGAAGGCGAACGCGTCGTGGCGGTCACCCACGGTGGCGTGGTGGAGGCGTCGTTCTACCTGGCGCTGGGTCTCGGTGCGACCGGTGTGCGCACGACCTTCGCGCCGGCGAACACCAGCATCACCCACTGGCAGCACCAGCACACCCCGACGGGTCACCGGGCGTGGACGCTGATCAGGTTCAACGACGCCCGGCACCTGGACTAGCACGACCACGATCCCTACTCAGGGACGGCGCGTTGCGTTACGTTGGCAGACGGACGCGGCTGCCTCGCAGGCGCGGCGGACCTGGCGCAGGTGCCGGCCCACCACCACTGGGCTGAGAGGGATCCGATGCCGGAGAAGCTGAGGCTGGGACTCGTGGGATCCGGCGGTTGGGCCCGAGACTTCCTCGTTCCGGCGATCCTGTCGCACGAAGCGGCAGCGCTGACGGCCGTCTGCGGCCGCACCCGCGAACGGGCGGTGCCGCTGGCCGCCAGGTCCGGGGCTGCGGTGTACACCGACTACCAGGAGATGATCGACGACGCCGGCCTGGACGCAGTGGTCGTCGCGACCCCGGAGGACCTGCATCATCCGGTGGTGATGGCGGCGTTGGCCGCCGGCCTGCACGTGCTGTGCGAGAAGCCGCTGGCGTACACGGCGGAGCAGTCGGGCGAGATGCTGGCTGCGGCCGACCGCGCCGGCGTGAAGCACATGGTGCAGTTCACCAACCGCGGGCTGCCGCACTACCGGTACGTGAAGCAGCTGCTGGACGACGGCTACATCGGCCGGCCCTACCACGCCTCCTTCAGCTGGGCCACCGGCTGGGCTCCGTCCGCGCAGGTCAACCCGTACAGCTGGCCAGCGGACGCCCACCGCTCCACCGGCGCCGTCGGTGAGCTGGGGGCGCACATCTTCGATCTGGCCAGCTGGTTCTTCGGCGAGGTGGTCCGGGTGAGCGCCAGCCTCAAGACGTTCGTGCCCCACGACGGTCCCGACGGCCAGCCGATGGAGACCGCGAACGACTCGGCGTGCGTGCTCCTCGACTTCGCCAGCGGCGCCCACGCCACCGTGCACCTCGGGTTACCGAGCATCGTCGGTCCGGGTCTTCGTCAGAGCGGCCAGGTTGCGGTCCTGTGCGGCAGTGAAGGCACCCTGGAGACCCGGGGCGATCCCTGGGCGCAACCGCCGGTGTCGGAGATCATCGGCATCCGCCGCGGCGCGACCGCCGCGGAGACCCTGAGCGTCCCGTCGGCCTCCTACGACGGCACCGACCCGGACGATGTGTTCGCCGTGTTCCGTCGACAGTCGATCGGACCGCGGCTGTTCATCGACGCCATCCTCCAGGACCGGTCCCTCACGCCGAGCTTCGCCGACGGACACCAGGTGCAGCGCATCGTGGAGGCGGCCCTGGTCTCACAGCGGAGCGGGCAGGCTCAGGCTGTCTGAGCCCGCCCGAGGCCGCAGTGGCAGACGTGCTGGTTCACTTGTCCCCGTGCTGCGCCTGGAGGTCGGCGACCTGCTTGTGCACTTCCTCCATGTCGAGGCCCTTGACTGCGTCGATGACCTGCTGCAGAGCGGGGCCCGGCAGCGCGCCGGCCTGGTTGAAGACCAGGACACCCTCGCGGAAGGCCATCAGGGTCGGGATGCCCTCGATGCCCAGCTGACCGGAGAGGGCCTGGTTGGCGTCGGTGTCGAGCTTGGCGAAGGTGATCTCGCCGTGCTCGTCGGAGGCCTTGTCGTAGATCGGGGCGAACCGCTTGCACGGCCCGCACCAGTCGGCCCAGAAGTCCACGAGCACGATCTCGTTGTCGGTGATCGTCTGCTCGAAGCTGTCGGCGTTGATGTCGATCGTCGCCATGGTTCTCGGTTGCTCCTCGGTCGGTCGGGTTGAGCTGTGCGGTGACCCGGGATCACCGGGCACGACAGGTTCAACCAAGGCCCCCCGCCGACCTATTCCCGCGGCCTACTTGATGGCCACCACACGCCGCATCGGGATGGTGATGTCCACCGATCCCTTGCGCTCGACCCGGTCCTGCAGCAGCTCGATCGCCGACTCGACCCGCGACCAGCGGGTCTGCGGCAGGTAGAGCGCCGACAGCACCAGCTCGGCGTCGGCCCGGGAGGCGACCCGGAAGCGGTACCGCTCGCGCTGGTCCTCGACCCGGCGCATCCCGTACGCCTGCAGCGTCTTGGTGAAGCCGGCCAGCTCGACCGGGCCCGGGAACTGCGGCTTGGCCCGCAGCCGGGCGTTGATCCGGGCCAGCACCCGGAGATCCTGCGGGCGACAGCGGCCGCAGCGCCGGCGCGATCGCGGCGAGCACCCCGCCCGGGCCGCAGCACCCGGGTGATCTCGGCCATCACCGCGGTCAGCGGGGTGATGACGACCAGACCGATCGAGCTGGTCACGGCGTCGATCGAGCCGTCCCGGAACGGCAGCCGCAGACCGTCGGCGCGCACCCACGGTCCGGGCCCGCGCTCGGCGGCCAGCCGGAGCTCGGCCGCGGAGGTGTCCAGCCCGATCACCGTACGGCCCTCGCCGGACAGCTCGCGCGACATCGGACCGGACCCGCAGGCCAGGTCGAGGACGGTGGCGGCACCGCCGCCGACGGCCCGGGCGAGCCACCGGTACGGGGTGTGGTCACCCGCCACCGAGCGCGACAGCACCGCCTCGACGATGCCCGCGCGGTCGCGGTGGAAGTCCGCCAGGTAGCTGGCGCCAGTCGACCTCGTCGTCGCTCACCGTGGACCGACGCCCGCTGCCTCAGACCCGGCTGACGAACAGGTGGGCGGCCGCCTCACGATCGATCTCGCAGCCGGGAGCGTCCGACGGGGTGAGCCGCACCCCGAGACCGCCGGCCTCGGCCAGCACCTGGACCCCGGGCTGGATGCCGGCCTGGCGCAGGGTGCCCATCATCTCGACGTCCTTCTGGATCTCCTCGCTCATCCGGTGGATGATCACCGAGATGCTGCCGTCGCCGGAGTCGCGGACGACCGCGTCGAGGTGCTCGTTGCCGGCCCGGAAGTCGACCTCCGGCCGATTCACGCCGAGCTCGTCCATGCCGGGGATGGGGTTGCCGTACGGCGACTCGGTCGGTGCGTGCAGCAGGTCGACGAGCTTCCGCTCGACGTCCTCGGAGATGACGTGCTCCCAGCGGCAGGCCTCGTCGTGGACCAGCTCCCAGTCGAGCCCGATCACGTCGATCAGCAGCCGCTCGGCGAGCCGGTGCTTGCGCATCACCCGGGTGGCGCGGGCGCGGCCCTCCTCGGACAGCTCGAGGTGGCGGTCCCCCTGCACGCGGACGAGGTTGTCGCGCTCCATCCGGGCCACGGTCTGCGACACCGTCGGACCGCTCTGATGCAACCGCTCGGCGATCCGGGCACGAAGAGGGACGATGCCCTCCTCCTCGAGCTCGAAGATCGTCCGCAGGTACATCTCGGTCGTGTCGATCAGGTCGCTCACGCTGTTTGTGTCTCCTTCGCACCGCTCCGGTCCACCGCTGGCCACCGCAGGTCGGCAGCCGCTGGACCCGTCGGCTCCCGTGCAAGGGTAGAACATGGGTTCCACTACCGACACCGCCATCTGGTGGGTGCGTCGAGACTTCCGTTTGGCGGACAACCCGGCGCTCCGCGCCGCCCTGGACGACGGCGCCGGCGCTCCCGCTGTTCGTGCTCGACCCGGCTCCTGCTCCGGGGGGCGGGAACGGCCCGCCGAGCCTGGCTGCACGCCGCGCTGCACGCCCTGGACGCCGATCTGCGCAGCGGCGGCGGCCCGGGTCTCAGCGTCGCTGCGCGGCAAGCCCGAGAACGTCGTGCCGCGGGTCGCGAAGGAGGTCGGTGCCGCCCGGGTGCACACGGCGGCCGACTTCGGGCCGTACGGGCGGCGCCGGGACGAGCGGGTGGCGGCCGCGCTCGCCGACGCCGGACGCGAGCTGGTCCGGACCGGATCCCCGTACGCGGTCGCCCCGGGCACCCTGGTCAACAAGTCCGGCTCACCGTTCCAGGTGTTCACCCCGTTCCACCGGACCTGGATCGACCACGGCGTGCACGACCCGGCCTCGGCCGTCCGCGTCTCCGGTGCCGACTGGCGGGCGCGCCGAGCACGGGTGGACCTGCCGCCGGCCGACGACGAGCTGGTCGGCCAGGCCGGGGAGGCCAGGGCCCGGGAGCAGTGGCGGGCCTGGCTGGCCCGGGACGCCGAGGGGGTCGCCGCCTACCCGAAGCTGCACGACGTGCCCGGCGCCGACGCCACCTCGCACCTGTCCATCGCGCTGCGATGGGGGCACCTGCATCCCCGTACGGTGCTGAAGGACCTGGCCGAGCAGCGGTCCGACGGTGCTCGCGCGCTCGCCCGCCAGATCGCCTGGCGGGACTTCTTCGCCGACGTGCTGTGGCACAAGCCGTCCGCGACGACGGAGCCGGTGCGTCCGGAGTACAGCAAGATGGCCGTCGACGAGCCGGAGCAGACCGCGTCCGCGGCCGCGCACCTGAAGGCCTGGCAGGACGGTCGGACCGGGTACCCGCTGGTCGACGCCGGGCATGCGCCAGCTGCGGGCCGAGGGGTGGATGCACAACCGGGTCCGGATGGTGGTGGCGTCGTTCCTGATCAAGGACCTGCACATCGGGTGGTGGCACGGGGCCGACTGGTTCATGGAGCACCTGCGGGACGGCGACATCGCCCAGAACCAGCTCAACTGGCAGTGGGTCGCCGGCTGCGGCACCGATGCGGCGCCGTACTTCCGGATCTTCAACCCGCTCTCCCAGGGCGAGAAGTTCGATGGCGACGGGCGCTACATCCGGCGGTACGTGGCCGAGCTCGCCGACGTGCCGGACAAGCACCTGCACCGCCCCTGGGAGGCGCCGGACGGGGTGCCCGCGGGCTACCCCGAGCCCATCGTCGACCACGCGACCGAGCGGCAGGAGGCGTTGGACCGCTTCGCGGCCATCAAGGAGTAGCCACGAAGCCGAGCGCGAGCGGCCGTAGCCGCCGGCGTGCTGAGCGACGACGAAGTAGCCGGGTTCGAGGCGGCTACAGCGAGTGCGGGATAGGAGCCTTGTCCAACAGCCGGAGCAGCCGCTCGACCTCGGCGGCCACGTCGTCACGGGCGGGACCGAGGTAGCGGCGCGGATCCACCAGGCGTGGCTGGTCGTCCAGGTTCCGCCGCACCGAGCGGGTGAGCGTGGCGTTCAGGTGCGTGCCGATGTTGATCTTGGTCAGTCCGGCGCGGATGGCCCGGACCAGCTCGTCGTCGGGCACCCCGGAGGAGCCGTGCAGGACCAGCGGGACGTCCACCGCTCGTCGCAGCCGCTCGACCAGCTCGAGGTCGAGCCTGGTGGTCCGCTCGGTCATGGCGTGCGAGCTGCCCACGGCGACGGCGAGGGCGTCGACCTCGGTGTCGTCCACGAAGGCGGTCGCGTCCTCCGGGCGGGTGCGGGCGGTCGAGCTGTGCACGCCGTCCTTGCCGCCGACCTCGCCGAGCTCCGCCTCCACCTGCACGTTGCGGGCGTGGCAGTGCCGGACCACGTCGGCGGTCACCGCGACGTTCTCCTCGTACGACCGCCGGGAGCCGTCGAACATCACCGACGTCGCCCCGAGCTCGACGCCGGCGCGCACCAGCTCGGGGTCGGTGACGTGATCGAGGTGGACCACCGCCGGGATGTCGGCGTTGCGCGCCAGAGCCACCGTCGCGATCAGGATCGGTTCCAGGCTGCGGTGGTAGAGCACCGCGTTCTCGGAGACCTGCAGCACCACGGGCAGGTTCGCCGCCTCGGCGCCCCAGATCACCGCTTCGGCGTGCTCCAGGCAGATGACGTTGAAGGCGCCGATCCCGGAGCCGGCGTCGACCGCCGGATCGAGGACCTCACGCAGTCCGGCCAGCATCAGGTGTTCCCTTTCCCGCTGCCGTCGATCCAGGTGCCGGCCTGCATCACGCGCAGCAGCCGCCCATGATCCTCCACCACGCACAGGTCCGCCCGGTAGCCGGGGGCCAGCTCGCCGACCCGATCGAGCCCGTGCCAGCGCGCCGGGGTGGTCGCCGCCATCGTCGCGACCTCGGGAATCGGGTACCCGAGACCGACCATCAGGGCGAAGGCCGCGTCCATGGTGAGGGTCGAGCCGGCGATCGAGCCGGGACTGCCGTCGGGTTCCACCAGCCGGGCCTGCGCGTTCCGGACCGCGACGTGCAGGGTGCCGAGGTCGAAGTCCCCGTCGGGCATGCCGGCCGCCGCCATCGCGTCGGTCACCAGGGCGACCCGGTCGGGCCCGGCGGCGGAGACGGCCATCGCGATCACCCGGGGGTGCAGGTGGAACCCGTCCGCGATCAGCTCGACCATGCACCGGTCGTCGGAAAGCAGCCGCGGGATGGGACCCGGCTCGCGGTGGTGGATGGACGGCATGGCGTTGAACAGGTGGGTGACCACGGTGGCGCCGGCGTCCAGCGCGGCGGCCACGGTGGCGTCGTCGGCGTCGGTGTGTCCGACGGCGGCGACCGCCCCGGCCGCGACCATCGCCTCGATCGAGGCGAGCCCACCGGTCAGCTCGGGAGCGACGGTGATCATCTCGACCGTGCCGCCGGCGTTCTCGATCAGACTCGTGATCATGGTCGGCTCGGGATCGCGCAGCAGGGTGGGGTCGTGGGCGCCCTTGCGCTTCTCCGACAGGAACGGACCCTCCAGGTGGATGCCGGCGAACTCGCCGTCGGCCACCAGCGGTTGCAGGGTCGCGATCTGGGCGGCCAGGGTGTCCAGATCGGTGGTCACCAGGCTGGCGAGCGTGCTGGTCGTGCCGTGCTCGCGGTGGAACTGCCGGGCCCGGCGGGCCTCGGCCGGATCGTCGGTGGCGTACGACGCGCCACCGCCGCCGTGCACGTGGGTGTCGACGAACCCGGGCACCACCCAGCCCTCGATCTCTTCGGTGGCAGGAGAACCGGCGGCCTCGATGCCGAGGATCTCGCTGTGCGGCGATCACCAGGACGGCATCGTCGAGCACACCGTGCTCGTGGGTCACCAGGTGCTGGCAGCGCAACCGGAGGACGTTGTCACTCATGCGATCCCTTCGTCGATCAGGTGGTCCCAGCCGAGCAGTCCGGCGCCACGCACGCCCGCGTCCGAGCCGAGGGTGGCCGTGACCAGTCGGGGTCTGCGGTGGAAGGAGAGTCGATCGTCCAGGGCCTGGGTGACCTCGTCCATGATCAGGTCGGCGGCCCCGGACAGCCCGCCGCCGATGATCACCAGCTCGGGCGCCAGCAGCGCGGCGTACGCGGCCAACGCCTCCGACAGCCCGGCCACCGCGACGGCGAAGGCCTGCAGGGCGGCCTGGTCACCCCGCCGGGCCAGGTCGGCCACCTCCAGGGCGCTGCGCTGCAGACCCGCCGTGCGCTGGTAGCTGCGGGCCACCCCGGCCGCCGACGCGATCGTCTCCAGGCAGCCGTACGCCCCGCACGCGCAGTGCTGGTCGGCGACGGAGACGTGCAGGTGACCGATCTCGCCGGCGTACCCACCGGCTTCCAGCATCCGACCGTCCACGATCGAGGCGCCGGCGATGCCGGTGCCGAGGGCGAGGAACAGGACGTTGTCGTGGCCGACGCCGCGGCCGAGGCGCCATTCGGCGAGCCCACCGCCGCGGACGTCGTGCCCGACGGCCCCGGGCAGACCGGTGCGAGAGTCCAGCACCTGACGGATCGGGACGTCCCGCCAACCCACGTTGGGCGCGACCCGGACCACACCGGCGGCCTGGTCGATGATGCCGGGGGCGACCAGTCCGTAGCCCACGCACCGACAGCTCGGGCCGGGCGGTGGACGCCTCGATCACCAAGCCGGCCAGCCATTCCGGGCGGCACCGCACCCTGGTCATCGAGCACGGTGTCCACCCGGCGGACGTCGGTGGCGCTGCCGTCGCGACTCACGTACGCGATCTTGGTCAGGGTCCCGCCCAGATCGACGGCGACCACGACGCCGCCGGTCGAGCCCTCGCCGGTCGAGCCCTCGGCGGTCGCGCTCTCGGTGGTGGTCATGATCAGCCGGTCAGCACGACCGAGCGGGTCAGGTTGCGCGGGGCTGTCGGGGTCGAGGCCCAGCGCCAGGGCCCGGGCCACGGCGACCCGCTGCACCGTGACGAGCTGGACCAGCGGGTCCCGGTCATCGGCGATCCAGGTCGCCCCCGTGGCGGCGACGTCGTCGGCGAGACCGGCGGGCGGCTCGCCGAACATCCAGACCGTACGGTCCGGGGCGGCGATGGAGATCGGGCCGTGCCGGTAGTCCATCGCCGGGTAGGACTCCGCCCAGCTGGACGACGTCTCGCGGAACTTCAGCGCCGCCTCGTGGGCGAGGCCCACGGTCCAACCCCGGCCGAGGAACGTGCTCTGCTCGGCCGCGGCCCAGGCGGGATCGAGCGGCGCGGCCACGGCCTCGGCGGCCGCCTCGGCCAACCCTTCCACGTCGCCGCGCCAGGCGGCCCGGAAGAGCAGCAGCGCGCTGGTGGCGAACCGGGTCTGGACCACCGACTGCTCGTCGGCGAAGGACAGGTCGACCACACGATCGGCCAGCTCGGGGGCCGGCGTGCTCAGATCACCGAGGACGACGGTGGTCGGCACCTGACCGCGGGCGTCCCGGAGCTGATCCAGCACCTCGGTGGTCGTGCCCGAGCGGGTCAAGGCGATGATCCGGTCGTAGCGCCGTCCGGCCGGCACCTCCGACGCGGTGAAGGCATCGGTCTCGCCGAGCCCGGCGGACTCGCGCCAGGCGGCGGCCACCTGACCGACGAACCACGAGGTTCCGCAGCCGACCAGGGCGATGCGCTCGCCGGACTCCCCCAGGGCTCCGGACAGTTCCCGGGCCACCTCGACGGCCTGACGCCAGCAATCGGGCTGGGAGGCGATCTCGGCTTCGACGAAGGTCATTCAATGCTCCCGAAATGTCTCAGGTTGTTCGTTTTGCTTCCCAAACACGCAGATATGAACATATCATGCCGAGTGTGACTCGGGCCGATCGACTGTCGTCCTTGCTCGAGATGCTCGTCGAAGACGGCCGGATCGACGTCGAGCACTCGGCCTCCCACTTCGGCGTGTCCGCCGCCACCATCCGCCGCGATCTGGATTATCTCGCCGATCAGCAGCTCCTGTCGCGGACCCACGGCGGCGCCGTCCCGAACACGACCAGCTACGACCTGCCGCTGCGCTACAAGTCGAGCAGCCGCGGTGAGGCCAAGCTCCGGATCGCCGAGTGCGCGGTCGAGCATGCTCTGGCCCGGCTGCACCCTGGCCCTGAACGGCGGGACGACGACGGTCGAGGTCGCCCGGGCCATCCCGGGTGCCCAGGCCGCTGCACAACGGCGTCACCGTGGTGACCAACGCGATCAACATCGCCACCGAGCTGACCGTGCGCCCCTTCATCAAGATCGTCGTCTGCGGTGGGGTGGCGCGGCCGCAGAGCTACGAGCTGGTCGGGGCCCTGGCCACCGAGACACTGGGGCAGCTGACTCCCGACATCTGCTTCCTGGGAGCGATCGGCGTCGACCCGGCGGCGGGCATCACCACCTACGACGAGGCCGAGGCCGCGATCAACCGGGTGATGGTGACCCAGGCCAAGCGGACCGTCGTGGTGGCCGACGCCTCCAAGCTCGGCCACGTCGGGTTCTCCCGCATCTGCCACGTCAACGAGGTGTCCGCGATCATCACCGACACCTCCGCCGCGCCCGAGATGGTCGCCACCCTGGAAGCCCGCGGGGTCGAGGTCATCCTCGCCTGACCCGCGGCGGGTCGTTCCGACCGACCGTCTGATGCCAGGAAGCTCACAGCAGAAATCCGTTGACGAGCCGACGACTCCGGCCTACTTTTGTGCGTACACAGGAAGGGAGGTGGTCCAAGGAATGAATTCTTCGAGGACTTGTGAGGTGGCGGCCAGCTAGGCCGCTGCGCGACCTGTGATCAGGTCGGTCCGCAGTGGCCGGCTAATCCACAGCCAACACCCGAACCCGCGAACGTCGGACTCGTCCCCCGACCGTGGACGGCACCGAGGTCACCCGATCTCATCGCCGCCACGACAGTTCGCGGGTTTGTCGCGTTCGGGTACTGCTCGCCGCGCCGCCGCCCGCCCGCCCGCGCGCTCAGCCGGCCGAGTCCGGCAGCAGCGAGATCTTCTGCCAGATCTTGCGACTCATCCCGGTGGTCAGCGTCTCGATCGTGCTCACCATGTCCAGGATCACGGCGTCCTGGCTCTCCTCCGCGCACAGGGCCGCGATCTTGCCGACGAGGCTGAGCATCTCCGAGCAGTAGTCGAGGTAGTGCTCCATCGCGTCGCGGCCCAGCTGCGGGTCGACCGACTCGCGGGTCGAGTCGAAGTCCGGGCGCAGCCGTTCGGGATCCTTGGTCAGCTGGTGCATGTCGACGATGTGAGCCAGTGACCGCAGCCGATGGAGCTGGCGGAGGAGGTAGCTGCGTTCCAGCCGGTTCGGCAGCGCGTAGATGAAGTAGACCGCGATCGCGGCGAAGACGATGTCGTTGATCGTCGTCTCGATCAGCGGCAGCCACTCGAACGAGCGCGCCGGCCCGTTCAGGACGGCGTCCCGCAGCGTCAGCAGCAACGCCACCACCGTGGCGGCGACCACCAGCGCACTCACGAGCCGGGAGAAGAAGCGGATGCGCTGCAGCCGCTGACGCGACGACGACGCGGAGTCGGCCACCTGGGAGGCGACCGTGACCAGCTCTCCCGCCACCCGGCACAGCCCACGCTCGGGAAACCGGGCCGCGATCCGGCGCTGAAGACGCTCGATCGTCGCCAGCACCCTCGCCGCGTCCAGGCGCTGATAACCCGCGAGCGAACCCTGAACCGTCACCCTGGACACTCTCCCAGAGCGGACCGGTCGCCGACCGTTGCGACGTACGGTCTCGTGGCACTCCCCCAGTAGCCTCGCCGGTATGCCTGCCGCCGGTCGCGTCGTCGAGGTCGACCTCGCCCGGCTAGCCGGCTGGGTCGAGCGATTCGCCGTACGCCACGGAGCGCTGACCGAGGAGCTGGTGGACCCCGCCCACGGTCACCAGGTGGTGGCCATCGCGGCGGCTGACGGCGCGCGAGCGGACCTCGCCGTTCCCTTCGGACCGCTGGCCCCGGGAACCGGACCGCCGATCGCGCGACTGATCGAGCAGGTCGGCGCCGCCCGCACCGTCGGCATCCTGCTCGTTCGGCGGGCCGGCTGGGCGGCCGCGGTGGTGGCGGACGGCATGCTCGTGTCGTCCGACGCCGGCGGCGGCTACGTCCAGGGGACGACCAAGGCCGGCGGCTGGTCGCAGCAGCGGTACGCCCGACGCCGCGGCAACCAGACCCAGCAGGTGTGGGACCGGGCCGCGGACGGGGCCGCGGGTGTGTTCGCGCCCTACCGGTCGACGATCGGTGCCCTGGTCACCGGCGGCGATCGTGCCGGCGTCTCGGCGGTGCTCGCCGATCAGCGGCTCGTCGACCTGGTCCCGCTGGTCGAACCGCGCTTCTTCGCGATCGGCGATCCGAACCGGACGGTGCTGGCGGACGTCGTACGCCGGCTGCGGTGCGTGGTGATCACGCTCAACGAGCTCGCCTGACCTCCACATCCCGCCGCGAAGCCACGTGCGGTCCCCCGGCGCGGTGAGCACCACCCCGGAACCCACCCCCGAGCCAGATACGGCCGACCGGCCCGCTGATCGCACCGACCGGCGGAGCCCGCTACGGCGCGAGGCGGGTGATCGTCCAGGCGTCATCGGCCAGCCGGTAGACCAGGCGGTCGTGCATCCGGCTGGGTTGTCCCTGCCAGAACTCGATCTCGACCGGTCGCACCAGGTAGCCGCCCCAGTGCTCGGGGCAGGGCACGTCCCGGCCGGCGAACCGCTGCTCGGCGGCGGCGTACGCCTCTTGCAGGTCCGCCAACGAGCCCACCGACGAGGACTGGGCGGAGGCCCAGGCACCGAGCTGCGAGCCGCGCGGGCGGGTGGCGAAGTACGCGTCCGACTCGGCCCGGGTGACCTTCTCCGCGATCCCCTCGACGCGGATCTGGCGCTGGATCGCGTGCCAGCCGAAGTGCAGGGCCACCGCCGGATCCGCGCTCAGCTCGGCGCCCTTGGCCGAGGTGTAGTTGGTGAAGAAGGTGAAGCCCTCGGACCTGAGCTCCTTGAGCAGCACCGTGCGCGCCCGGGGGCGGCCGTCCACGCAGGTGGCCACCACCATCGCCGTCGGCTCGGCGAGCTCGCCGCGGTCGCGGGCCGCGAAGGCCTCGTCCAGCCAGCCGCGGAACAGCGCGTACGGCTCGGGGGGCACGGCCGACTCGAGCAGGTGGTCGCCGCTGTAGTCGACGCGTTCTCCGCCGAGATCCGATACGGGCATGCCGCCAGTCTCGCAGCCCCGGCACACCGACCGGCCCACCCGGCCGAGCCTGGGAGAATGCCGCCGTGACTGCCCCTACCCCGAAGCACCTCGTGATCCCCGCTGACCTGCTCCCCGGCGACGGACGCTTCGGCTCCGGACCGGCCAAGGTCCGGCTCGAGTCGCTGGACGCGCTGGCCGCGACCGGTCGGACGCTGATGGGCACCTCGCACCGGCAGGCTCCGGTCCGGCGGCTCGTCGCCGAGGTGAAGGTCGGCCTGGAGCAGCTGTTCGGCCCGCCCGAGGGGTACGAGGTGGTGCTCGGCAACGGTGGCTCCACCCTGTTCTGGGACGTCGCCGTCGCCTCCCTGATCCGGCACCGCAGCGCCCACGCGAGCTTCGGGGAGTTCTCGGCCAAGTTCGCCGCCGCCGTGGCGGCCGCACCCCATCTGGCCGCACCGTCGGTGGTCACCGCCGACGCCGGCTCGGTCGCCGTGCCGGCCGCGGTCGACGACGCGGATGTCTACGCCTGGGCCCACAACGAGACCTCGACCGGCGCCATCGCTCCCGTCAGCCGGGTCCCCGGTGCAGCCGACGACGCCCTGGTGGTGGTCGACGGCACCTCCGCCGCCGGCGGCACCCGGGTGGACGTCGCCGAGACCGACGTCTACTACTTCGCGCCGCAGAAGAGCTTCGGCTCCGAGGGTGGGCTGTGGTTCGCCCTGCTGTCCCCGCGAGCGCTGGACCGGGTCGCCGAGATCGCCGCCACCGACCGTTGGATCCCGGCCTCGTTGAGCCTGGACATCGCCGTGCAGAACTCCCGGGCCGACCAGACCCTCAACACCCCGGCCATCGCCACCCTGTTCCTGATGCGCGAGCAGCTCCGCTGGCTGAACGACCAGGGCGGCCTGCCGTTCGCCGCGGCGCGAACCGACGACTCCGCCGCCCGGCTCTACGCCTGGGCGGAGGAAGCTCCGTACGCGACCCCGTTCGTCACCGATCCCGCCCTGCGGTCCCCCGTCGTCGGCACCATCGACTTCGAGGGCGTCGATGCGGCCAGGATCGCCCGGGTGCTGCGGTCCAACGGCGTGGTGGACACCGAGCCCTATCGCAAGCTCGGTCGCAACCAGCTGCGGGTCGGGATGTACCCGAATGTCGACCCGGGCGACGTCAGCGCCCTGTGCGCCAGCATCGACTGGGTGATCGAGCGGCTCTGACCGCCGGCCGCGTCACCTGGTGCCGGTGACGCCCGCCGATCACGGGCGTCGGATCAGCGCCACGACCGAGCCGGCGACGATGGCGATGGCCGCCGCGAGCCCGAGAGCGGCCAGGGTTCCCTGCCGGCTGCTGCCGGACGCCCCGGGTCCTCGGGCACGTCGTCCTCCGCCGCGGCGGTGTCCTCGCCGGACGGCGACGGTTCCGCGCCCGTCCGGCTCGGGCTCGCGGTGTCGCTCGGACGGGGTGAGCTGGTCGGTGGGGACGCCGAGGACGTCGGGGCGGCGTCGAGAGCGGCCGGGATGTCGACCCGCAGCACCTCGGAGCGCTTGCCCTCGCTGCCGATCAGCAGGGACTTGCCGTCGAAGGTGGTGGTGATCGACTCGCCCTGCTTCTGGGCCGGGGTCGCGGCCCGGGCCACGACCTCGTACGAGTCCGGGTCGACGATCTCCACCGAGACGTAGGTCCGCAGCGCGAACCGGCCGTCGGGGAGCACGGTGCCGTCGGTCACGAACGGGGGCGCGTCCCCCACCCGCTCGAGCTCGTTGGTCCCCTGACGAGACGGCGAGGACGGGGCTGCGTAGATGCCACCATCGGCGCCCTTGGTGACGATGAACAGGCGTCCGTCGCCGTCGACCAGCAACGTCTCGGCGTCGTGCGGCCCGTCGGGGTAGGAGAAGTCGTACGCCTTGTAGACCACGGGTTCGGTGGCCGGTGCGGCGTCGTCGAAGAAGTAGACGGTGATGGTGTCCCGGCGAGCCCGGTTGTCGCCGATGTCCGCCACGTACAACCGGCCCTCGTGCAAGGCGACCGCCTCGACGTCGACCGGCTCGACCCGGAACTCCAGCGTGCCCTGGGTCTCGCCCTGGTCATCGAGCGCGTACGCGGTGCCGGCGTCGCCGGAGTCGTTGACCGTCCAGTAGCGCTCGGCGTCGGCGTCGGTGGCCAGCCCGGACGACTCGGTGATGTCCGGGTCGGCGATGGTGAACTCCACCGTGTCCGCGGCCGCCGGGAGCGCCATCGACCAACCGAGGAGCGTGCTGGTCAGGGCCACGGCCAGCGCAGCCGTCGCGCACCGCCGGACCGTGCGGCGACGTCGAGTCGACGGCTCCATCGCTGGACTCCTTCGGGCAGCAGCGGGTGGTGACGCGTGTGACAGGTGATGCTGCTGGGAGCGTACGCGATGAGCGCCCCTCACAGCCCGCTCACAGCCGTGCCGCCCATATTTCCGTTTAGGCTTCAACGATGGAGATCCTGGGTCTGCCCCTGCACCCCCTCGTCGTGCACGCCGTCGTCATCCTCGTGCCGCTCGCGGCGCTCGGCGGCATCGTGATCAGTGCCTGGACCGCGGCGCGGAAGCGGTACGGCTCGTTGACGGTCGCCTTCGCCGCCGCCGCCGCGGGCAGCACCTTCGTCGCCCAGGAGGCCGGTGAGTCGTTCGCCGCGACCTTCGCGCGGACGACGGAGGCCATGCAGACCCACATCGACCTGGGCGGCAGCCTGTTGATCTGGGTGATCATCCTGTTCTTCGGCACGCTGGCGGTGATGGTCGCGCAGCGACTGATCGACCAGCAGAACCCCCGGGGCCGGGTGGCCCTGATCGCCGGCGGAGTGATCACCGCGATCTCCGCCGTGGTCAGCATCGTGCAGGTCATCCGCATCGGCCACTCCGGGGCCACCGCGGTCTGGGGCGGCTGACCCGAGACCGGCGGCGCCTCATCGATCGCCGGCGAGCACCGGGTAGCGCAGGTGCGTCACGCCGACGCCCTGGTCGACCGTCGGGCATCGCTCCCCCTTCGGCCACGGCACCGAGCGACGAGGCTAGGCCCCTCGACCCACCTGCCCGCCCTGCCCGCCTGCCCGCGAGAAACTGCCTGGCCGCTGTCAGCGGTGAGGTGTTCAATCAGGGGCACGCGGACGGTGGTCGGCTCGATGATCATCGACATCCGGTTCGAACGGCAACACGGGACCAGCCCGGTGCGAGGAGGCGACAGTGGCCGGTTCGGTCGTTGCTGACCGTCGACGCGCGGGCTCCGGCGTGCTCGGGCTGTTCCGCTACGCGTTCCAGCTCGCCCCCTGGCTGACCACGGCATCCATGTCGGTCGCCGTGGTCGCCGCCGCCCTGGCCGTGGGGCAGCCGTTGTTGCTGGGTCAGGTCGTGGGGCTGCTGCCGGCTGCGGTGAGTGGATCCGAGGTCGGTGCGTTCACCGTCCTGCTGCTCGCCTTCTTGTCGACGGTGGCGCTCGCCCAGGTCGTCCGGACGCCCCGGAGCGCCTTCGCCGACGCCAACGGCGCAGCCCGCGAGAAGGACATGCTGCTGCGGCTCAACCGGGTCACCGGTGCCGATCCCGACCAGTCGTCGCTCGACGACCCGCAGCGGATGTCGCGGATCCGCCAGCTGTGGGATCGGCAGTGGGAAGCCGGGATGGGGATGCAGATCGCCACCGGACCGCTGCTCGAGCAGGTGCTCGCCACGGCCGGGGTCGCGGTCGCGTTGGCCTTCGTGATGCCGTGGTGGGTGTCGGCGTTCCTCGTCCTGGCCGCGGTCGCCCAGGCGGTGGTCTTCCACCGGACCGTCCAGGACGAGTTCGGGGTGTGGGCCGGGCAGTCGGAGCAGCAGAAGCAGTCCATGTACGCGTTCCAGCAAGCCACCGGGCCGGCCGCCAAGGAGCTCCGGATCTTCGGCCTCGGATCGTTCTTCCGGCGTCGCTTCTGGGACCTCCAGACCGAGGCCCTGCGGCCGTACTGGCTGCGTCGCCGGCGGCGGACCGCGACGAACCTGCTGGTTGGCACCGGGCGGGTCGCACTCGGCGTCGGCGCGGTCGCGTACGCGGGGTGGCTCTCCGCGCAAGGGCGGCTGGACCTGACGGGTCTCGCCACCGCGATCCCGCTCGTGCTGGCCCTCACCGACACCGAGGTCTGGGCGTCGGGACAGGTCACCCGCGGCGCGGCCGTGCTGCGCTGGATGGAGGAGCTCGAGCCGCGCGTGACGCCGCGCTCCGTGCTGCGGGTCCGCCCGGTCCTGGATCAGCCGGTGGCCACCCGTCCGGCCGAGGCCATCACGCGGACGGCGATGGCGCCCCCGGAGATCGTGTTCGACGAGGTCGACTTCCACTATCCGGGCAGCGACCGGCTGGTGCTGGATCGCCTGACGTGGCGACTCCCTGCCCGGGGCTCGGTGGCTCTGGTCGGGGTCAACGGTGCCGGGAAGTCCACGCTGGTCAAGCTGCTCGCCGGGTCCTACCGCCCTACTCGCGGAGCGGTGCTGGTCGACGGGAGACCGCTGGCCGACCTCGATGACGACGAGCTGCGCGGCTGGCAGCGGCGGATCGCACCGATCACCCAGGACTTCGTCCGACTGCCGCTCACGGCGGGCGACAACGTGGAGATCGGCACCGGCTGGACCTGGTCCGGGCGCATCGACATGCCGAGCTGGCCCGGGACCGAGCGGCTCGAGGCCGTCGCCCAGCGGTCCGCGATCGTCGACCTGGTCGACTCGTTGCCCGCCGGCTGGGCCACACCCCTGGACAAGACGATGCCCGGTGGCACCGACCTCTCCGGCGGCGAGTGGCAGCGTCTGGGCCTGGCCCGCGCCGTGCGCGCGGTCGAGGAGGGCGCCGGGCTGCTGGTGCTGGACGAGCCGGCGGCGGCGCTCGACGTGATGGCCGAGGCGCACCTGGTCGACAGCTACCTGGAGCTGTTCGAGCCGGTCACCTCGCTGGTGATCTCGCACCGGCTGTCGGTGGTGCGACCGGTGCCGACGATCTGCGTGCTGTCCGACGGGCAGATCGTCGAGCAGGGCGACCACGACGAGCTGATGGCGGCCGGCGGCCGCTACCGCGATCTGTTCAGCCTGCAGGCGGCCCGCTACGTCGAGATCACGGAGCCCGGCCGGTGACCCAGTTCCGCCGGACGCTGCGCATCATCGGGCTCTGGATCTCCACCGGGTTCCGGGCAGATCTGTGGTCCACCGCCCTGCTGTGCCTGACCTCCGTGGCCGGGGCGGTGCTGCCGCCGCTCACGGTGCTGGGGGTGAAGATCACCCTCGACGCGGCGGGCGCCGGGTCCTCGCTGGTCCCCGGACTCACCCTGGTCGCCGGCACCCTGCTGGTGGCGAGCCTGGCGGGCCAGATCGGCGGGCCGCTCGGTGACACCGTGGATGACAAGATCTGGCGTTACGTCCACGCCGACCTGATCCGGCTGACCGCCGAGGTGCCCTCGATCTCGCTGCACGAGGATCCCGCGGTCGCCGACCGGCTCAACAAGCTCCGCGACGAGACCCACCGGCTGGCCAACATCTGGCGGTTGCTGTCCGTGATCAGCTCGATCGCGGGCGTCGTCACCGTGGTGGGTCTGCTGGTCAGCGTGCACCCGGCCCTCGTCCTGCTGATCGTCGTCGCCGGACTCCCCGGGCTGGTCACCGCCCGCTCCCGCCGGCACTACAACCTGCTCGTCACCGACACCGAGCGCTATCGCCGCCTGGCCAACAAAGTGAGCGAGGTGCTGCGCGATCCCGGGCAGGCGGTCGAGGTCCGGGCGTTCGGCCTGTACGAGACCCTCACCGAGGTCGCGCGCCGCGCCTTCGACGCGTACCGGATGCTGTTCACGGTCAGCCTGCGCCGCTACGCCGTGCTCAGCGCGCTCGCCTGGGTCGTCTTCGGTGTCGTCTACATCCTGGCCGGTCTGTGGTTGTTCGGCCGCGCCCGGGCCGGCGAGAACAGCGTCGGCGACGTCACCCTGCTGCTGCTGGTCGGCGCCCAGATCACCACGACCGGAGCGGGTATCGCCAGCAACGCCCACATCATCGTCGACTCGTTGAACGCGTTCGACCGTTACCTGTGGCTCCGCGAGTACGCCGACGACCACAGCTGGGCGAGCTCGACCGGGACGGCCGCCGCGCCGCCTGGCTGACGGGATCCGCTTCGAGAACGTCGGCTTCAGCTATCCGGCCGGATCGACGGCGGCCGATGACGACCACCCGCCGGCGGCGTCCGGCACCCGGCTGCGCTCCGCCGTGTCCGGCGTCGATCTGCACCTGCCGGCCGGGCGGACCGTGGCCTTCGTCGGCGACAACGGCGCCGGGAAGACGACGCTGGTCAAGCTCCTGAGCCGGCTGTACGACCCGACCGAGGGTCGGATCCTGATCGACGGCACCCCGCTGACCGAGATCGACCCGCAGGCCTGGCGGGAACGCCTGTCCGCCGGGTTCCAGGACTACGCCACCCTGCGCTTCCTCGCCGCCGAGACGATCGGCGTCGGCGACCTCGGCGCCGAGATGGACCGTGACCAGATCCGGGCTGCCGTCACCGCCGGACAGGCCGATCCGGTGGTGGCCGGCCTCCCGGATGGCCTCGACACCCAGCTCGGGCACCGAGTTCGCCGGCGGCGTCGGTCTGTCCGGCGGGCAGTGGCAGCGCCTCGCGCTCGCCCGGGCGTTCATGCGGTCGACGCCGCTGCTGATGCTGCTCGACGAACCGACCGCCGCCCTCGACCCCGAGGCCGAGCACGCCGTCTACACCCAGTACGGGCGCACCGCCCGCGAGCTCGCCGCCCGGACCGGGGCGGTCACCGTGCTGGTCTCCCACCGGCTTCTCCACCGTCCGGATGGCCGACCTGATCGTCGTCGCTCGAGGGCGGTCGGGTCGTGGAGGTCGGCACCCACACCGCAGCTGCTGGACGCGGGCGGCCGGTACGCCGAGCTCTTCACCCTGCAGGCCCGCGCGTACCGCTGACGGCCCGACATCGCCTCTGACGACGAAGGTGTGCCCGCCTGCACCCGGAACATCCGACGTCGTGTCAGAGGAGTCCAGCATCATCGGGGCATGAGCCGTCCCGCACCGATCGAGCGGAACACCTTCCCGGGCACCCTGCAGGCGTTCTCGGCGGCCGGCTTCACCGGACAAGGACGACTGGCCGAGGATCGGGTCGTCGTCGGTCGGCGACGGCGCAGATCGTGGCTCGGGCACCCGTCGTGCGGGGGTCGCCGAGCGACCCGCCGCAGGGGGTTGATCATGATCGACCCGCTCCACCTGGACCGTGGCGGCCACCGGACCTGGCTCAAGTGGCACCGTGCCCGCCGCCGCGCCGGCGACCCGGTCTTCACCCTTGACCGCATCCTCGAAGGCATGCGGCTCGGGGCCAGCGTCGAGATCGATCTGGTGCTCCATGGCGGCCACGGCTTCGCCGTCCTGCACGACTTCCGGCTGGACGAGGACACCACCGGTCACGGCCCCGTGCGCGAGACCCCGCCCGAGGTGCTCCGCGGGCTCCGCCTCCGCTCCGACGACGGCGCGCCACGGGCCGACACGGTGATGCTCCTCGACGACCTCTGTGCGTTGTTGGTCGACTCCCCGCCGGCGCCAGGTGCTCTGCTGCAGCTCGACGTCAAGGAGGATCACAGCGCGCTCGATGCGCTCACCGTGACCGTCTTCGCCCGCACCGTCGAGCCGGTGGTCACCAGCATGATCGTCTCCGGTCGTGACGCGGTAGCGATCGCGGCACTGGCCGGCGCCACTCCCGGCCTCGCCCTCGGGCACGATCCCTGCCAGGACGACAAGGTGGCCCGCCTGCGCGCCACACGCGACTTCGCCGGCTTCATCGGCGAGGCGCTGGCCGAAGCACCGACGGCGTCGATGATCTACCTCGCGCACGAGATCATCGCTGCCGCGGACGTCGCCGGCTTCGACATGATCGGCGCCTGTCACGCCGCGGGAAAGCGTGTCGATGCCTGGACCATCCAGCACGTCGATCCCCGGAGCGTCGCCCTTTGTGAGCGCCTCATCGCGCTCGGAGTGGACCAGATCACCACCGATGACCCCCAGGGTCTCGCCACCGCCCTGTCGGCACGACGACCTCCTGTGAACTGTCGGCACGACGACCTCTTTCGATCTGTGAACATTCGGTACGACGACCTCGCTGTGAACATTCGGTACGACGACCTGCTGTGAAGAGTCGGTACGACGACCTCCTGTGAACATCGTGGATTCCCCCACCACCCATGATCGACTTGGGTGCCACTCATGATCATGGTCGCGGGCTGCGCCGCTGACGCGGCTCCGCCCACGGATGGCTCATCTTCCCTGCTGTGACCTCCGGCGCCTTCTCGCGCATCACGTCGATGCGTGTCATGCCGCGGTGAACGGTGGACCGGGTTCCGGTCAGGCCTCCAGCCCAGTCGCCAAGACGGTGGCGAGCACGGCGGCCTCGCTGATCTCGGGGTTCTTCGTGCCGGTCAGCAGGGTCAGCCGCTCACCTGCGGCAGCCATCTCGTGCAGGTGTTCCAGCGCGTGCCGGCGCTCCGCTTGGTGAAGCTCGGCTCGGTAGCGATCAGCGAACTCGGCGAACTTCGTGGGATCGTGCCGATACCACTGTCGCAGGTCCGTGGACGGTGCGACGTCCTTGCACCACTCGTCAAGACACGCCCTTCTCTTGGTCACTCCCCGGGGCCAGATCCGGTCGACCAGAACTCGGAGACCGTCGTCGGCCGCGGGCTCGTCGTACACCCGACGTACCCGCACCTCGGCACTGCTACTCATCACTCTCATCCTGTCGGTAGGGCGATCGGTGACGCACGATCATTCGACGGGGCAGCCTCGAAGGTTCCCCGACACGACCCCCGGACGGCCGAGGCGCGAAGGCTTCGCCGATGCTGGCGACCGTTTCACGGGAGCCCTTGAGGAGATGTCACGAAGGCCCTGCTCCCTCGTCGTCCCCGGGCCCCGGTCCGGCGGCGCCGAGGGATGACCGCCCCCGACGCGACGGTGCATCCTGGATGGTCATTCCAGGCCGACGAGGGTGCACGGTGAGGTAGGTCAGGCCTTGTTGGCCGGCCGCTATCTCTCGCCGCGATCGGCGGGGAAGCCACAACAGAGTTCCCGGTTGCAATGTCAGCGTCTCGACCTCAGTGAGCAACTCGCCGTCGCCGTGCAGGACGTGCACGAGCACGTCCAGGTCGGGACCGGTATGCGCGTCGATCCTGGAGCCGGCCTGGAGACGGATGATGTTGGCATCGAGGTGACGCCGGCTCATCGGCAGTTTCCACACCGCGCCGGCGGCGTCGCCGACCTGCGCGGCGGCAGCCACCTCCTTGGTGTCGCACAGGATCTGAGGCGTCGGGGTGGCGACGAGCCTGGTGATCTGGATCCGCCACCGGTCCGGGCCGCGTTCCAAGTACAGCCAGCCGAACTCGCCATGGTGGTCAGTGTCGAACTCATCACGCAGATGTCGAGGATCGTGGTTGTTGATCAGCACAAACGACTCGTGGGGGATGAGGGAGTCGAACAACTCGAAGATGCGGGGATGCCTGGCTGGCTTCGGCATGCCTCGGACATCCAGTTGCTGCAACGCCACAACATCTCCTATTACTACTAGTGCAGATTGTGTATATTACAGTACACGTGACTCCCTGTCATGGCCCCGTCCCTCGAGGTGATGCTCCGCTCGAGCGAGGAGCCGCAATGGACCCTGCGCCGTCCGAGCAGAACAGGTCGGCCGGGGTTCTGAGGAGACGGAGCACCGGCGACGTCACAGACGCCGCCGCCATTCAGCACGGAGGAAGCCTGTCCATGACGACGTCACCGCGGGGAGCCGCTGAGCCCTCGCGCGCTGCTGCCCGCCCAGCCGTACCGGCTGCCCGCCGGGACGCCGTTGTCGGCTTCATCAAGGCATCCGACGGCCCGGTCACCGTCGCCGCCATCGCCGACGGACTGGGCATTCACCCGAACACGGTCCGCTTCCATCTCGACGACCTGGTCGCTCGAGGCCAGGTCGAGCGCCTGTCGGGCGAAACCAACGGTCCGGGACGTCCACCGCACATGTTCCAGACCCGGCAGGGAATGGACCCGGACGGTCCACGCAGCTATCGTCTCCTCGCCGAGATCGCCCTCGGTGCCATGGCCACTGGTCCGGATCCAACCGCCCAAGCGCTGACCACCGGGCAGGCCTGGGGTGCCTTCCTGCTCGGGCGGCCGCCCTCCGCCACCACCGTCACCGAGGAGGAGGCGGTGGACCTGCTGCTCGAACTGCTTGTCGGGCTCGGGTTCGCCCCCGAGCGATCATCGACGGGCCGCGCGATCGGACTGCGCAACTGCCCCTTCCTGGAACTGATCGACAGCCACGCGCAGATCCTGTGCCCACTGCACCTCGGCGTGATGCAGGGCGCGATGACCGCCCTGGCCACCGATGTCGGTGTCGACCGGCTCGAGCCTTTTGCAGAACCCGGCCTGTGCCTGGCCCACCTCGGTCGCTCCTATCCGCCGTGATCGCCACCGCGACAGCCGCGGCCTTCGTCTGGCTCGGCATGGTGGTGGCCATCTCCTTCCTGGAGACACCACTGAGGTTCCGAGCGCCCGGCGTCGACATCTCCACCGGCCTGGCGATTGGACGCCTGGTCTTTCGTGGCCTCAACGTCGTCGAGCTGGTCTTGGCCGCCACCATCCTCCTCGGCGTGTTCTCAATGCCACACCGTGCGGCGCTGACTGCGCTGACCGCCGCGACCCTCCTCCTCGTCCAGATGTGCGGGATCCGCCCACTCCTGGGCCGACGGTCCGACCAGATACTCGCAGGATCGGGCGCCCCGTCCCGTTCCACCAGCCACCACCTCTATGTCGTCCTCGAGGTAGCAAAAGTGGTCGCCCTCCTCGCCACCGGCGTCCTCCTGCTCGCCCCAGCCTGAGCGCCTCCGCGGTAGCGGCGAACAATGTATCGTATTGCGATATACTGGTGGGGCGTGCGAGCATCGAAAGGACACAGAAAGAGTGGGCGGCGAACAGTTCGACATCGAAGCGGGTGGAGAGCATGTCTTTGTGATCCTCGTTCACGACCCAGACGACGAGATCATGATCAAGCTGAGTCTCGGCGAGGATGCCGTGCATGATCTCGACGTCGAAGGCACACACGAACGCTCAGATCGCCGCCGCCACCGTCCGCTACCTCTTGTCGCGGCAGGAAGCTTTCGACCTCCCCGGCGAACTGGACCTCGAAGACATCGTGGCCGCGTACGCGGACTTCAGCGAAGTCATCAGGCGTGAAGTGGGCACGCTTCCTCGACCGGATCGCTCCGCCACGTGATTGCCATCGGTCGAACGCGTCAGAGCAGAACGCGAACCGGATCGAGACAACCGAAGCCAACCATCGCGGATCTGCGGTGACCACCGAAGTCTGGATCACCGTCGCGCCGCGCCGGCACCACCATGATCAACAAGGGTTCTGTGTGTACTCCCCTGCCCGACCATGATCAACCTGCTCGAGTGGCCCGCCGGGTTGCCCAACCCGGCGGCACTCAGGTTCCCACGTGAGAGGCAATCTGCCTGCGCATCAGCAGTGGTAGTGCATGAAGGCCAAGATCATCATGGTGCCGGTGAAGGCGACGACGCCCTCGGGTGAACCGAGGAGGCCGCAGACGGCGACCATCGCCACGCAGAGTCCCATGGCGGCCTCCAGGACCCATGCCTTCGACGAGACCCGTGCATCATCGGACCCAGCAGGGTGGGCGTCGGCGGCGTAGAACTGCCGTTCGAGGTCGTCGAACAGCTGTTTTTCACGTTGCGTCAACATGACAGTCATCCTCATCATCTGTGGTGAGTGCGGCAGCTGCGCACATCCCGCCGCCGCCTTGAAGCGCGTGTGCTGCCGTGATGGCGCGGGCAAGACCTTGCCTCCGCGGCCGTCGGCGCAGCTACGACAGGTGACTTTCTTCGGTTCCTACCCTGCGTGGCTCCTGCTGAGGAGGAGAACGCCGACAGCCAGAAAGACGAAGGCGGGGCCGGGGATGCCGAGCCGAAGAAAGAACAAGGTCAGCGCAACGCAACCCACGGTCTTCAGCGAGTGGAGCAGCTGCTGCGCTCGAGCGCGAGCCCATCGAGGCTGGTGGCCGCGAGGCCGCGAGTGATCACGGGTCTGCTGCCGGCCTTGTCGACGGCTCAACAAGGCGGTGTCGGCGGTGGTCATGGGGCGACGTCCTTCAGTCAGGGGTGCGATCAGTAACGGCCGCACGGGTGTGGGGTGGCGGACAGCTGCCCAGAGCGGCCGGACACGGCGAACTTCGAGTCGTGGATCCGCGCGTTGTTCGCGGCTGTGGCCCACGCGCCGCGTCGGTGTCGAGGCGACGTCGGTCACGGTGTCCCCGGATCGAACCGCACCGGGGCTCCGGCCGTTCAAGCGGGTCAGGGAACGCCGAACCGGCCCGGGACAGGTGGGCCGTGGGCAGGCCCCAGGCAGGACGTTGATCTTGACCAGACGGTTACTGCGAGCGCGTGCTGGCGGCCGGTCCGGCGATAGGCCAGCGGCTGTGTGCACCGCGGCGGACCCGGCCCAGTTCGGCACGCGCCTGACACGGCGTGCAGGACCGGCTGGTGGGCAACACCTCGAGCCGTTCGATCGGGATGGGCTGGTGGCAGCGCTCACAGGTGCCGTACGTACCGTGGTCGAGGCGGCCCAGTGCGGCGTTGATCTCCTGCAGCGCTGCTTCGGCGGCGATGAACAGTAACGGGTCACCTGCAGGCGGGCGTCGTCGCCGGCGGCCGCGCCTCGGCGGCGTCGACCTCCACCTCCTCGATCTGCTCCACGCGGAAGCTGCGCTGCTGCTCCAGCTCGGTACGCACGGCGGCCAGCTGCGCGAGCGACGGGTGCAGGCATGCCCGTGGTGTCAGTGAGTTCCATAGTCATGGTCGGCTCCTTGGAGATGTCAGCGACAACCGGCCACGTGGCAGCAGCTATCGGCCGGTACGCTGCGCGGCGCAGCGTTGAAGGTGGGTGTGGTCGTGTCTAGCGCAGACGCATCGACGACGCCGGGGTAGGCGCCACGACGGTCCTCTGCGGGTGGCAGGACCCCGGGTGGCGATGGGGACGCAGGCAGACGCGCCCGCTGGCCAGATGGGTGAAACCGCACCATCCGGCCTCGGCAGCGACGATGTCGATGCTGACGTTGTGGAGGTCCAGCCGTGCTCGTCGATCGTGCTGTCTGGGCATCGGGCACCTCCTCCTCATGTCGGGCAGCGCCGGGTGGCGCTGATGTCTCTATCGTCCCCGAACGCGCGCTCGACCCGATAGAGGCAGTGTCGGTCATCATCGAGGACGGTGTCATTGCCGGACGTCGGCAAGCTAGATTGCGATGGTGGGCGAGCGAGGAGGAATGCCGTGATCGCGAGCGCAGACAAGAACCCCGATCACCGAGGCAGGGCGGCGGATTGGGTGTCGCAGGTGGCGGAACGCACGGCCGCCGAGGCGGGTGTGTCGGTCCAGCTGCTGGGCGAGTACCTCCAGATCCTGTCCGACGCCGCCACCGAGGGCCGGCGGCCCCAGCCATCCCAGCTAACCGCCCTGCGACAGCTGGGTGAGCTGACCGCCGCCGCGGGCGTGGACGCCGACCAGGCCGTCGACTTGTACCTGTCAGCCGCCTGGCACCTGTGGCGTGCGATGCCAGCCACCGTGGGGCACGCGGCTGGTGGCACCAAGGCGGCGGCGGAGACGATGCTGCGGGTGGTGAACGAGGCGGTCGAGGTGCTGATCGACGGCCACCAAGCCGCCCGACGCGCCATGATCCGCCAGGAGGAGTCCGTTCGGCGGGAGTTCATCGACGATCTTCTGCGGGGCGACGCCGACGTCGCCCGTCTGATCCAGCGCGCGCAGCCGTTCGGTCTCGACCTCAGCCGGAGCCACCAGGTTCTCCTCGCCGAACCCGCGTCCTCGTCTGCTCACCAGCTGGACCGGGCGGCCAGCCCCATCGAGCGTGCCGTGGTCGATCGCTACGGGGACCGTGAGGTGCTGGTCGCCACCAAGGACACCTTTCTCGTCGTCATCCTGCCCGGCGAACCCGCCGCCGATGTCACCACAGCGAGCAGGGCCCGGCCACCGGCGGTCGAGTACCTCCGCAACCAGCTCCGCCGACACACCGCGCGACCATCATTGGCAGGTCGCCACCGGCCAGCCCCACCCGGGCGCCTACGGCATCGCCCACTCCTACGAGCAGGCCCGGGAAGCCCTGCGGCTCGCCCACCGGCTCCATCTCGACGCCGCCACCATCCGGCCCGGAGACCTCCTCCTCTACCGGGTGATCGGCCGCGACCAGACAGCGCTGGTCGACCTGGTCCACGGACTGCTGACTCCCCTCACCCGCGCACGTGGCGGAGCGGAACCGTTGCTGCACACGCTGGAGACGTACTACGCGACCGGGGCAGTGGCCACCGAGACCGCACGCCGCCTGCATGTGTCAGTGCGCACCGTCACCTACCGCCTGGCCAGGATCGAACGCTGACCGGCAGCAACCCCACCGACCCGGCCGACAGTCTTGGCTTGCAGATCGCTGTCCTCGGGGCCCGGCTGCTCGACTGGCCCACGACCGGGTCTGTCGCTGACGACCGCACGTGATCCTGAGCGAAGAGGATCCTTGGGCGGGACCCGTGCGCCCCGTCTGTCGCTGCGTTCGGGATGGACGGTCAGCTCGGGCTGCTTGCGACCGCTGTGGCGGGTTCTCTCAACGTGGACGGCGCGGCTCCCAGGGTCGCCCCAGCGCCGCCATGCGCAACTCGAGCGAGGTCAGGAGGTCTTGGCTGTCTGCGACCAACGCGCTGATGAAGACGGCGTTTCGAGTCAGCGGCTTCAGGGCCGCCGCGTCGATCAGGCGGCGGGACGGCGGTAGTCCAGACCGGGTCGAGGCCGACAACGGCGCCTGGCAGGCCTCTGACCCGTGTTCAGACAGACACTGGGGTGGCCTTCTCGGTCGGTGCGAGACCCGCCACCGCGGGTGCCAGCTCAGCCAGCTCGGCCAGGCTGTCATCAAGCACCACCCCAGGCAGGGCAGGCTTGGGTGCAGCGTTGCCGGCAGGCATGGCCGAACCCGGTTTGACGGAGGCGGCCGGCTCGACGGTCGCCGGTGTGGTGGCGGACGGACGAGCGGCAGCCGGGATCGTGGCGCTCTCCAGGAAGCGGAGAAGCTCCACCGGGAACGGCAGGACCAGTGTGGAGTTCTTCTCCGCGGCCACCTCGACGACGGTCTGAAGCAGACGAAGCTGGAGTGCGGCCGGTGTTTCGGCCATCACGGCCGCGGCCTCGGCGAGCTTGCCGGAAGCCTGGAGCTCACCGTCAGCGGTGATCACCCGTGCCCGCCGTTCGCGCTCAGCTTCCGCCTGGCGCGACATCGACCGTTTCATCGACTCCGGCAGCTCGACATCCTTGATCTCGACCCGGTCGATATGCACCCCCCACCCGGCGGCGGGACTGTCGATCATCAACTCCAGACCCTGGTTCAGCCGTTCCCGGTCGCAGAGCAAGTCGTCCAGCAGGCTCTTCCCGATGATGGAGCGTAACGAGGTCTGTGCGACCTGGCCGATGGCGCAGCCGTAATCTTGGACGTCCACGGCGACGCGAAGCGGGTCGACGACGCGGAAGTAGACCACCGCATCGACACGGACCGTGACGTTGTCGCGGGTGATCCCGTCTTGAGCCGGCACCGGCATCGTGATGATCTGCATGTTGACCTTCTGGAGTCGGTCGACAAACGGGGTGATGAGCGTCAGGCCCGGATGGCGTGCCTGGCTCTCCACCTTGCCCAGTCGGAACACCACGCCACGCTCGAACTGTTTGATCACCCGCATGCTCATGGCCATCGCCATCAAGCCCACAAAGACCACCACGGCCAGCACGACGAGAACCGTCTCTACGCCCATCTTCGTCTCCTTCCGAGATGTTGCGACATTCCGTGCTGCGCGGCCGATGAGAGTGCCGTCCCGGTGGAACCGACACTTCCCCGCTGCCGAGAGCACCGTGATCCGCTATCGACAAACCTATCGTAACACGATATAAATGCCGAGGCACTGCGACCGGCACCGTGAACCGGGCCCACGAGATCATGAACGGATCGAAACCATGACAACCTCCAGCAAGCCAGGCGTATCCGATCCCTTGTCGAAGGCGGACTTCGAGGCCTTGGCCCGGTTCCGGTTCGGGATCCGGCGCTACCTGCGGATCAGCGAGGAGATGGTCCGGGCCCACGGGGTGACACCCCAGCAGTACCAGCTGATGCTGGCGTTGCTGGGTTACCCCGGCCGGGACTGGGCGACAGTGCAGGAGCTGGCCGGCATGATCCAGCTGCGGCACCACAGCGTGGTGGAGCTGATCAACCGTGCGCAGAAGCAAGGCTTTGTGCAGCGCGAGCCGCACCCCAGCGACGCTCGCGCGGTGCGCGTCTCCCTCACCTCGTTGGGCGAGCAGACGATGGCTGAGCTGGGCGCCCTGCACCGTGACGAGCTGCACCGGCTCGGGGCGGTGCTGTCCCAACTCTGGGTCGACTTCCCCGTCCCCTGCGAGGGCACCGTCCCCAACCCGTCCCCAACCCGGGGCTAGTGGTCACGGCCGGCAAGGTCGGGGAATGGCTGGAAGAATCCGTCGGGGATCCGCGCCGGCGATCGTCGAAGCCGGAACGTCCCCAGTGGACCGCTGGTCGGTACGAACGGTCGTGATCATGGATTCTCAGACCACCAGTGCGCCGGCAGGCCGAAGACGCTGATCTCGCGGCCGATCACGTGACTGGGCGTGACCTGGACGTGGTGCGGCTTCGCCCGCGGCGACCAGGCCACCAACGGCAGCCGACTGAGTTCAGTCGGCGGTGAGGATCGTCAGCGCTCTGGTGATGATGGACCTTTCTCGGAGGTGCGCGTGTCGGCAGCGCCGCTGCCTGCACGAGGCGCACCGGCGGACAACTCGCCGTCAGGCTCACTGGTCTGACCCGTGCGCTGCTCCAGCGCCTCGTAGGCGGCCATCGTCCTCACCGGCATCGATCAGTCCGTCGGCGTCGGCGTCGTTCGCCCGGTACTCTTCCAGCGCCACTTCAGGGTGGTGCAGGTCGAAGGTCGGCGACTCCGAGCGGATCCGCGGCAGCGAGGTGAAGTTGTGCCGCGGGGGCGGGCAGGAGGTCGCCCACTCCAGCGACCGGCCCCAGCCCCACGGGTCGTCGGTGGTGACCTTCGGGTTGTTCCGGCTCTTCCACACGTTGTAGAGGAACGGCAGCATCGAGGCGCCGAGCAGGATCGCACCCGACCGACGACACCTGGTTCAACACGGTGAAGCCGTCGCTGGGCAGGTAGTCCGCGTACCGCCGCGGCATGCCCTCGACCCCCAGCCAGTGCTGCACCAGGAACGTGGTGTGGAAGCCGACGAACAGCATCCAGAAGTGGATCTTCCCGATCCGCTCATCGAGCATGTGCCCGGTGAACTTCGGCCACCAGAAGTAGAACCCGGAGAACATCGCGAACACCACCGTGCCGAACACCACGTAGTGGAAGTGCGCGACCACGAAATAGGAGTCGGTGACGTGGAAGTCCAGCGGCGGGCTAGCCAGGATGACACCGGTCAGCCCGCCGAACAGGAACGTGGTCAAGAACCCGACGGCCCAGAGCATGGGGGTCGCCATGGTGATGTTCCCGCCCCACATCGTGCCGATCCAGTTGAAGAACTTCACCCCCGTCGGGACCGCGATCAGAAAAGACATGAAGGAGAAGAACGGCAGGTTCACCGCCCCGGTCGCGAACATGTGGTGCGCCCACACCGACACCGACAGAGCCGCGATCAACAAGGTGGCACCGACCAGGCCGACGTAACCGAACACCGGCTTCTTGCTGAAGACCGGCAGCACCTCGGTGATGATGCCGAAGAACGGCAGCGCGATGATGTAGACCTCGGGGTGCCCGAAGAACCAGAACAGGTGCTGCCACAGCATGGCGCCGCCGGTGGCCGCGTCGAAGATGTGCGCCCCGAGCACCCGGTCGGCCTCCAGCACCAGCAGCGCCGCGGCCAGCACCGGGAAGACGATCAGCACCAGGATCGAGGTCGCCAGGATGTTCCAGGTGAAGATCGGCAGCCGGAACATCGTCATGCCCGGCGCCCGCAGGCAGATGATCGTGGTGACGAAGTTGACCGAGCCGAGGACGGTGCCGATGCCGGCCAGGTACAGGCCCATGATCCACAGGTCACTGCCGGCTCCGGGTGAGTTGACAGCGTCGCTCAGCGGCGCGTACGCGAACCAGCCGAAGCTCGCCGCCCCCTGCGGGGTCAGGAAGCCCGAGCAGGCCATCAGCCCGCCGAACAGGTACAGCCAGTACGAGAACATGTTCAGCCGCGGGAACGCCACATCCGGGGCACCGATCTGCAACGGCATGATCGCGTTGGCGAAACCGGCGAACAACGGCGTGGCGAACAGCAGCAGCATGATCGCGCCGTGCATCGTGAAGAACTGGTTGTACGTCTCGTACGACAGGAACTGCAGACCCGGGAAGGCGAGCTCCGCTCGCATCGCCAACGCCAGTACGCCGCCGAACATGAAGAAGCACATCGAGGTGACGAAGTACAGGTTGCCGATCACCTTGTGATCGGTCGTGGTCATCCAGCGCCACACCACCTCGACCCTTGGTCGAGGGTCGCGGAGTAACCGCCACAGTCTGGTTGTCACGTTCCACAACCGCCATCGCTCACAGCTTCCCTTCCTCAGAGGTCAACCACGACCGGTGCTTGACCTTGCTTCGACGTCCATCACGGGCGGGCGGTCTATCGGGCCCGCAGCCGCAGCAGGACCAGACCGACCGGGATGCTGAGCAACAAGACAGCGATCAGCAGCCCGTAGCCGTACCGGACCCATCGCGGCACCCCCACCCGTCGCGGGCCGCCGTGAGCCCACTGGCCAGCAGGATCAACGTGACCACCAGCACGGCGGCACCGACGTCGGCCACGGCCCAGACACCGCTCAAGGTGCCGACCATCACCGCGGCGCTGCCGAGTTCCAACCGATGACCTGGGTTCCGACGACCACCGTCGATACCCGCCCCGTACACAGCCCCTGACCCATCCCGAGGCCCACCTGCGCCAACCCGGCCACCAGAACCAGGTACGCCACCGCCCAGGTGCCGAGCTCGGTGGGGGCGGGGGCGGTGACAGCCGCCAGCAGGCCCCCGACCGCCACGCTCAACACCCCGGGCGACAAACAACACGAGCTGCGCCCGGCGCCGGTGGACCGCACCGGGGCCGACGACCCGGCTCCGTCGTCGACCCGGTTCCGCCTCTCCCGCCTTCTCGGTCACCGCGACCGCGCAGCCGAGGCCAGCACCGGTCGCGGGCGCCGGGGTCCATGAGTCCTGGCATCCCCAGCGGTGAGGTGGCTCGAGCACGACACGGCGCGTCACTCCTCGCGGGCGGCAGGGAGGGGATGCGCGGCGACCAGGGCCGTGTCGGCGCCCACCCGACCCAGCCTGGCCGCACCCCCGGGCGAGGCCAGCGCGGCGGACCGTCCCGGCAGCGGATCGGTGAAGAACCTCGCGTTGTCGGCGATGAACGGTGACCACGGCGCCGGGACGTCGTCTTCGTAGAAGATCGCCTCCACCGGGCAGACGGGCTCGCACGCTCCGCAGTCGACACATTCATCGGGGTGGATGTACAGAGCTCGGGCACCCTCGTAGATGCAGTCGACCGGACACTCATCCACGCAGGCCCGGTCCACCACATCGATACACGGCTGGGCGATCACATACGTCACAGCGACTTCCCTCCCCCATCGACCGAGGACACCTCGGCATCACCGAGTTTAAGGGATCGACCATAGTTTTTACCACGGCGGGGTGTCGCGGACGTCAAGCATCGGGGTGAGCGCGCCGGCGGCGCCGAACCGCTGTCCGTGCCGTCTCGGCGCGGCAGGTCGACGATGCACAGGTCGGGGGCGACGAACGGGCGGATACCGGCCTGCTGGGCCTCCGGGACACCCAGCCGACTCAGCGTGCCCTGCAGCAGACCCGCGTGGACGGCGCACACGACCTGGGGGTGGTCGCGCGCCACCTCGCGGAACGGGCAGGCGGTCAGCTCCACGTGTCGACCGTCACGGTCGTCGACCACGCGCGGGGCGAACCCCAGCCGGGCGAACACATCCCCGACCTGCCGGGTGCCGTCCTCCCACGACAGGTCCTGCACCGGCACCTGCGTTTCTGCCCAGCGTCGACCCGCGTCCTCCGCTCGCTGTCGTGTGACGTCAGGCTCCCCGCCGAGCGCCTCGGCCAGCACTGCCGCCAGTTCCTGGTACTCTGTCGTCCGGGCCCGACTCCTGCTGCTCGCTTCCTCGACCACCTGGTAGAGCACCCGTGGTCGACCCGGTCGACCGCCGCGGTCGACGAACCGGTGGACGAGTCGGGCCTGCTCCAGAACATCGAGATGGAACCGGGTTGTCGTCAGGTGAAGCCCGACCGCCTCGGCCAGGGAGGCCGCGTCCATGGGCACTGTCGGCCGCGCGCAGGATGTCGAGCAGGCGCCGACGTGAGGGCACCGCCAGCGCTGCGTAACGATCCTCAGGCATCACGTCGGACACCAGAACAGTTTAGAGGATCTTCTTCCCCTCAACCCAGGAGCGACCCGCGACGACACCGCGGACAGGACAACGCCTAGCCGCGGTCCGCTCTTGGCCGGCGGGGTCAGGACACACCATCCCACGGCCGGGCCGGGCTGGCTGATCAGCCGCGGTCCCATCGGGTTCGGCACACCCGCATTGCTCGGCAGCGAGAGCACCATCGCGATCTCCTGGTGCTCCCCGCAGTCCACACATGGGGTACGTGCCGTCCGTCGGTGCGACGTGGGCCGGAAGCCGAAGTTGCTGGCGAAACCGATAGCTCGCCCGTTCTGGGTACCCGACCCAGTAGTACAGATGCTCCCACCCGCTCTTCAACGCCTGGTCGCAGGCCGCCTCCACCAGACCCCATGCCACCCCGGTGTTGCGAGCCGCACTGTCCACCCAGAGACCGAACACGTCGGCGGAGCCCTCCTCGTCTGCCGTCGGACCGACCGACACGACCCCAACCGGAGCACCATCACGCTCAGCCTGCAGCCTGTGGGCACGCACCATGCACGCACGCCACTGCTGCTCGTCGTGGGTCAGCTCCTCGTCGAGACTGCTCGAGAAGGCATGGGGCGAATCCTTCAGCGCAGCCAAACGAACGTCTCGATACTCCCGCCACTGGTCCACGCCGAGCACTCGAACGGTGACCGTGTCCATCTCAGTGCTCCTTCTGCCGGCGACGCCGATACCATGTCGTCCGAACGGTCTTACGGCGAGGTCGCGCACATCTCCCCCACGGCCACAGACGCTACCTGTGACAGCCCAGCCTCGCGAGCCGATCGCCGCCTCCCGCACGACTTGACACGCAGTCGCGGCCGCCCAGCCCTCACCTAGATATATCGTATTACGACATATAAGTCGAGGGCGCTCTTGAGTCGTCCGAGACTCGCGCGACAGACACCAATGTCCGACTCCACCAGCTGGAGATGGAAATGTGCCGATGAGGGTGGATCCATCCGCTCAAGGCGAGCTCGTCTAGATCCGGGGTCGGCGGACGCGGCAAGGACGCTGCCGTGGCTTTATTGGGCACGATCACCTGCCGACGCTGCGTTTCTTGGGCGTGCGAGTATCGGATCGGCTGCTTGCCCAGCGGTCGCGGCGGCTGATCCCGGGACCTACCGAAGAGAGGTGAGTCAGCATTGAGTCGAGTCGGAACCTTCTTGCTGCTGGGTGCGAGCGGCGATCTGTCCAATCGCTTGCTGCTACCGGCGTTGGGTGAGTTGCTCAACCAGGAACCAGAGCGCCGCGACCTCGTGCTGGTCGGCGCCGGCATCGAAGCCTGGGACCGCGACACCTGGCGCGAGCGCGTGCGGTCGGCGCTGTCCACCATGACTCTCAGCGCAGAGACCTCGCAGGCGATCGTGAGCTCGACGCGATACGTCCAGGCTGACGTGACCAAGACCGAGGACCTGCGCCGGCTGCTGACGGTAGGCCCACCCGCCCCGGCGATCTATTTCGCGCTCCCGCCGGCCGTGACGGTCGCCTCTTGTGAGGCGCTTCGCTCTCTCGAGCTGCCCGACGGAACCGTACTGGCCTTGGAGAAGCCGTTCGGCACCGACGCCGACAGCGCCGCCGCACTGAACCTGCTGGTCAGCGAGCTCGTCGACGAGGATCACGTGCAGCGGGTCGACCACTTCCTGGGCCGCTCGACAGTCCTGAACGTCTTGGGCGTCCGTTTCGCCAACCGGCTGTTCGAACCCCTGTGGAGCAATCAGCACGTCGCGAGCGTCACGATCGTGTACGACGAGCAGCTGACGTTGGAGAATCGGGCCCGCTACTACGACCGGGCCGGTGCTTTGGCCGACATGATCCAAAGTCACCTGCTGCAGGTGATGGCCCTGGTCGCCATGGAGCCGCCGGCGACGGTGGACGCGGTGGACCTGCGCGCGGCCAAGGCGGCGGTGCTGCGCGCGTGCCGACCCTGGCAGGACGATCCCACCACCGCCAGCCGCCGAGCGCGCTACACCGCCGGCACCATCGACGGCCGACAGGTGCCGGATTACGTTGACGAGCCCGGTGTCGATCCCACCCGCGCCACCGAGACCGTGGCCGAGGTCGACCTGGCGATCGACAACTGGCGCTGGTCAGGTGTCCCGTTCCGGCTCCGGTCCGGGAAGGCACTGAAGGAGAAGCGCAAAGAGATCGTGATCACCTTCAAACCGCCGCCGCACCTGCCCACCGGACTGCACGGTGAGGCGGCACCGGCCCGGTTGCGGCTGATGATGGGGCCGGACCGGATGGCCTGGGACATGAACGTCAACGGACCAGAGGACCCCTTCACCCTCGATCGCGTCACATTGGCCACCGACCTGAGCCCCGGCCGGCTACCGGCCTACGGCGAAGTGCTGGCCGGGGTTCTCGACGCCGACCCCTTCCTATCGGTCCGCGGTGACACGGCTGAGCAGTGCTGGCGGATCCTGGCGCCGGTGATCGACGCCTGGCGCCGCGGGGACGTGCCCCTGGACGAGTACCGGGCCGGGTCACCAGGTCCAACCCATTGGCCGGGACACGAGACAGAGAACCGGCCGTCGGCCTGACGAGACCGACGGCGCCGTCATGCAGCGATCGGCCGAGCCCACCTCGAAGCGCCAGCCGCTCCCGCCTCGTGCCGCCAGCTGGAGGTCTCGCAGACCGTCACACTCCCTAAGAATCTCGTTACTTGCAAGCGAATAGTGCAAGCGACCTCATCAGGATCGAACCAGCGCTCGGCTGTGACGGTGGATGGATGCCAACGAGGGCCGATCGTCCTCACTGCTCGTCACGGTGGCCTTGCTGGTCGCCGTGATCGGCGGAGCATCGCCGGCCCGCGCCGAGGATCCCGGTGATCCGACAGCGCCTGTCGCTCCCCACAGGGTGGGACCGGGTGTACGTCAACACCGCCAATCCGGGCGAGGTCCTGGCGGAGTACGCGGGCACCACCTGGCCGGCCGACAACGTCGACTCCCGCGGATCGGACTCGTTCCAACGCGTCGACGAGTCCCGCCGCAACCCGTACGGTCACTGCACCACGACCGCGGCCAGCCGGAACGGGTACACCAACGACCTGGCCTGCTCCTGGCGGTACGGCTGCAATCGTGCGGTCGAATCGGTCGACGACCGGTTCGTGCCGGCGGCTCGGGCGGCCGGCGTGCCCCATGTCGTGTGGGCAGACGTCACCTTGGCCGTGGGCGCGTTACCGCATCGGGTGCTGCATGGGCATCGTGAATCCCGCTAGTACGTCGGGTGCCACGATTGCGAGAACGGCGAGCGCGACCAGTACAACGGTGACTCCATAGGTTGCTACGCGTCGCCAGGGAAGTGTCTTTTCGATCATGATCAGTGCCGCGACGAGCACCATCCACAGAGGGCTCATGAAGCCTAGAGCGAACAGGGAGGCCATCAGAGCCCAGCAACAGCCGACGCACCAAGCACCGTTTCTCGTTCCCATGCGGAGAGCGCCCAGCCGCCCGTCCCGCCACGACCCGAGCAGCATGCCGAGCGGGCTGCGACAGTTGCCGAGGCAGACGTTCTTCAGCGGCGTCAGCTCGTAGACCGCCGCAACCAAGAGCGTCGCACCTGTCAGGAATCGCCCGCCACCTGCCCAGGCCAGGTCACCGACGAGGGCATCTCCGAGCAGCGCAACCAGGAAAGCGATCACACCAGCACCGGTCCAGGTGAGCAGGTAGCCGGTGACAAAGAAGGCCGTCGTCACCGGCGTCCGGCTCATCTTGGAGTACAACGCGACCGTGGGAGCGACCGAGGGGAACATCATCGCCGCCATCATCACGATCCACACGCTGAGGAACCAGCCGAACGTCCCCAGACCCGTCCACGGCCCGCTGCCCATTCCCGCCATCTGCCGCAGGGTCCACCACCAGCCGACAGCAGCCAGGACGAGGAGGATCGCGACCAGCCCTAGCCGAGCGCGGGTGGCCGCATAGGCCGGCTGAAGACCCGAGCTGCGGGCTGTCTGTGCCTCCTCAGCGCGGCCCACCGGTCAAGCCGGTGTCAAGCAGCCCAGGAGAAGTCCGACTTCGACAGTCCGCTCTTCCCCTCGTAGGTGATGCCGAAGGCGCTGATGCGGGATCGTTTCGCCTCTGCCATGGTGAGATCGGACCCGACCGGGTGGAACATTCCGGAGAAGCGCACCGGCTCACCGGTCTCGACTCCGAACGGCACGATGTCCTCGATCTCGAAGTCGATCACGCCGCCGACTCGGACGCTGTGCTGCAGCCCTTCTTCCTCGATGACGATAGCGGCCCGCTCAACGCCCAGCATCTTTCCTATCAGCGGGGCCAGGCCGGCCATCGGCCCTCCCAACTGACCGCTGAACACCTGAACGAGCCGCTCGAACTGGTCCTCGCTAGCGGCGTCGTCAATGAACACGCCGACGCGCCAGTTGCCCTCGGTCATCACTTTCGGTGTGTCAGCGATCAGCGCAATCTTGCAGCCGGCAACATCGGTGCCTTCGACCGAGCCCTCCCGGATGTTGAAGACCAGAGTGACCCTGCAATAGTCGTAGGTCGCACCATGATCAAGTGACAGATTGCACGGGCACATCAACTCACACGAGCAAGTCTCGACGTAGGTGCCCTTCACGTTCCAAGACATGGCAACCCCCTCAGACCAGTGTTTCCCCACCGCGACCGCGTGTCAACGCGCGCCGCCCGGGCAGGGCTCAGAGTCCGCCCAGCCTGCACTCATTGAGCCCGCCAGCAACGGCCATCGACCTGATCGAGAGCGTCCGCGCCGCCGGTGAGGTGACGCAGGCCCACGTCACTCGCTTCCGCGAGCTCGACATCGGGGTGAAGGGGGCCCCCGGGGACTTCGTCTCCGAGGCCGACCGCGAGTCGGAGACCCTGATCCGTGAGCGCTTGCTCAGCCGCTACCCGGGGTTCAGCCTGAGCGGCGAGGAGTTCGACCCGTCGGGGGCAGCGATCCGGATCATCGCTTCCTGGCGACCCGATCGACGGCACCACCAACTTCCTCAACGGCCAGCACTACACGATCACCATCGCGCTGCGCCGGGCCGGCGAGACGCTCTGCGGGGTGGTCTACGACCCTGTGGCGGGTGAGCCCCCATCGGCGCCGTACGCGTGCCCGGCAGCACCGCGCTCGCCTGCGCCTTGGTGGCGTGCGGACGCCTGACCGGCTACTTCGAGGAGACCGGCTTCACCGATACCGCAGCCGTGCTGCTGGCGGTGCAAGAAGCGGGCGGTGCGGTCACCGACTGGTGGGGGCGCGGGTCGACGGTCTACGAGCGCACGGGCGTTCTGCTCGTCGCGAACCGGGCCACCCATGCCTTCCTGCTGGAACAGCTGAAGGACGTGCCCGTCAAGGACCCGGACGAGGGCAGTTGAGGGACGCACGACGCACAGGCAGCATCGCGGTTTGCGAGGATGTGACCATGGGATGGCAGGCCCTCGAGCAGTGGGGTGACGACGTCGCTCTGATCGAACGGCTGACGGGCGGTATCGCCAACCAGGTGTGGAGCGTCCGCGTCGGCGGCGAGCTCGCCGTGGCGCGTCGCGGCGCCCGCAGTGACGCCGATCTCGCCTGGGAGACCGACCTGTTGACGCATCTCGACCGAGCGGGCCTGACGGTGCCCGTGCCCGTCCCGACCACGGACGGTCGGCTGTTCGCGGACGGCGTGGTGGTGATGACGTACGTGGAGGGCGGGCCGCCCGAGACGGAGTCCGACTGGCGCCGCGTGGCCGAGACGCTCCGCCAGCTGCACGGACTGACCCGGGACCGGCCACAGCGCCCGGGCTGGCGGTCGTCGACCGACCTGCTCGACGTAGAGAGCGGGACGAAGGTGGACCTGGGTGCGATGCCGGCCGAGGCCGTTGCCCGATGTCGAGCCGCGTGGGCTCGGCTGAGCGGGCGCCCGACGTGCGTCGTCCACGGCGATCCCAACCCGGGCAACATCCGGTTGACCGCTGAGCGAGTCGCGCTGATCGACTGGGACGAGGCGCACGTCGACGTGGCGGAGCTCGACCTGGTGCTGCCCCACAACCCCGCTGAGTTCGACGACGTGGCGTACGACACCGCCGCACAGGCCTCGGCCGCCTGGGAAGCCGCCGTCTGCTGGGACGACGACCACGCCAAGGAGCAGCTCGCCCGCGTCCGACCGGTCTGAGGACACGCGCACGGGGTGGTGCACGCTTCCGGGGGGCGACGGACGCTCAGGTGTCGAAGACCGACCAGCAGATCTCGTTGCGGCGTCGCTGGTCGTCGACGACGAGGTCGCGCAGCTGCGGCGGCAGCTGGGCGCGTTGCCAGCGGCACTCGGCCCGGCGGGCCCGCTCGGACTCGTCCGGCGGCACCGCGGCCTGGGCGGCCTTGATGGCATAGGCGGCGGCACCGAGGTCGTGTTCCGGCACATGGGCGACGCAGGCCGCCTGGCCGGCGGCGAACGCGGCGAACCGCGGCCCGCCGCGCAGGGGTCGCGCAGCGCCCATGGCGTGCCCGCCCAGGGCGCGGGCGCGCATCATCGGCAGCTCGCCGCGTACCCAGGAACGCGTCGCTTCGATCGCCGCACGCGGCCGGGCGTCGTCGGGGACGGCCCGCTCGAACAGCGGCAGCACGTGCTCGGCACACGCGGCGGCCCACAGCGCGAGCAGACGATGATCGGCATCGGTGAGCGTTCCCCCACGCCGGATGGTGATCAGCCGGGGGTCGCGCTCCTCGGGCAAGATCATCCCGGTCACCTCCCTGTCGCCAGCTCCGGCACTCCGTCGTCGCGAGGCGCCATCATGAGCACATGACCCCGCGCTGCGTAAACGCCGGCGTCGTCGAGCTCTCCGCCTACGTCGACCCTGCTGCGCAATGTCCGGCGAGCGGTCCCAGGGACACTGGCGCGACGTGATCATGATCGAACGCCGCAGCGCTGTCGCCGGCCGCTAGCGGACCACCCGCGCGGAGAGAGGCGCTCGGGCCGAGAAATCAGTACAGCAAGCGATACCGGCCTCGTGGCCAGGCCAGGACGGCGAAGATCTGGACCATCGCCGCCTGCTCGATCATCTGAGTGCGTCCCGCCACCTCCGCGTCGGCGCCGAAGTCGAACAGCCCGGTCTGCGCGTCGCGCTTGGTGTCCCACATCCGTTCGGCGTACGCCTCCATCGCCTTCTCGTACCTCCGACCGCCGGTGACCGACTCGAGCCGCAGCAGGTTCTTGAAGAAGATCGAGTTGAAGAACGGCGGCTGGCCGTCGAGGCGGGTGCCGGCGCCGTCGGCCTCGGCGTAGAAGGACACCGCCGCATCGGCGATCCGCACGGCCTCGTCGAGGTAGCGACGCCGGCCGGTGATCGCGAACAGCAGGGCGTTGACGCTGACCGGAACCCCTTGGTTGTAGCTCCAGATCGTCTTCTCCACCGTTCCCTGCAGATTGAGATGATCATGGAACAGCGCGTCGGGACGCTGCAGGTAGCGGTTGGTCCAGTCGTACATGCGGAGCGACCAGTCCAGGTAGTACCGGCGTCCGGTCAGCTGGTGGAGCCGCAGACCCACCTGAGCACCCGGCATGTTGGACACCGTGTTGCGGTCGCTGCTCCACGGCGCCTGGGTCCAGAACACGCCGCCCGGTGCGGCATGGCTCTGGTCGTCATCCCACCCCGAGACCACGAGGTCGAACAGGCGGCTCGCCTCGCGTACCGAGGCCTGGTCGCCGTACATGGCATGGTGCTGCAGGTCGGCCAGCGCCACCCACTCGTTGTCGTCGTAGAAGAAGTCGCCGCCGTCGCCGTACGGAGGCATCACGTAGGAGGCGAAGCCGGGCAGACCGGTGCTGCCGGCGGAGTCCCAGTAGTGCTGCTGGGCCCGCCGGTGAGCGGCGAGGTCGTCGCGGTAGCGACGGCCGGCTCCGGCCATGCCGGTCAGGTCCAGTGCGGCGACGTGTGCCTGCGAGAAGGGCCACTCGAACGAGTACGCCCGGTCGTCGGCGGCCACCGGATACTGCTCCCGGTACAGCCCGTGGGAAGCCGCGAAGTAGGTACGCAGCGCCGCGTAGGTGCGCTCGGCGCGTTGCGTCCAGCGCTTGCTCGAGGCGTCGCCCCCGGAGGCGTGAGCGGACCCACCCAACGGGATGAGAGCGGCGGTTCCGACGAGGCCCGCGCCGAAGACCCGGCGGGAGACCGAGGGCGCGGACCCGGCAGCCGGGATCCGACGCGGGTCAGGGCTGTGCTCGACGGTGGGCACGATGAAGCTCCTTCAGGATGGGGTTGCCGGTGTCAGGAATTTACCTGCGTCGACGAGTGAAGGTCAATGATCGGCAGGTGGAGCGAGTCATCCCGAGACAGGCTTTTCCCAGATCGAGACGTGCTTGGCACTGTCCGCGGTGAGGGCGGATCGGTCCCAGTCCGACCACCGGTGTTTGAGCCGCAGCCCGGCGAGGCGCGCCATCAGATCCAGCTCGGCCGGCCAGGCGTACCGGAACGGTATGCGGCGGAACCGCCCGGTGCCGTCGGCGGAGACGGTGACGTGATTCGACGTGAACTGCTGCGTCACCACGTCGTACTGGTCGAAGCCCACGTAACCACCGCCGGCCGGATCCGGGGCGACCGTGAAGGGCACCGTGTCCTGTCCCGGGGGCAGGTTACGGAGGCTCGGCAGACCGACTTCGATGAGGAACAGCCCGCCGGGCCGCAGGTGGGCGGCGGCGTTGACGAAGACCGCCACCTGTCCGTCCTGAGTCGTCACGTTGCTGATGGTGTTGAACACCAGGAACACCAGCGAGAACTCCCCCGGCACCCGCGTCGAGGTCATGTCGCCGATGGTCACGGAGACCCGGTCGCCCCCGGGCTTGTCGGCGATGCGGGCGGCCATCGCCTTGCTCAGCTCGATCCCCGACACGTCCAGTCCGCGGGCCGCCAGGGGAGCCGCGATCCGTCCGGTGCCCACCGCGAGCTCGAGCACGGCCCCGTCAGCGGCGAGCTCGGCCAGCACCTCGACCATCGGCTGCACGACCCCGGGATCGTTTGCTCCGCCGGGAGCGTCGTAGTCGGCCGCCACGCTCTCCGGGAACCACCCGTCCGCCACCTCGTCTCGGCCGCGGTCTCGTTCCGTTGCGCTGCTCACCCGGCCGACGCTACGTCCGACGCTGCCGCCGATGCACCCGATTTCTGCGAACGTGCGGCCACCAGGGCGCGTCCGCGACGCGGCACCGAACACCTCCGCCGGGTGGGTGATCGCGGAGTTCACCAGCGGCGGGGAGCTCCTCAGTCGCCTGCACGCGAACGGACACGTCTGGGACGACGAGGCCGAGGCCGCGAAGGTGGTGGAGGACGGTGACCGTCCCGACCGGCCCCTCGTGCTGTACGCGCTCGTACCCGCCTGGGGCCCGGTCGAGGAGCCGACGGCGACGGTCGCCGAGCCGTAATCGCCCCCCGTGTGAGGGTTACGACCCCCGGCACATCCTGCAGGTCGTCCAGGACGAGCTGATGCTGGACGGCAGCGCGCGGCAGAACCTCGCCGACCGCCTACGGACGACCGGCTGGCAGGTGCCCCCTACACGCTGCCCGCCCACCGCGAGGATCTCGCCATCCAGCGGATCCTGGTGCGCCACGACGTCAGTCGCGATCTCGCCGATCTGCTGCTGGCCGACTGCCGGCGCGCCATGGGCCACCTCGACAAGCACCCCCAGCGCCTCGATGACCGCCGACGAAGCCAGCGGCTTCCACCACTGACCGATGCGGTCGACCTCGGGGTGGCGGCCTCGGGACAGGCTCGGCGAGCGTCAGGGGACCAGCTGCGGCCAGACCGCCGCCAGCACGACCACGACCAGCAGCCCGATCAGCACGCCGGAGACGATGAGCCGTCGGACGCGAGGATTCACCCGGCCAGGATAGGAGGCCCGCCGGGGACCCGACGGTCTACCGTGTCTGCCATGGGAGAGCTGAGGCTGTACGCGCTCGGCATCGACGAGCTGCGAGGCATGGTCGGGGCCGGCGACAAGACGGCCGAGCTCCGGGAGGCGGCACGCCGGGCGTTCGCGCCGGCCGAGCAGCCGAAGTCCCGGGGTCTGATCGGCAAGCTCGGCCCCCTCTTCCGCCGCGCCCCGGACGCCCCGGTCCTCTCCCCCACCGACCCGGAGCCGCGCGACGTGGACGTGCTGCTGGCCGGGGCGTACATCTCCCCCGAGCGGATGGGCGCCAGCTGGCGGGTGCTGGAAGCGCTGGTCCAGTACCGGTGCTGGGGATCGACCCGGTTGCCGCTCAACCCGCAGTCGTTGGATGACCTCGACTTCGCCCTGGCCCGCGGCGGGGTGGCCGCCGCGGTCGGCCTGGGACACCTGCTGAGGTCGAACACCGACGTGCGCCTCATCCCGGTGCAGGGCCTGACGGTGGGGTGGCACCGGCACGACAAGGCGTTGGCCATGGCCGAGGCGTACCGGGCCGCGATGCCCCAGATCAAGACCGAGGAGCAGCGCGAGCTGGTCTCCGCCCTGGTGATGTGGCTGGACGGCTTCGTAGCGTGGTCGCAGGTGGCCGCGGGACTCGGGCGGTCGGTGCCCGACCTGATCGGCTTCTGGGCCGCGTGACACTCGGGACGATCAACCGGGTCGTCGAGGGTCAGCCCGCTGCGGGCAGGGACCGCACCATCAGGACCCCGTCGATCCCCTCGATCGCGGTGATCACCCGGTCCGGCACGTCGCTGTCCACGTCCAGCAGGGTGTAGGCGAGGTCCCCGCGGGACTTGTTGGTCATGGTCGCGATGTTGAGACCGGCCGCGGCCAGCTCGTGGGTGATGCTGCCGACCATGTTGGGCACGTTGGCGTTGGCCACCGCGATCCGCCACCGGGACTCCCGCGGCAGCTCCACGTCGGGGAAGTTGACCGCGTTCCGCAGCGTGCCGTCGAGCAGGTAGTCGCGCACCTGGTCGGCGGCCATCACCGCACAGTTCTGCTCGGCCTCTCCGGTCGACGCTCCGAGGTGCGGCAGCAAGATCACGCCGGGCCGACCCACCAGGGCCGGTACCGGGAAGTCGCAGACGTAGCGGGACAGCTGACCGTCGGCCAGCGCCTCCAGCACGGCCCCGTCGTCCACCACCCCGCCCCGGGAGAAGTTGAGCAGCACCGCACCCCGCTTCAGCTGGGACACGGCTCCGGCGTCGATCATCGCCCGGGTGGCGTCGACCAGCGGGACGTGCAGGGTCAAGAAGTTGCTGTGCCGCAGCAGGTCACCCAGGTTGTGCGCCTTGCGGACCGAGGCCGGCAGGCTCCAGGCCGCCTCGACGGTGATCTCCGGGTCGTAGCCGATCACGTCCATCCCGAGCTTGATCGCCGCGTCGGCGACCAGGCAGCCGATCTTGCCGAGTCCGACCACCCCGAGGGTGTGGCCGGCCAGCTCGTAACCGACGTAGGTCTTCTTGCCGGCCTCGATCCGTGACTCCAGCTCCGGATCGGTCGGGCTCTGAGCGGTCACGTACGGCAGCGCCCGGTCGATGTTCCGCGCGGCCAGCAGCATGCCCGCGAGCACCAGCTCCTTGACCGCGTTCGCGTTGGCGCCGGGGGCGCTGAACACGGGGATGCCGCGCGCCGACAGCGCGGCCACCGGGATGTTGTTCGTCCCCGAGCCGGCTCGGCCGACGGCCAGCACCGAGTTCGGGATCGGCTGGGCGTGCAGGTCGGCCGACCGGAGCAGGATCGCGTGCGGATCGGTCGCGTCGGCGGAGACGCTGAACCGGTCCCACGGCAGCCGTCGCAAGCCACGGGCGGCGAGGTGGTTGAGCACCTGGATCCGGAACTTGGCTCAGCTCGATCGGGCGACACGCTCTCGTCGTCCCGATCACGACGACGGCGAGACACCCGAGCCCAGGACGCGAGCGGGAGCGCGACCATCAGACCGGTCATCGTCCAGCCACGCTCGGCGGCGAAGTCGCGCAGGTGGTCGACCAGCGCCCGTACGCCGTCGATCGGCATGGCGTTGTAGATCGAGGCCCGCATGCCGCCCACCGACCGGTGGCCCTTGAGCTGGGTCAGCCCTCGTTCCGCCGCCGTGGCCAGGAAGTCGGCGTCCAGACCCGGGTCGGCCAGGGTGAAGGGGACGTTCATCCGCGAGCGGTCGGCCGGTGCGACCGGGTTGGCGTAGAAGGGCTCGGTGTCGATGGCGCCGTACAGCAGGTCGGCTTTGGCGATGTTGCGCTGCTCGGCCGCGGCCAGACCCCCGTCGGCCAGCAGCTGCGCGAAGACCAGACCGGCCAGGTAGATCGCGTACGTGGGCGGCGTGTTGTACATCGAGCCGGCCTTGACGTGCGTGGCGTAGTCCAGCATCGGGGTCAGCGGCGGGTCGGCCAGACCGACCAGGTCGTCCCGCACGATCACGATGGTCAGACCGGCCGGTCCGATGTTCTTCTGCGCCCCCGCGTAGATCAGTCCGAAGCGGGACACGTCGAGCGGTCGGGACAGCAGGGTCGAGGACATGTCGCTGATCAGCGGCACCTCACCGACGTCGGGCACGAACGAGAACTCGACCCCACCGATCGTCTCGTTGGCGGTGTAGTGCACGTACGCCGCGTCCTCGCTGAGCTGCCAGTCGGCCCGGTCCGGCACGTACGTGAACGAACGGTCCTCCGCCGACGCGGCGACGTTGACGTCCGCGCGGCCGAGCAGGCGGGCCGCGGCGATCGCCTTCTTGGCCCACTCGCCGGTGTGCACGTAGTCGACGGTCGACCTCCCACGCAGCAGGTTCAGCGGGATCATCTCGAACTGCAGCGAGGCACCGCCCTGCAGGAACAGCACGTGATAGCCCTCGGGCACAGCGAGCAGGGTCCGCAGATCGGCCTCGGCCCGCGCCGCGATCTCGGTGAACTCCTTGCCGCGATGGCTCATCTCGGTCACCGACTGACCCGAGCCGTGCCAGTCGAGCATCTCGTCGGCGGCTTGGCGCAGTACGCTCTCCGGCAGTACGGCCGGTCCGGCGCTGAAGTTGTACACCCGGCTCATGATCCGGTCCCCACCGGGCGTGACCACGACCACGAGGTCGCCACCCTCGACCTGCTGGACCGAACCGAGCGCGAGGCGCTGGACCGTGCCCGCGACCGGGCGTGGTGATGGCCGCCTCCATCTTCATCGCCTCGATGGTGGCCACGGTCTCGCCGGCCTCGACCTCGATCGCCTTCGGCCACGGCCACCGAGACCACGCCGGCGAACGGGGCCGCCACGTGACCCGGGCTTGCTCGGGTCGGCCTTCTCGGCCGCCTTGATGTCCACCTTCACCGAGGTGTCACGCACCCGGATCGGCCGGAGCTGACCGTTCATGGTGCACATGACGGTCCGCATGCCGCGCTCGTCGGGGTTGCCGATCGCCTCGAGGCCGAGGATCAGGCTGACCCCGCGACCGAGCGGCACGGTGTGCTCGTCGCCGGTCCGCAGCCCGTACAGGTAGTCCAGGGTGTCCAACCGGCCCACCGCGCCGTACGTCTCCCGGGCCAGGGTGAAGTCCTTGGTCGGTCCGGGGAACAGCAGCCGGTTGAGCGTCTGCTGGCGCACCTGGCCCGGCACGTCGAGCAGCCGCGAGTCCTCCTCGTCGAGGTCGACGTCGCGGACCGGGATGACGCGTCCCTCCAGCGCCTTGGTCCGGAACGGCTCCGGCCAGCCGCCGGGCGGATCGCCCAGCTCGCCGTTCAGGAAGCCGATCACCGAGTCGGGGATGTCGTAGTTCTTCGGGTTGGCCTCGAAGTCGGCCGGGTCGGCGCCGATCGCCACCAGCTGCAGCGCCAGGTCGCCGACCACCTTCGACGACGGGGTCACCTTGGTCGGCCGACCGAGGATGCGGGACGCGGCCGCGTACGTGGCCTCGACCGCCTCGAACCGGTCCCCCAGCCCCAGCGCGATCGCCTGCTGGCGCAGGTTGGAGAGCTGACCGCCGGGGATCTCGTGGTCGTACACGCGACCGGTCGGGCTCGGCAGCCCGGACTCGAAGGGGGCGTAGATCTTGCGGACGGCCTCCCAGTACGGCTCCAGGTCCATCACCGCCCGCAGGTCCAGGTGGGTGGCCCGTTCGGTGTGGGCGAGGGCGGCGACCAGGGCGGAGGCCGGCGGCTGGGAGGTGGTGGCGGCCATCGGGGCCGACGCCACGTCGACGGCGTCCACCCCGGCATCGACGGCGGCCAGCAGGGTGGCCAGCTGCCCGCCGGCGGTGTCGTGGGTGTGCAGGTGCACGGGCAGGTCGAACCGCTCCCGCAGCGCGGAGACCAGCTTGGCCGCGGCCGGCGGCCGCAGCAGCCCGGCCATGTCCTTGATCGCGAGCACGTGCGCCCCGGCCTCGACGATCTGCTCGGCCAGCCGCAGGTAGTAGTCGAGGGTGTAGAGCGTCTCACCGGGGTCGTTGAGGTCGGCGGTGTAGCAGAGCGCCACCTCCGCGACCGTGGTGCCGGTCTCGCGGACCGCGTCGATCGCCGGTCGCATCTGCGTTCGACGTCGTTCAGGGCGTCGAAGATGCGGAAGATGTCGATGCCGACCTCGGCCGCCTCCGCCACGAACGAGGTGGTGACCTTGGTCGGGTACGGCGTGTAGCCGACCGTGTTGCGACCGCGCAGCAGCATCTGCAGGCAGAGCCCCGGCATGTTGTGCCGCAGCACGGCCAGCCGCTCCCACGGGTCCTCCTGCAGGAAGCGGAGCGCGACGTCGTACGTGGCCCCGCCCCAGCACTCGACGGACAGCAGCTCGGGCAGCGTGCGACCCACGTACGGGGCGACCCGGAGCAGGTCCTTGGTCCGCACCCGGGTGGCGAGCAGGGACTGGTGCGCGTCCCGGAAGGTGGTGTCGGTGACCTCGACGCCGGTGCGGGAGCGCAGGTCGGCGGCGAAGCCGTCGGGGCCGAGCTCGAGCAGTCGCTGCCGCGAGCCGTGCGGCGAGGGCTTGCCGAGGTCGACCCCGGCCGGCAGCTTCTCCCGCGGATCGAGCAGGGTCGGCGCGCTGCCGTACGGCTTGTTGACCGTGACCTCGGCCAGCCAGCGCAGCATCCGGGTGCCGCGGTCGGCCGGGACGTGGGTGGTCAGCAGCTCCGGTCGCTGCTCGATGAACGCGGTCGACACGTCGCCGGCGATGAAGTCCGGGTCGGCGAGCACGGCCTGCAGGAACGGGATGTTGGTGCTGACGCCCCGGATCCGGAACTCGGCCAGGGCCCGACGGGAGCGGGCCACGGCGGCGGCGAAGTTCCGGCCGCGGCAGGTCAGCTTGACCAGCATGGAGTCGAAGTGCGGGCTGATCTCCACCCCGTGTCCACCGTGCCGCCGTCCAACCGGACCCCCGCGCCGGCCGCGGACCGGTAGGCGGTGATGGTGCCGGTGTCGGGCCGGAACCCGTTCACCGGGTCCTCGGTGGTGATCCGGCACTGCAGGGCGGCGCCGTTGATCCGGACGGTCTCCTGGCTGAGACCCAGATCCGCCAGCGACGAGCCGGAGGCGATCAGCATCTGCGACTGGACCAGGTCCACGTCGGTGATCTCCTCGGTCACCGTGTGCTCGACCTGGATCCGCGGGTTCATCTCGATGAACACGTGCTGGCCGGCGCGCTCCCCCTCGGTCTCCACCAGGAACTCCACCGTGCCGGCGCAGGAGTAGTTGATCGAGGACGCGAAGGCCACCGCGTCGGCGCACAGGGCCTCACGCAGCTCCGCGGAGATGTTGGGCGCCGGAGCGATCTCCACCACCTTCTGGTGCCGACGCTGGATCGAGCAGTCCCGCTCGAACAGGTGCATCACGTGGCCTCCTGCGTCGGCCAGGATCTGCACCTCGATGTGGCGCGGGCGTCCGACGGCCTGCTCGATGAACGCGGTCGGGTCACCGAAGGCACCCTCGGCCTCGCGCATGGCCGCCTCGACGGACTCGCGCAGCTTGGCCGGGTCGTCGACCCGGCGCATACCGCGACCGCCACCACCGGCCACCGCCTTGACGAAGACCGGGAAGCCGATCTCCTCCGCGCCGGCCACCAGCTCGTCCAGGTCGGCCGACGGCGGGGTGGACCGCAGCGTCGGGATGCCGGCGGCCTTGGCCGCCTGCAGGGCCCGGACCTTGTGGCCGGCCAGCTCCAGCACGTCCGGCGGTGGGCCGATGAAGGTGATGCCGGCGTCCAGGCAGGCCTGCGCCAGCTCCGGGTTCTCGCTCAGGAAGCCGTAGCCGGGGTAGATGGCGTCCGCGCCGGACTCGCGGGCGGCGCGGATGATCTCGGCCACGTCCAGGTAGGCCCGGACGGGGTGTCCGCGCTCCCCGATCAGATAGGCCTCGTCGGCCTTGATCCGGTGGACCGCGTTGCGGTCCTCGAAGGGGTAGACGGCGACCGTGGCCGCGCCCAGCTCGTAGGCGGCGCGGAAGGCACGGACGGCGATCTCACCCCGGTTGGCGACGAGAACCTTGGAGAACATGCCAGGAATCTATCCGGCGGACCCGGGACGCTCCGCACCCCTTCCACGGTGAGGGCGTGCGGCCGTTTCCGGGTCAGGCGAGCTGGAACCGTACGGTGACCTGCGCGCTCACCCGCTGCTCGGCCGGCTGGAGGTCGAGCTCCGGTTCGCCGCCACCGCCGCCGGCGTCCATGGCGAAGGCGGCCTTGAAGGCGCGCGGCTGGTGGGCGAACGAGCCGTCCAGGTCGGACACCTCGAGCAGCGAGCCGAGGGTGGCGTCGAAGGCGGCCGCGTAGTCGGCGGCCCGCTGCCGAGCCTCGTCGATGGCGGCGATCCGCGCCTGCCGGTGGATCGGGTTGCCCGGCCGCAGGGACCACCAGGGACCGTCGATCTGGGCGCCGTCCAGGGCGGACAGGGCTGCGATCAGTCCGGGCAGGGCGGCGAAGTCGGCCACCACCAGCTCGCCGCTCAGGGTGCCGCGGTAACCGGTGATCCTGCGCGCACCGCGGCCCGAGAACACCGGTCCGACGTGCAGACCGGAGATCGCGTGCCGCTCCAGCACCGCCCGGTGCTCCTCGACGATCGTGCGGAGCCGGTTCGACGCCTCCGCCAGGTCGCGCCGCACCCGGTCGGCGTCGGCGCCGGCGGCGTGGATCGTCACCGCCAGGGTGGCCAGGTCGGGTGCGCTGCCGAGCTCCGCCTCGCCGCGGACGGTCACCACCGGGGTCGTCATGGAGGTCACCGTAGTCGGCGAGCCCCCCAACGGATGGGCTCGTCCCCGACCACGGGGACTAGTCGTCACGACCGGAGGTTCGTCGGCGGACGGTCAGGCCGAACGCAGGTGCGGCAGACCGCGCAGCGACTCGCCCAGCGAGGCGCGCTCGCGCCGGGCGATCACCGCGACCGCCACCAGCACCCCCAGCATGGTGAGAATGCCGCCACCGATCAGGGTCCAGCGCGGCCCGAAGGCCTCACCGACCCAGCCGATCAGCGGCGCGCCCACGGGGGTGCCACCCATCAGCACCATCGCGTAGAGGGCCATCACCCGGCCCCGCAGCTGGGGATCGACGCCCATCTGGACCGAGGCGTTCGAGGCGGTCAGCGTCAGCAGGGCGGCCAGCCCCATGATCGGCAGCACGGCGGCGTAGGTCGCGTAGCTCGGCATCAGACCGGCGATCACCTCGACCGCACCGAAGACCAGGGCCATGATCACGATGAACTGCCCCCGCGGGCGCTTCACCCGCCGGGCGGCGAGCAGGGCGCCGGCCAGCGAGCCGACGGCCATGAAGGTGCCGAGGATGCCGTACTGCTCCGGTCCCTTGCCGAACTCCTGCTGGGCCATCAGCGCCGAGGTGAGCTGGAAGTTCATCCCGAAGGTGCCGACGAAGAAGACCACCATCAGCACCAGCAGGATGTCGCTGCGTCCGGTCACGTAGGCCAGGCCCTCGCGGATCTGGTGCTTGCCCCGGCTGGCGGGCAGGCTCGGTTCGAGCTTGCGCCCGTCGATGATCACCAGCGCGGCGATGAAGGCCAGGTAGGTGACGGAGTTGGACAGGATCGCCCAGCCGGACCCGAACGCCGCGATCACCAGACCGGCGACCGCCGGACCGACGATGCGGGCGGCGTGGAAGGTCGCGGAGTTGAGACCGATCGCGTTCGGCAGCCGGTCCCGACCGACCACCTCGGAGACGAACGCCTGGCGGGACGGGTTGTCGAAGGCGGTGCCGAGACCGAAGGCGAACGCGATCACGTACACGATGGGGGTGGTCGCCACCCCGGTGATGGCCAGGATGCCCAAGGTGGCGGCACAGATGGCCAACCAGGCCTGGGTGATCTTGAGCACGATCCGCTTGTCGAAGCGGTCGGCGATCAGCCCGCCGTACGCGGACAGGAGCAGCATCGGCAGGAACTGCAGCGCGGTGGTGATGCCGATCGCGACCCCGGAGCCGCCGGACAGCTCGAGCACCAACCAGTCCTGGGCCACCCGCTGCATCCAGGTGCCGATGTTGGAGACGAAGGACCCGGTCACGTAGACGCGGAAGTTGGGGACGGCGAGAGCGGCGAACATGCCGCCCTTGGGCTGCTCGACGGTCTCCTCGGTGACCGGTGCGGTGTCGCTGGTCGCGGTGGCTTCGGTGCTGTCGGTCGTCGCGCTCGTGGCGGTCGCCTCCCTTGGGTGGTGCGGTCTCGATGATCATGGAACGGGCTCGTCGGACGAGCCCCGGTTACGTCTCGGCGATCTTCTGCAGGACGGGGATCGCGCTGCGCAGGAGGGCGCGCTCGTCCTCGGTGAGCTTCTCCAGCCGCACCGCGAGCCACTCGTTGCGGCGCTGCCGGTTGGCTTCGAGCAGCTCGGTGCCCTGGTCGGTCAGGCCGACGACGCAGGCCCGCTTGTCGGTGGGGCTCGGGGTCCGCCGCAGCAGCCCGCGACCCTCCAGGTGGTCGACCAGCCGGGTCATCGACGGCGCCCGGACCTGCTCGTACGCGGCGAGCTCACCGATCTGCAGCTCGCCCTCGCGCAGCAGCACCCCCATCGCCGACAGCTGAGAGGGTGTCAGCTCCTCGGCGTCGGCGCGCGCCTGCCGCAGGTGCCGGGCCAGCCGGAACACCGCGGGGCGCAGCTCACCGGCCAGCTGCAGGATCGACGCGTACGTGGGCACGACTCAACAATATTACTTAGCAATGCTAAATACAACTCGGCTGACGCACTCCTCCGACCTCTCACGCACGTGGTGCATCGCCCGCGTGAGTGATCTGAGGAGTGCGTCAGCGGGTCTGGGACCGGGATCAGGTGGCGGCGGTCCGAGTGCGGGCCAGCTCCTCCAGGGCGTCCGCCGCCTCCCCGGCCGCGTCGTGCTGCGCCATCGAGGCCTGCATCCGGTCCGCGGCGGCCCGGATGGTGGGGTCGTCCAGGGCCCGCCGGATCTCGCGCCGCAGCCGCCACGCGGGCGGACGCCAGCGCAGCCGTACGCCGACCTTCGCCCACGCGATCCGGGCACCGATCTCCGCCTTCTCCTCGCTGCTGCCGACCTGCACCAGCGGTACGCCGTGGGCCAGGGCCAGGGTCACCCCGGTGTAGCCACCGTTGGTGACGAAGGCGTCGACGTGTGGCAGCACGTCCTCGTACGGGATCCAGCGGGCCACCCGGAGCCAGTCCGGCACCCCGTGCCGCAGACCCGCCCGCAGATCGGCCATCGAACCGGCTCCCGTGGTCACCACCACCTGCAGTCCCGCCCCGGCCAGGGCCGCGATGGTCGGCAGCACCAGCTCGGTCAGGTCCGGCCGCAGCGTGCCCTGACTGACCAGCACCGCCGGTCGGTCGTCGGCCAGGAACTCCGCCCACCACGGCGGCAGCTTCCGGTCGGTCGCCGGCTCGGGTCGCAGAGCCCCGACGAAATGCACCTGGGACGGCAGGCCCTGCCGGGGGTACTCGAACTCGGGCACGCAGGCCTGTAGGTGCAGGTGCGGTGACAGGGCCTCCTCCAGCACGGATCGCCCGCTCTGCACCAGGCCGAGCTCGGACCGGATCGCCCCGAGCCGCTCCAGCGCCGGACGCCAGATCAGCTCGCGCAGGATGCGGGTGGTCACCCGGTTGCGCCGGCGGCCCTCCCGTCCGCGCATCGGCAGCAGACCCGAACCGTACGGCGGGGTGTCGACGTCGGCGTACGTGAGCGGTCCGTCACCCAGGCTGGCCCAGACCGGCCCGCCCCGCTCGTGCCAGAGCCGGGCCGCCACGAACATCGCGTCGGTCAGCACCGCGTCGATCTGCCGCCCGGCGGCCAGTCCCTCGAGGTCGTGCACCCGGCGGCCCGCGTCCCCGACCAGCTGGTCGGCGAACCCCTGACGCAGTCCGGCGATCGCGCGCAGGCTCCCCGCTCCCCCGTACGCCGCCTCCAGGTCGGCGAACTCCCGCGCCCGCGTGAACCCGTACGGCTCCGCCCCGACGCCTGCGATCCGGTCGTGGAACCGGCTGGCCGCGTACCAGAGGACCCGGTGGCCGCGCCCGATCAGCCGGGCGGCGACGGGCACCAGGTTGATCGTGTGCGCGGTGATCGGGGTCGAGGCGAACAGGAAGGTCGCGCGACGCACGTCGGAGGGTTCCACGGCAGCGCTACCGACGGAGCTCAGCTCACCAGGTAGGTGATCAGGCCCTGCACGAAGTAGATGACGAACAGGCCCGCCACCACCCACATCAGCGGGTGCACCAGCTTGGTCTTGCCGCGGACGATCTTGAGCACCACGTACATCAAGAAGCCGGCGCCGATCCCCACCGTGATGGAGAAGGTGAACGGCATCAACACCATGGTCACGAAGGCGGGCAGACCCTCCTCGACGTCCTCCCAGTCGATCTTGGTCACCTGGCTCATCATCAAGAACCCGACCAGCACCAGCACCGGCGTCGCCGCCTCCGACGGGACGATGTTGACCAGCGGCGCGAAGAACATGGCCAGCAGGAAGCCGATCCCGGTGACCACCGAGGCCAGTCCGGTCCGGGCACCCTCCCCGACTCCGGCCGCCGACTCGATGTAGGAGGTGTTGGACGAGGTCGAACCGATCCCGCCGGCGGCCGCGGCCAACGAGTCGACCATCAGGATGGACGACAGGTGCGGCGGCCGGCCCCGCTCGTCGAGCAGCCCGCCCTGCGATCCCGACCGCGACCACCGTGCCCATGGTGTCGAAGAAGTCCGCCAGCAGCAGCGCGAAGACCAGCAGCAGCAGGGGCAGGAACAGGTCGAGGTGGAAGCCGCCGGCGAACGAGGGACCGAAGGCCCCGAACACGTCCACGTCCCCGATCAGACCGAGATCGGGCAGCGCCACGATCTTGTCGACCTGCGGGACGTTCAGCGCCCACCCCGTGGGGTTGTCGGCGGTCTTCGCCCCGACACCGGTGGCCAGCTCGATCAGCACGGCGACGACGGTCGCGCCGACGATGGAGATCAGCAGCGCACCCTTGACCCGCTTGGCGTACAGGATCGCCGCCCCGAACAAGCCGAGCACGAAGATCAACAACGGCCAGCCGATGATCGAGCCGTTGACGCCGAGCTCGACCGGCGGCGTGCCGGCCGGCTTGCGGACGAAGCCGGCGTCGAACAGCCCGACGAAGGTGATGAACAGGCCGATGCCGATCGAGATGCCCACCCGCAGGGACCGCGGCACCGCCTTGAACACCGCGGTCCGGAAGCCGGTCAGCACCAGCAGGGCGATCAGCACCCCCTCGATCACGATCAGGCCCATCGCCTGGGGCCAGGTCATCCTCGGCGCGATGGTGAAGGCCAGCAGCGCGTTCAGCCCGAGCCCGGCGGCGATGCCGATCGGGAACCGGCCGATGACGCCCATCAGGATGGTCATCACCCCGGCGACCAGGGCGGTCGCGGCCGCGACCATGGTGATGGCCTGGTCCACGTTGGCACCGACGACCGCGCCCGCCCCGTCGGCGTACGGGAGTCCGCCGACCAGGTTCCCGACGCCGTCCGGTGCCGTCCCGATGATCAACGGGTTGAGGGCGATGATGTAGGCCATCGTGAAGAAGGTCACGATGCCGCCCCGGATCTCCCGCCCGATCGTGGAACCGCGCGCGGTGATGCCGAAGTAACGGTCGAGGGACCCGAGCTCGGGCTCGTCGGCGCGCGCCGTGTGCGCGGCCTTGGGCGACTTGGTGACCATGTGGGCATTCTGGCCCGCTCACTAGGCTGAGTGCGTGAGCGACCCGGCCCAGACCTCCCCGGAGGTGCCCGCCACGTCCGACGTCCCCGGGGCACACCTCATCCAGCAGGCCGAGGTGCCGCCGCTCGACGTCGACGGGGTGCAGGCCGCGACCGTCGGCACCGTGGCGTTCGCGGTCGCCTCGGTGATCATGGCCGTCGGCTACGACCGGCTGGTCGCCGCCGGGGACGGCTGGTGGCTCGGGGTCGGCCTCAGCGGGTTCGGGCTGGGTCTGATCAGCCTGGGCTACACGATCAGCCGGCGGCGGCGCCGCCGGCGGGACTGGGCCGCCTCCTCCGCGTGACCGCCTCCGCCGAGCCGGACCACGGACGGGCTCCAGGGGGGACTCGTCCAGCCCGGCCAGCAGCTGCTCCAGCAGGTGCGCCAGGTCGTCCACCTGCCGGCTCGGTCAGGCCCCGCATCAGATCGGACTCCACCAGGTTCGACTCCCGGATCGTCGTCGCGTAGAGCTGCCAGCCCCGTCTCGGTCAGACCGACCAGCACCCGGGTGCGGTTGGTGGGATCGGTGGTCGCGATCGACCAGATCGCGATCGACCATCCGATCCAGCCGATGGGTCATCGACGACGGAGCGACGTGGGCCAGCGACGCCAGCTGGGTCGGCGTCAGCCGGTTCCCCCGGCCCGGGCGATCTCGCTCAGCACCGTCCACTCCCCGCCGGACACCTCGAGGTCGGCGAGCTGCTGGTCGTACCACTGGTTCAGTCGCCGGGACACCCGGTGCACCGCGCTGATCACCCGCTGCACCGACTCGTCCGCCCCCGCGGCGACGTAGGCCGCCACCTGCCGACGCAGGTCCGCCACCTCGCCCTGCGAGGTCGGTACGTCCTCGTCGGGCTGCTCCACCTCGTCCGCCTCGTCCGGCTGCTGCGGCTGATCGACCATGGCTCCATCCTCGCCGACGCCCCGCAGGGCGCGGACGGACAGGGTCCGGGCAGGGGTGCGGACCGGCCACCCAGAGTTCACCCAGGCGTTGCCTGATCGCGGGGTCGGTGTCATTCGCCGCCTGAAAGTCTCCTGAAGCGTTGGACCATCCCCCGGGTGCGGTCCGAGCTGCCCTGCGCAGTCGGGCCGCGACCCCCACCTGAGGAGAACCCTTGACGAACCTGCCCATGCTCGGACTCACCCACGGCAACCGCAGCGCCGTGACCTGTCACCTGAAGTGCGACAGCCAGTGCGCCCGCCCGGACCCGAACTCCTCCACCGAGCCGACCTTCGCCGAGATCGCGGGCCGGCAGCTGTCCCGCCGGGCCCTGCTGGCCGGCGGCGGCGCTCTCGCCGCCGCGGCCGCGCTGCCCGTGGTCTGGCCCGAGCCGGCGGCCGCCGCCCCCGAGCCCGGCAACGCCGGCCCGCTCGCCTTCACCGGGATCGCCCCGGTGTCCGCCGAGGCCGACACCCTGGCCGTACCGGCGGGCTACCAGTGGACGCCGATCCTGCGCTGGGGTGACCCGCTGTTCGCCGGCTCCCCCGCGTTCAACCCGAACCGCGCCGACGCCAAGGCCCAGGAGCTGCAGTTCGGCTACAACAACGACTACCTCGACATCCTGGTCGACCCGCGCGGTCGTACGGGACTGCTGTGCTGCAACCACGAGTACACGAACCGGCCGATCATGTTCCCGCCGACCACCAGCGCCGACGAGGAGGCCGAGGTGCTGCGCACGCTGATCGCCGCGCACGGCTTCAGCGTGGTCGAGCTCGAGCGCCGCGCGCGCCGGCAGCCGTGGCGCTACGTCCGGGGCGGCCGCCGCAACCGCCGGATCACGGCCAGCACCCCGTTCCGGCTGACCGGCCCGGCCGCGGGCAGCCCGCTGCTGCGGACCGCCGCCGACCCGACCGGGCGGCGGGTGGCCGGCACGTTCGGCAACTGCTCCGGCGGCACCACGCCGTGGGGCACGATCCTGTCCGGCGAGGAGAACTTCCAGGGCTACTTCCGGGCCGACCCCGCGGCGCGCGGCAGCAAGCGCTACGGCCTGACCAACACGCCCAGCGTGTACGGCTGGGAGAAGATCGATCCCCGCTTCGACGCCACCACGAGCGCGTACGCCAACGAGCCGCACCGGTTCGGCTACATCGTCGAGATCGACCCGTCCGACCCGTCCTCCACCCCGCGCAAGCACACGGCGATGGGCCGGTTCAAGCACGAGGGCGCCAACGTGCGGGTCGACCGGGACGGCACGGTCGCCGCGTACATGGGTGACGACGAGCGGTTCGACTACCTCTACAAGTTCGTGGCCAAGCGGAAGTACCGGCCGGGCAAGAGCGAGGCCGCCCGCCGGCACAACCTGACCCTGCTGACCGAGGGCGACCTGTACGTCGCCCGGTTCAGCGGCGAGCAGCGGCCCGACGGGGACAACCTGGGCCGGGGCGCCTGGGTGCCGCTGGTGCTCGACGGGCAGGCATGCGTGCCCGGCATGAGCGTCGACGAGGTGCTGGTCTTCACCCGGGAGGCGGCCGACCTGGTCAAGGCCACGCCGATGGACCGCTGCGAGGACGTCGAGCCGAACCCCACCACCGGCAAGGTCTACGTCGCCTGCACCAACAACACCCAGCGCGGGGTCACCGCCGGCAAGCCCGGTCCGGACGCGGCCAACCCGCGGGCGGGGAACAAGAACGGCCACGTCATCGAGATCACCGAGCACCGCAACCGGGCCGGGGCGACCTCGTTCAGCTGGAACATCCTGCTGCTCTGCGGCGACCCGGACGACGCGTCGGTGCAGACCTACTTCGCCGGCTGGGACGGTCCGGTCGCCCCGATCTCCTGCCCCGACAACGTCGCCTTCGACTCGACGGCAACCTGTGGATCTCCACCGACGGCGCCCCCGGCACCATCGCCAAGGCCGACGGCTTGTTCAAGGTGCCGCTCGAGGGTGCCGAGCGCGGCCACGTGCAGCAGTTCCTGGCCGTCCCGCGGGACGCCGAGACCTGCGGGCCGGTCATCCACGACACCGACGGCTCGGTGTTCGTGGCCGTCCAGCACCCGGGCGAGGAGGGCACCTGGGCCGAGCCCCGGTCCTACTTCCCCGACTACGTCGCCGCCGGGCAGCGGCCGGACCGCGGTGACTGGCGCGGACCGCGACCGACGGTGGTGCAGGTGACGAAGAAGAAGCGCGCTGACGCCGGCGCCGGCCGGCCAGGCCCGGCTTCGCACGGGCGGCTGCGACACCGGACGCGACCCGGGCGCGTCTGGCCCACGGGTCCCCCGGACCCGACGCCGGCCTCCGTGACCGCGAAGGTCGTCCTGCCGGTCCTTCTTCGCCAACACGGCCAGCCGCTCGTTGTAGGCCTTCAGCTCGGCGTCGTCGTCGCGGTCGGCCTTGCGGTCCAGCCGCTTGGTCTCCTTGGCGTCACTGCGCACCCACTGGACGATCAGGGTCAGCCCGATCAGCAGGGCCGGGATGTCGCCGGCACCCCAGGCGATGCCGCCGCCGAGCTGCTGGTCAGCCAGCAGCGCGGCGTCGTCGCTCTGGCCGAGCGCGTGCCACCAGTCCGGGCCGATCAGCGCGGCGGACTGCATCAGCGACAGACCGAAGAAGGCGTGGAAGGCCATCGTGATCAACAGGATCAGCAACCGGATCGGGTACGCCGGCCGCTTCGGCCCGGGGTCGATGCCGACCAGCGACCAGATGAACAGGTAGCCGGCGAGCAGGAAGTGCACCGTCATCAGCACGTGGCCGATGTGGGTGAACATCGCCACCTCGAACAGCGACGTGTAGTAGAAGACGATCAGGCTGCCGGTGAAGATCACCGCCGCGACCACGGGCTGCCCGATGATGCCCAGGAACCGGGAGTGCACCAGGGCCAGCAGCACCTCGCGGGGTCCGAAGCTCTTGTCCCGGCGGGCGGTCAGGGCGCGCATGGCCAGGGTCACCGGTGCCCCGGCCACCAGCAGCAGGGGCAACGGCACCATCAGCGACATGTGCTGGATCATGTGCGCGCTGAAGCTCATCCGCCCGTAGACGGCCGGTCCGCCGCTGGTCAGGAAGGCCAGCAGGAACGCGCCCAGCAGCCACAGCACCGTCCGGTGCACGGGCCAGGCGTTGCCGCCGCGGCGGAGCTTGACCACGCCGGCCACGTACAGGCCGATCATCAGCGCGCAGACCGTCAGCCAGAGCATCGACGGGTAGCCCTGGGTCAGCCAGTTGGCCACCGAGATCGGGGGCGGCGGCGCGTAGCCGAGCAGCGAGGTCGCCGGATCGGCCACCACCGCGTCCACCGGGGGCGCCGAGCGGGCCAGCGCCACCGCCAGCCCCATGGTCGCCGCCATCACCAGGATCTCGGCGGACGCCAGCCGTGCGAACCAGTGGCGTTTGGCCGGCCCGGCGCCGAGCCCGGGGATGGTGGCCCGTCGGTGCAGCCAGCCCGGCGGCCCCGAGCACGATCAGGGCGGTCGCCTTGCCGATCACCAGCAGCCCGTACGTCGTCGCGAGGTTCCCCAGACCACCGAGGCGGAGGTAGGCGTTGACCAGACCGGAGACGGCGACGAGCACGAAGCTCCAGCCGGCCAGGGTCGAGTAGCGGGCGGCCACCACCGGCAGCCGGTCGCCCAGAGACCGGCCGAAGACGACCAGGGTGGCCAGTCCGCCGACCCACAGGCAGACGCCGATCAGGTGCAGCAGCAGGCTGTCCACGGAGTTGCCGTGGTCGAGGGAGCCCGCCGCGTGCCCGCCGAGGGCCAGCGGCACGAGGGTCACCAGCGCCAGCACCGCGGCCCAGGCACTCCCCGTCACGGTCCGGGCCAGGGTCGCCCCGATCGCGGCCAGGGCGGCGCCGAGGCAGATCGCCACCAGGGTCTGCCCGAGCTCGGTCTGGGTCCAGAAGGAGGAGGCGAGGGTGAGGAAGCCGGGGGCCGACAGCGGACTGCCGGTCGCGTCCCCGGCGGTCAGCAGCGCCACCGCCAGGGCGGCCACGAACCAGCACCGCGCGGCCACGGCACCGGCCCGGACGATCCGTAGCCGGTCGCCCTCCAGGGCGCCCGACTGCTGGCCCTTGGCGGGCGGGACGAGGAAGGTGCCGACCACCAGCAGACCGATCGTGGCCGCAGCGGCGAGATCGTGCACCGTACGGGCGATCGGTTGACCCCAGCGGACCAGGGCACCCGGGTCGAAGATGGCCGGGCTGATCGGTGCGAGGGCGCCGGTGGCCGCCAGGATCGTGACCGCGACCAGGACCGCCGAGCCCGACGCCCGCGGCCAGCGACACCCACCGTGCGTCCGGAGACGAGCAGCGGGGGGGTCGGGTTCGAGTCGGGCACGTCGTTCAGTCTAGGAAGCGCATCGGCGGCGACGAGCCGGAACCGTCAGGCGAACAGGACTCGGGGTGAACAGGTCGTCAGTCGAACAGGGAGATCGGCTCGTCCCAGGCGATGGTCTCCCAGGCCGGGGCCGGCAGCTCCTCGGCCTTGTTCTCCGCGACCACGGCGGAGTGCGCACCACAGCCGTGGTCGACGCTGACGACGTGAGCGTCGGACGGGGAGTACGCGTTCGCGCAGGCGCCGAACAGGACGCCGAGCGAACCCTCGATCCGGACGAAGAACCCGCAGGTCTCGCAGACGTCGGGCGCCTGCTTGGTCATCTCGTTGTCGGGTCCGCCGTCGGAGCGCGAGCCACCGTTCGGCGGCCTCGTCGCGACCCTCCCGGGACAGCACCCGCTCGCGGCCGAGACCCAGCTCGGCCACCACGGCGCGGATCTCGCTGGCCTCGGCCGGGTCGGTGTCGGCGGCGTGCTCGCCGCCGGTGTAGCCCGGCTCCAGCCGCGGGTCCTCGGGCGCGGTCGGCATCAGCAGACCGGCCGTCACGTCGCCCGGCTGGATCCGATCGGCCCACGGCACCCACTGCTCGGCCATCAGGGCGGTGTCGCCGGGCAGCAGCACGACCTCGTTCACCGTCGGGGTCTTGGCCCGGGCGGCCCGGACGAGGGTCACCGACCACCGCCAGCCGGCGTACCCGGCGTGCGGGCAGGCGAAGAAGTGGCTGACCACCCGGTCGGCGTCCGCCTCGATGCCGAGGTGCTCACCGACTCCGAGGGTGCCGGCGGCCTCCTCGGCCACCGAGCGGGCGAGGTCGATCGCGTCGGCGCCGATCTGATCGGGCTTGACGGTGCGGGCGCGCGTGGAGGCAGCCATGCCGGCCTAGAGCTCGAGCTCGTCGGCGACGGCCCGGAGCACGCTGGCGGTCTTGCCGGCGGTCTTGGGGTCGGGGTGGCGGCCGCGACGGTAGCCGTTGCCGATGCCGTCGAGCATCTTGATCAGGTCCTCGACGATGATCGCCATCTGCTCGGCCGGCTTGCGCTGCGCCTTGGACAGCGACGGCGGGGCCTCCAGCACGCGCAGCGACAGGGCCTGCTCGCCGCGTCGTCCCTCGACGACTCCGAACTCGACCTTCTGACCGGCCTTGAGGGTGGTCACACCGTCGGGCAGCGCCGTCGACCGGACGTAGACGTCGCCGCCCTCGTCCTTGGTCAAGAAGCCGAAGCCCTTGTCGGCGTCGTAGAACCTCACCTTGCCTACTGGCACGTCCACCCTCACTCGCTTTCCCCGCCGACCGACGCCGTACGGGGACCACCTGTCTCAACGGGTCAGCCTAGTGCGTACGGCATCCCCGCCCAACCGACTTCGCCCGGACCAGCCGCCCGCTCACGGCCGCAGCGGCGCCAGCGGCAGGTTGACGATCGCCCGACTGAGCGCCTCGACCGGGGCCGCGGCGGCCCGCGGGTTGGCCAGCAGCGCCATCTCCACGTCCGGCAGCGCCGGCAGGTCGAACCGACCGGTCAGGATCCGCAGGTCGGCCGGCACCCGCGAGCGGGCCAGCACGCAGATGCCGATGCCGGCCCGGGCGGCGGCCAGCACGCCGTTGATCTCGCGGGTGTTGCAGGTGATGCGCCAGGTCCGCCCGATCCCCTCCAGCGAGCTGATCGCCGCCGAGCGGCTGAGACTCGGTGCCTGGTACGTGATGACCGGCACCGGCCGATCCGGCTCCACCTGCACCCGCTCGTGCCCGACCCAGACCAGCTGGTCCCGGCGGACCAGCTGGCCCTCGCCGGAGTCGGCGTGCTGGTTGATGAAGATGAGATCCAGGTGGTTGGCCAGCAGCCGCCGCTGCAGGATGCCGCTCTGGGTGACGGTCAGCTCCAGGTTGATCCGCGGGTAGAGCTGCCGGAACTCCCGCAGGATCGTCGGCAGCTCGCTCAGCGCCAGCTCGTCGGCCGCCCCGAACCGCAGCCGCCCCGCCATCGCGGAGCCGGTGAAGTAGGCCACCGCCTCGTCGTGGGCGGCCAGGATCGTCCGGGCGAAGCCGGCCATCGCCTCGCCGTTGTCGGTCAGCGCGACCGTACGGGTGTCGCGGCGCAGCAGCAGCCGACCGGCCGCCTGCTCGAGACGGCGGACGTGCTGGGACACCGCCGGCTGGCTGATGCCCAACCGCTCCGCCGCCCGGGTGAAGCTGAGGCCGTTCACCACGGCCAGGTAGGTCCGCAGCAGCACCGGGTCGAACGTCTTCTCGTCGCTCATCCGCGACCTCTCCCGATCGATAGACAACCTTCATAAGCAATCGTAATGGGAGATATAGGCAGTATGTCGTTGTGGAATAGGAACGGTTCAACCTAGGTTGGCGGACATGGCTCGACGGCGAGCCTTCCCGCCGTTCCGGCGGCCACCAGCACCTCACCATCTTTCCGCACAGGAGTCCTTCGTGACCACGGCAGTCGCCGCACGCCGTCTCGGCCCCCGGTGGCCGCGTACCCTCGCGGCCCTCGAGGTCCGCAACTACCGCCTCTACCTCAGCTCGCAGATCGTGGCCACCACCGGCCTGTGGATGCAGCGCATCGCCCAGGACTGGCTGGTCCTCGAGCTCACCGGCAGCATCACCGCGGTCGGCGTGGCCGTGGCCCTGCAGTTCCTCCCGGTGCTGCTGTTCGGCCTGGTCGGCGGCGTGATCGCCGACCGCTACCCGAAGCGGCGGATCCTGCTGATCACCCAGTCGGTGGCGGCGTCGATGGCCCTGACCCTCGGCCTGCTCGCGCTCACCCACACCGTCCAGGCGTGGCACGTGTTCGTGGTCGCCACCATCCTCGGTTTCGTCACCGCGGTGGACAACCCGACCCGACAGGTCTTCGTCTCCGAGCTGGTCGGCACCCGGCACATCCGCAACGCGGTCAGCCTGAACTCCTCGGTCTTCCAGTTCGGCGCCCTGCTCGGCCCGGCCCTGTCCGGGCTGCTCATCCACGCGGTCGGCCAGGGCTGGTCGTTCATGATCAACTTCGCGTCCTGCCTGCTGGTGGTCACCATCGTGGCGGTCATCCGGGTGCCGGCCACGCCGTCCGACGGGCAGGTCCGCGCGAAGGGACAGCTGCGGGAGGGACTCAGCTACATCAAGCAGACCACCGAGGTCGCCTGGACCATCGTGCTGGTGGGCACCATCGGCGTGCTCGGGCTGAACATGCCGGTGATCCTGGCCGCGTTCGCCGAGCACGAGTTCGGCACCGGCGTCAGCGGCTACAGCCTGTTCAACTCGCTCACCGCCATCGGCGCCCTGACCGGAGCGATCCTGTCGGCCCGCCGGACCGAGGTGCTGCGGCTGCGGATGCTGGTGAGCGTGCTCTCCGGTCTCGGCGTGATCTTGATCCTGGCCTCCGTCGCCCCGACCATCTGGCTGTTCGGCGCCATGCTGATCGGCTCCGGGCTGCTCACGCTGCTCTTCCTGACCGGAGCCAACTCGCTGGTCCAGACCCGCTCCGACTCGGCCGTCCGCGGTCGGGTGATGAGCGTCTACATCATGGTGCTGCTCGGCGGCCAGGCGATCGGCGGACCGGCCGTGGGCTGGCTGATCGACCACTTCGGCGCTCGTCCGAGCATGTTCCTCTGCGGCGGGCTGGTCACCTTGATGGCCCTGCTGACCGGGCGTGGCGATCGCCCGCCAGGCGCACCTCGCGCTCGAGGTGGACCTGCACCGCGAGCAGGGTGGGTCCCCGCTGCACATCGTCCAGCACTGATCCGGAGGCCCCACTCGCCGACGCACTCCTCACTGTCCTCACGCGGTCAGCGCCGCACGTGCGTGAGTGGTGCGCGGAGTGCGTCAGCTGGTGACGGGAACCACCGGTCTCGCCGGACCCGCACCTAGGATGGCTGGCATGGCGACATGGGAGGACGGGCCGGAGTACGCGCCCCTCGAGCGACCCGACGCCTTCGCCGATCCCTCGGTGGCCACCGTCGGGCTGGAAGCCCCGCCTCCCTCACCGGCGCCCCCGCCGGCTCCGACGGAGCGGCCCGCGTTCGCCGACCCCGGGCAGCCGGTGCCGCCGCTCGCCACCCTGGTGCCCGCACCGCCGGCGCAACGGGATCCGAACGTCCCCTTCGACGTCGCCGCCAGCCTGATGACCGCCGAGACCTCGGCCTGGGCGTCGTCCCACTTCCCGACCGCCCCGGCCGGACCGACCGCACCGGCCAGCACCCGTCCGACCACCCCACGCTGCACCCGTCGCCGTCGGACAACGCGAGCCAGCCCGGCGGCGTACGGAGCAGCTACGTACGGGGCCGGCGCGTACGGGGCCGGCGCGCCGCCGACGAGCCAGGCCGTGGTCAACGGTCAGCGACCCACCGGTCAGCCCACGAACGGCCGACGACCAGCCGGGCCCGGACCGGGCCGCCGTCCGCCTCGGGCGCAGCTCCCACAGGATTCCCGCCACCCGACCGGGCGCACCGGCCTACCCGCCACCCGACCTACCCGCCGCCGGGCTACCCTCCTGCCGGCTACCCGCCGGACGCCGTACCCGTCTGGCGGGTCCGGTCCGGTCGGGGCGTACGGTCCGGTCGGCCAGCCGTTCCCACCGCCGGGTCAGTCCCCCGCCAACGGACCGTTCGCGGCCCCCGGCACGCCGCAGTGGTTCGGTCCCGGGCGACTACCAGCAGCCCGCCCCGCCACCCCCGGCCCCGACCGCCCGCACGGTGATCGCCGCGGCCACCCCGGGCGTCCTGCTCACCCTGCTGGTGGGCGGCTTCGTCTGGGTGCTGGCGCCGGTCACGATCATCGTGGCCTTCGTCCTGGCCGGCCGGATGTTGTACGGCCGCAAGGTCACGCGGACCGCCTTCGCAGCCGTCCTCTCGTTCCTCGGGCTCGTCGGACTGCTGTCGCTGATCACCGCGGACGGCTCCTTCTCGCAGTGGTGGGACACCGTCGCCGGCTGGGCCTGCTTCGGCAGCTGGGTGATGATCCTGGCCAGCACGATCGCCGCGTACCGCGCGCTGAAGCAGGGCCGCCCCGACCCGCCACCGACGCCCCGCGCCAGCATCCGCTGACCGTGACCGACTCCGCCGTCGCGTCGACCGTCACCGGTGCCCGCACGCTGACCGAGGCGCTCCGCCGGCTCGACGCCGACGCCCTCACCCGGCTGCTCACGCTGCGCCCGGATCTGGCCTACCCCGTCCCCGTGGACGTGGCCGACCTGTCGGCGCAGGCCACCACCACGAGCTCCGTGGGCCGGGCGCTCGACGGGCTCAACGCCTGGCAGCGCGTGGTCGCCGAAGCGCTCGCCGCCCTGCCGGACCCGGTGGCCCTGCCCGCGCTGTGCCGAGCTGCTGCACGCCGATCCCTAGGCCGCCGCCCGGGCCGTCGCCGATCTCCGCGACCGGGCCCTGCTCTGGGGCGACGACCAGGACCTGCACCTGGTCCGGGCCGTCCGCGACCACCTGGGGCCGTACCCGGGAGGCCTCGCACCGCCCTCGCCGCGCCCGCTCGCCCACGCCGAGATCGACGAGCCGGCTCGCCGAGTCCGGGCCCGAGGCGCGCGCGGTCGTCGACCGCCTGCTGTGGAACCCCGCCGGGACGGTCAACGGCGCCGATCGGGCCGTGACCGTCGAGGGTGCCCGGACCCCGGTGGAACAGCTGCTGGCCCGGCGCCTGCTGCGGCCGGCCGGGCCGGACACGGTGCTGCTGCCCCGCGAGGTCGCCTGGCACCTCCGCGACCAGCGGTTCAGCGTCGATCCCGTGCCCAGCACCGCGCCGTCGCTGTCCGGTCGGCTCCGCACCCCCGCCATGGTCGACCGCGCCGCCATCGGCGCCGCGTACGGGTTCGTGCACGACGTCGAGCTGGTCGCCCACACCCTGCAGACCGCACCGCACCGCCTGCTGCGGGAGGGCGGGGTGGCCGTCCGCGACGTGACCGGGCTCGGCCGGACCCTCGGTACCGACCACGCCCACGCCTCGTTCGTGCTCGAGTGCGCGGCCGCGGCGGGCCTGCTGGCCGTCGGGGACGGCGGCCGGCTGCTGCCGACCGTCGACTACGACCGCTGGGCCGAACGGGACCCCGCCGACCGCTGGCGCGCCCTGGCCGCTGCCTGGCGGCACACCGACCGACTCCCCGGGTTGTCCAGCGAGCCGGGGGCGCACGCACTCGGACCCGAGTCGGAGGCTCCCGGCGCGGCCAGCGTCCGCGGGCTGCTGATCCAGCTGATGGCCGACGTCCCGGTCGGTACGACCCTGGACCTGGTGGACCTGCTCGACGTGGTCGGCTGGCACCGCCCGCGGCTCGTCCGGGTCGGCGGGGTCCCGTTGGAGTCCGTGCTCGCCTGGACCTGGCGCGAAGCCGGCTGGCTGGGCATCAACAGCCTGGGCGCGGTGTCCGGTCTGGCCCGCGCCGCGTTCGCCGCCGACACCCATCCCGCTGCCGGCCGAGCTCGCCGACGCGTTCCCGGCCACGGTCGAGCAGATCGTGCTGCAGGCGGACCTGACGGCGGTCGCCCCCGGACCGGTCCCCTACCGGTTGGCCCGCGAGCTGCGACTGCTGGCCGACCAGGAGTCCCGTGGCGGCGCCGCCGTGTTCCGCTTCAGCGGTCCGTCGCTGCGCCGGGCGTTCGATGCGGGCTGGTCGGCCGTCGACGTCCACCGCTGGCTCGCGCACCACGCCACCACGGAGCCGCCGCAGCCGCTCGCGTACCTGATCGACGACATCGCCCGCCAGCACGGCAGCATCCGGGTCGGTCCCGCCAACGCGTACGTCCGGATCGCCGATCCCGCGCAGGTGGCCGCCATCCTCACCCACCCGGACGCGAGCGTGCTCGGGCTGCGGGAGCTGGCCCCCGGCGTCCTGGTGGCCGCGGCGGAACCGTACGAGGTCGTCGACTTCCTGCACCGGATCGGGCACAGCCCGGCGGGTGAGGACTCGTCGGGGCGCTCGGTCACCGCACCCGATCCGCTCCGCGCCCCGCGCCGGGCCGCTCATCGCCCGCGGCCCGACGTCCAGGCGGGCGAGGCGGCCGCAGCCGTGCTGGTCGGCGAGCAGCACCGGCACGATCGCCGGCCCCGGTCGCCGGTCGTCCCGGTCGCCGGGGCGGACCCGCGCGGTACCGCCGAGAACCTGGAGCAGCTGGCTTCGGCGCAGCGGGACAGCGAGTCCGTACGGATCCGGTACGTCGCCGCCGACGGCCGGCCCGCCGAGCGCGAGCTGCGGGCGGTGCAGGCCGAGGCGGGGCTGGTCCGGGGCACGGATGCGACGAGCGCCCAGCTGGTGTCGATCCCCCTCTCCCGGGTCTCCTCGATCGGCCCGACCGTGAGGACCTCGCCAGTAGACTGATCCGATGCAGCCGGCGACGATCCGAAGACTTCTGGTCTTCGGCGTCTGCATCGCCGGGGTGGGTGGTCTCTACCTGATGCCGACCACTGCGGGCTCCCCGACCGCCGACCCGTCGTCCGCCCGCTGGGACCTGCCCACCGCCCGTCCGAGCATCGCCTCCGTCGTCGCCGTCACCTCACCGGAGCTGGTGCGGACACCTGGGTCGGTCGTCGCGAGCCCGACCGCGAGGTCCACGCCGACCACGATGCTCCGGGCCGGGGCCGACCGACCGGCGTCCCATCCGATGGCCACCGCGGACCGACCCGGGAGGGACAAGAACCCCCCCGACGCGGTCGGGCGGTTGAGCGTCACCGGGGTGGACGCCGAGCGGCTCACCGTGACCTGGCCGGAAGCCACCGACGACGTCGGCGTCGTCGCCTACCAGGTCTGGCTGAACGGGTTCCTGGTCGCATCCACCCAGCAGCCGCGGGCGAGTCTGCCCTGGTTCAACGACTCCACCACCCACGTCGTGCAGGTGCGGGCCCTGGACGCGGTCGGCAACGAGGGTCCGTCGAGCCCGACCCTGCTGGTCGCCCGGCCCAGCCCGAGCCCCGCAGCCACCACCTCGTCGCCGTCGACGGCCACCACCGATGGCTCCAACTCCAGCCCGGCCCCTCGGACGACCGCCGCCGGCGGCAACGAGGCCCCGGACACCACGAACACCCCGGCACCCACGTCCGGCCCTCACCGGTCGAGCGGCGCCGAGAAGGAAGAATCCTCATGAGCGCCATGTCTGGACCCCTCGTGGTCCAGTCCGACAAGACCCTGCTGCTCGAGATCGATCACCCGGACGCCGACGCGTGCCGGATGGCCATCGCGCCGTTCGCGGAGCTGGAGCGCGCCCCCGAGCACATCCACACCTACCGGCTGACCCCGCTCGGGCTGTGGAACGCCCGGGCCGCCGGCCACGACGCCGAGCAGGTCGTCGACACCCTGCTCACCTACAGCCGCTACCCGGTGCCCAGCTCGCTGCTGGTCGACGTCGCCGACACGATGGACCGGTTCGGTCGGCTGCGGCTGGAGAAGCACCCCCTCCACGGCCTGGTGCTGGTCAGCACCGACCGCGCGGTGCTGACCGAGGTGCTCCGCTCCGCGAAGGTCAAGGGGCTGGTCGGCGCCCGGCTGGACGACGACACGGTGGCGGTGCACCCATCGGAGCGCGGTCACCTCAAGCAGGTGCTGCTCAAGCTCGGGTGGCCCGCCGAGGACCTGGCCGGCTACGTCAACGGCGAGGCGCACGAGATCGCCCTCGTCCAGAACGGGTGGGAGCTGCGGCCCTATCAGCGACAGGCCGCCGATTCCTTCTGGCACGGCGGATCCGGGGTCGTGGTGCTGCCCTGCGGGGCGGGCAAGACGGTCGTCGGCGCGGCGTCGATGGCGCAGGCCCAGGCCACCACGTTGATCTTGGTCACCAACACCGTGTCCGCCCGTCAGTGGCGCGACGAGCTGCTGCGCCGGACCACGTTGACCGAGGACGAGATCGGCGAGTACTCCGGGTCCCGCAAGCAGATCCGGCCGGTGACGATCGCGACGTACCAGGTGATCACCACCAAGCGCGGCGGGGTCCACCCGCACCTGGAGCTGTTCAGCGCCCGCGACTGGGGTCTGGTGATCTACGACGAGGTCCACCTGCTGCCGGCCCCGGTGTTCCGGATGACCGCCGACCTGCAGGCCCGCCGACGCCTCGGCTTGACGGCCACGTTGGTCCGCGAGGACGGCCGCGAGGGTGACGTGTTCTCCCTGATCGGACCGAAGCGGTACGACGCACCCTGGAAGGACATCGAGGCGCAGGGTTACATCGCCCCCGCCGACTGCGTCGAGGTGCGGGTCACCCTGAGCGAGCCGGAGCGGATGACGTACGCGGTCGCGGAGCCGGACGTGAAGTACCGCCTCGCCTCTACCGCCGAGTCCAAGAGCCAGGTGGTGATCGACCTGGTGGCCAAGCACCGGGGAGTGCCGATCCTGGTGATCGGTCAGTACGTCGACCAGCTCGAGGACCTGGCTGCCCGGTTGGACGCGCCGCTGATCACCGGCCAGACGACGGTCCGCCAGCGGGAGCGGCTCTACGAGGCGTTCCGGTCGGGCGAGATCGACCTGCTGGTGGTCAGCAAGGTGGCCAACTTCTCCATCGACCTGCCCAGCGCCCAGGTCGCCATCCAGGTCTCCGGCGCCTTCGGCTCCCGCCAGGAGGAGGCCCAGCGCCTGGGCAGGTTGCTGCGGCCCAAGGCGGAGGGGACGACGGCCCGGTTCCTGGCCGTGGTGGCGCGGGACACCGTGGACGCCGACTTCGCCGCCCACCGGCAGCGGTTCCTGGCCGAGCAGGGCTACGCCTACACGATCATGGACGCCGAAGACGCGGTGTAGTCGTCGGTGTCGTCGTCCCTCGCTGCTCACTGCGCGCTGAGGACTCTGTCTTCCTTCGGCGTGCGCAGACGGAAGAACGTTGTCTGCACACTTCTCAGTCCAGACAGAGTCGGCGCTCCGTTCACGGCCGCTTGCGACGGGTGTTGTCGCTCGCTTGCGACGGGAGTCGGCGCTCCGTTCACGGCCGCTTGCGACGGGTGTTGTCGCTCGCTTGCGACGGGAGTCGGCGCTGGGTTCGCGGCCGCTCGTGACGGGAGCGGTCAGGTCGGAGGGTTCGCTCGGGGTCGTTCGCCCTCCTGACCGTGCTTCTTCGTCGCCTTGTGCACCACGGCGACCGGTCGCTGGGTCTCCTGCATGAGAGTCCGGCTGACCGAGCCGAGGATGGCCCGGCTGAGTGACCGACGACCGCGCGAGCCGACCACCGTGAGAACGGCCCGGTGGCTGGCCTCCACCAGGGCCTCGGCGGGCAGACCTCTGATCGTCAGCTCCTCGATCGGCACGTCGGAGTAGCTGTGACCCTTGACCCGGGCGAGGGACTCGGCGATCGTCTTCTCGGCCAGCCAGTGCTCGGACTGCTCGAACTCGGCGATCAGGGCCGGCTCCACCGGCCGGGCGAGCCACGGCACGTGGTACGCCGACAGCACGATCAGGCCGACGCCTCGACAGCGGGCTTCCTCCAAAGCCAGGTGCAGGGCGGCGTCGGAGTGCTCCGAGCCGTCCACACCGACCAGCACCGGCGCGTCCGGCCGCATGCTCTCGCGCCACTCGGGCGGCACGATGAACACCGGACTGACCGACCTCCCGGCCAGGCGGACGCTCACCGACCCCAGCAGCCGGCCGCTGATCGCCCCGAGACCCCGGGTGCCCACGACCAGCCCCTCGGCGTGCTTGGACGCTTCGATCAGCACCGCCGCCGGCGGCCCGCTGGCCAGTCGAGCAGTCACCGTCAGGTTCGGCGCGGCAGCCTGCGCCGAGGCGAGGGCGGCGTCAAGCAGCTTCTGTGAGTAGTCGGTCAGCTCGTCGATGTCGGGACGCGTCATCACCATCCCGTACGCGTCGGAGACCACGGGGACTGCGAGGGCGTAGACCAGCTCGACGTCCAGGTCGCGGCGGGTCGCCTCCTCCAGAGCCCAGGCTATGGCGGCTTCGCTCTCCGGTGAACCGTCGATGCCCACGATCAGATGCTTCGACATCACTCCCCCTCCGTCGTCGGTCGGTGTCAGTGCCCATCTTGCCCGCCTGCCGTCCGTCCCGCCCAGTGGCCGCGGGTCCGGAGTGCCGGGACCTTGGTCCCGACCTCCTGGATGGCGCAGGCCTCGCGCTCTCAGTCTGCTCACAGGTCGGCGACTACTCGCTCACCATCAGCGGCGGCACCCTGGTGGTGGACGCCGAAGGCGACGGTCTCGCCTCCAACGGCACCGCGTCCATGAGCGCTGGCACGGTCGTCGTCGCCGGCCCGACGAACAGCGGCGACTTCACCGTCGACCGATGACGCACTCCTCGGTGCCGTCACGCGCGCGTTGCAACGGGTGCGTGAGTGTACGGAGGAGTGCGTCAGCGGGTTCGGGTGGTTGCTAGACCGGGACGGTGGACTCTTCCTGCCGACCGAGCTCGAGGGGTGGCAGGGCGGGGTCGCCGGCCCGGTCCCAGAGCTCGAGCAGCTGCTCCGGCCAGATCCAGGCCCCGCCCGCCTCGATCTCGGACCGTGTCCACCACCGGTGCCCCTGCAGGGTGATCTGCTCCTCCTCGGTGTGCGCGGAGACGTCGATCTCGAAGGCGGCGACCCGCACCAGGTAGAACGACTCCTGCTGCTCCAGCACCTGGTCGGAGTAGCCGTGCACGGCGTAGCGGGTGGCCAGCGGACCGACGAGCTCGTCCTCGGTCAGCACGTACCCGGTCTCCTCGGCGATCTCGCGGACCGCGGTGGTCCGCTCGGTCTCCCCCGGATCCATCCCCCCGCCCGGAGTCACCCACCAGGTCACACCCGCGATGCCCGGGTCGCTGTCCTCGAACAGCAGCACCCGGTCGCCGGGACCCACCACGATCACTCGCACGGCTCGCCTGGTCCGGACCGGGCGGTCGGCGGGATCGTCGGGGATCACGTACTTTCGGCCGCTGTCCTCGCTCACGGACGTCAGCGTACGGACTGGGCCAGTCGGCGCGCCGTACGCCGGGCCGCCGTCACCACGTAGGAGATCCCGTGGGCTACCGCCAAGGCGACCTGCTGGAGGCGTTCCTGGTGGCTGTCGCGATCGAGGCGGGCCGGGAGATGGGAGACCCCCGAACCCGACTCGTCGCCCACCGCCCACCGCCCCGCCCTGGCCCGGGAGGACGTCACCGCCTGCGCCTGAGGACGCGGTGGAACCCGCCGGGCGCGCGCGCACCGACGACGCCTGGAACGGCCGTCGGCGGTTAACCCGTCGACGGCCGGCGTGTGCTCTGCTAGCGTGACCCGGCTCCTCACCACCTCGCCGAGTCATCGGAGGCCGCCGCATGCCCGCCCCAGAATCCGCCCCCGGGGCATCGGACGAGGCCGACGCCCTCGAGCACGAACGAGAACACCTGACCGAGGCGCGGGCCGCGCTGCACCGGATGCGTGCCCACACCGCCGGGCTGACCGCACTCGGCGCCGACCACGTCTCCACCGAGCACCTGAAGCAGGTGCTGTACCGCCGGATGAAGGCGCTCGAGGACGACCCGACCGTGCCGTTGTTCTTCGGCCGTCTCGACTACGACACCAGCCTCGGTGGTGAGCTGGACGAGACCCTCTACATCGGCCGCCGCCACGTCACCGGCGAGATCGGCGGCGAGCCGCTGGTGATCGACTGGCGGGCGCAGATGTCCCTGCCCTTCTACCAGGCCCGGCCGGGCGAGCCGATGGGCGTGCGCTCGCGCCGCCGGTTCGGCTTCTCGCACGGACAGCTGACCGCGTACGAGGACGAGGACCTCACCACGGTCGGCGGCGTGTCCGGGCTGGAGTCGGAGATCCTCGAGTCCGAGATCGAGCGACCCCGGACCGGGCCGATGCGCGACATCGTGGCCACCATCCAGCCGGAGCAGGACCGGATCGTCCGGGCGCGGCTGACCGACTCGCTCTGCATCCAGGGCGCCCCCGGCACCGGGAAGACCGCCGTCGGGCTGCACCGCGCCGCCTACCTCCTGTACGCCTACCGCGAGCAGCTCGCCCGCTCCGGGGTGCTGGTGGTCGGTCCGAACGACAGCTTCCTCTCCTACATCGGCGACGTGCTGCCCGCCCTGGGCGAGATCGACGCCACGCAGGCGACCGTGTCCTCGCTCGTCACCGCGGCCACGGGTGCCGAGATCCGCGGACTCGACCTGGTGCCGGCCGCGTTGATCAAGGGCGACGCCCGGATGGCCGAGGTGCTCCGCCGGGCCGTCTGGGGTCACGTCGGGCGTCCGACCGAGGCGCTGGTGGTGCCGCGCGGGGCGTACCAGTGGCGGGTCGGCAGCTACCTCGCCGAGGAGATCGTCGAGGAGCTGACCCGGCGCGGCGTGCGGTACGAGGCCGGCCGGACCATGCTGCCGCAGCGACTCGCGCACCAGGTGCTGGTCCGGATGGAGACCGCCGGCGACTCCCCCGACGACCGGGTGCAGAACGCCGTCGCCCGCAGCAAGCCCGTGAAGACGTACGCGGACGGGCTGTGGCCCAAGGTCGACCCCATCAAGCTGGTGCTCCGCCTGCTCACGGACGCGGAGTTCCTGGCCACTGCGGCGGCCGGGATCCTCACACCGGAAGAACAACAGCTGATCATGATGGTCAAGCCGGCGCGCAGCCCCGCGTCGGCACGCTGGTCGCTGGCCGACGTCGTGCTGATCGACGAGACGGCGGACCTGATCAACCGGACCCCGAGCCTGGGTCACGTGATCCTCGACGAGGCACAGGACCTCTCGCCCATGCAGCTGCGCGCGGTCGGACGCCGTGCCAGCACCGGCTCGGTCACCGTGCTCGGCGATCTGGCCCAGGCCACCACACCCTGGGGCACCTCGTCCTGGGCCGAGTCGATGACCCATCTCGGCCATCCCGAGGCCGAGGTGGAAGAGCTCGTCGCGGGCTTCCGGGTGCCGGGTGCGGTGATCGACTTCGCCGCCCGCCTGCTGCCGCGGATCGCCCCGCACCTGACCCCGCCGCACTCGGTCCGCC
>CAVXBJ010000019.1:0-88818 GCA_963759915.1 uncultured Actinomycetota bacterium | reverse complement strand
GTCTTGGGGGTGCCAGTTGTCGATGGTGATGCGTGGGTTCAGGATCGGTCGTTGTCGTCGGTCGATCCACTTCGGTGGGTGCCACACCGGTAGCCCGTCGGTGTTGAGTCGGCAGGTCCAGCCACCCTGGTCGAAGTGGCGGTGGTGATACCGGCAGAGCAGGGTCAGGTTGTTCAGGTTGGTGTCCCCGCCGTCCTGCCAGGGGATGATGTGGTGCCGCTCGCACCACGACGGCGGGGTGTCGCAGCCGGGGAACGAGCAGCCCCCGTCGCGGGCGATCAACGCCAACGTCTGGCTCGGGGACGCGATCCTGCGGGTCCGGTGCAGATCCAGGACCGCCCCGTTCGCGGACTTCACACACCACACCACGTCGGCCTGATCGGCCAACCGGAGCGCATTCGGCACGGAGAGCGGGGTGCCGTCGGCGTAGCGCGCGACCCCTTGCCCGGCCAGGTAGTCGGCGTAGGACAGGTGGATCAACAGGGTGGTCGGGATCCCACCGGCTTCGGGCAGGTCATCGCTGCGGAGCAGCCGGTCCACCATCGCCTCGACCGCATCGTGGCGCCGCTGCCCGTGGGTCCGGGTGTCGGCCTCCACCTGCTGGCCGAGTGTCCCCGGTGGCCTCGTCGTCGGTGGTGTAGCGGGTGGTCTGCGGGGTCATCAACGGCCCCAGCAACGCGTGGAGCTTCTGCCCGAGCTCGGGGGTCAGCCGGAAGTCACCGGCCCAGGACCCGTCGCCGCGGTGCTTCAGGTGGAAGAACCGCCGCTCCCGGTGGTCCCGCTCATCGCCGGGAGAGACCCCGTCGGGGTCGATCGCGTCCACCACCCGGGCCGCGACCACGCCCAGGTCCTTCGGGCCCAGCCTGAGTGCGGCGTCGACGAGCAGCTTCTCCCCGGCGGTGACCGCGGCCGGGTCGCAGTGGTCGACCTTCCGCAACGCCGCATCGATCAACCCGACCTGCTCCGGGGTCACCATCCCGTCGGCCTGCGCCGCGGCCAGCTCCGGCCGGAACGCCCCCAGCGGTTCCCCGGTCATCGACCGCCGCTCGGCGGTGTGCTCCGCGGACCTCACCCGGCGAAAGGCTTCCCCGGCCGACAGCCGCAGCCCCGTCATCAGCACCCGGGCCATCGACGGTTCCGTCAACACCGCCGGCACCCCCTGCTCGATCCCGTACTGGATCGCCGCCCGATCCACCACCGGCAACACGTTGCGGACCTGCTCCACCTCGGCCAGGAACCCGACCAGACCCTGAGCGCCCAGATCGGACAGGGCCCCGTCGTCGACGACCTTGATCAGATGCCCCAGGGCGGTCCGGACCCCGTCCACCGCAGCCTCCAGCGCCGTGCCTACCGGCTCTGCGGGGACCTCCGAACTCATGATCAGATTCTACTCGAACACACGTTCGAAACCAACTGCTACTGGCAGATGTCCCCACCACACAAGCAAAGTGGCGATGGCGTCCCGGACCGAACGCTGGCTAGAGTCGCGCATCGTGACCGAGCGGTTGGTGGCGATGGATGACGGGGTCCGGTTGCGCACCTTGAGCTCGGGTACGGCGCAGACCGGTGCGCCACCGCTGGTGATGGTGCACGGCGGGCCGGGGCTTCCCGATTACCTCGGACCTGTCGCCGATCTGGTCACGGATCTGTGCCTCGTGCACCGTTACGACCAGCGTGGCGTCGGGGGCTCCACCTGGGACGGCGAGCACACCATCGCTCGTCACGTCCGCGATCTCGCGCTGCTGCTCGATCATGTCGGTGCCGAACGCGCCGTCCTGGTCGGACACTCGTTCGGGACCGATCTGGTGAGCTTCTTCGTGCTGGCACATCCCGAGCGGGTCGCGGGCGTCGTCTACCTCTCCGGCCCCTTCCTCGGTCCGTGGCGTGAGCCGACCCGTGCCGTCGAACGCTCCCGTCGATCAGATCGGCAGCAGTCCCGGCTCGACGAGCTCGGTGCCCTGACGTCTCGGTCAGAGACCGATGAGGTCGAGTTCCTGGCGTTGTCGTGGTTCACCGACCACGACGACCGGGATCGTGCCTGGGCCTGGGCTGAGGACGCTGCGCGCACACGGCGGCCGATCAGCTACCGCATGAACACCGAGCTCAACGCCGACAAGCGGGTCGACCCGTTGGAGGCGCAGATCGACCGACTCCGCGACAGCCTGCCGCCGAGCACGGTGATCATCGGGGGCCAGGGCGATCCGCGACCGGCTACCTTCCTGCAGGCACTGGGGACAGAACTCGGTCGTGACGTCAGCATCATCGCCGGGGCCGGCCACGAACCGTGGCTCGAGCGGCCGGCGGAGTTCGCGGCCGTGTTCCGGGCCGCTGTCCGCTCAACTCCGCTCGCCAGGGTCGAGGGTGGCGGTCGCAGCGGTAGGACACCTCGGACCACCTGATCAACGTCACGAGCTGGCCCGACGCCATCGCCGAGAGCTACCGGCGCCTCCTGACCTGAGCAGGTGCCCGGGCGGCCGGGTACGGTGCCACGGTGAGCAGCCGACCCGCCGTTGCACGATGCATCCTGGTGGCGGGTAGCTCGGGCTCGGGCAAGACCACGCTGTGCCGCCTCGGGCACACGGTGATGACGACGGCCTGGGGCCACCCCGCAGCGGCCATCGACCTCGACACCCTCTACCAGGCGATCGACCCGCTCTGGGAGCTCGAGTACAGCGATGACCGCAACGCCATGGTGATGGAGCAGGCAGTCGCCTGGACCCGGTCCCTGGTGGAGCACGGCTGGCGCACCGTCATCGTGACCGGCAACAGCATCTTCGATCCGCACGACACGGCACCGGTCATCGCCACCCTCGGGCACGACCTGGCCGTTCACCACGTCACGCTGCTGGTGCGGGAGGACGTCCTCCTGGCTCGCTGCGCCGGCCAGCCGGACCGTGACCCGGTGCACCTGGTCGCTGACCTCCGGCCCGAGAGTCGCCTCCGGCACCCCGGCACCGCGGTCCTGGACAGCAGCGATCTCGGGGTTCGGGCCACCCTCGACGAGCTCGTCCGCCTGGTGGCCAGTGGCGCCGGGCTGATGACGCCAGGCTGATGACACCAGGCTGATGGCGCCCGGCTCATGATCACGACGACCTCCGATGAGCTCACGACGCCGTTCGTGGGTCCGGCTAAGTTGGCTGCCATGGCGACAGGTCGATGGCGAGTGGTCGCTGTGTCCACCCTGGCTGCGATCTGCCTCGGCGGGTGCGGGGCCGCGGCCGGCCCGGGCGACCCGACGCCGAGTCCGGTACCACCCACGTCGACCAGCGCAGAACCCAGTCCGTCCAGCGCAACGCCCTCCGCGACACCGACCCCGACGCCCCCGGAGACACCGAGTCCGAGCGCCAGCCTCGCTGGGGTCACGCTGCGCCAGCTCGGGTTCGAGAACGGTCCGCTGGACGAGATCTCCCTACCCCGTGACCTGGTGGTGTCGACCGCCGTGGACCAGCCCAACGTCGTGACCATCGTGCTGGCACGGCCGAGTCCGCAGGCTGTCGAGGACCACCTCCGAGCCACGCTGCCGGCCGCGGGCTTCACCATCGACGCCCGGGCCGACGCGGGCCAGGCCATGACGTTCGAAGGTCACGGCTGGACGGGTGCGTTCACCGGCACCGGGACGACCTCGGCGATCGTGCTGCGTCCGGCCTGATCATCGGGGCAGTTCTGCTCGTCGCGCAGGTCGGTCCAGCGGATGCCGAGGTCGGCCAGCAACCGGCGGACCAGCGGCAGGCTGATCCCCACGACGTTGTGGTGGTCGCCCTCGATCCGTTCCACGTAAGGGCCGCCGAGCCCGTCGATGGTGAACGCGCCGGCCACCAGCAGGGGTTCGCCGGTGCCTACGTACGCCGCGATCTCGGCGTCGTCGAGATCGGCGAAGTGGACGGTCGTCGACGCGGTCGCCGTCCGGGACGCGCCCCCGGGCAGGCGTACGAGGTGGTGGCCCGGTGTGCAGCACTCCCGACCGGCCGCGCATCAGCTGCCAGCGTCGGGTGGCCTCGGCCGCGTCGGCCGGCTTGCCGTACCCGGTCCCGTCCAGCTCGAGCAGCGAGTCGCAACCGATCACCACCTGGTCGTCGCCTGGTCCGTCCCCCGACGCGCGTCGCGTCGCGACCGCCTCCGCCTTGGCCCGGGCCAGGGCGGCGACCAGCGCGGCGACGGTGTCGGCGTGGAGGGCGCTCTCGTCGACACCCGACACCTCCACCTCGGGCGTCAGACCCGCGCGTTCCAGCGTCACCAGTCGGGCCGGCGAAGCGGAGGCCAGGACGAGTCTCGGCGCGCGCATCGCCCTAGATTAGGGGGATGCCTCTCAACGATGATCCCCAGTGGTGGCGCAGCGCCGTCGTCTACCAGGTCTATCCCCGCTCGTTCGCCGATGCCGATGGTGACGGGACCGGCGACGTCCGCGGCATCATCGACAAGCTGGACTACCTGGCCGGCCTCGGTGTCGACGCGGTGTGGGTGAGCCCCTGGTATCCGTCGCCGCTGGCCGACGGTGGCTACGACGTCAGCGACTACCGCGGGATCCTCCCGGAGTTCGGCACCCTGGAGCAGGCCGACGCCTTCGTCGCGCGGGCGCACGAGCTGGGGATGCGGGTGCTGATCGACCTGGTGCCCAACCACAGCAGCGATGAGCACGCCTGGTTCCAGGCGGCTCTCGCCGCGGCGCCCGGCTCGGCCGAGCGCGATCTCTACCTGTTCCGCGACGGCCGCGGCGAGAACGGCGAGCTGCCGCCCAACAACTGGCCGGCGATGTTCGGCGGGGGCGCCTGGGAGCGGACCACGAACGCCGACGGCACCCCGGGTCAGTGGTACCTGCACCTGTTCGACATCAAGCAGCCCGACTGGAACTGGGACAACCCGGCGGTCGTCGACGAGTTCGATGCGATCCTGCGGTTCTGGTTCGACCGGGGGGTCGACGGCTTCCGGATCGACGTGGCCAACTCGATGGCCAAGGCTCCGGGCCTGCCCGATCTCGACGTGGATCCGGCCACCGGCCGGCCGATCGCCAACACCCTGACCGGTTCGCCGTACCTGAACCAACCGCACGTGCACGACATCCTGCGCCGCTGGCGGACGGTGGCCGACTCCTACGCCGACAGCGATCTCGGGGCTCGGGTCTTCGTGTCCGAGGCGTGGGTCACCCCGGCCGCCGAGCTGGCCAAGTACGTCCGGGACGACGAGCTGCACAGCACGTTCAACTTCGACGCCCTGATGTGCGAGTGGTCGGCGGAGTCGCAGCGCAACGTCATCGACCTGACCCTGGCGGCCACCGGCGCCGTCGGTGCCCCGCCCACCTGGGTGCTCGCCAACCACGACACGACCCGGGTGGTCACCCGCTACGGTCGACCGGTCACCGGTGCGCGGTTCACCCCGGACGGGATGGAACTCCAGTCCTTCGCGGGGGTGGGATCGGTGCCCGAAGGCGCCACAGACGTCACCCTCGGCCGCAAGCGTGCCCGGGCCGCGGTGCTGCTGGAGCTGGCGCTCCCGGGTGGCGCGTACGTCTACCAGGGCGATGAGCTCGGGCTGGAAGAGGTCGAGGACATCCCCGAGTCGATGCTGCAGGATCCGACCTGGGAGCGCTCCGGCCACACGGTCCGCGGCCGCGACGGCTGCCGGGTGCCGATCCCGTGGTCGGGCACGCAGGCCCCGTTCGGTTTCGGCTCCGCCGACACCCCGCCCTGGCTTCCGCAGCCCGACGGCTGGGCCGTTCGCACCGCCGAGGCCCAGGACGGCGACCCCGCCAGCCACCTGAACCACTATCGGGTGGCGCTGGCCGAGCGTCGCCGCCACCCAGCGCTCGGCGACGGGACGCTGACCTGGGACGACGGCGTACCGGCGGGCGTGCTGTCCTTCACCCGGGAGCCGGGCTTCCGTTGCGTGGTGAACTTCGGGCCGGAGCCGTACGCCCTGCCGGCCGACGCCCAGATCCTGGTGGCGTCCGGGGACGCGGCCTCCGGCACCCTCGGGGTCGACGAGGCGGTCTGGCTGCAGCTCTGAACCCCCGCCCGGCTCCCGGCGGCGGGCCCCCGCAGCGAGCAGCGAGGGACGATTACCTGCGGCCGCCGCCGAGCAGGCCCCCGAGCACGTCCAGGATGGAGCCGCCACCCTGGCTCTGACCCTGGCCACCGCTGAGCCCACCGAGGATCGAACCGAGCAGGTCGTTGAGTCCGCCGCCGGCCGCGCCCGGTTGGGCGCTGCCGCCGCGCATCTTCTGCGACAGGTAGGACAGCACGATCGGCGCCAGGATCGGGAGCAGCTTCTGGATCAGGTCGGAGTTGCCGCCGAGGTTGCCACCCAGGGTCTGGGCGACGGCACCGCTGTTCTCTCCGAAGACGTGACTGACGATCTTCTCCCCGTCGGCGGTGTCGACGTCGTCCAGGTTCACCCCGCCGTCGACGAGCGTGGGTGAGTGGCTCTCCACCGCGCCGGCCAGCGAAGCGGCGCCCTGGGGGTCGGCGGCGTTGGCCTGCATGCCACCGACCAGGGCCGGCAGGGCCTCACGCACCGCGGACTCGGCGGTGGCGGGGTCCACGCCGAGCTGATCGGCCAGGGAGTTGATCGGGATGGTGGCGAGGATGTCGTCGATCGCGCTCATCGTCGGGCCCTTCCGGGGTCGGGGCCCACGCCAGGGCCCGGTGGTCGCAGACTACCCAGCCCCTCGCCGACCAGACAGGTACCAAGCGTGGGGTCCGGGACGCAGACCTGTCCGCAATCCGTACGAGCGATCAGACCAACCGCGCAGTGGGGCGGCTGGTGGACGGGGAGGATCATCGGAGACCACCGTCGCGAGCGCGACCACCAGCGCCGCCAGCTCCTCGGGGGTCGGGTGCCCGGCCACGACCCGGAGCGTCGGGGGCGACTCCGCTCCGACGGCGCTCCCGCCCTCGGACGCGTTCCCGGCTGCGGACGCGCTCACAGGGGGATGTTCCCGTGCTTCTTGGGCGGCAGCGTCTCCCGCTTGGTGCGCAGCAGCCGCAGCGCCCGGGTGATCTCGAGGCGGGTCTCGTGCGGCATGATCACCGCGTCCACGTAGCCGCGCTCGGCCGCGACATAGGGGTTCGCGAGCTCGTCGTCGTACGCGGCGATCAGCTCCGCGCGCCGGGTGTCGGGATCCTCGTGGCCGGCGAGCTCCTTGCGATACAGGATGTTCACCGCTCCCTGCGCCCCCATCACCGCGATCTGCGCCGTCGGCCAGGCCAGGTTGATGTCCGCCCCGAGGTGCTTGGAGCCCATCACGTCGTAGGCCCCGCCGTACGCCTTGCGGGTGATCACCGTGACCAGCGGGACGGTGGCCTCGGCGTAGGCGTAGATCAGCTTCGCCCCGCGCCGGATGATGCCGTTCCACTCCTGGTCGGTGCCGGGCAGGAAGCCGGGCACGTCCACGAAGGTGATCACCGGGATGTTGAAGGCGTCGCAGGTGCGGACGAAACGGGCGGCCTTCTCCGCCGCGTCGATGTCCAGGCAGCCGGCGAAGTGCAGCGGCTGGTTAGCGACCACGCCGACGCTCCGGCCGTCGATCCGGCCGAAGCCCACCACGATGTTGGGTGCGAACAGGCTGTGCACCTCCAGGAACTCGGCGTCGTCCAGCACCGCCGAGATGACCTCGTGCATGTCGTACGGCTGGTTCGGCGCGTCCGGGATGACGGTGTCGAGCGCCAGGTCGTCGTCGCCCCGGTCGAGCTCGACGTCGGTGTCGAAGACCGGCGGTTCCTCGAGGTTGTTCTGCGGCAGGTAGGACAGCAGGGCACGCACGTAGTCGATGGCGTCCCGCTCGTCGGCGGCCAGGTAGTGGGAGTTGCCCGACTTGGTGTTGTGCGTCCGACCGCCGCCGAGCTCCTCCATCGTCACGTCCTCGCCGGTGACGGTCTTGATCACGTCGGGTCCGGTGATGAACATCTGCGAGGTCTGGTCCACCATGACCACGAAGTCGGTCAGGGCGGGGGAGTAGACGTGCCCGCCGGCCGCGGCGCCCATGATCAACGAGATCTGCGGGATGACACCGGAGGCGTGGGTGTTGCGGCGGAAGATCTCCCCGTACAGGCCGAGAGAGACCACACCCTCCTGGATCCGTGCGCCGCCGCCCTCGTTGATCCCGATCAACGGGCAGCCGGTCTTGAGGGCGAAGTCGATGATCTTGACGATCTTCTCGCCGTACACCTGACCGAGGCTGCCGCCGAACACGGTCACGTCCTGGCTGAACACGCAGACGGGTCGGTCATCGACGGTGCCGAAACCGGTGACCACGCCGTCCCCGTACGGACGCTTCTGCTCCATCCCGAACGCGGTCGAGCGGTGCCGGGCGAACTCGTCCAGCTCGATGAACGAGTCCTTGTCCAGCAGCAGCGCGATCCGCTCCCGGGCCGTCTGCTTGCCCCGGGCGTGCTGCCGCTCGACGGCCGCCGCGGACCCGGCGTGCACCGCCTCGTCCACCCGCCGCTGGAGATCGGCGAGCTTCCCGGCGGTGGTGTGGATGTCGACGTCGTCCATGGTTCCGCACCCTAGTCCCGGCGGGCACTACGGTGGCCGGGTGACGTACGCGGACCCGCTCGACACGAACCGGCTGAACGCCGAGCTGGTCGGCGCGGACCGCCTGTGGCGGACCGCCGAGGTGGTGGCGTCGACCGGGTCGACCAACGCCGACCTGGCGGCACGGGCACGGGCGGGGGAGCCGGCCGGGGCCGTGCTGGCCACCGATCACCAGGTGTCCGGCCGCGGTCGCCTCGGCCGGACCTGGACCGCACCCGCGGGCAGCTCGATCGCGATGTCGGTCCTGCTGCGACCCGCACGCGATCCGGCGACCTGGACCTGGTTGCCGCTGCTGGCCGGGCTGGCGGTGGCCGACAGCCTGCGCGCGGTCGCCCGCGTGCCGGCCGAGCTGAAGTGGCCCAACGACGTGCTGGTCGCGGACGCCAAGGTCTGCGGGATCCTGGCCGAACGGGTCGACAGCCCGCAGGGACCGGCCTGCGTGCTGGGTCTGGGAGTCAACGTCCACCTGACCGAGGACGAGCTGCCGGTGCCCACGGCGACGTCGCTGGCGGTGCTGCGGCCGGGGGAGCGGTTCGTCCGGGCCGAGATCATGGCCACCGTGCTGGCCACCCTCGCCTTGCTCTACCACCGCTGGGAGGACGGCCTCGACACCGAGCTGGCCGCCGACTACGTCGCCCGCTCCGGCACCATCGGCCGGTCCGTCCGGGTGCTCCTCGCCGACGGTTCGTCGGTGACCGGCGAGGCGATCGGAGTCGACCCCGAGGGCCGGTTGCGCGTCCGCACGACGACCGGGGTGCAGACCTTCGCGGCCGGCGACGTCACCCACCTGCGCTGACCGCTCCGGCTCCCCGACCAGGGGTCTGACGCCCTGGCCAGGGTCTCATCGGGGGCATCCCGGGGTCGGCCTGCGGTCCGACGCCAGGATTGCGCCGCTGTGTCAGCATGGAGCGGTGGGGTTGTCGGCCAAGCTGCTGGGTGCAGACGAGCGCGTGCTGATGCACATGCGCACCCACGGCAAGGTGCTGTTCTGGCCGGCCGTCGGGTTGGTGACCTGTGGCGCCATCCTCGGCGTCGGGGCCGCCCTGATCCCGTACGACTTCCGCCCCGTGGGTCAGTTCGCCGTGGCGATCGTGGCGGGCGTGCTGGCGACCTGGTGGAGTGTCATCCCCTTCCTGCGCTGGCGGACCACGACGTACACGCTGACGAACTACCGGCTGATCACCCGGACCGGCATCCTCAACAAGTCCGGGACCAACCTGCCGTTGGCCCGGGTCAACGACGTCACGTACCAGCGGAGCCTGTCCGACCGGATGCTCGGCTGCGGCACCCTGCGGGTGCAGACCGCCGCCGACGCCGGACCCGTGGTGCTGGACGACGTGCCCGATGTCGAGGACGTGCACGTCACCATGAGCGAGCTCATCGGGGCGTCCGTGCGATCCTGACCGGATGGTCAGCTGTCTCAGTCATCTCACCGTCGACGCCCGCGACGCCTACGCCCAGTCGGTCTGGTGGTCGCAGGTGCTCGGCTATGCCGAGGACCCCGACGACCCCAACGTGCCCGGTCACGAGGAGTGCATGATCATCTCCCCGGACGGCACGACCCGGCTGCTGTTCATCGACGTGCCGGACGCCAAGCAGGTCAAGAACCGCCTGCACCTGGATCTGCGTCCGGCCGAGGGGTCCCGCGACGTCGAGCTCGCGCGGCTGATCGAGCTAGGCGCCACCGAGGTGGACGACCGGCGCCTGCCGGACGGTCGCGGTTGGGTGGTGCTGGCCGATCCGGAAGGCAACGAGTTCTGCATCCTGCGCAGCGTCGCAGAGATGAAGCAGCAGCCCTAGGTGGTATCGCCAGTCCGGTCAGGTGAGTCCCCCGTGAACACGAACTTCCGGTAGGACCAGAACCGGAACAAGGTGCCCAGGCCGAGCCCGATCACGTTGCCGGAGAGGTTGTCGGCCAGTGGCGAGGTCAGACCCAGCACGTAGTGCGACAGCGCCAGGCAGACGGCGCCGATGGCGATCGCGATCCCGTTCAGCAGCAGGAAGATCGGCAGCTCGCGGACCGGGTTCCCCTTCGCCCGGTGCTGGTAGGTCCAGTAGCGGTTGCCCAGGTAGGTGATCACCGTGGCGGCCCCGATCGCGATCACCTGGGCGGTGATCGGCTTGTCCGCCAGGACGCCCTGCCCACCGGGACCGGCGTAGCGCAGCACGTTGAAGACCACGAACTGACACGCGACCCCGGTCAACCCGACGATGCCGAACCTGATCGCTTCCGGACCGAGGTGGGCGACCCTGTCCCAGAGGCGGCGGACGGCCCCGGCGGTGGCCGGACGTTCGGTGGTCACGCGGCCGCCACCAGGGATCGAGCGGTCGTCAGGTCGGTGATGACCACGTTGACCCAGTTGCCGGCGATGGCGGCCCGGATGGCGGCGTGCTTGCGCTCGCCGCCGGCGAGACCGATCCGTCGCGGGATCCGCCGGAAGCTGTCGGCGGCGATGCCCACGACGCGGGCGTCCAGGTCGGAGGGCACCAGGTGCCCGTCCGCGTCGAAGAAGCGGGTGCAGACGTCACCCACCGCCCCCAACCCGCGAAGGGTGTCCTGATCGGACGGCGCGATGGCGTTCCCGCTCTGCTGCAGGAGGGCGGACGGCTGCAGGCTGCCGATACCGACCAGCGCCATCGTCAGGTCCTGCCAGTGGGCCGCCACGCCCTGCATCGCCGGATCGGCCAGCAGGCTCCGCCGCACCGCCGCACCGCCGACCAGCCCCGGGGCGGGGACGTAGATGGGACTGGCCCCGATCAGCGTGGCCAGCTCCTCGAGCAGGCGGTTCGCCTGCGCCTGCACGGGCGCGACCCCCACGCCGCCGACCAGCTGGACGACGGAGTCCGCCCCGGACGTGCGCAGCGGACGCAGCCGGTCGACGACCGAGAGCAGCGTCTGGCTCCAGGACGAGACACCGATCCGCTCGCCCCCGGACAGGGTCGCCTCCAGGTAGCCGGCCCCGGCCGACCCCAGCCCGGCCGAGATGGCCGCCTCGTCGCCGTCCACGTCGACGACGACCGCCTCGAGCAGCCCGTAGCGCTCTTCCAGGGCCTGCTCGAGAGCGGTGTGCACACCCTGGGAGACGACGACCACCGTACGGACGATGCCGACCTCTCCGGCGCGCTTCAGCAGCCGCGACACCTTGGCCTGGGAGATGTGCAGGAGGCCGGCGATCTCGCTCTGCCGCAGTCCCTGCTCGTGATACAGGTGCGCGATCTTGGTCATCAGCCGCACCTGGCCGTCGGTGGAGACGCGAGCGACCCCAGCTGGCTGCGCCACCTCACCTGCCCCTTTCCTCACGAGAGCCCGACCCTATCCGCCGGGGGCCGCGTTCCTCATCGTCGCGGGGCCGAGCGGAGCCAGCGCACCTGCTCCCGCCAGCGATCCCGGCGAGCGAGCCGGATGTCCTCGTCGAGGGTGGGCAGGAACGTCCGCCCCGGCGAGCGGGGAACCGGTGCGGCGCTGGTCCGCCGGCGAGCCAGGTCGGCGACGCCGAGGGCGGAGATCTCCGGCAGGTCGGCCACCTCCACCGGGCGGCCGAGCAGGTCGGCCTGGGTCTGCATCACCAGCGCCGAGGCCGACATGCCGCCGTCGGCCCGGATGCTCGCCAACGGGGTCGGCGAGTCGCTGTCGATGACCTCCACGATGTCGCAGACCTGATGGGCCACGGCCTCGACGGCGGCCCGCGCCACCCTGGCCGGATCGCTGTCCGGGTCGAGCTGGGTGAGCACGCCTCGCACCTCGCGGTCCCAGTGCGGCGCGCCGAGCCCGGTGAAGGCGGGGACGAGCGTCACCCCACCGGTGTCCTCGACCGTCGCGGCCAGCGCGAGCAGGTCCGGCACCGAACGACCGAGCAGCCGTCCGGTCCAGGCCAGCGTCTCTCCCGAGGACAGGATGTTGCCCTCCCGGGCGTACGTCGGGACGTCGGTGAGCCAGGCCAGCGTGGACGGGACGGGGGAGGAGCCGGGCACGAACGAGGCGGTGGGGGTCATCACCGACGTGCCGGTGCCGTAGGTGGCCTTGGCCGTGCCGACCTCGGTGCAGCCCTGCCCGAACAGGGCGGCGTGCGAGTCCGCGAGCACCGCGGCGATCGGCACGCCGTCGGCGATCCCCGGCACCGAGCGACGACGCCGAAGTCGCCGTCCGACGGCAGGACCCGGGGCAGCACGGCCGCCGGGACGTCGAACAGCTCGAGCAGCGCGGGCGACCAGGCGAGGTCCACGATGTCGTAGAGCAGGGTGCGGGACGCGTTGCCGGCCTCGGTCACGTGCCGCTCGCCGCCGGTGAGCCGCCAGACGAGCCAGGAGTCGACGGTGCCGACGCAGACCTCGGCGGGCGTCCGGCCGGCGGCCGACTCGCGCAGCAGCCAGCCGATCTTGGGCGCCGAGAACATCGCGTCGATCCGCAGCCCGGTCCGGCCGCGGACCAGCTCGTCGTCAGCCGGTCCGGTCCGGTCGCGGCACCACGCGGCGGTGCGGACGTCCTGCCAGCCGATCACCGGACCGAGCGGTCGTCCGGTCCGCCGATCCCAGACCACGACCGACTCGCGCTGGGTGGACAGCGCCACCGCGGTCAGGTCGACCCCGTCGGCGTCCATCGACGACAGGCACCGGTCGATCGCCGTCAGCACGCTGCTCCAGAGCAGCTCGGCGTCCTGCTCGACCCATCCCGGGCGAGGGTGGCTGACCCCGACCGGAGCCGAGCCGACGGCGCACACGGCACCCGTGTCGTCGACCAGCACCGCCTTGCTGTTGGTGGTGCCCTGGTCGATCGCCAGGACCTGGGTCATCGATGACTCCTTCCGGACGCCGCCGGACGCTAGCGCTTGACGAGCGGTCGTACGTGCGAGAGAATATGCAGTATCGAATGATTATGCAATCGTACGGAGGACCTGCACGTGGCCACGCACCGACGCGCCATCATCAACACCGACGCCAAGAACGAGGGCGACGACCAGTACGCCATCGTGCACGCGCTGCTCTCGCCGAGTCTCGACGTGCGGGGCATCATCCCGGCCCACTTCGGCACCTGGCGCAGCGACCGGAGCATGCTGGACTCGCGCGACGAGGTCGACCTGCTGCTGGAGCTGATGCAGCTGAGCGGCCAGGTGGTCGTGGCCAACGGCGCCGCCGTCCCGATCGTGGACGAGAGCACGCCGGTGGACTCGCCCGGCGCGCGGCTGATCATCGCCGAGAGCCTGCTGGCCTCGCGCGGACGATCGGCTGTACGTGGCGTTCCTGGGCCCGTTGACCGACATGGCGTCGGCGATCCTGCTCGATCCCGCCATCGTCGACCGGCCGGTGACGGTGATCTGGATCGGCGGCGAGGGCTACGCCGACCTCGGCCTGCGGCGGAAGATGGAGTTCAACCTCTCCAACGACATCGCGGCCGCGAACGTGGTGTTCGACTCGGGCATCACGCTGTGGCAGGTGCCGCGCAGCGTCTACCCGATGGTGTCGGTCTCCTACACCGAGCTGGAGGAGAAGATCGCCGGCACCAGCGAGCTCGCCGACTACCTGATCCGCCAGCTGAAGGAGTGGAACGCCGCCCACCATCCCGGGCCGATCGAGTCCCGCTCCCTGGGTGACTCGCCGGCCGTCTCGCTGCTGCTCTACCCGCAGAGCGGGGTCTTCCGGACCGTGCCGGCGCCCGCGGTTCGGGGCCGAGGGTCACTACGTCCCGGGTTCGGGCCATCCCGTGCAGGTCTGCGAGTCCGTCGACGTGCGGTTCCTGCTCGAGGACATGTTCGCCAAGCTCCGTCGCTTCGGCGCCGGGAAGCCGCCCGTCTCCCTCCGTTGACCGTCGTTCCGCGAAAGGACACCCATGACCGCCCTACCCGTCTTCGGCGCCGGCATCTGGCACTTCGCCACCTACGTGGACCGCTACGCGACCGAGGGCTACGGCGAGCCCGTGGGTCTGATCGAGCAGATCGACCTGGCCGGAGCCGTCGGTGACCTGTCCGTCGTCGACCTGAACTGGCCGTTCGCCGGCTTCGACGGCACCCTCGACGACGTTCGGGCCGCGCTGGACCGCAACGGCCTGCGCGCGATCGCGATCACCCCGGAGATCTACAACCGGGACTACATCAAGGGCTCGATCACCAACCCCGATCCGGCGGTCCGGGCCCAGGCGCTCGCCCTGCTGCACGAGGCGACCGCGCTGGCCAAGGAGCTGGGCTGTGACTACGTCAAGCTCTGGTTCGGCCAGGACGGCTGGGACTACCCGTTCCAGGTGAACTACCACGACGTGTGGAAGCTGGCCATCGACGCCCTGCGCGAGCTGTGCAGTGCCCACGCGGACATGAGGTTCGTGATCGAGTACAAGCCGCGCGAGCCCCGGAACAAGATCATCTTCCCGAACGCCGCCCGGACCCTGCTGGCCATCCAGCAGACCGGTTGCGACAACCTCGGCGTGCTGCTCGACTTCGGCCACTCCCTGTACGGGTTGGAGACCCCGGCCGACGCCGCGCAGCTGTGCATCGACCACGGCAAGCTGTTCGCGATCGACGTGAACGACAACTTCCGCGGCTGGGACGACGACATGGTGGTCGGCTCGGTGCACCTGGTCGAGACGTTCGAGTTCTTCCACACCCTGCGCAAGAACAACTGGGACGGGCGTCTGGCAGCTCGACCAGTTCCCGTTCCGGGAGGACTCGGTGCAGGCGGCCAAGCAGGCCATCACCTTCCTCAAGGCGCTGCACCGGGCGCTCGACGCCCTGGACGAGGAGGCGCTGGCGGCGGCGCAGGCCAGGCACGACGCGCTGGCGGCCCAGAAGCTCGTGCAGCGGGTGCTGCTCAGCTCGATGGTCGGGGAGGACTCGATGAGCGCGCTGGCCCCCGAGCACGCCACCCTGCCGGTGCTCGGCCGGCTGTCGCCGTACGCGACCCGGGAGGAGCAGGTGGCCCACCTCGCCGAGGCGGCCCGGCAGATCCGGATCCAGGACCTCACCCTGGTCCACCACGCCGGCGCCGGCCACATCGGCGGTGACTTCTCCGCCATCGACATCCTGGCCACCCTCTACGGGGCGGTGCTCAACGTCACCCCCGAGACCGTCGACGACCCCGAGCGGGACCGCTTCATCCTGTCCAAGGGGCACGTGGCCGGTGCGCTCTACACGACTCTGGCGGCCTTCGGCTTCCTCGAGGTGGCCGAGCTGGCCACCTTCCTGAAACCGCTGTCCCGGCTGAACGGGCACCCCAACCGCACCAAGGTGCCGGGGGTGGAAGCCAACACCGGGCCGCTCGGTCACGGGCTGCCGATCGCGGTGGGTCACGCCATCTCGGCCAAGCTCGACGTCTCGCGGCGGCGGACCTACGTGCTGACCGGCGACGGCGAGCTGCAGGAGGGCTCCAACTGGGAGGCCATGATGGCCGCCTCTCAGTACGAGCTGGACTCGCTGACCGTGATCGTCGACCGCAACCGGCTGCAGCAGGGTGCGACCACCCGCGAGACCAACGACCTGGACCCCCTCGACGCAGAAGGCTGCCGCGTTCGGTTTTGCGGTGGTGGAGGTGAACGGCCACGACCATGGTGAGCTGCTCGACGTGCTGTCCTCGGCCCCGTTCCGGCCCGGGAAGCCCACGTTCGTGATCGCCCACACCCACAAGGGTCATCCGATCTCGTTCATGTCCAACAACGTGGCCTGGCACCACAAGGTGCCCGGCGACGATCAGCTCGCCCAGGCTCTCGACGAGCTCGAGTCGGCCGCCCACCCGAGGATCTGAGGACCTGCCATGAGCACCACGACGAGCCGGCGTTCCGGCCCGGGTCCGGTTCGATCGCCGACCAGCCGCGCTTCGACTGCCGTGACGCCTACGTGACGACGCTGGCCGAGCTCGCGCAGGCCGATCACCGGATCGTCGGCGTGGTCAACGACTCGGTCGGCTCCTCCAAGCTGGACGCCTTCAAGAAGGCGTTCCCCGACCGGCTGATCAACGTCGGCATCGCGGAGCAGGACATGGTCGGCGTCGCCGCGGGTCTGGCCAACGGCGGCCGGATCCCCTTCGTCTCCGCGGCGTCGTGCTTCCTCACCGGCCGCGCGCTGGAGCAGATCAAGGCCGACGTCGCCTACTCCGACCGCAACGTCAAGCTGTGCGGGATGAGCCCGGGGATGGCGTACGGCGAGCTCGGCCCGACCCACCACTCCATCGAGGACATCGCCTGGCTGCGGGCCATCGACAACATGATCATCGTGGTGCCGGCCTCACCCGTCGAGACCGCGGCCGCGATGCGCTGGGCGGCCGCGACCGAGGGCCCGGCGTTCATCCGGGTCTCCCGGATGGCTGTCCCGGAGATCTACGACACCGCCTACGAGTTCGTCCCGGGCCGGGCCCACACCGTGCGTGAGGGCGACGACGTCACGATCATCAGCAACGGCACGGTGCTGTGGCGGGCGATCGCCGCGTCCGAGCAGCTCGCCGCCGAAGGCATCTCGGCCCGGGTGATCTCGATGCCCACGGTCAAGCCGCTGGATGTCGACGCCGTCCTCGCGGCGGCCCGCGAGACGCGGGGGCATCGTGACCGCCGAGGAGGCGACCACCGCCGGCAGCCTGGGGGGTGCGGTGGCCGAGACGGTCGTCCAGCACCACCCCACCCGGATGACGATCCTCGGCGTCCGAGAGTTCGCCCCCACCGGATCCGCCGGCTTCCTGCTGGACCGCTACGGCATGTCCCCGGCGGGCATCGCCGACGCGGCCCGGGCCCTGGTCGACCGAGCTCGACCCGATGACCGCGACCGCACCGGACTTCCGGCTCGACGGCCGGACCGCGCTGGTCACCGGAGCGGCCAGCGGGATCGGCCGGGGGATCGCGCTCGGCGTGGCCGGCTCGGGCGCGTCGGTCGCCTGCCTCGATCGGCCGGGTCCGGGCCTCGACGCGGTGGTGGCGGAGATCGCGGCCGCCGGCGGTCCGCGCGATCGCCGTGCCGGGCGACGTCACCGATCCGGACTCGCTGGCCGAGGCCGTCCGCCGGACCGAGGCCGAGCTGGGTCCGTTGTCCCTGGCGGTGAACAGCGCCGGGATCGCGAACGCGGCGCCGGCCGAGGAGATGTCGCTCGCCCAGTGGCAGCGGGTCGTCGACGTCGACCTGACCGGGGTGTTCCTGTCCTGCCAGGCCGAGGGCCGGGCCATGCTCCGCAACGGTGGCGGCGCGATCGTCAACATCGCCTCGATGTCGGGGTCGATCGTCAACCGGGGCCTGCTGCAGGCGCACTACAACGCGGCCAAGGCGGGCGTCGTGCACCTCACCAAGAGCCTGGCGATGGAGTGGGCCGACCGACGGATCCGGGTCAACGCGATCAGTCCGGGCTACACGGCGACACCGATGAACACCCGACCCGAGGTGGCCGAGCAGGTGAAGACGTTCGAGGCCGAGACCCCGCTGGGCCGGATGGCGACCGTCGAGGAGATCGTCGGTCCGGCCGTCTTCCTGCTCAGCGATGCCGCCGCCTTCTGCACCGGCGTCGACCTGCTGGTGGACGGCGGCTTCACCTGCTGGTGATCAGCGAGGGGTCAGGCTGAGGATCAGACCCTCGCCGGCCGGCTCGACGTCGATCAGCCACGGCGAGCCGTCGAGGTCCTGTCGGCTCTCGGTGTCCGACCACTCGTCGCGCAGCACGTACGATCCCGACGACGCCGGGATCCAGCTCGATCTGTCGGACCCCGGGCGGGGCGCTGATCGCCAACAGCGCCCGGCCGTCGGCCAGCGTGGCCAGCACGGTGTCGACGCCGGCCGGGATCGTCGGCAGCCGGCGGATCCTCGCCGTCCGCAGGTCCGTGCGCCAGGCCTTGAACACCTGGGCCGCTCGTGCCAGGTCCGCACGGCTCTGCTCCGTCCACGTGTCCGGGTCGTCCATCAGCACCCACGGGCCGCCGATCACGTACGGGGCGATCCGGGCCCGGTCCGGCAGGTCGTCGGCCCCCATGTAGGCGCTCTGCCAGTCCAGCGGCAGATAGCGGCCGAGGCCGACCTTGGCCAGGCTGTTGAAGTGGGTCCGGCAGTGGTCCTCGGTGATCGTGGTGTGGTGGCTCCTGATCATGGCCAGGTCGAGCGGGCGTACGCCGTTCCAGCAGTTCTCCAGCACCAGCAGGGGGAATCGTGCGGCGAGGCTGCGGAGGATGTGGTGGAAGGCGGCCTCCGCGGCGTGCTCACCGGCGCCGGGATCGTGGGTGTGCGCGGTCGCGTCGCAGCGGGCGATGGTCTCGAAGTCGTGCAGCAGCCAGGTCAGACCGAAGTCGGTGACCATCCGGCTCAGCTCGTCCAGCACCCAGTCGCGGGCGGGGTCGTGACCGAGACAGAGACCGTGGTTGTCGAAGCTGAGCACCGGGATGTGACCGCGCCAGGTGGCCAGCCAGTCGGGGTGCTGCAGGGCGACCGGAGACCGGGGATCGGCGTTGCCCCAGCCGCACCAGACCCCGAACCCCATCCCGCGCCGGCGCGCCTCCTCCGACAGCGCCCGCAGCCCGGAGGGGAACCGGTCGTTCGGCGTGCCAGTCGCCGACCGAGCGCTCCCAGCCCTTGTCGACGACGAACACCTCGGCGCCGACGGCGGCGGTGGCGTCCATCATGGCCAGGATCCGCGTCGTCGAGGTGTTCTCCTGGACTCCCCACGAGTTGGCCACCAGGCAGGGGAATCCGGGCTGATCCGGGCAGTCCCGGACAGATCGGGGGGAGTGATCATCTCCTCGATGATCAGCCGGCGCAGGGCGGCCGCCCCGGCGTCCAGATCGCCGCGGTCCCACGCTCAGCCAACCGGTGGGACCGGGGCCGGACCGCGTCCGTCCGGCGCGGGAGCGAAGGTGTCGGCGGGGAGCAGGGAGCGGATCACCACCTGATCGGTCACGACCTCCACGGTCATGATCAGGTGACCGCTGTACTCCCAGGCCAGCGAGACGTACCGGCCACCGACCCGCGCGACCAGCCAGGCGGCGGTGTCCTGGTGATCGTCGTCCGGCTGCGGTGGCAGCACGTCGTCGGGGCGGTAGCGGTGCCCGTCCCCGGTGGGCGGGAACTCCATCCCCACGCCGTCGCGGTGGGCGGCGGCGTCGGCCGTGCCGTACGGACCGGCGTGCAGACACAGACGACTCGCCCGGCACGAGCCGCCGGGTCGCGGTGACCACGCCGCGATCGGCGCTGTCCCAGGAGAACGGGTAGAGCCACTCCACCTCGACGCCGCGGCCGGGCAGCCGGAGCTCGGCCAGCGCGGTCCCCGCCGGACCATGATCATGCAGGCTGGTGGCCAGCCGGACGAACCCGGCCACCTCTCCGGCCGGTGTGGCGTGACCGAGCTGCGACATCGGGTGGCAGGGCGGTCACGAGCGTGCTCCGACGGGGACTAGGTTGGACGCGTGGACGGACGCGACGAGGCGGTGGTGGTCACGGGCTCGGCCAGCGGCATCGGCGAGGCCGTCGCCCGCGTGCTGGTCGAGCGGGGCTGGTGGGTCGTCGGACTCGACCGGGACGGGGCTGGGCTGGAGCGGCTGGCGGTCGACCTCGGGCCGCGGTTCACGCCGGTGCCCGGCGACGTCACCCGGCGAGCTGATCATGAACGGGCCCGGGACGCGGCGCAGCGACCGGGGCGCCTCACCGGCTGGGTGAACAACGCCGGGATCGAGCGACCCGACCACCGCGCGCGCGCTGGTCGAGTCCGACCTGCACGCCATCGTGGGGGTCAACCTCGTCGGCACCCTGCTGGGTTGCGCGGTGGCCACCGAGGTGATGCGCGATCGCGGCGGCTCGATCGTCAACATGTCCAGCATCCACGCCCTGGTGGGCTTTCCGGAGTCGTTCGTGTACGCCGCGACCAAGGGCGGCATCGACGCCCTGACCCGCCAGCTCGCCGTCGAGGAGGGCCCGCACGGCATCCGCTGCACGGCCGTCCGTCCCGGCGCGGTGCGCACGCCGCTGACCCAGAGCTTCCTGGACGCCGCCGACGACCCGGCGGCGCTGCTCGCGGAGTACGCCGATCTGCACCCGATCCGTCGGCTGATCGAGCCGGTGGAGGTCGCGCGGGTGGTGGCCTTCCTGCTGTCCGACGAGGCGTCCTTCGTCAACGGCGAGGCGGTCACCGTCGACGGCGGGGCGACGGCCCGCTGCTATCCCTACCCGACCTGAGACGACCGGCCGGTCCCGGGTGATCACCGGCTCCGCCGGACCGACCACCAGACCGAGGTCGTCGACCCGGTCGGGCACCGGCAGCCCCTCGGACATCAGCACCGCGCCCGTCGCGACGGCCACCTGCTGATCGGTGTCCAGGTCGCGGATCTCGTAGCCGGCACTCGGATCCAGTCCGGTCGGCAGCACCGGCTGCCACCCCCACTGGGGAGGCAGCAGGAACGCCGCGACGACGTGGTCATCACCCGAGGTCAGCTGGTACGCCGGCTGCCGGTGCCCCTTCTCCTCGCGCAGCGGCTGGTCCGTCAGGGGTCGCAGGATGCCGTCGACCAGCAGCGGTCGGACGGACCGCTCGTAGACCCGCAGGTGGTGGCGGAGCCGCTCGCGCAGGTCGGCGCGCAGCTGGGTCAGCCGGATCGAGATGCCGAAGCGGTGCAGCATCGCGGCTCTGATCTTGGTGTCGAACTGGGTCGGCGGTGATCAAGGTGCCGGAGTAGTCGACCTTCTGGAAGCGGTGCTCACCGCGCCACTCGCTCTGCGGCCAGTGCAGCAGCTGCCGCGGGGGGAGCAGCCGGGCGGCACCCCACAGGCAGGTCAGGTGGTGCTCGGTCCAGTCGGGGTCGGACAGGAAGAAGCCGTCGACGTGGGCGGCCAGACCGGCGTCGATCCGCAGCCCGCCCGAGGAGCACGCCTCGAAGATCGTGTCCGGGTGCGCGGCGCGCAGGCGGTCCAGCACGGCGTACAGACCGAGGTAGTGCCGCAGCAGACCGTCGTCGGCGGCGTGCCCGTGATCATCGCGCCGGCAGCCCGGAGCCGGGATCGAGGTTGAAGTCCCACTTGATCCAGCGGGCCCCGGTCTCGGTCGATCAGCCGAGCGACGTGGTCGTGCACGTGCGTGCTGACCGGCGGGCGGAGCCCAGGCAGACGTAGCCGAGCGTCGCCGTCGGCGGTCCGGGCCACGATCTCGGGGTGCTCGGCGCTGACCGTCGCGCCCGGGCCGATGGCCTCGGCCTCGATCCAGATGCCGAAGGCGATCCCGCGCCGGCGGGTCTCCTCGGCCAGCCAGGCCAGCCCGTGCGGGAACCGGGCGGTGTTGACCCGGTGCCAGTCGCCCCGCTCGGCCACCCAGTCGCTGCTCGCCTCGGCGCCGGCCGAACCAGCCGGCGTCCAGCACCGCCACCTCGAGCCCCAGGTCCGCCGCGACGGACGCCTCGGCCAGGAAGGTGGCCTCGTCGATCTCGGCGTCCTCGTACGGCCACCAGTGGTTCCACTCGGTCAGCAGGCCGGCTGCCGAGGGGGGCACCTGCCCGGACAGCAGCGTGGCCAGGGCCGCCGACGGCGTCGGCGGTGGTCTCGCCGACCGCGACGCTGACCTCGGGCAGCCGGAGCTCGTTCGTCCGGCGGCCAGGATCACGCGCTGTCCGTCCGGGTGCAGGCCGACCGCGATCTGCGTGCCGTCGGATCCGGGGGTGATGACGAAGCGCCAGTTGCCGCTCCAGTGGACGGTGATCACGACGACACCGGTGTCGGTCTCGGCGGCCAGCCAGGGCAGGGCGCCGTTGCTGGAGCGGCCGCTGGTGACCTCCCAGACGACCGGCTCGTCCACGGGCAGCGAGCGTGGCTCGAACTCCAGCCCCCACGAGCTGGTGAAGCCGGACAGCGCGCGGACGGCCGGCAGCGCGATGATCATCAGGTCGGGGCTGACGCCGGTCGGTCTCGGTGGGTCCGGTGACGGTCGTCGCCCAGGTCGCCGCCGGACCTGGCCGACGGACGACCCCGGGGGAGCGCCGGCGTCCGCCGGCAGGACGCGGTAGGCGTCGCTCACCGAGCCGCCCCCGCCGTCACCGGGGCGGGGCTCGGCTCCAGCACGATCTTGCCGGCGGGATGGCCGGCCACCAGCCGCTCGTACCAGGACTGCCCGGCCTCCAGACCGGCGTGCACGATCTCGCCGTGGAAGTCGACGTCACCGGACTGCAGCAGGGCCACCGCATCGGCGAAGTCCGTCGGGTGTGTAGGCGAAGCTGGTCACGCACGCGACCTCGCGCCGGATCAGGTCCCGCACCGGCAGCATCGACTCGCCGGCGTGCAGACCCGACCAGGCACACGTCGCCGCCGGGCCGGACCGCCTGGACCGCGCTCTGGCGGGTCTGGCTGCTGCCGACCGCGTCGAACACGGCGTCCACGCCGTGACCGCCGGTGCGCTCCCGGACCCGCTCCAGCAGCTCGTCCTCGCCGTCGGGCAGCCGTACGCCTCCGCTGGCGCGACCGGCCGGCACCCGCCCGTCCATCCGCTCGGTGAAGAGCAGCACCTCGACTCCTTTCAGTCGCAGGACTTCCAGCAGCAGCAGCCCGATCGGCCCGGCGCCCAGCACCAGGGCCGAGCCGCCCGGACCGACACCGGTCCGGCGGACGGCCCGCAGGGCGCAGGCGGTCGGCTCGGCCAGGATGGCCTGGCCCGACCCGTCGGCGTCGATCGGGTGCAGGGACCCGGCGTCGACGACCACCAGCTCGGCGTTGCTGCCGTTGACGTGGCCGCCGAGCAGCCGCCGCTCCGGGCACACGTTGGGTCGTCCCGAGACGGCAGATGGGGCAGCGACCGCACGACCACAGGGGGTTGACGGTGACCAGGCTGCCGAGCTCGAGACGCTGGTCCGGCCGGCACCCCGGGTCCGTACGCGTCCACCGTCCCGATCAGCTCGTGGCCGAACACCAACCCGGGGTGGCGCAGGCCGTCGGTCCCCCGGAAGCCGCCGAGCTCGGACCCGCAGATGCCCGACTGGGTGACCCGGACCCGCACCTCGCCGACCCCGGGTTGCGGGTCCGGGAGGTCGACCAGCTCGAACCGGCCGACCTCGGCGAGGACCAGGGCCCGCATCAGGTCAACAGCTTGGTGGCGCCGTCCTGCATCTTCTGGGCGGCGTCGGCCGGGGTCAGCTTGTTGTTGAACAGCTGATCGAAGTTGGGCCCGAACACCTCGTTGAAGATCTGCTGCATGTTGCCGGTGTAGATGTCGCCGATCCGGGCGTTGGGCAGGTTCTCCATGGCGTCGGTGAAGCCCTCCGGCATGCCGTCCAGCATCTCCTTGGAGCCACGCGCGGCGTTCTGCAACGGGATCCAGTCGTGGTTCTTCGCCATCGTCGACTGGAAGGTGGTGGCACTCCAGAGCGCGAACGCCTGGGCCGCCGAGATGGCGCCGGACTTGGCCGGTACCACCCAGCCGCCCAGCCAGTACGGGGCGGTGCTGTTGCCCTGGTACAGCGGCAGCGGGGCCATCGCCCACTCGTCCTTCATCTGGGTGTAGCGAGGCGATGTTCCAGGTGCCGCCGGGCATCATCGAGTAGGCGCCGGAGGAGAAGCCGCCGTTGTTCTCGCTGACCGCCGCGCGCTCCTCCGGCCGCGGGGCCACGTGCTTCGTCCCACATCAGGTCCTGGACGAACGTCATCGCCTCGACGACCTTGGGGTCGGTCATCTGGAACGCGGTCGGCTCCAGCGGCTTGTCCACGAACGCGGTGCCGGCGGCCCAGGCCAGCGTCTGGATGCCCCACCAGACACCGAGATCACCGATGTCGAGTCCCCACTGGGTGACCTTGCTGCCGTTCTTCTTGGTCAGCTGGGGCGCCACCTCGACCACCTTGTCCCAGGTCCAGGTGGCGTCGGGGTAGTCGATGCCGGCCGCGTCGAAGTGGGTCTTGTTGTAGAACAGGGCCATCGACTGGATGTTCTCCGGCACGCAGTAGAGGTTGCTGCCGTCGAACTTCCACGGGTCGTAGAGCTTGGTCGGGTACTTGGCTGTCGTCCACCATCTCCGTGGCGTCGATCGCCGGCTGCTGGTTGAGGACCAGGCCCTTCTTGAAGTGCGCGTACGCCTGCACGTCCCAGTAGTAGATGTCGAACGGCTTGTTGGCGGCGTACTGCAGCTGGATCTTCTGCCAGTACTGGTCGTAGGGCAGGAAGTTGATCTTGGCCGTGAACTTGCCGGCCATCTCGGTGTTGAACTGGGCGACCCGCTTCTTGAAGTTGTCGTCGATGGTCGGCCCGTTGGTCCAGGCCAGCACCTCGAGGTCGGTGCGGCCGAGGATCTCGGTGCTGCTGGGCGCGGGCGCCTGCGGCGGCCGGCTCGTCGCGCGGAGCAGCCGGCCAGGGTCAGCGCGGAGGCACCGAGCAGGCCGCCGAGCAGGGTGCGGCGACTGACCGGGAGCTGGCGGAACGGGCTCGGATTGACCATGAGGGCGATCCCCTTCGTTGGGTGCTGGTGGAGGTGTTGGGTGTGGTCGAGGTGGACGGGCTACTTGCTGACGCCGCTGACGGCGATCCCCTTGATGAAGTAGCGCTGGGCGAGCAGGAAGACGACGATCGAGGGCAGGGCGGCGATGGTGGTCGCCGCCATCAGGAGGTGGGTCTGCGGTCCGATGCGCGGGGAGCCGCTGAAGTAGGACAGGGCGACCGCGATCGTGTACTTGGACTCGTCGGACAGGTAGATCACCGGACCGAAGAAGTCGTTGTACGCCGCCACGAAGGTGAACACCGAGACGGTGGCGATCACCGGCCAGGACAGCGGCAGGAAGATCGTCCACCAGATCCGCAGGTAGCCGGCCCCGTCGATCCGGGCGGCCTCCTCGAGCTCCTTGGGGATGCCCAGGAAGAACTGCCGGAACAAGAAGATGAAGAAGGCGGAGCCGAAGAACGCGGGCAGGATCAGGGGCTTGAACGTGTTCAGCCAGCCGAGGTGGTTGAACACGATGTAGGTCGGCACCAGGGTGACCGTGGTGGGCAGCATCAGCGTGGCCATCAGGATCAGGAAGATGGCGTTGCGACCGGGCGCCTTCAGCCGGGCGAACCCGTACGCGCAGAAGGAGCAGCTGAGCAGGGTCCCGACGGTGACCAGGCCGACGATGGTCGCGGTGTTGAGGATGTAGCGCTGGAACGGGACGAGCTGCAGCACCTCGGGGTAGTTGCTCCACTGCGGCTCGAAGATCCAGATGGGTGGCATCTTGAACACCTGGTCCGGCGCCTTGAGCGAGGTGAGCACCATCCAGACCACCGGCATCAGCACCAGCAGGCAACCGACCGACAAGGCGATGGTCAGCAGCCACGAACCGAGGGTCATCCGGGGGCGGGACTTGCTCGCGCGGAACGGGCGGACGTCGGTGCTCACTTCTCCTCACCCGCCTCGGAGTGCACCCACATGGGCATCGAGCGGAAGACGAGCAGGGTGAAGACCAGGATGATCGCGAAGGTGACCCAGGCGATGGCCGAGGCGTAGCCCATCTTGAGGTACTGGAACGCGTTCTGGTACAGGTACACCGACAGCAGCAGGGTGGAGTTGTTCGGCCCGCCCTTGGTCAGCACGAACGGCTCGGCGAACACCTGCAGGCTGGCGATGATGCCCATGATCAGGTTGAAGAAGGTGACCGGCGACAGCATCGGCACGGTGACGTGCAGGTGCTGGCGGAACCGGCTGGCGCCGTCGACCTGAGCCGCCTCGTAGAGCTCCTTGGGCACGCCCTGCAGCCCGGCCAGGTAGATCAGCATGGTCGCGCCGAAGCCCCACAGGCTCATGAAGATCAACGCCCGCAGCGCCCACTGCTCGTCGGTGAGCCAGGCCGGGCCGGCGATGCCGATCCGGGCCAGACCGGCGTTGATCAGGCCGTACTCGCCGTTGAACATCCACTTCCACAGCGTCGCGACGGCCACGCCGCTGATCACGCTGGGCAGGTAGTAGGCGGACCGGAAGAACGGCAGCGCGGGGATCTTGGCGTTCAGCATGATCGCCAGGACCAGCGCGATCACCATCGTGCAGGGCACCGCCACGAGCCCGTAGATCAGCGTCACGCTCAGCGACTTGCGGAACAGCGGGTCCTGGGCGAGGTTCACGTAGTTCTCGGTGCCGATCCACTCCGGTGAGCTGAGCAGGTCGTAGGAGGTGAAGCTCAGCCACAGCGAGGCGATCATCGGTCCGAGGGAGAACAGCAGCAGGCCGAGGATCGCCGGGGCGATGAAGACGTAGCACCACACGGCCTGCCGCCGGGCCAGGCTGCCCCGCCGGCGCGGCGGGTCCTGGGTGGCCGGGGCCGACCTGGAGGTCGGCGCGAGTGTCGTCATGACTCCCGTTCTCTGCGTTGAGCCGGTCGTTCCGATTATCGGAACATCTTTCCTCTGAGTGGGATGGTGTTATCGTACGACAGCAATCGAGGAGGTCAAGTACCTCGCACAACGGATGCGTATCGGTGGGTGGTGAACGATGTCGGACGGCGGACTGACCGGCTCTGCGCGCGTGCTGGCCATCCTGCGGTGCCTGGGCGAGCGGCCGGCCGGTGCCCGGCTCGGCGACGTGGCGGCGGCGGTCGAGGCGCCGAAGTCGAGTGTGCACCGGGCCCTGGCCGCCCTGGTGACCAGTGGGTTCGCCCGCCAGGACGCCGACGGCGTCTACCACCTCGGCTTCGACCTGCTGCAGCTCGTGTTCGGCTACCACGAGGGTCAGCAGTCCAGCCTCACCGTCGAGCCGCGTCCTCCGCCGGCTGGCCGACGCCACGGGGGAGACCACCCACTACGGCGTCCTGGTCGGTGCCGACATCGTCTACCAGGCCAAGGTCTCGCCGACCCGCAAGACGTTCCAGATGAGCTCGGTGATCGGCGGTGGCAACCCGGCGTACCGGACGGGCCTGGGCAAGGCCCTGCTGATGCATCGCCTGCGCGATCTCGGCCGCGGTGCAGGACTACGTCGCCCAGCACGGGCCGCTGCTGGCCAAGACGGCCCACACCCTCACCACCGCCGAGCAGCTCGACGCCGCGTTCCGGGAGGGTCGGGCGCGGGGCTTCGCCATGGACCTGCAGGAGAACGATCTCGGGATCGTCTGCATCGCCTTCCCCTTGTTCCTCGACTCCCCGAGCATCCCGGCCGGTGCCCTCAGCATCAGCGCGGTGTCCAGCCGCACCTCGCCGGAGGAGCTGATCGCGCAGGCCGACCGTGGTCCGCGGGATCGTGAGCGAGGAGCTGGGGGAGCGGGTGCTGACGCCCGAGCCGGTCCCGGCGGACGGGACGCACGACACCGACCGTGCCCTGGACACAACCACAGCGAGGAGCGCGGTGATGTCCGAACCGACGACGTCTCGGCGAGGGACCGCCGACCTGACGATCACCGAGGTGGAGGCCGTCTTCTGCCGGCTGGACGAGATCGATGCGGAACGGTGCGACGGCACCCAGGACACGTTGTTGATCTTCGTCACCGCCAGCGACGGCACCGTGGGGGTCGGCGAGGTCGACTCCGCCCCCCTGGTGGCCAAGGCCGTGGTGGAGGCCGAGCCCTCGCACCTGATCGCTCGTGGGCTCCGCTCGATCCTGCTCGGTCGCAACCCGTTGGACATCGACGTCTGCTGGCACGCCATGGTGTCGGGCAGCCGCTACTTCTCCGGCGGGGCGACGATGCACGCGATCAGTGGCGTGGACATCGCCCTGTGGGACCTGGCCGGCAAGGTCCTCGGGCTGCCGGTCGCCCGGTTGCTCGGCGGGGCCCGAGTCGGAGTGGCTGGACGCGTACGCGAGCCTGGTGATGCCCGACACCCCTGTGCTGGCGGCGAAGGAGGCCGCCCGGTACGCCGAGCGCGGCTACCGCAGGATCAAGTTCGGGTGGGGCCCGATCGGTCAGGATCTGGCGTTCAACGAGTCGCTGGTGCGGGAGATCCGCCGCGCCGCCGGTGACGACGTGACGATCATGATCGACGCCGGTCAGGTCTGGGACACCAAGACCGCCCTGCGGATGGCCTCGATGCTGGAGGGCTACGCCATCGGCTGGCTGGAGGAGCCGGTGGCCCCGGACAACCTGACCGGCTACCGGGCGCTGTCCGAGCGCAGCTCGCTGACCATCGCCGGTGGCGAGGCCGAGAGCGACTACGCCGCCTTCGAGCGGTTGATCGACGACGGCGGAGTCGACCTGATCCAACCCGATCTCGCCCGCTGCGGTGGGCTGACCCAGGGGCGGCGACTGGCCTGGCTGGCGCACCAGCGGCACCGCCGGGTGGTGCCGCACGCCTTCAAGAGCGGGGTGCTGGTCGCCGCGTCGACCCACTTCGCGGCGGCGATCCCCAACGGCGGGTCTGATCGAGCACACCGTGTCGACCTCGCCGATCGCCCGCGATCTCGTCCGGCGGGAGATCGGCTTCGTCGACGGCCGGGTCCGGGTGCCGCTGGACCGGCCCGGCCTGGGGATCGAGGTCGACCGCGACGTGCTGGAGCGGCTGCGTGTCGGCTGAGCGGCTCGCCGACCCCGCGGATCAGCACCGAGTGGTCGCTGGCCGGTCAGCCGGCGGTCGTGCTGGAGAACCGCCGGCTGCGGGCGGTGGTGCTGCCCGGGCTCGGCGGCAAGATCATCAGCCTGGTCGACAAGGCGGCCGACGTCGAGCTGCTGTGGCGCAACGAGCGGGTGCCCGTCCGACCGGTGCCGTTCGGCTCGGGCTACGACGACGTGTTCCTCGGAGGCTGGGACGAGCTGTTCCCCAACGACGAGCCGGAGGTCCTCGCCGGCGAGGCGATGCCCGACCACGGCGAGCTGTGGTCGCTGCCCTGGCTGATCACCGACCTGACCGCGGGCGACGACGAGGTCGCCCTCGAGCTCACCGTCCGTCCGCCGATCTCGGCCACCCGGGTGACCAAGCGGCTGGTGCTCGGTGACGGTCCGGGGCTGCGGACCGACTATCGCGTGACCAACGAGGGCCGGCGGGAGCTGCCGTTCCTGTGGAAGTCCCACGTCGCCGTCCGGCTGCATCCCGACACGGTGATCGCGCTGGCCGCCGGCGACGTCCTGGTGCACGAGTTCGGCGACCCCAGGGCCCGACCCGAGGGTGGACGGTTCACCTGGCCGAGCGCGGTGGTCGGCGGGCGTCGAGCACGACTTCCGCCGCCCGCCCGACACCAGCGCCCGGGGCGTGACCGAGTTCCTGATCGCCACCTCGCTCGACGAGGGTCGCTGCGGCGTGGACCACCCCGTCGCCGGCACCGGACTCGCGCTTGACCTGGGACCTCGCGGACCTGCCGTCCTGCTGGACCTTCGCCTCGTACGGCGGCGGGTGGCGCGGACTGGACGTGCTCGTTCTGGAGCCGTGCACCGGCTACCCGCTGTCCGTGGCTCGACGGGGTGGCGGCCGGGACGCACCAGGTGCTGGCCGCCGGCGCCACCAGGGAGTGGTCGCTCACCGCACGGGTGGGCCCACCCGTCCGAGCGTGAGCAGCGAGCCGGCGAGGGCGACGGCCGCGCAGGCGTAGAAGGTGGCGGCGACACTGGTGCCGTCCGCCAGCAGCCCGACGAGCGGGGCTCCGATCGCCTGGCCGACGGCGATCATGAAGAACGCCAGGCCGACACCGAACGAGGCCCGGTGCGGGTACAGGCGGGTGGCCCAGACCAGGACGACACCCGTCAGCGCGATGTAGGACGCGCCGAAGACCGCTCCCGCCGGCAGGGCCACGGCCACCCGGCCGGCGCCGAGCGCGAGTCCGGCCACGCCCAGCGCGAGGACCACCATCAGCACCGTCCAGGCACGAGCCACCCCGAGGCGGGCCACGAGCGGCCCGGAGAAGGCGCCGACGATGCCTGCCGCGCCGATGACGGTCCAGGTCGCGGGCGCGGCCCAGCTCGTCGCGTTCTCGGCCGACACCAGCTGCTGGCCGAAGGTCCACACCGCGATGCTGGCCAGGCCCATCGCCGCGGACGCCACCAGCAATCGGGGCAGACCGGCGGGGCGGCCGCCCTGGGACGGCCGGCCCGGGTCGGCGCGGCCCCCGCCGGGGACGACACGGGCCACCCAGAGCGTGACCACCACGGCGATGGCGCCGAACAAGGCCCACGCCGTCCGCCACTGATCCATCAGCAGCAGCGCCACCGGCCCGGAGACGAGCACGCCCAGACCCGTCCCGGCGTTCACCACGGTCTGGGCGGTGTCGCGAGCACCCTCCTCGATCCAGCGGGCCACCGCCGCGGCGAGCGGGGGTGAGGCGATCCCGGTGCTCGAGCCCGCGATCAGCACACCGGCCGCCAGCACCCCCGCCGACGGCGCGGCGGCCACCGTCGCCAGACCGACGGCCGCCACCACCCCGGCGGACACGGCCACCCGTCGTGGCCCCCAGCGGGCCGTGGCGATGATGCTCAGCCCGATGGCCAGGCAGTAGCCGACGTAGCCGCCCGCCGCGATCACTCCCGTGGTGGCCGCGGTGAGCCGGAACTCCTCGGCGAACCGTGGGGCGTACAGGCCGTAGGCGAAGCGGGCCAGGCCGTAGCAGGTGGCGATCAGCCCGACCCCCGACACGACCAGACCCGAGCCGAGACCGCGGGGAGTCCTCACGCCGCAGCGTAACCGTCAGTCGTGATCCTCCACGGTGCCCGTGGCCACCGCCGTTCGCTTGACCGGGTTTCCGCCGCGAGCTGCCTCGCCCATATCCTTCGGCGAGTGACATCGGACTCTCAGCCGGCATCGAGACCTCAGCGGCCGTTCGTGGTCGGCGTGATCGGGGGCGGCCAGCTCGCCCGGATGATGGACGAGGCGGCCACCGGCCTGGGGTTGCGGCTCCGCCTGCTCGCGGAGGGCGCGGACACCTCCGCCGCGGCCGTCGTCCACGACGTGACCGTGGGTGACTACACCGACCCGGCCACCGTCAAGGCCTTCGCCGCCGGCTGTGACGTGATCACGTTCGACCACGAGCACGTGCCGACGAACCTGCTGCACGAGCTGGTGGAGGCCGGTGTCGCGGTGCGACCCGGTCCCGAGGCGCTGGTGCACGCGCAGGACAAGGTGGTGATGCGCGACCGGCTGAGCGCGCTGGGGGCGCCGTGCCCGGTCTACCGGGTGGTGCCGGATGCGGCGGCGCTGATCGCCTTCGGCGACGAGATCGGTTGGCCGGTGATCGCCAAGACCTCCCGGGGCGGCTACGACGGCAAGGGGGTCTGGAAGCTCGACTCGGCGGCCGACGCGGACCAGCCGTTCGCGCACCTGGCCGGCGGTGTGGCCGTGATCGCGGAGGAGTTCATCGCGTTCCGTCGCGAGCTGAGCGCCCTGGTGGTGCGGTCGCCGTCGGCGCAGGCGGTGGCCTACCCGGTGTCGGAATCCGTGCAGCGCAACGGGGTCTGCGTGGAGACCACGACGCCGGCACCCGGGCTGGACGACGACCGGACGGTGCAGATCCAGCAGCTGGCCCTCGGCATCGCCGACGAGCTCGGGGTGGTGGGGCTGCTCGCCGTCGAGCTGATGGAGCGCCCGGACGGCTCGGTGGTGGTCAACGAGCTCGCCATGCGTCCGCACAACACCGGGCACTGGAGCATCGACGGCGCCCACACGTCGCAGTTCGAGAACCACCTCCGGGCCGTGGTCGACCTGCCGCTGGGCGACCCGGCCGCGCGGGAGCCGTACACGGTGATGGCCAACGTGCTCGGTGGCTCGGTGACGGACCTGCCCTCGGCGTTGCTGCACTGCTTCGCCCGGGACCGGCGGCTCCGGGTCCAGCTGTACGGCAAGGAGGTCAAGCCGGGCCGCAAGGTCGGCCACGTGACCACGTACGGTCGCGACCTCGACGACGTCCGCAAGCGCGCCCGGCACGCGGCCGACTACCTGATGGGAGAAGACGCATGAGTGCAGCGGGCGGTATGAGCGCAGCAGGGAGGGCCCGGGTCGGCATCGTGATGGGCTCGGACTCGGACTGGCCGGTGATGAGCGCCGCCGGGGTGGCTCTGGCGGAGTTCGGGATCGCGTACGAGGCCGACGTCGTCTCCGCGCACCGGATGCCCGAGGCGATGCTCAGCTACGGTCGCGAGGCCCACACCCGAGGACTCGAGGTGATCATCGCCGGGGCCGGTGGTGCCGCCCACCTCCCGGGCATGCTGGCCGCGTTGACCCCGCTGCCGGTGATCGGGGTGCCGGTGCCGCTGAAGTACCTGGACGGGATGGACTCGCTGCTCTCGATCGTGCAGATGCCCAGCGGGGTCCCGGTGGCGACGGTGGCGATCGGCAACGCCCGCAACGCCGGTCTGCTGGCGGCGCGGATCCTGGCCACCGGCGACCCGGTCCTCACGGCCCGGCTGGTCGCGTTCGCCGACGAGCTGCGGGCGACGGCCGAAGCCAAGGGAGCCGCCGTCCGTGAGGCGTCCCGGGAGACCCGATGATCTCCGACGCCGTGGGTGGGGCCGCCCTGCTGCTGAAGGGGCTCCGGTTCCTCGTCCAGCGGCCGAAGCTGTTCTGGCTGGGTGCGGTGCCACCGTTCATCATGTCGGTGCTCTTCGCCGGACTGCTCGTGTTCTTGATCACCAGGCTGAGCGCGATCGGTGACGCGATCACGCCGTTCGCCGACGGCTGGGCCGAGGCCGCCCGCACCACGATGCAGGTGCTGGCCGGTGTCGGGGTCCTCGGCGCCACGCTGCTGGTCATGATCATCTCCTTCAGCACCCTGACGATGGCCTTCGGTGCGCCGATCTACGACAAGATCAGCGAGGCCGTCGACGCCGAGCTCTCCGGCGGTCTGCCGGATCACGAGGAGCCGTGGAGCAGCTCGTTGCCGCGGGCGCTGCGCCAGTCGGTCGGGTTGATCGCGATCTCGGTGGCTGCGGCGCTGCCGCTGTTCCTGGCCCAGTTCATCCCGGTGGTGGGCCAGACCGTCATCCCCGTCGTCGCGGCGTGCTTCGGCGGGTGGATGCTCTGCTTCGAGCTGATCGGGCCCAGCTTCGAACGGCGCGGCTTCCCGAGGCTGAGCCAGCGGCGCGCCGCCATGCAGCGTCGCCGCTGGCGGGTGCTCGGCTTCTCCGTGCCGTGCTTCCTGTTGCTCGCGATCCCGTTCGTGGCCGTGGTCATCTTCCCGGTGGCGACGGCGGGCGGGGTGTTCCTGACCCGCGAGCTGCTGGCCTCACCCGAGGCGGCGAACGCCCCGACACGCTGAGGTCAGCGCGGGTCAGCGCGGGTCAGCTGGGTCAGCGCGGGGCTGGGGCGGTGCTCTCGCGCTCCACCAGGACCGGGGTGGAGTCGAGATGGGCCGCGGGCTCCGCCCCGTCGAGCAGATCGAACAGCCGTCGACCGACGTGGGCACCGAAGGCCATCACGTCGTGGTTCAGGGCGGACAGCTTCGGGTGGGTGATGGTGCAGAGCGCGGAGTCGTCCCAGGCCAGCAGACTGACCTCGTGGGGCACGGCGATGCCCAGCTCGGTCAGCGCCGACAGGCCGGCGATGGCCATCAGGTCGTTGTCGAACACGATCGCGGTCGGTGGCTCGGGCCGGTTCCAGAGCTCGCGCGCCGCGAGCCCGCCGGCCGTGTCGGAGAAGTCGGCGTGCAGGATCCGTGCCGGACAGGCCCTCGGCCGCGACGGCCTGCTCGAAGGCGAGATCGCGCACCCGCGTGTGGCTGAGGTGCGGTGAACCGGCCACCCGGCCGAACCGCCGATGACCCAGCTCGACCAGGCGACGGACGGCCGAGGCCATGGCGGTGGCGTCATCGGTCCACACGGTGGTGAAGCCTCCGGTGGTGGCCGGGTCGCCGACGAACACCGCCGGCATGCCGAGGTCCCTGAGGGCCGCCACCCGGGCGTCCGCGACGTGGATGTCGACGACCACGACCGCGTCGACCCGCTGCTCGGACCACCACCGGGGGTAGAGGTCCAGCTCGTCGGCCGACGTGGGCGCGAGCTGGAGCAGCAGGGCGTACCCGCGCTGGGAGAGCTCGCTCTGCAACCCGGCCACGAACTCCATGTAGAACGGCTCCGAACCCAGGGTCCGGGGGTCACGGGCCAGCACCAGACCGAAGGTCTCGGTGCGCGAGCCCGACAGCATCCTGGCCGTCCGGTTGGGCGCCCAGCCCAGCTCGGAGGCCACGTCGAGGATCTTGGTGCGGGTCTGCTCCGACACGCCCGGACGACCGTTCAGGGCGTACGAGACCGCGCCTTTCGACACCCCAGCACGACGGGCGATGTCGTTGATGGTGACGCGGCTCATGGTGGACAGAGACTAGCGACTGAACCGGTTTTGCGATATGACCGACACCAGGGCGTCCCCGGCCTTTCCTGAACGGACGTTTGGTGAAAGGGTGGATGGCGTCCACGAACACCACGAGCCGGAACCGCGGCTCCGTACGAGGAGAAGCATGCCCAACCCTGATCAGCTGTCGGTCCAGCTCTACACCGTGCGTGGAGCGCTCGCCGAGGACTTCGACGGCACCCTGGCGAAGATCGCCGCGTTCGGCTACACGCAGGTCGAGCCCTTCGCCTTCACCACGTTCTTCGACGACCTGAAGACCGGGCTCAGCGCCCACGGCCTCACCGCACCCACCACCCACATGGGGCTGCTGGCCGCCGACGACCAGGAGGCGATCTTCGTGGCCGCCCAGGAGCTGGGCGTCAAGACCATCATCGTGCCCTCCAGCGACCGCGCCGCTGGGAGACGGCCGAGGGCATCGCCGCGGTGGCGGCGGACCTCAACGCGGCCGCGGCGAAGGCCGCCGAGTACGGTCTGACCGTCGGCTACCACAACCACGAGTACGAGCTGACGTCACGGATCGACGGCGTGCACGGGCTCGAGGTGCTCGCCGAGCACCTCGATCCGGCGGTGGTGCTGGAGGTCGACACGTACTGGGCGTACGTCGGCGGTGCCGACGTACCCGCACTGCTGGAGAGGCTCGGCGAACGCGTCGTCGCGCTGCACATCAAGGACGGAGACGGATCGTTGGACAACAAGAAGCAGGTGGCCGTGGGCTCGGGATCGGTGCCCGTCGACGACTACATGGCGGCCGCTCCCGCGGCGCTGTTCGTGGTCGAGCTGGACGACTCCGAGGGTGACCTCGTCGAGGCCGTCGGCGCGAGTCGCGAGTTCCTGGTCGGGGGTGCCCGCTGATGACCGGCAAGGGACCCGTCGGCGTCGGCATCATCGGCGCGGGAGTGATCAGCGGCACCTACATCGAGAACCTGAAGTCCTTCGCCGACACCGAGCTGCTGGCCATCAGCGACCTCTACCCGGAGATCGCCGAGGCCAAGGCGGCCGAGTACGGCGTCCCCTCCTGGGGCGGCAACGACGTGGTGCTGAACCACCCGGACGTCGAGCTGGTGATCAACCTGACGCCGCCGGCGGTGCACACCGAGGTGTGCGGTAGCGCGATCGCCGCCGGCAAGCACGTCTGGAGCGAGAAGCCGCTGGGTCTGAACCGGGAGAGCGGCAAGGCCCTGCTGGAGGCCGCGGACGCGGCCGGGCTGCGGGTCGGCTGCGCGCCGGACACCTTCCTGGGCGAGGGGTTGCAGGCCGTCAAGCGCGTGCTGGCCAGCGGCGCCATCGGCAGACCGTTGAGTGCGCTGTTCTTGATGCAGCAGCCCGGCCCGGACCTGTGGCACCCGAATCCGGCCTTCCTGTTCCAGGAGGGCGCCGGCCCGCTGTTCGACATCGGCCCGTACTACTTCACGGCGGCGGTGCAGATGTTCGGTCCGGTCGAGTCGGTGGCCGCCGTCGGCTCCAAGGCCCGCGAGCGACGCACGATCCACGCCGGCCCCAAGGCCGGCGAGGAGTTCGACGTCACGGTGCCGAGCCAGACCACGGCCCTGGTGCGCTTCGAGAGCGGCCAGGTGCTGACCCTGGTGCTCAGCTTCGACTCCGCGGTGCCGCGGATCCTGCTCGAGGTGACCGGCACCGACGCGTCGCTGGAGATCCCCGATCCCAACATGTTCGACGGGGACATCCGACTGCGCCGTCCGGACGGCGACGACTGGGAGCCGGTCGAGTCGACGGTCGCCAAGTCGCAGCGCGGCACCGGCGCGCTGGACATCGCGCGAGCCATCCGGGAGGACCGGCCGCACCGGGCCACCGGTGCGCTGGCCTACCACGTGCTCGACGTGATGGTCTCGATCGCGGAGGCGTCGGAGTCCGGTCAGGTCGTGGCGGTGGAGAGCACCGTCCAGCCGTCGGAGGCGCTGCCGGCCGACTGGGATCCCCTGGCCGCCACGGTCTGATCTCACCGCGCCACGAACCTCGAAGTCGCTCGGGTTTCTGGGAGTCGCTCCATCTGCACAGATGGAGCGACTTCTCCGAACCCGAGCGACTTCGCTGTGGGGGACGGTGTCAGCGCAGGTCGTTCACGCTGCGCAGCACCGGCCGGCCGGTCAGGGCGACCTCGTCCAGCCCGGCGCCGGTGACCGCGAACGTGTGCGTGGCCCCGGCCGGCAGGGTGATCAGGCCGGTGTCGACCCGGGCGGCGGCGTCCAGCCGATCCGGGAACAGAGCCGCGTCCTTGACCAGGGCCCTCGCCACGAGTCGGACGGCGTACCCGTCGTCGACCGGCAGCACGTCCACCTCGTACGCCTCGTCCGGCCCGACGAGCTGCAGGGCGGTGTCCTCGACGAAGTAGCCGAACGCCGTCGCCGGTGCGTGCCCGCTCACCGTGGCCTGCAGGAACTCGGCCGTCTCGTCGTCGGCCGTCGCCACGTCGGTGTCCAGGGCGACGGTGATCGCCGACCGGGCGTCGAGGTGCAGCGGCAGCCGCTGCTCGGCCAGCACCGGCGTGCCGGCACCGGTCCCGCAGCGGGTGATCACGAGCTCGCCGTCCCAGGCGGCCGGCGAGTCGTTGTGCGCGATCAGCGCCGGCACCTGGTCGCCGGTCTCGTCCGAACGGGGCTGGAAGGTCAGGAGCCGGTCGGCGTACACCCGCTTCAGGGCGTGCCACAGCGGCTTGCGGATGCCGGCGTAGTCGACGGCGGCCCAGGAGACGACCGGCCAGTTGTCGTTCAGCTGCCACACGATCGCGCCGGTGTTGCGGGGATAGAGGCTGCGGAAGTGCTCGATCCCGTACGCGACCGCCCTGGCCTGGTTGAGCGAGGTCAGCCAGTGCCAGTCGTCCATGTCGGCCCCGCCGGTGGATCCCCAGGCGGGCAGGTGATCGCCCAGACCCCTTTCCAGCTTGAGGTTTCCCTCGTGGGCCTTCTGGTGGACCAGCATCTGGGGCCCGTACGGGTCGGCCGGTTGATCATGGACGACGGAGAACAGCGTCGACCAGGCGGCCGGACCCTGGAAGCCGAACTCGGAGACGAAGCGGGCCGGGTAGTCGCGGTAGTGGGTGTAGTCGAGCTGGTTCCAGACGTCCCAGATGTGCATGGTGCCGCTGCGCGGGTCGTTGGGGTGGTGGTAGTCGGCGTAGGAGAACGGGCTGCCGGGAGAGTACGGGGTTCGCGGGTCCAGCTCGGCCACGATGGCCGGCAGCAGCTCGGTGTAGTAGCCGTTGCCCCAGCTGCGACCGGCCAGCTGCTGCCGCCAGCCCCACTCGACGTAGCCCCAGATGTTCTCGTTGTTGCCGTTCCACACCACCAGGCTCGGCCGGGACGCGAGCCGGGTGACCGCCTCGCGCGCCTCGGCCACGACCTCGCTGCGCAGCGGCTCGTCCTCGCTGTAGGCCGCGCAGGCGAACAGGAAGTCCTGCCAGACCAGGATCCCCAGCTCGTCGCAGACGTCGTAGAAGTCGTCGCTCTCGTAGATCCCGCCGCCCCAGATCCGCAGCAGGTTGGCCCCGCCGTCAACCGCCTCGCCGATCGAGCTGCGGTAGCTGTCCGGGGTCAGCCGGGTGAGCAGCGCGTCGTCGGGGATCCAGTTGAAGCCCCGGACGTAGATCGGGGTGCCGTTGACCACCAGCGAGAAGCCGGTGCCGTACGCGTCCGGCCGGGTCACGATCTCGGCGGTGCGGAAGCCGACGGCGGCGTCGTAGGACTGTCCGGCCACCTCGACGGTCACGTCGTAGCGCGTCTGGGCTCCGTAGCCGAGCGGCCACCACAGCTCCACGTCGGGCACGGTCAGCTCGAGCGCGACGGACGTCTGCCCGGGCGACGCCTCGGTGGTGACGGTCTGGCCGCCCAGCGTGACCGCGACCTCGACCGCGTCCCCGGCCGGGTCGGCCCACTCCAGCTCGACGTGGGTCTCCAGCCGCCCGGCGGTGCCCTCGACCAGCGCCAGCGGTCGCACCGCCGCCAGCCGCACGCCGCTCCACGACTCGATGCCGACCGAGCGCCAGAGGCCGACCCCGGCGAGATCGGGCCCCCAGTCCCAGCCGTAGCCGGCGGCCATCTTGCGGATCGCGTTGAACGGGTGCGCGTACGCCCGCGGTCGGTCCCCGAGCTCGGCGGACAGCCGCTGCGCCGCACTGACCGGACCCTCGAAGCGGACCTCGAGGTCGTTGTCACCGTCGCGGAGGGTGGAGGTCACATCGAACCGGTACGACCGGTGCTGGTTGGCCGTCCGGGCGATCTCCGTGCCGTTCAGCAGCACGGTGGCCACGGTGTCGAGTCCGCCGAAGACGAGGTCGTGCCGCTGGTGGTCGCCCGGGTGGAACGTGAATCTCGTCCGGTACGACCAGTCGGTCGACCCGATCCAGTGCAGGCGGTCCTCGTTGTCGCCGTCGAACGGATCCGGGATGAGGTCGGCGGCCAGCAGGTCGGCGACCACCTCGCCGGGAACGGTCGCGGGGATCGGCGTCGCGCCCACCGCGCTCCAGTCGGCCGGCACCTCGGTCGACGGCGAGAGCTGCCAGGAAACCCCGGCTGAGGAGTCGGCGGTGTCCAATGAGGTGCGGCGCAGGGAGCTGGTGAGGGTGGGTGAGGTCACGTCCACCGAGGCTACTTGACCGGTTAAGTTGCGGCAAGGCCGCTGCTCGGTCCGACTCCGCGAGGGTTCGAGCGCGCGCGGAGTGGGTGGGGTGCGACTGCGCGAGGGGTCGAGCGCGCGCGGAGTGGGTGGGGTGCGACTGCGCGAGGGTCGAACGCGCGCGGAGTGGGTGGGGTGCGACTGCGCGAGGGTTCGACGCGCGCGGAGTGGGTGGGTGGGTCGGGTGCGATGTTGTTACTCACCAGTAGGGTCCGGGACTATCGTGGTCCTGTGAGCGCGTTCGACGAGATCTACACCCCGACCGAGGAGCACCAGGCGTTCCGGGCCGCGGTCCGCGAGGTGTGCGACGAGAAGGTGGCCCCGCACGCGGCCGAGGCCGACGAGCTGGGCGAGTTCCCCAAGGCGTCCTTCGAGGCGCTGCGGGCGGCGGACTTCCACGCCCCGCACGTGCCCGAGAGCTACGGCGGCGTCGGCGGCGACGCGTTGGCCGTGGTGATCGTGATCGAGGAGATCGCCCGGGCCTGCGCGTCGTCCTCCCTGATCCCCGCGGTCAACAAGCTCGCCTCGATGCCGTGGCTGCTGGCCGGCTCCGAGGAGCTCAAGCAGCGCTACCTGCCGTCGCTGGCGACCGGCGACGCGATGGCCTCCTACTGCCTCTCCGAGCCCGAGGCGGGTTCGGACGCCGCCGGGATGACCACCCGGGCGGTCCGCGACGGCGACGACTGGGTGATCAACGGGACCAAGCGGTGGATCACCAACGCCGGCGTCTCGGAGCTCTACACCGTCTTCGCCGTCACCGATCCCGCCCAGCGCTCCAAGGGGATCAGCGCGTTCGTGGTCGAGAAGGCGGACGAGGGCGTCTCCTTCGGGGCGCCGGAGAAGAAGCTCGGCATCAAGGGCTCACCCACCCGCGAGGTCTACTTCGACAACGTCCGGATCCCGGGCGACCGGCTGATCGGCGCCGAGGGCACCGGCTTCGGCACCGCCATGAAGACCCTGGACCACACCCGGGTGACCATCGCCGCCCAGGCGGTCGGCATCGCCCAGGGTGCGCTGGACTACGCCCTGGGCTACGTCAAGGAGCGCCAGCAGTTCGGCAAGGCGATCGCGGAGTTCCAGGGGCTGCAGTTCATGCTGGCCGACATGGGCATGAAGCTGGAAGCGGCCCGGCAGCTCACCTACGTGGCCGCCGCCAAGTCGGAGCGCGGCGACGCCGATCTCACCTACTTCGGCGCCGCCGCCAAGTGCTTCGCCTCCGACGTGGCCATGGAGATCACCACCGACGCGGTCCAGCTGCTCGGGGGCTACGGCTACACCCGCGACTACCCGGTCGAGCGGATGATGCGCGACGCCAAGATCACCCAGATCTACGAGGGCACCAACCAGGTGCAGCGGATCGTGATGGCGCGCCAGCTGCTGGCCGGTCTGCCGAAGGTCTAGGGGTCAGGCGGGCGCATCTGCGAAGTCGCCGATCGTCAGACGCTCGCCACGGTGGTCGGGTGTGCTCCCACGCCGGTTGTCGTGTCCGCGCAGCCGCGTAGGGTCTGGCCGGTGGGAAGCAGCGAGCGGCCGGTGGACGGCTGGTGGACGGAGCGACATCCGGTCCGCCGGGTCACCGAGCGACACGACCGTCCCCTGGACCGCGAGAGCTGGCCGGCCACCCTGCCTGCGGTCCGGCAGCTGCTGGACGAGGGCCTTGATCTCGACCGGCTGACCATCCTGGTCGGTGAGAACGGCACCGGGAAGTCGACCATCGTCGAGGGTGTGGCGATGGCTTTCGGTCTGTCCCCGGAAGGGGGCTCGCCCGGGGCGCGGCACTCCACCCGCCCGTCGGAGTCGCCGCTGGGCGGGTCCCTGCAGCTCACCCGCAGCGCCGGATCCTCGCGCTGGGGTTACTTCCTGCGGGCCGAGACGATGCACGGGCTGTTCAGCTACCTGGAGGCCCACCCCAGCAGCAGCTACGAGCCCACCTTCCACGAGCTCAGCCACGGCGAGTCGTTCCTCGCCATGCTCGCCACCAAACGCTTCGTCGACCCCGGCTTCTTCGTGCTGGACGAGCCAGAGGCCGGTCTCTCCTTCGAGAGCCTGCTGGTGCTGATCGGTCTGCTGACCGAGCTCGCCGAGGACTCCCGGTCCCAGGTGCTGATGGCCACCCACTCGCCCGTGCTCGCGGCCATCCCCGGGGCGACGGTGCTGCAGCTGGACGCGAGCGGTCTCACCCCGACGAGCTGGCCGGACCTGGCGGTGGTCGACCACTACCGCCGGTTCCTGGACGCACCGATGCAGTACCTGCGGCACGTGCTGGTTCACGAGCGGGAAGACAGCGTGCCCGGCGTGCGGAGGAGTGAGGAGTGAAGCCGATGCTCTTCCGGCTTCATGAAGAGTGACGAGGTAGCCGGTCAACGTACGCTGTCGTCGCGAGTGGACCCATTTATCTCGTGTACTTCTTCAGGCCGCTGGTGTCGCCCCGCGCGACGTCGGCGAACATCGCCTTCGCCTCCTTCTCGTCCCAGAGGACCGCCGATCCGACCGGGGTGGCGGCGCCGGGGTCGGAGACCGGAACGGTCAGGGTGTAGCCCTCGCCGCCGGAGACCTTACGCATCGCGTTGGCCATCGTGGCCATCTCGATGAAGGTGGTGTCCTCGCCGATGCTCAGCGCGTCGGCGGTCGCCGTCGACAGGTTCCAGTAGCGCACCGGGTTGATCACCGTCACCGGGGAGGCCGCCTCCTTCGCGATGGCCGCCAGCATCTGACGCTGACGCTGCACCCGTCCGAGATCTCCCAGCGGGTCGGCCTTGCGCATCCGGACGTAGCCCAGGGCGTTGGTGCCGGACAGCGTCTGGCAGCCCTTCTTCAGGTTGAGGTGCGAGTCCTTGTCCTTGATCGACTTGGGCAGGCACATCTCGATCCCACCCAGGGCGTCGATCACGTTGACGAAGCCGCCGAACCCGATCTCGGTGTACGCGTCGATCCGCAGCCCGGTGTTCAGCTCGACCGTCTCCACCAGCAGCTCGGGGCCGCCGAAGGCGTACGCGGCGTTGATCTTGTTGGTGCCCTTGCCGGGGATGGGGACATAGGAGTCGCGGGGGATCGAGATCAGGGCCGGCTTGCCGCCCGGGGGGATGGACAAGACCATGATCGTGTCCGTCCGCTGTCCGGCCGTGCTGCCGGTGCCGAGCTTCTTCTGCTCGGCCTTGCTCAGACCCTCGCGGGAGTCCGAGCCGACCAGCAGGAAGGTGGTCCCGGGCTGGTTGGCGGGGCGGTCCCCGTTCGGGACGTCGTCGACGCGGTCGATCCGACTCCAGGCGTAGACCGGGACGGCGATCAGCCACACCAGCAGGGCCGCGAGCACGGCGGCCAGCACGGCGAGCACCCGCCGGACGGGGCGCTTCCGCTTGGCCGGCTTCGGCGGTCCGCCGCCGGGGGGTGGTCCCTCGGGACCCCGGGGCGGTGCGCCCGGCGGACCCTGGGGCGGCGGCTGGGGGCGCACAGCTGCCCGTAGGCCTGCGGCGGTGCTGCCCGTAGGGCTGCTGGGTGGCCTGCCCGTAGGGCTGCTGGGTGGCCTGCGCGTACGGCTGCTGGGGGATGCCGGCGGACCGGACGGGGCCTGGCCGCCGGGCGGCGTGGGGCGGCCCGCACCGAGCAGGTCGGGGGGCAGCACCCGGGTCGGTTCCGGCTCCGACGGCCGACGATCGTCGCGACCGTACAACCAGTCGAGGTCGTCGTCGGGACTCGGTGACATGCCTTCGAGGGTACCTGTGGCGATCCCGCCGGGCCCCGGCGTGGCGCGCCGGGAGGGCCGACCTGCGACGCCCATACTGGCGGAAGCTCTTCGCACCACGCCCTGCCCACGACCGACGAAAGGCTCCACGTGTCCGACTCCGGAGTGGGCGAGCCGACGGCTCATCTGCCACCGCCGTCGTTGCGGACCTCTCAACAGCGCAGCGAGCGGGTGAAGCTCCGCCGTGCGCTGAGCTTCCTCGGCATGACCCTGGTGCTCCCGGGGTCGGCGCAGCTGGCCGCCGGTAACAAGAAGGTCGGTCGGATCGCGGTCTGGACCTGGGTCTCCCTGTGGGCCCTGCTCCTCCTGCTCGGGGTCGGGGCGCTGGTCTGGCGCTCGGCCGTCGTCGGGCTGTTCACCAACGCCACGGTGCTGGTGGTGCTGCAGATCCTGCTCGTGGTCCTCGGTCTCGGGTGGGGACTGCTGTTCATCGACGCGTGGCGGCTCGCCCGACCGCCCGAGCTGGCCCGGCGCCACCGGCTCGGCTTCGCGGCGATGAGCGGGGTCCTGGTGCTGGTGGTCGTCGGTGGCCTGGTGGCCTCCGCCTCGATCGTGTCGTCCCAACGCAGCCTGATGACGTCGGTGTTCGCCGGCGGCGGCGAGACCAAGGCGCAGGCCGGGCGGTACAACATCCTGCTGCTCGGCGGGGACGCGGGGAAGGGCCGTACGGGTCTGCGGCCCGACAGCCTGACCGTCGCCAGCATCGACGCCGAGACCGGCCGGACGGTGCTGATCAGCCTGCCCCGGAACATGGAGGACGTGCCCTTCCCGGAGAGCTCGCCGCTGCACGAGAAGTTCCCCAAGGGCTACGGCTGCAAGGACCACTCCTGCATGCTGAACGCCGTCTACACGTACGCGACCACGCACCCGGGTCTCTATCCCGACAGCGTCAAGGACCCCGGGGTGCAGGCCACCAAGGAGGCGGTCGAGGGCGCCATCGGTCTGAAGATCAACTACTACGCGATGGTCGACATGAAGGGCTTCGAGGCCCTGGTCGACGCGGTGGGCGGGATCCGGATCGACGTCAACCGGCGGATCCCGATCGGCGGGGGCCACGCCAAGCTCTACGGCTACGTGGAGAAGGGCAAGAACCAGCTCCTCGACGGTCGATCGGCCCTGTGGTTCGCGCGGTCGCGGTCCGATTCCTCCGACTACGACCGGATGGCCCGGCAGAAGTGCGTGATGACGGCCATGCTGAAGCAGCTGGACCCGGTGACGGTGCTGACCAACTTCAACCAGATCGCGTCGGCCGGCAAGGAGATCGTCGAGACCGACATCCCGCCGCGCAAGATCGACACCCTGATGGAGCTCGCGCTCAAGGCCAAGGAGAAGCCGATCTCCAGCGTGGCGTTCGTCCCGCCGGTGATCTACCCGGGCAGCCCGGACTTCCCGAAGATGCACAAGATGGTGGCGACCAAGATCGCCAAGGCCGAGGCCAAGGACAACCCGAGTCCCGCGCCCAGCGCGACCCAGCAGCCGACCACGGTGCCCGCCGGGAATCCGGGGGCCTCCTCGTCACCGAGCCCGTCGAGCAGCACGAAGAGCAAGAAGAAGACCGCCACGCTCAAGCCGGGACAACAGACCGAGGACCTCGGGTCGGTCTGCGCCGCGAGCTGAGTGTCGTGGATCCGACTGGTCAGGAGCCGGGGCGCGTCTGGCCCGGCGTGAGCGTCGTGATGCCGATCCTCAACGAGGAGCAGCATCTGCGAGCGGCCGTGGCGGGCGTGCTCGAGCAGGACTATCCGGGTGAGCTCGAGCTGATCATGGCGATCGGTCCGTGCACCGACCGGACGCACGAGATCGCCGAGCAGCTGGCCGCGGCCGACCCCCGCCTGACCGTGGTCGACAACCCGGTCGGTCGCACACCGCACGCCCTCAACCTCGCCATCGCCGCGGCCCGCCACGACATCCTGGTCCGGGTCGACGGCCACGGTGAGCTCGGCGAGCGCTACATCACCCGGGCCGTCGAGCTCTTGGCCGAGACCGGCGCGGCCAATGTGGGTGGGGTGATGGAGGCCCGCGGGCGGACACCGTTCGAGCAGGCGGTCGCCTTCGTCTACACCAGCCGGTACGGCCTGGGCGGGGCCGCCTTCCACCAGGGCGACGTGCCGGCCGGGCCGGCGGACACCGTGTTCCTCGGGGTGTTCGACAAGGCCGAGGTGAAGGCCGTCGGCGGCTTCGACGAGACCATGTTCCGGGCGCAGGACTGGGAGCTGAACTACCGGCTCCGCCAGTCGGGTCGCCTGGTCTGGTTCTCTCCCGAGCTGCGGGTCACGTACCGGCCGAGGTCGACGCTGAAGGCGCTGATCAAGCAGATGTACGACACCGGCAAGTGGCGCCGGGAGGTCGTCCGGCGCCACCCGGACACGGCCAGCGTGCGCTACCTGGCCCCGCCGGCGGCGGTCGTGGCCATCGCTGTGGGGACGCTCGGTGTCTTTGCCGCTCGGGTCACCGGTTCCCGCTTCCTGCGGCTCGGGGCGCTCGCCCCGGGTGGTTACGTCGCCTTCGTCGCCTACGTCATGGCCACCGCCCCGGCCACGCTGTCGCCGCAGGCGCGTCGCTGGTTGCCCGCCGTCCTCGCGGCCACGCACCTGGCCTGGGGGAGCGGGTTCCTGGTCGGGCGCCGTCGCCCCTAGACGCGATATTGACATTATGTCCTGACAAAGTATGCTGGAGTCCTCCCCACAAGACGAGGTCACTCCCATGCCACTTGTTCGCATCGACGTCCAGCAGGGTCGGACACCCGCCGAGCTGCGGAAGATCGCCGATGTGATCCAGGGGGTGATGCTGGACGTGTTCGCCGCGCCGCCGGGCGACCGCTACCAGATCATCACCGAGCACCCGGTGGGTCACATCATCGCCGAGGACACCGGGCTGGGGTTCGAGCGGACCGACGGTGTGGTGGTCATCCAGATCGTGCAGCAGGGGCGGACGACCGCGCAGAAGCAGGCTGCGTACGAGCAGCTGGCCAAGCGCCTGGACGCGGAGTGCGGCGTCCGGCCCACCGACCTGATCGTCTCGGTCGTGGCCAACGGCCGCGAGGACTGGTCCTTCGGGCTGGGCCGTGCCCAGTTCCTGCAGGGTGACCTGTGACCCGGGCTCAGAAGAATGATAATTTGTCTGTACAAATCTTGACGTTCGCCCTGACCCGCTACTACCGTCGTCCGCAGTGGTCGCCGCGCCGACCCGCACCCCTCGAAGGAGAGTGATGAGCAGTTCCGCTCAGTCCGCAACGTCGACCCTGGAGGTGCTGACCTTCGGTCGCAGTGGGGTGGACATCTACCCGCAGCAGATCGGGGTGGGGCTGGAGGACGTCACGTCCTTCGGCAAGTACCTCGGCGGCACCACCGCCAACGTCGCGGTCGCCGCCGCCCGCCTGGGCCGCCGCACCGGCATCATCACCGGCGTCGGCAACGACCCGTTCGGCCGCTTCGTCCGCCGGGCGCTCACCGACCTCGGCGTCGACGACAGCCACGTGGTGACGAACCACGAGTACGCCACCCCGGTCACCTTCTGCGAGATCTTCCCGCCGGACGACTTCCCGCTGTGGTTCTACCGCAAGCCCACGGCACCCGATCTGCAGGTCCGCCCGGCCGACATCGACTTCGACGCCGTCCGGGCGACCGAGCTGATGTGGCTGTCGGTCACCGGGTTGAGCGAGGAGCCCAGCCGCGCGTCGCACTTCGCCGTGCTCGAGGCGCGCGCCCGCAAGCCGATCACCGCCCTGGACCTCGACTACCGGCCGATGTTCTGGGACGGCCCGGAAGCGGCCGGTGAGCAGGTGCGCAAGGCGCTGCCGTACGTGACGGTGGCCGTCGGCAACCGGGAGGAGTGCGAGGTGGCGGTCGGCGAGACCGATCCGGAGAGGGCGGCCGACGCGCTGCTGGACGCCGGGGTCGAGCTGGCCATCGTCAAGCAGGGTCCCAAGGGCGTGTTGGCCAAGACCCGCACCGAGCGGGTCGTCTCGCCGCCGATCATGATCAAGCCGCTGAACGGTCTCGGCGCCGGGGACTCCTTCGGCGGGTCGCTGTGCCACGGGCTGCTGGCCGGCTGGCCGCTGGAGGAGGTGCTGGCCCGGGCCAACGCCGCGGGCGCCATCGTCGCCTCCCGGCTGGAGTGCTCCACCGCCATGCCGACCTCGGAGGAGATCGAGACCCTGCTCGCCGGGGGCGACCCCAACGAGCGCTTCGATGACGCCAGCGCGAGCCACGTCGAGCGATCGGGAGCCCGCTCATGACCGTGTCCGGTGGTCGCGCTCCGCGCTCCGCGGTCCTGAGCTCCGCGCTGTCTCGCTCGTTCGTCACGATTCCGGACGACACGGTGCCGTATCGGTCAGGTGGGCGTGTCGTCCGGAATCGCTCCTGCACTCCCGAGAGGCTCCGCTCATGACCCAGACCCTGCCCTCGGAGCACCCGACCGCCTCGGCCGACCACCGGTTCGTGTCCTCGGTCGCCGAGATCGGCGACGTCCGGTTCTACGAGCCGGAGCGGATCGGCGAGCTGCTCGCGGCCCGTCGACGCCGCAGCATCGCCGGCAGCGACGGCCGGCTGATGATCGTCGCCTGCGATCACCCGGCCCGTGGCGCCCTCGGCGCCTCCGGCAACCCGACGGCGATGGCGGACCGGACCGAGCTGCTCGAACGCCTCGTGACCGCACTCTCCCGCCCCGGCGTGGACGGCCTGCTGGCCACGGCCGACATCGCGGAGGACCTGCTGCTGCTCGGCGCGCTGGAGGGCAAGCTCGTCTTCTCCTCGATCAACCGGGGCGGGCTGCAAGGTTCCGCCTTCGAGCTGGACGACCGCGCCACCGGTTACGACGTGCGCGGCACCATCGAGTCCCGTTTCGACGGCGCCAAGATGCTGACGCGGATCGACCTGGCCGATCCCGGCACCGTCGCCACGCTGGAGATGTGCGCCCGCGCGGTGACCGACCTCAACCGGGCCGGTCGGATCGCCATGGTCGAACCGTTCATGTCGAGCCGGGTCGGGAGCGCGGTGGTCAACGACCTCAGCCCGGACGCGGTGATCAAGTCGATCGCCATCGCCTCGGGTCTGGGCGCGTCCAGTGCGTACACGTGGATGAAGCTCCCCGTGGTGCCCGAGATGGAGCGGGTGATGGCCGCGACCACGTTGCCGACCCTGCTGCTCGGCGGTGATCCGGACAACGACCCGGACGAGACCTACGCGGCCTGGCAGACAGCCCTCGCGCTGCCGTCGGTGCGCGGTCTCGTGGTCGGGCGCACCATGCTGTACCCGGCCGATGACGACGTGGCGAAGGCGGTCGACACCGCCGTCTCGCTGGTGCGCTGAGGAGATCGTCGATGAGTGAGCTGTATCTGCCCGCCGGTGCCGCTGCCGGCGGATCGTACGACCTGGAGATCACCCCGACGTCGGCCGGCTGGGGGTACTCCAGCCTCCGCGTCATCACCCTGGGTGCCGGAGCCGAGCACGGATTCTCCTGTACCGGTGAGGAGATCATCGTGGTGCCGCTGTCCGGCGGCGCGACCGTGAGCACCGGGACGGAGACCTTCACGCTCACCGGGCGGGTCGACGTGTTCGCCGGACCGACCGACATCGTCTACCTGCCCGCGGGATCCACCGCCACGCTCACCTCCGCCGACGGTGGTCGCTACGCCCTGTGCGGCGCGGTGAGCGACGCCGCGCTGCCGGCGCACTACGGCCCGGTGACCGAGGTGCCGGTCGAGCTGCGCGGGGCCGGGCAGTCCAGCCGACAGGTCCGCAACTTCGGCACCCCGCAGGCGCTGGCCGCCGGGGCGATCATCGCCTGCGAGGTGATCACGCCCGGCGGGAACTGGTCGTCCTACCCCGCCCACAAGCACGACGAGACGACCGAGACCGAGTCGGAGCTGGAGGAGATCTACTACTTCGAGATCGCCCCCGGGCCGAACGGTGAACCGGGCCTGGGCTTCATGCGCACGTCCTCCTCGCCCGGACACGACATCGACCTCTGCGAAGAGGTCCATGATCGCGATGCGGTCCTGGTGCCGTACGGCTGGCACGGTCCCTGCGTGGCCGCCCCCGGTTACGACATGTACTACTTGAACGTGATGGCCGGCCCGCCCGACCCGAACGGTGGCGAGCGGGCCTGGAAGATCTCCGACCACCCGGACCAGACGTGGGTGCGGGGCACCTGGGACGACCAACCGGTCGACTCCCGACTGACGAGAACGGACTCCTGATCATGGGTGAGACCCTCCATCTGACGGTCGCCCAGGCGACCGTGAAGTTCCTGAGCCAGCAGTACAGCGAGTCCGACGGCGTCGAGCACAAGTTCTTCGAAGGCTGCTTCGGCATCTTCGGTCACGGCAACGTGGCCGGTCTCGGCCAGGCGCTGCTGCAGGCCGAGATCGACGAGCCGGGCGCCGAGGGCGAGCTCGCGAGCCCGATCAACGGATCGGGACTGCCGTACGTGCTGGGGCGCAACGAGCAGGCCATGGTGCATTCCGCGGTCGCGTTCGCCCGGATGCGGAACCGGCTGCAGACGTACGCCGTCTCCAGCTCGGTCGGACCCGGCGCCACGAACATGGTCACCGGGGCGGCGCTGGCCACCATCAACCGGATCCCGGTGCTGCTGCTGCCGGCGGACACCTTCGCCGACCGCGCCGCCTCGCCGCTGCTGCAGGAGCTCGAGCTGCCGTACGCCGGCGACGTGACCGTGAACGACGCTTTCCGGCCGGTCAGCAAGTACTTCGACCGGATCTGGCGGCCGGAGCAGCTGCCCGCTGCGCTGCTGTCGGCGATGCGGGTGCTGACCGACCCGGCGGAGACCGGTGCGGTCACGGTCTGCTTCCCGCAGGACGTGCAGGCGCAGGCCCATGACTGGCCGGTCGAGCTGTTCGCGAAGCGCGTCTGGCACGTGTCCCGGCCGCTGCCCGAGACCGCGGTGATCGCCCGGGCCGCGGAGATCATCCGCTCCGCGCAGCGTCCGCTGATCGTGGCCGGCGGTGGGGTGCACTACGCGGGCGCCACCGAGGCGCTGGCGAAGTTCTGCGCGGCCACCGGCATCCCGGTGGGGCAGACGCAAGCCGGCAAGGGCACGCTGCTCTACGACCACCCGCAGTGCCTCGGGGCCATCGGCTCCACCGGCAGCACCGCCTCGAACACGATCGCGGCGGAGGCGGACGTGGTGATCGGCATCGGCACCCGGTACGAGGACTTCACCACCGCGAGCCGGACCGCGTTCGCCGATCCCGGGGTGCGGTTCGTCAACATCAACGTGGCGCCGATCGACGCCGTCAAGCACTCCGGGCTGGCGGTCCAGGCCGACGCCCGGGAGGCGCTCACGGCATTGACCGGTCTGCTCGACGACTTCCGGGTCGACGACGCCTACGCGGCGCGCTACGCCGAGCTGGACGCGGCCTGGGACGCGGCAGTGGCGAAGGCGTACGCGGAGGAGGAGCCGGCCCCCGGCCTGCTCTCCCAGAACTCCGTCATCGGTCTGGTCAACGAGCTGTCCGACCCGTCCGACGTCGTCGTGTGCGCGGCCGGCTCGATGCCGGGCGACCTGCACAAGCTGTGGCGGACGCGGGATCCCAAGGGCTACCACGTCGAGTACGGCTACTCCTGCATGGGTTACGAGGTCGCCGGCGGTCTCGGCGTGCGGCTGGCCTGTCCGGACCGGGACGTGTTCGTGATGGTCGGCGACGGCTCGTACCTGATGATGGCCACCGAGCTCGCCACCGCGGTGCAGGAGGACATCAAGATCATCACGGTGCTGGTCCAGAACCACGGCTTCGCCTCCATCGGCTCGTTGTCGGAGTCCCTGGGCTCACAGCGGTTCGGGACGTCGTACCGGAAGCGGACGTCCAGCGGTCGGCTGGACGGGGAGAAGCTGCCGATCGACCTGGCGGCCAACGCGGCCAGCTTCGGGCTCGAGGTGATCAAGACCAGCACCAGGGCGGAGTTCGCCGACGCGATCAAGGTGGCCAAGGCCTCCGATGCCCCGATCGTGATCTACGTGGAGACCGATCCGCTGGTGGACGCGCCCAGCTCGCAGTCGTGGTGGGACGTGCCGGTCAGCGCGACGTCCACCCTGGCGTCGACCCAGCAGGCGAGCGAGTTCTACCAGCAGAAGAAGACCGAGCAGAAGACGTTCCTCACGCCCAGCGCGTGATCAGCACCACCAGCCCAGTTCATCACCACCCAGATCGCACCGACCAGTGCAGCAGAGAGGCAGCAGTGACTTCCAGCACGACGAGCGGGCCCTACGGGTCCAGCCTCAAGATCGGTACCGCCCCGGACTCGTGGGGGGTCTGGTTCCCCAGCGACCCCGAGCAGGTGCCGGCGGAGCGTTTCCTCGCCGAGGTCGTCGAGGCCGGTTACGAGGCCATCGAGCTCGGGCCGTACGGGTACCTGCCCAACGACCCGAACGAGCTGAAGGAGACGCTGGCGGCGCACCACCTCTCGGTGCTCGCCGGCACGGTCTTCTCCCACCTGCACCAACCCGACTCCTGGGACTACACCTGGAAGCAGGTCACCGACGTCGCCGCGCTGACCCAGGCCGTCGGGGGCGAGCACATCGTCGTCATCCCCGACGTGTGGCGTGATCACAAGACCGGGGAGCAGAAGGAGGAGCGGAGCCTCACCGACGAGCAGTGGGGCCTGCTCACCTCCGGCCACGACGAGCTGGGTCGGCGGATCCTGGAGGAGTTCGGTCTGCACGTGCAGTTCCACTCCCACGCCGACAGCCACGTCGGCTACCAGCCGGAGATCGAGCGCTTCCTCGAGGCGACGAACCCCGACTACGTCAACCTGTGCCTGGACACCGGCCACGTCGCCTACTACGGCGGCGACTGCGTCGACCTGATCACCCGCTACCCGGAGCGGATCGGCTACGTGCACCTCAAGCAGGTCGATCCGTCCGTCGTCTCGAAGGTGTTGGACCAGGACCTCTCCTTCCCGGAGGCGGTGAAGATGGGCGCCATGATCGAGCCGCCGCTGGGGCTGCCGGACATGCCGCCGGTGCTGGAGGCGCTCGCCGGTCTGGGCCGCGAGATCAAGGGCATCATCGAGCACGATCTCTACCCGTGCGCACCTGACGTGCCGCTGCCCATCGCCAAGCGCACCAAGACCTACCTCTCCTCCTGCAGCCCGGTATCCATCGACATGGGCTCGATCGACATGGGGGCCGTGCGGTGACGCTCTCCCTCTCACCCCGAACCGCCTGATCTCTCACCACCAAAGGACAATCACCATGGCAACGACGCTCCAGCACTGGGCCGACGGCGCGCTTCTCGAAGGCACCAGCGGCCGCTTCTCCGACGTGACCAACCCCGCGACCGGCGAGGTGACCGCGCAGCTCGCCCTGGCCTCCGAGGCCGACGTGGACACGGTCGTGGCGGCCGCGGCCGCGGCGTACCCCGCCTGGCGGGACACCTCGCTGGCCAAGCGGTCGCAGGTGCTGTTCGCGTTCCGCGAGCTGCTGAACGCGCGCAAGTCCGAGCTCGCGGCCATCATCACCTCCGAGCACGGCAAGGTCCTCTCCGACGCGCTCGGCGAGGTCAGCCGCGGTCAGGAGGTCGTGGAGTTCGCCTGCGGGATCCCGCACCTGGTGAAGGGGGCGTTCACCGAGAACGCCTCGACCAAGGTCGACGTGCACTCCGTACGCCAGCCGCTCGGGGTGGTCGGGATCATCTCCCCGTTCAACTTCCCGGCCATGGTGCCGATGTGGTTCTTCCCGATCGCCATCGCCGCGGGCAACACCGTGGTGCTGAAGCCGAGCGAGAAGGTGCCGACGGCGGCGCTGTGGATGGCGGAGCTGTGGAAGGAAGCCGGCCTGCCCGACGGTGTCTTCAACGTGTTGAACGGCGACAAGGTCGCCGTGGACGGCCTGCTCACCCACCCCGACGTGCAGTCCATCTCGTTCGTGGGCTCGACCCCGATCGCCAAGTACGTCTACGAGACCGGCACCAGCCACGGCAAGCGGGTCCAGGCCCTGGGCGGGGCGAAGAACCACATGCTGGTGCTGCCCGACGCCGACCTCGACCTCGCGGCCGACCAGGCCATCAACGCGGGCTTCGGCTCGGCGGGGGAGCGCTGCATGGCGATCTCCGCGGTGCTGGCCGTCGGCGAGATCGGCGACGAGCTCGTGGCCAAGATCAAGGAGCGCGCGCTCACGCTGAAGACCGGCGACGGCACCCGCGGCTGCGACATGGGCCCGCTGGTCACCGCCGTCTCCCGTGACCGCGTGGCGGGCTACGTGGACGCCGGCGAGGCCGCGGGCGCCACCTTGGTCGTCGACGGGCGCACGCCGCACGTCGACGCGGACGGCGAGGGATTCTTCGTCGGCCCGACGCTGTTCGACCACGTGACCACCGACATGAGCATCTACACCGACGAGATCTTCGGTCCGGTGCTCTCGGTGGTACGGGTCGACACGTACGCCGACGGGGTGAAGCTGATCAACGACAACCCGTACGGCAACGGCACCGCCATCTTCACCAACGACGGCGGCGCTGCGCGTCAGTTCCAGAACGAGGTGAAGGTCGGCATGATCGGCATCAACGTGCCGGTGCCGGTGCCGATGGCCTACTACTCCTTCGGTGGTTGGAAGTCCTCGTTGTTCGGCGACTCCCACGCCCACGGCATGGAGGGTGTGCACTTCTTCACCCGTGGCAAGGTCGTCACCTCCCGCTGGCTCGATCCCAGCCACGGTGGGCTCAACCTGGGCTTCCCCCAGAACAGCTGATCACGAAGGCGGTGGGGTGGATCTCGAGGCTGCTGCGAGCCAGCCGAGCGATCACCTCTGCGTCGACCGGGATCCCGCCGACCTCGTACGCGAGCAACGCCGCCCCGGCGAGCGGGTCGAGCGCCACCGGCACCAGCAGGCGTCCGCCGTCCGCAACAGACTGAACAGTCGGTGTTGTCACAGGTGTAACATCCAGATCATGACAACGGTAACCGAGGCTGAGCGCCGGCGGTGGTTGGTGCTGCTCGTGCGGATGCCCACCGACCCGGCGAGACACCGGATGGCCGCGTGGCGTGAGCTCCGGCGCTCCGGGGCGCTGCTCCTGGGGCCATCGGCGTGGGCCGTGCCGGAGGTGCCCGTGGCCACCGAGGTGATCGAACGCATCGCCCAGATCGTCGCGACGGCCGAGGGCTCGCTGATCACCCTGGCCGCGCAGGGGTACGCAGGCGCCGATGCGGACCGGCTCGAGCTGCTCTACACCGCGGCGCGGGAGGAGGAGTGGTCGGAGTTCCTCGCGGACTGCGGCAAGTACCTCGCCGAGCTGGCCCGGGAGGAAGCGATGCGGAAGTACACGCTGGCCGAGCTCGAAGAGGAGGAACAGAGCCTGGATCGCCTCCGACGCTGGTACCGCGAGATCCGGGGCCGGGACCTGTTGGGTGCCGCCACCACGGACACCGCCACTGCCGAGCTCAAACGCTGTGCGGAGACGTTCGAGCTGTACGCCGAGCACGTCTACGCCGCGCTGAACAGCTCCGACGCGCCATGATCGGCGACCGCCTGCGCCGCGTGCACGCCACCATGTTCACCCCGAAGGACTGGCTGGACCGAGTCTTCGAGGTCGGCATCATCGCGAAGGGCCTCAACGGGGTGGCCGAGCTCGTCGGTGGGCTCGTCCTGCTGTTCGCGAGCCCGACCCGGCTCCAGCACGTGGTCGCCATCCTCACCCAGGGTGAGCTGTCCGAGGATCCGCACGACTTCATCGCCACGCACCTGCTGCACACCGCGAACGGTCTCACCGGTGACGCCGTCCTGTTCGGCGCGATCTACCTGCTGCTGCACGGACTGATCAAGATCGTGCTCGTCGTCGCGCTGCTCCTGAACAAGCTCTGGGCGTACCCGTGGATGATCGGAGTGCTGCTGGTGTTCATCGGCTACCAGCTGTATCGCATCGCGCTGCACCCCACTCCCGGTCTGGTCGCCCTCACCCTGTTCGACAGCGTGATCGTCGCCCTCACCTGGCGAGAGAGCGTCCGCCAACGACGAGGCAGGGGCGCCGCCCCCGGCGCTCGTGCGTCCGCCGCCGACCAACCCGCCCGGGGCTGACCGGTGGTGCAGCAGAGTCCCGATCTGGGCCGGCAGGTTCGCCCGAGCTGGTCGCCCTGGCGGGCGGTCGTCGGGTTCGGTCTGGTCAGTCTCGCGGCGGACATGGTGTACGAGGGAGCCCGGTCGATCACCGGGCCGCTGCTGGCGGGTCTCGGTGCCTCGGCCGTGCTCGTCGGTCTGATCACCGGGGCGGGTGAGGCCATGGCGCTGCTCCTCCGGTTGGTCTCCGGCACGTGGGCCGACCGGACGGGTCGCTACTGGACGCTGACCATCGTCGGCTACGGGCTCACGGCCATCTGCGTGCCCGCGCTCGCCGTCACACCGTTCCTGGCCGGTGGAGGTCTCGTCGTCGCCTGCTGCCTCATCCTCGCCGAGCGCACCGGGAAGGCGATCCGCAGTCCGGCCAAGACAGCCCTCCTCGCCCGGGCGGCGAGCGGCGTCGGCCTGGGGCGTGGCTTCGCGGTGCACAAGGCTCTGGACCAGCTCGGCGCCGTCGCCGGACCGCTGCTGGTGGCGGCCGTGCTCGCGGCCACCGGACTCATCTGGCCGGCCATGGCCCTGCTGGTCGTCCCCGGGGCGGCCGCCATCGTCCTCCTGGTGTGGATCCGCCACCGCACCGCCGGCGCCGACGTCGAGGCGGGGGAGGAAGCCGCTGAGACGGACGCGCCGTCAGCCGCGGTCGCGCCCTCGGTCACCTGGTTCACGACGCTCGCGAGCGGGTTCGCGGACCTGCCGGCCCGCTTCTGGTGGTTCGCCCTGTCGTCGGGCGCCACCACCGCCGGCCTGGTGACCTTCGGGGTGATCTCGTACCACCTGACCCGTGACCAGGTCGTCCCGGTGCCCGTCGTTCCCGTCGTGTACGCCGCGGCGATGGGCTCCGCCGCCGTAGCGGCCCTGGTGACGGGCTGGGCGTACGACCGGATCAAGGGGCGGGTCCTGCTTGCCCTGCCGCTGCTCGTGGTCGCCGTCCCTGCTCTCGCGTTCGCCGAGTCGCCCGTCCTGGCGATCGTCGGAGTGGTGCTCTGGGGTGCCGCCACCGGGGTGCAGGACTCCACGGTCAAGGCCCTCGTCGCCGACCTGGTGCCCGCGGCGCGACGAGCCACGGCGTACGGGGCCTTCGCGGCCGTCCAGGGCGTCACCGCGATCGCCGGAGGCCTGATGGCCGGCGCCCTGTACGAGACGTCGATCCCGCTGCTCATCGCCGCAGTGGCCGCGACCCAGGTCCTCGCGCTGGGTCTGCTGGTGGTCAGCCTGTCGGCGGTGCGGCAGCGCGGTAGCCGCGCCGGCTGAGATCACCGGGACCGCCACGGTGAGTTAGAATGTGCGCATGTATGCAGATACGCAGGAGGCGGACCCTGGGGCCGCGGGCGGCCACGTCGACGTCCGGTTCGTCGACCTGGCCGTGGAGGTGTTCAGCATGCTGGCCGACCCGACGAGGGTGCGCATCGTGTTGTGTCTGCGTGCCGGCGAGCTGCCCGTGAACGCCATCGCGGCCGCGGTCGGCAAGGCTCCGGCCGCGGTGTCGCAGCACCTCGCGAAGCTCCGGCTGGCCAGGATCGTGGCGGCGCGGCAGGACGGCAACCGCGTGTTCTACCGGTTGGAGAACGAGCACGCCTCCCGGCTCGTCACCGACGCCATCCACCAGGCGGAGCACGCCATCGGGCAACCCCGCCACCACCGCAACGACCCGACGACCCCCGCATGAGCGGCCCACAGGGTCATGATCACGAGGACCACGATCATGATCACGAGCACCATGATCGTGATCACGAGCACCATCATGATCATGAGCATCGCGGGGGGCCTCGGGGCTTCCTGCACGGGCTGTTCGTGCCGCACAGCCACGACAGCTCCGACGCGATCGACGACGCCCTCGAGGCCAGCAGCCAGGGCGTCCGCGCCGTCAAGCTGAGTCTGGTGATCTTGGGCCTGACCGCCCTGCTGCAGATCCTGGTGGTGATCATCAGCGGTTCCGTGGCGCTGCTGGCCGACACCATCCACAACGTCTCCGACGCCCTGACCGCGGTGCCCTTGTGGATCGCCTTCGTGATCGGACGCCGACCGCCGAACCGTCGCTACACGTACGGTTTCGGTCGTTTGGAGGACGTCGCGGGACTGTTCATCGTGGTCGTGATCGCGATCTCCGCCCTGGTGGCCGGGATCGAGTCGATCCGACGACTGATCGAGCCGCAGCCGGTGACGAACCTGGGCTGGGTGCTGGTCGCCGGCCTGATCGGGTTCGCCGGCAACGAGATCGTCGCCGGCTACCGGATCCGCGTCGGGCGACGGATCGGCTCGGCCGCGCTGGTCGCCGACGGCGTCCACGCCCGGACCGACGGGTTCACCTCACTCGCCGTGGTGCTGGGCGCTCTCGGCATCTGGCTCGGCTTCCCGCTCGCCGACCCCATCGTCGGTCTGCTGATCAGCGCGGTGATCGTGATCTTGCTGATCGGCACGAGTCGCGACATCGGCCGCCGGCTCCTCGACGGGGTGGACCCGGACCTGGTGGAGCAGGCCGAGCTCACCGTCGCCTCGGTGCCGGGGATCACCACCGTGGACGACCTGCGCATGCGCTGGGCGGGCCACCGACTGGTCGTCGAAGCCACCGTCGGCAGCGACCCGACGATGCCCGTCGGCGAGTTCCACGAGCTCGAGCACCAGGCCGCCGACCGCCTGCGCGGCACCCTGCCCCGCCTCCAGGCGGTCCGGCTCACGCCGTCGGCGCACCCCGTCCACGCCGCCCCGTCCACCATCGGAGACCACCATGACTGACGCTCACGAGCCGAGCCGGCCGACCACGCACTCGGCGGAGCCCCACTACGGCGGGCTGCCGCAGCGGCTGAACTGGCTCCGGGCGGGCGTGCTCGGCGCCAACGACGGCATCGTGTCCACGGCCGCCCTGGTCGTCGGCGTCGCCGGGGCCACCGCGGCCACCGGCGCGATCCTGACCGCCGGCGTCGCCGGGCTGGTGGCCGGCGCGGTGTCCATGGCGCTGGGGGAGTACGTCTCCGTCAGCAGCCAGCGCGACACCGAGCGTGCCCTGCTGGACAAGGAGCGCACCGAGCTGGCCACCTCGCCGGCCGAGGAGCTCGACGAGCTCGCAGCCCTCTACGTCGCCAAGGGCGCCAGCCCGGAGACGGCTCGCCGGCTGGCCGAGGAGCTGAGCGCCAAGGACGCGTTCGCCGCGCACGTCGACGTCGAGCTGGGGATCGACCCGGACGCGCTGACCAACCCGTGGCACGCGGCCCTCTCCTCGGCCGTCGCGTTCACGATCGGATCGATCCTGCCCCTGCTGGCCATGGTCCTGTCCGGTCCGCAGCTGCGGATCCCGCTGACCTTCGTGACGGTGCTGATCGCCCTGGCGATCACCGGTGCAGTGAGCGCCCGGCTCGGGTCGGCGCGCCTCGGGCCGGCGGTGGTGCGCCTGATGGTGGGCGGCGGCTTCGCCATGGCCGTCACGTACGCGATCGGCCGGCTCCTCGGCTCGGTCGGCCTGTAGCGGGTCCTACCCGACCTCACCGTCGATGTTCTCGGTCTCCCGGATGCGCTCCAGGGCGGCATCGTCGTCGCCCACGGCCACCACCACGGACCCGCCGCCGATCAGGGCCGCCACGATGCCGTCACGTGCGGACGCCCACGGTGTCGACGGGCGGAGCAGCCGGCGCTGGGTCGACTCCCGTTCCACCGCCAGCTCGGTCTGCGTCCGGACGGCCTCGGCCGACCGCCACGCCAGCTCCTCGCCCGGCACGGCCGCAGCCGCGTACTGATCCGGCTGGCCGCGGACCTCCAGCGAGAAGTCGGCCACACCATCCGGCAGCCGCTCGGCGAACGGCAGCCCGAACGGGTGCAGGCTGCAGGCCAGCAGGTCCGCCCCCAGCTCGGCCGCGTGCTCGGCGGCGGTCGTGTAGAGGGGCCCGGCGACGACCAGCCGCACCGATCCGTCGACGACGTCCTCGCGGTCGACCGCGACCGTGACCCCCAGCGACCAGCAGGCCAGCTCGAGGCAGACGGTCACCCAGTGGGCGGGGTGCGTTCGGGCGACATCCAGCAGCACCAGGTCGCCGAGGTCGAGGCCGTACTCGTCGACCAGCAGGTTGCAGGTCTTGTGCACCCAGTTCGTCACGGTGACGGCCGACAGCTCGGTCCGCTCACCCGTGCCGAGGTCGTAGTAGGTGACCAGTGGATCGGCGCCGGCCGAGGCGGTCCGTCGGCGGAGCCGTTCCGAGATGAGCTGCATGACGCTGATCGTAGGGCCGCTGCGTGGGCACGCCGCTCGCCGCTAGCCTGTGGCGATGCGTCACGTGCTCATCATGGCCGGCGGTTCGGGCAAGCGGCTGTGGCCGTTGTCACGGCGCGACATGCCCAAGCAGCTGCTCCGCATCCTCGGCGGTCAGAGTCTCCTGCGCCTGGCGTACGAGCGATTGGCCGGGGTGGTGGAGCCGGCCCAGGTGTGGGTCTGCACGGGGGCGGACTACGCCCACGTGGTGGCCGCCGAGCTGCCCGAGCTCGATCCCGGGAACATCCTCGGCGAGCCCGAGGGGCGCGACTCGATGAACGCCATCGCCTGGACGGCGGCCGTGCTGGCCGAGCGTGACCCCGACGCCGTGATGGCCGTGGTCGCCTCCGACCACATCATGCGACCCACCGCCGCCTTCCAGGAGGCGCTGCGTGAAGGTTTCGAGGTCGCCGAGTCGGACCCGAGCGCGCTGGTCACCTTCGGCGTCGTGCCCGCCACCGCGCACACGGGGTACGGCTACCTGCACTGGGGCGAGGCGGTGCCGAGCCACCCGGACGTGCGTCGGGTGCTCGCCTTCAAGGAGAAGCCCGACCGGTCGACGGCCGAGGGCTACCTCGACTCGGGCGACTACTGGTGGAACGCCGGCATGTTCGTCTGGCAGGCACGCACGGTGCTCGACCAGCTCCGCCAGCTGCTGCCGGACACCCACCGGCTCGTCACCGAGCTGGCCGCTGAGCCGGACCGGCTGGCCGAGATCTACCCGAAGCTGGCGAAGATCAGCGTCGACTACGCCGTGATGGAGCCGGCCTCCCAGGGCCGCACCGACGCGCACGTGCTCGCCGTCCAGCTGCCGATCATCTGGCACGACGTCGGCGGCTACCCGTCGCTGCGCCGTCAGCTGCCGTGGGACGAGCACGGGAACGCGGTCACCGGCACCGCGGTCGTGGTCGGCTCGCGGGACAACCTGGTGATGAACGAGAGCGTCGACGGTCGCCTGCTGGCGGTGATCGGGATGACCGACACCGTGATGGTGCAGACCGATCAGATCACCGTCGTCGCCCCGCTGGGGGAGTCCGAACGGGTGAAGGAGCTGGTCGCGGCGGTCACCGACCAGCTGGGAACCACGTTCGCCTGACGGCCGTGACCACTAGGCCCCGTTGGGCTCCGGGGAGTCGGTCGAGGGGTACGTCTGCATGAACGACTCGATGGCCGCGCCGCTGACCGCGGCGCACGGCTGCCGGACGCCCTGCTGCTTCGTGGTGTCCGCGGGGTTGGTCGGATCGGCCGTCCAGCGGGTCATCACCACGTTCTTGCCCTCCGGGAAACCGGCGCCGTCGGCGTCGGTCCAGGGCGCGGCGATGAACTTCTGGTTCGGGTCGTAGTCCTCGGAGGTGAACGTCTTGGCGATCGCCGCCAGCGCGTCCTTGTCCGCCTGCGGAGCGCTGTCGCGGTACCAGACGACCGTGTAACCGTGCTCGAGGTTGTGCACCAGGGTCTCCACGGCCGGCCGGTCGTCGGCGGTGTAGAAGCGCTTGGTGAACGGCGCGGGCGACGCATAGTGCGCGCCGGAGTCTGGCGGTGTCCGGTCGTAGGTCACCTTGGTGCCGTCGGCGACGTGGTTCTGGTTGCCGGAGGCCGGGTGGGTCGCGGCCGGGTCGCAGCCCGCCGCATCGGCCGCCACCCCGAGGTCGGCCAGAGCGGCACCGCTCGCCTGGCTGTCCTTGACCACCAGGTAGATCGGGTAGGACAGCAGCGCCGCGGCCAGCACCACGCAGATGGCCAGCAGACCCAGCGTGCGACGGCGTTGCGCGGACTTCTGCTGGTTCTCCAGCGCGGCCAGCTTCTGCCGGCGGTTGCCACCGGCAGTCTTGGCGGGCTCCTTGGCCACAGGGTCTCCTCGTGTGCTCGGGCGCGATGCAGACCCTCGACTACGGACAAACCCCGGAGTCTATCCCGGCGGGCCGGACGTCCCGGTGGCTTCCGTGGCGCCGAGGCCCTGAGCCACCTCCAGCAGGCGGCCGACGAGCACGGCCGGATCGGTGGGGAGGTCGCCGCGGGCCAGCAACGCCTCCGCCGCGGCCTCGGCGTCCGCTCCGACCAGATCCTGGTACGCCTCCGGCACGCCCAGGGCCCGACAGAGTGCGGCGAGCACGGCCTCGCGGGCGCCGTGGCTGAACAGGTCCTCCCGGCCGGTCCGCAGGATGGCCGCCGCGCCCGCGCTCTCCGCCGGTTGGGAACCGACCAGCGCGGGCAGCCCGCGCAGCACCGCGACCGGTCGGCCGGCCAGCTTGCCCTTGACCAGATCGGCGGCCGCGGCCAGCTCGTCGGCCAGGGCCATCGTGGTCACCGCGAGCTCGTTGCCGTAGGCGTCCACCTGCCCGGCGTACGGCGCCAGCACCGTGACCCGGGCCGCCCCGATCGCGTGGTCGGTCTGGCCGAGGCGCCAGGGACGCCCCGCGGTGTCGGAGATGATCACGCCGACGTCGCCGCCGACGGCCTCGCTGAGACCGGCGGCCAGCCGCTCGGCGGACGCGTCGGGGTCGACGGGCAGCAGCAGGATCCGGCCGGGCTCGACGTTGGAGGTGTCGACCCCGGCCGCGGCCAGGGTGAGGCCGGCGTGGGTCCGGACGATTCGCATGGCACCGCGCTGGGCGACCACGGCCCGGGTGGCCTCGGTGATGGCCGCGTCCCGGTCGGCGGCCTCGGCGTACCGGCCCTCGGCCTTGCTGATGATCTTGGAGGTGATCACGACGATGTCGCCCGGTCGGAGCGGACCGTGGTCGGCGTCGGTCACCCGCAGGATCTCGGTGACCAGGTCGGTGGTCGGGGTGACCTCGCCGAGACCACCCGGGGCGAAGAGCAGGACCATCAGACCGGGAGGGCCTTGACGGCGAGCCGGACGAACTCGGCGGTCGCGTCGGGGCTGCTCATCAGGAGTCCGGTGACCGCGACCCGCAGACCGTCGGACTCCAGCCCGGCGGCGCTGTCGGCGTCGGCGGAGTCCATCACCCAGAGGTCGAGCACCCCGTCGGCCGCCCGCGAGCCGTAGTGACGGCCGACGGCCGCCGCGTCGACGGCCACCCCGATGGCCGGCAGCAACCGATGGGCCATGCCGAGCACGGGTGCGCCGCCCAGGATGCCGGCGAAGCCGATCACCGGGGCATCCGTCGCCACCAGGGCGGCCCGGATGCCGGGGACCTCCAGGATCGGACCGATCGAGACCACCGGGTTGCTGGGCGCGACCAGCACGAGATCGGCGCTCGCGATCGCGGCGGCCACGCCGGCCGCCGGCCGGGTGCCCTCGATGCCCGGACGCCGGACGGCCAGGGCATCCGGGACGGCCCGCAGACGGACCCAGTACTCCTGGAAGTGCAGCCACCGCCGCCCGTCGGGAGCGTCGGGGTCGGCGATCGCGACCTCGGTCTCCACCACGTCGTCGGTCATCGGGAGCAGGGTGAGCAGCGGGTCGTGGCGCAGCCAGCGGGCGGTGACCCGCCGGGTGACCTCGGACAGCGGCAATCCGGCGGCCAGCAGCTGCGTCCGCGCCAGGTGGGTGGCGAGGTCGAGATCGCCGAGGCCGAACCAGGTGGGTTCCAACCCGTACGCGGCCAGCTCCTCCTTGACCCGCCAGGTCTCGCCCGCGCGGCCCCAGCCCCGGTCGGCATCGATCCCACCGCCCAGCGTGTACGTCATGGTGTCCAGGTCGGGGCAGATGCGCAGACCGTGCAGCGTGATGTCGTCCGCGGTGTTGACGATCACGGTCAGCTGCGCCTGCGGGTAAGCCGCGCGCACCCCCGCGACGAACCGCGAACCCCCGACACCACCGGCCAGCACCACCACCTGCACGGCGCCCAGTGTTCCACGCGGTCGGCGGGGCCGGCTCCGCATTAGGGTGAGCCGCATGCAGCCCTGGCACCGGTGGCGGGAACCTCTCGCGGTCGCGCTGTTGGTGGCGCTCGCGTTGATGCTGGTCCTGCGGGTGACGAGCCTGGTGCTGGCCGTCGCCGCCGGGACGCCCGGTGGTCTGTACGGCACCCTGCCAGGGGGCGACGACCTGCTGCTGCTGGCGACGGCGGGCGCCGTGCTCTGGTGCACGACCCCGCTCGCGGAGGCCGAACCGGGGGAGGAGCCCGCGGCGATGAGCCCGCACGCCTGGCCGGTCGCCGTGATCGGGCTGGTGGTCGTCGGGCTGACCGTGCTGGGCTGGTTGCTGCTCAGCGTCGGCAACCTGGCGGCGCTGATCTCCTGGCCGACCCCCGACACCGCGTTCGTGCTGCTCGTGATCGAAGGACTGCTCCGGCTCGCGCTGCCGGCCGCCGCCCTCGGGGCGGTCGTGCTGGCGGTCCGCCGGGCCGCGGCGGCCCGGCGGACGGAGGAGGCCGTCCCGGCGCTGCCGGCCGCGGAACCCGAGCCGGCGGCCGTGACCGCGGCCCCGGACCGGCTGCCGGCCGCCTGGCAGCCCGACGAGGCGACGGGTGCCGTCTGGCTGACCGCCGACGACGCGGCTGAGGGACAGCCCGGGTTGTCGTGGTCGGATCCGACGGCCACCGCGGGGGCCGTCACGAGCGGTCCGTGGGCTCCGGCGCCACCGCCGGCGACCCCGCCTGCAGCCCCACCGCCGGTGGGGGAGACGGTGGCGCCCACCGCGGCCGCCGAGGACGACGACCTGCGCTGAGCTGGCACGTCGGGGAAGGCGCGGAGCCGGAAAACGTACGCGCTTCGCACCAAACGCGGTTCTCTTATCGCATGACCGTCGCGGGAGCAAACCGGCCCAATACCAAACTCGGCCTTGACTTGGGTGCATTTACGGGCGTGTAATTTCACCCATGTTGTTCGATCAACACCCACACCGACGTCACGGGGGCGCCGGGAGAGGTCGTTCGGTCGACGCATGATGGCCGTGGGGCCGCGAACCCCTCGGCAGGCATTGAACCCCGGGGTCGAGGAGGCAACACATGGAGCACGAAGAAGCTGAGGTCGACGAAGGCGCGCTGAGCTGGCAGGAGCGAGCGTTGTGCGCGCAGACGGACCCGGAGGCCTTCTTCCCCGAGAAGGGCGGCTCGACCCGAGAGGCGAAGAAGGTCTGCCTGTCCTGCGACGTGCGGTCGGAGTGCCTGGAGTACGCGCTCGGGCACGACGAGCGGTTCGGCATCTGGGGCGGTCTCTCCGAGCGCGAGCGGCGCAAGCTGAAGAAGCGCGCGGTCTAGTTCCCTTCACCCTCAGCAGGCGGCCTTCCCCAGCCGCCTGCCGACGGGAGTGACCGAGCGAGGGCCGTCGCGAATGCGGCACTCTCCGCGAGTTCGCATACAGTGGTCGACGCCTTGCGCCTGAGCCGGGGCCGCACCACAGCCGTACGACTCTCGCGAGGTTCTTCCGACACTCATGGACAACGACGTGAGCGAGGAGCGCCCGCTCCGGCCGGCGACGGCCGACAGCTGGGATGACCTGCGGGCGCCCCAGCTCGAGGACGAGGCCGATCGCTGGGCCTGGCTGGCCGACCGCCACGAGGTCGACGTCCTCCCCGATCTCGCCGGCTGCACCGTCACCGCCGTGCTGGTCACCCTCGACGCCGAAGCCTGGCTGCCCGAGACGCTCGCCGGGCTCTCCCGCCTCACCTACAAGCCGACGCGGCTGATCGCGGTCGACAACGGCAGCACCGACAACACCGTCGAGCTGCTGGAACGGGCCCAGCGCCACGGACTGCTCGACGCGGTCGTCACCGGCCCGCCGCGTGGCGGCTTCGGAGCCGGGGTGGCCGCCGCGCTGGCCGCCGAGACCGACGCCGCGACCGAAGCGGGGCCCGCCCCGGCCGGACGCGAGGACGCCCCGGACCACTGGCTCTGGCTGCTGCACGACGACGCCGTGCCGGCCGCCGACACCCTCCAGCAGCTGCTCGCCCACGTGGTCGCCGACCCGGCTGTCGACATCACCGGTCCCAAGCTGGTCTTCCCGCGACGGCGCCACAACGCCGGGCACCAGATCAGCGAGGTCGGGGTCAGCATCGCCCGGACGGGCCGCCGCGACCTGGGCCTCGACCTCGGTGAGATCGACCAGGGGCAGCGCGACCAACCCAAGCAGCACCTCGGCGTGTCCACCTGCGGGATGCTCATCCGGCTCGCCGACTGGCGCGCCCTCGACGGCCTGGATCCAGACGTCGCCTGCTTCCGGGACGGGGTCGAGCTCGGCTGGCGGGCCACCGCGCGCGGACGCCGGGTCGTCACCACCCCCCGCGCGGAGATGGTGCACCGCCAGGTGGGTCGGGCCGGACTGCGACCCCGGGGCGCCGGCGGACGGCACCCCGGACCGGGTCGACCAGCAGCTCGGCCTGCTGCTGATCGCCGGCCACGCCCCGACCTGGCGGCTGCCGTTCACCTGGTTGCGGCTCGTCCTGGACTGCCTGGTCCGGGCCCTGGGCTACCTGCTCGGCAAGGCGCCGCGTCGGGCCCGGGACGAGCTGGCCACCCTCGGCTGGCTGTTCTGGAATCCGCGCCGGATCCGGGCGTACCGGCAGCGTCTCCGCAGCACGCGAACCGACGACGACAGCCGAACCGAGACCAAGGACAGGGCTGCGCTCATCTCCAGCCTGCGACCGCCGTGGTGGTCGAGCGTCCGGCTGGCGGTCGAGTCGCTGACCGGCACGGTCTCCGACCGCTACCGCGAGCTGGCCGGCGACAGCGAGGCCGCGACGCTGGACGAGCTGACCGGTGACGACTTCGCCACGGTCGGCGACATCCGGAGCAACCACCCGCTGCTCGCCCCCGTGGTGGTCGTGGGTGTCCTGCTCCTGCTGGCGAGCCTCGCTGCCGCCCGCTCCCTGTTCGGTCTCGGTCACCTCGACGCCCCGGCCCTGCTGCCGTCCCCCGATCGACTCGGCGAGCTCTGGGCGTCGGCGGCCACTCCGATCCCCGGCGCCCCGGGTGTGGCGCCACCCCCGTGGCTGGCGCTGATGTCGCTCGGCTCGACCCTCCTGGTCGGTCAACCGGAGTGGTTCGTCTCGGTGCTGCTCCTGGGCATCGTCCCGTTGGCCTATCTCGCCGTCTACCCGCTGCTCCGCGCGACTGTCGAGGATCGCCGGATACGGATCTGCGCGGCCGTCGCGTACGCGCTGCTGCCGGTCCTGCTCGGCGGCACCAACCAGGGGCGGTTGACCCTCAGCGTGGTCGCCATCCTGCTGCCGTTGCTGGTGCTGGCCGTGCGCGGTCTGGTGCTGCGCCGACCCCGGGCCCCCGAGGCGTGGCGGGGAGGCTGGGGAGCCGGTGTGGTGCTGGTCGGTCTGACCGCGTTCGAGCCCTCGCTCATCCTGGTGGCCGTCGTCCTCGGTGTGGTCGGGGCGATCTGGCTGCGGCGGACTCCGCGGAAGGTCGGCCGGATCGGTCTCGCCATCGGGCTCCCGCTGCTGGTCTGGGCCCCGTGGTGGCCGGCCCTGATCGCGTACCCGGGCCGGCTGTTCGCCGGACCGGACGCCGCGCTGACCGCCGCCGGCGGGGCGCCGGACGTCTGGGGGCTGCTGATCGGCCGCGAGACCGGTCCCGGTCTGCCGCCGCTCTGGCTGGGCGCGATCACCTTCGGCGTCATCTGGGTGGCGGCCGTGGTCGGGCTGTACCGCCGGCCCCGGCGGGCGGTGGTGGTCGGCTCCTGGGTGGCTGCGGTCACCGGGTTGCTCGGCGCCGTGGTGCTGAGCCGGCTGGTCGTCGCCGTACCCCCGATCGGCACCGAGATCCGGCCCTGGACCGGCGCGTACCTGGTGATCGCCTTCGGCGCCTTGGTGCTGGCCGCCGCCGCCGGGGTCGACGGGCTGGCCGCCGAGCTGCGCGATCGCAGCTTCGGGTGGCAGCAGCCCACCAGCGTGATCGCCGGCGTGCTGGTCGCCGTGACGGTGCTCGGCGCGGCCGGCTGGTGGATCTGGGCCGGGGCCGCCGGGCCGATCGACCGGCAGCGGCTGGATGCGCTGCCGCCGTACCTGCAGAACGCGATGCTGTCCGACGCCGGTGTCCGGGTGCTGGCCATCGACCTCCGCCACGCCGCGGTCCCGGCGGCCCACTACGCGGTCGTCTTCGACGATCAGAACCGGCTCGGCGACGCGGACCGCGGGTTCGCCTTCGGCGGCTCGACGGCCGCCCCCGATCAGGTCGGCGACCTGGTCCAGCGGCTGGTCGCCGGCACGGCCGACTCCGACATCACTCCGCAGCTGCGGAGTCTCGGCATCGGGTACGTGTGGGTGACCGGCGCGACCACCGAGGAGATCGCCCGGATCGACAACACCCCGGCCCTGGGCACGGCCAGCGGCAGCGAGACGACCACCGTCTGGCAGCTGCAGCCGCCCGTCACCCGGGTGACCGTGGTCGAGGGCGAGCAGACCACGGCCGTCGACGCGCTCCCGCCGGTGATCGCACCCGGTGGTGAGGATCGCCGGCTCCGCCTCGGCGAAGCGGCGGACCCGCGCTGGCGGGCGGACGTCGACGGTGTCGCCCTGACTCCGACGACCGACGGGTGGCAGCAGTCCTTCGACGTGCCGGCGGCGGGCGGGACGGTGTCGTTCCACCTCGCCTCGCCGACCCTGTGGCTGTTGATCGGCCAGGGGATCGTGCTCGCGATCGGGCTGGTCCTGGCCACGCCCGGCATCCGCCGACCGGAGGTGCGCGACCCCGTCCGCACCGCCCGGCGGGCGGCGTTCGTGGGGGGTCGAGCCCAGTGAGTCCCTCCCTGCGCCGCGTGGCGGCGGGCACCCTGCGCCGCGCGCTCACCGTCGGTGTCGCCCTGGTGGCCGTCGCTCTGGTGGCGGTCGGCGGCACCCTGGTTCCGCCGGTTGCGGCACCGTTCACCCCGAGCCGGTCGCCTCTCGTCGGACGGACCACCACCGTCTGCACGACCTCGCCGGCCACCGACGCCACGGCGACCGTCTCGGCCGTCGCCGTGCGCAAGGCGCCGGGTCGGGAAGGCCTCCTGACCGGCACCGCGATCGGTTCCACCTCGCCGCTGCTGACGATCGACCGGCAGGGTTTCGGTGACCAGCAGACGGCCCCGGCCACGCCGGTCGTGCTCACGGGTCAGGGCGTGATGGCCACCGCCGGCAGCGGGATGGTCACCAGCCGCGCCGGCAAGGGCGACCAGTCCGGCCTGATGGCGGCCACCTGCCCGGCGCCGGCCACCGAGCACTGGTTCGTCGGCGTCGGGGCCAACGCCTCGTACCGGACCGATCTGGTGCTGACCAACCCCGACGCCGGTCAGGCCGAGGTGGACCTGCGGTTCTACGGCCGCAACGGCCTGGTCGTGGTGCCGGGGAGTCCGGGGCTGGTCGTCGAGGGCGGCAGCAGCCGGACGGTGTCGCTGGACACCCTGGTCACCATCGACGGACCGCTCACCGTCTCGGTCCGGGCCAGCACCGGACGGGTGTCCGCGGTGGCCCTCGCCCGGCGCAGCGTCGACTTCGAGCCCACCGGCGCGGACTGGCAGCTCTCCGCGGTCGCCCCGGCCCGCTCGGTCGTCATCCCGGGGATCCCCGAGGGTGCAGGTTCGCGGACCCTGGTGGTCGCCAACCCCGGGGCCGATCGGGCCACGGTCTCGGTCAACGTGCTCGGCGTCGACGGGGCCTTCGCCCCCGCCGGTGCCGAGAAGCTCGAGGTGCCGCCCGAGAGCACCGCGGAGGTCCCGGTGGCCGCCGGTCTGGCCGGTGCCGCCGCGGGGATCGAGCTGACCAGCGACCAGCCGGTCACCGGCTCGGTCCTGTCGGAGGCGATCGGCACCGACGCGCTGCCCGATCTCGCCATCCAGTCCGCCACCGCGCCGATCGTGCGGACCGGCGTGGTCCCGCTGGTCCACCTGGACAAGACCGAGGCCGAGCTCGTGCTCAGCAACGGCGGTGAGAACGACGTCGCCCTGTCCTTCGACGTGTACGGCTACGACGGCGTCAAGATCGACGACGATGACGTGCTGCTCGTCCCGCACGCCACCGCGACCCGCCGCCTCGACTCCGGCGAGGCCGCCTACCTGGTGGTGTCGGTCCCGGCCGGTGCGTCCGTGGTCGGTGGCGTGACGTTCCTCGCCTCCTCCGGCGGCATCGCCGGGGTGGCGACGGTCCCGGTCACCTCACCGGACGTGGCCAGCCGGGCCCCGCAGGTGGAGTTCGATCCCTCCGTCGGTCGCTGAGGCGGGTCGCTCCCTCAGACCGGCTCGGGCTCCTCCGGCAAGGGGGGACCCACGACCTCGAGGCCGTACCGCGGCCCCACGACGTTCCACTTCGGGATCTCGACCTCCGGCGACTGGCCGTCCCTCCCCGGGAGTCGGTGCTCGCTGGCCGGGAGGCCGATCTCCTCGTAGAGGTCGAACAGCCCGCCGGGATCGGTCAGCCCGAGGAAGCGGACCGGCACCGATCCGGTCACCCGGAAGGCGTGCGGGATGCCGGCCGGCAGGTACAGGAAGTCCCCGGCGGCCAGCCGGAAGGTCTCCTCGCCGGCCCGGTACGTCATCGTCCCGTCCAGCAGGAAGAATGCCTCGGCCTCGCGCGTGTGGCGGTGCAGCGGCGTCGCGATGCCGGGCGGCTGGGTGACCAGCGCCAGGTCGAGGCCGCCGGTCTCGCCCGGGCGGGCGAGCCGCTCGAACAACGAGCCCATGGCCCAGGTGGCCGGCGCCGTCCCCGCCGGACGGTGGATGACCCGCTGCTGGTCAGTCGCCATGTCGACCCCTTTCGGTCCGAAACAACTTCGGACCAATGTGGCAAAGTTAGGCCCGATGAGCTCCTCCGTCAACCGTCGTCGCTACGTCTCCCCGAGCCGCGAGGCCGCCGCCGCCCGGACCCGGGAGCGAGTCGTGCGCGCCGCCCGCGAGCTGTTCGCCACCAAGGGTTGGGAGGGCACCCCGATCGTCGAGGTCGCGCGGCGGGCGGACGTGTCGGTCGACACGGTCTACGCCACCGTCGGTCGCAAGCCCGTCCTGCTGCGGCAGGTGGTCGACACCGTGCTGGGGGAGGGTCGCGGGCCGGTGCCCGCCGGGCGCCGCCGCTACGTCGAGGACATCCTGGCGGCCGACACGGCAGCCGAGAAGATCACGGCGTACGCCGTCGGGCTGGGTCGGGTGATGCCCGAGGTCGCCCCGCTGCTGCTGGCCCTGCGGGACGCCGGCGCCACCGACCCCGACTGCGCCTCGGCCTGGCACGAGGTCGTCGAACGGCGGGCCGCCAACATGCGGTCGTTCGCGGCCGACCTCCGCAGCACCGGCGAGCTCCGGGCGGACCTGGACGACGCGACCGTGGCCGACGTCGTCTGGGCCACCAACTCCCCGGAGTACTACACGCTGCTGACGTCCCGCGGCTGGCCGGCCGAGCGGTACGTCGAGCACCTGGCCGACCTGTGGTGCCGGCTGCTGATCACAGAGCGTCGTCCTCGGCGTCGAAGTCGCTGACCGGACGCCCGGTCAGCGCCGACAGCTGCTCCACGATGGTGCGGTAGACCAGGATCCGGAGTCCACGCCGGCTCGCGGCCCGGTGCTCCAGCGGGCGGCGGTAGACGACCACCTGGGCCATCCGCTCGGCGTCGGCCTCGACGGCCGCGGCCAGCGGGACCCGGTCGCCCGCCCAGGACGGCGGCAGGGCCGGCACGTCCTCGATCCCGAAGGTGACACCCACCAGGGCATCCGGGCAGGACACGGCGATCCGGTCGACCGCGGAGTGCACCGAGTCGTCGAAGAAGTCGGCGCGACCGGCCGGCCGCGGTGGTCGAGCCCGGCTGCCGTACGGATTCGGCAGGGCCAGCGGCCCGCGCAGACCGCGCTGGTGACGGTCCCTGCGGCGAGTCGACATGGCGTGCACTCTAGCCCGCGGGTAGCGTCTCGGCCGTGGTGTCACGGCGTTGTTCGCGGTCAGGCTGCCCCGGTGGCGCGGTGGCGACGCTGACGTACGTGTACGTCGACTCCACCGCCGTTCTCGGCCCGTTGGCGGCCCGGAACGAGCCGCACGGCTACGACCTCTGCCAGCAGCACGCGCAGAACCTGTCCGCCCCCCGGGGCTGGGAGGTGATCCGGCTGGAGGTGTCGGGGGAGCCGGAGCCCAACGTCGACGACCTGCTGGCGCTCGCCGACGCGGTCCGCGAGGTCGGGTTCTCCTACGACCAGCCGGCCCCCGCCGGCCCCGCCGAGCCCCGCAGCCGGGAGCAGCGGTCCGGCATCGTCGAGCTCGGTCGTCGGGGTCATCTCACGGTGCTGGCCGATCCGGACGCCTGACGGAAACGGTCCCGCTTAGGATCGGCGCACCATGATCCACGCGCGCATCTTCAAGGCCAACGACATCCGCGGCGTCGCCACCGGTCCCGACCCGGAGTGGGACGCCGACGGCGCGTACGCCATCGGGGCGGCCACCGCCGACGTGTTCGGCATCTCCGACGGATCGGGGGCGCTGGTGGTCGGCCGCGACATGCGGACCACCAGCCCCGTCCTCTCCGCGGCCTTCGCCGACGGGGTGCTCAGCCGGGGCGCCGACGTGGTCGACATCGGTCTGGCCAGCACCGACGGGCTGTGGTTCGCCTCGGGGTCGCTCGGGCTGCCCGGGGCGATGTTCACCGCCAGCCACAATCCCGGCACCTACAACGGGATCAAGTTCTGTCACCCGGGGGCCCAGCCGGTCGAGCCGGCGGAGCTCGTGGCCATCCGCGAGCGCGCCCTGGCCGCGGCCCCCCCTGGCCCAGGCACCGGGGCGGCCGCCGCGCGGCGGGGCACCCGGTCCGAGCGGGACCTGCTCGGTGCGTACGCGGACCACCTGCTGTCGCTGGTCGACCTGTCCGGTATCCGTCGCCTGAAGGTGGTGGTCGACGCCGGCAACGGGATGGGTGGCCTGACCACCCCGGCCGTCCTGGCCGGGCAGAACCTGGAGATCGTCGGTCTCTACCTGGACCTGGACGGCAGCTTCCCGAACCACCCGCCGAACCCGCTGGAGCCGGCCAACCTGCTGGATGCGCAGGCGGCGGTGCGCGAGCACGGCGCCGACCTGGCGGTGGTGTTCGACGGGGACGCCGACCGCTGCTTCGTCATCGACGAGCGGGGTGAGGTGGTCTCGCCGTCAGCCATCACCGGCCTGATCGCGGTGCGTGAGCTGGCCCGCGACCCGGGCGGCACCATCGTGATCAACAAGATCACCTCGCACTCGGTGCCGGAGCTGGTGGCGGCGGCCGGCGGTCGGACGGTGATCACGCGGGTCGGGCACACCTTCGTCAAGGCGGCCATGGCCGAGAACGACGCGGTCTTCGGCGGCGAGCACTCCGCGCACTTCTACTTCCGGGACTTCTGGGGCGCCGACACCGGGATGCTGGCCGCGCTGCACGTGCTGGCGGCGGTCGGCGAGACGGACGAGCCGCTGTCGCGGCTGGTCGAGCAGTACAGCCTGTTCGCCGCCTCCGGGGAGATCAACTCCACCGTGGCCGAGGTGGAGCCGATCCTGGTCGCCCTGGAGCAGCACTTCGGCGACCGGGCCGTGCCGGACCGGGTCGACGGGCTCACCCTCAACGGCGACGGGTGGTGGGTCAACGTCCGCCCCAGCAACACCGAGCCGCTGCTCCGGCTCAACGTCGAGGCCCCCACGGCCGAGCAGGTCGACGGCCTGCGCGACGAGGCCTTGGCGATCATCCGCGCGTGATCGTGCGGTGGAACTGCCTGATCGTGCGGTAGAACTTGAGGGGTCGCACACCGATCGCTCGACCGAGGAGACTGCATGGCCATCGACCTGGCACCCGAGCTGCTCGACATCTTGGCGTGTCCCAACTGCCACGGCTCGCTGGCGGTCGACCACGACCGGGACGAGCTGGTCTGCCTGGCGACCGACTGCGGCCTGGCCTACCCGGTGCGGCAGGGGATCCCGGTCCTGCTGATCGACGAAGCCCGCCGTCCGGGGCCGGATCTCCCGCTCGGCTCCGCCTCGTCCGCTGCGTCGGCGAGTCCCGCCGAGTCGACCACCTCCGCGGCCGGCTCGGTCGGATCGACGGGGTCAGCGGGGGTGTCGGGGTCGGCGGCGTCGAGCGCGACCGCGGAGACCAACGGCTCGGCGTCGGGACCGACGACCGGTGCGTCGGCCGCCGACGGCGACGAGCGTTCCTGAACGATGTTCGACGACTCCTGGCTCGAGGACCAGCAGGCGTTGCGCAGTGCCGACGCCGGACTGCGCCGGCTGGCCGAGGCGGGCGCGCGGTTGCGACGTGAGATCGGCGAGGCCGAGGAGCCGCTGCTGCAGATCGGCCAGCTCGACCGCCCCCGTGCGGTGATCGCGGCCGGCAGCGAGGCCAGGTTCATCCGGGCGATGCTGGAGCCGGTCTGCCCGGTTCCGTTCGTGGCCTGGCCCGCGTACGGCCTGCCCGGCTGGGTCGGCGCCCTCGACCTCGTGGTGGTGATGGCCAGCGAGTCCAGCTCGCCGGCGCTGGTGGCGACGGTCCACGAGGCCGTACGCCGGGGGGCCCAGCTGCTGATCGCCTGCCCGCCCGCCTCGACCATCGCCGATCACGCCGGCTCGAGCTCGACCATCCTGCTGCCCACCGCGACCGCCGACCCGCTGGCCGCCGCCATCGTCTCGCTGGCCGCCCTGCACCGGATGCAGCTGGGGCCCGAGGTCGACCCGTGGCGCGTCGCCGACGCCATGGACCAGGTCGCCACGGACTGCTCGCCGTACACCGACGTCGCGGAGAACCCGGCCAAGGACCTGGCCACCGGACTGGCCGAGGCGCAGCCGCTGGTCTGGGGTGGCTCGGTGCTGGCCGCCCGCGCCAGCCGCCGGGTCGCCGAGGCGCTGCGCGCCGCCAGCGGCCGGGCCGCCCTGGCCGCCGACGCCGACGAGCTGATCCCGGTGCTGGAGTCGGCCGCCCCCCGGGACCCCTTCGCCGATCCCTTCGAGGACGCGGTCTCGGCCGACCGACGGCCGGCCCTGGTGATCCTGGACGACGGCAACCCGGAGTCGCCGATCCGCACCGCCGAGGCCCGGCTGAAGGCCATCGCCGAACGCAACGACATCCGAGTCTGCGTCATCCAGCACGCCAGCGGGTCCGACGTCGAGCGCTACGCGGCGCTGTTGCAGACCGGGATGTACACCTCGGTCTACCTGGCCGTGGGCCTCGGCCGGTACCTGGCGAGCTGAGGCTCGGGTCGCGGGCGCCGTTCCGGGGCCGGGCTGACACAATCGCCCCCGTGAGCAACGACGTGGAGACAGCGTGAGTACCGAGGGCGGGACCGCGTGAGTACCGAGGGCGGGACCAGGGCTGTCGTCGCCGCGCTGACCGCGAACCTGTTCATCGCCGTGACGAAGTTCGCGGCCTGGGCGTTGACGGGGGCCTCCTCGATGCTCGCCGAGGCGATCCACTCCGTGGCCGACTCGGGCAACCAGGCACTGCTGCTGATCGGCGGCAAGAAGGCGCAGCGGGCGGCGACGGCGGAGCACCCGTTCGGTTTCGGCCGGGAACGCTACATCTACGCCTTCATCGTCTCCATCGTGCTGTTCTCGGTCGGCGGTCTGTTCGCGCTCTACGAGGCCTTCCACAAGTACGAGGAGAACCACTCCGGGCACCCGAACAGCCTGCTCGAGAGCTCCTGGTGGTGGGTGCCGCTGCTGGTGCTGGGGCTGGCCATCGTGGCCGAGTCGTTCTCCTTCCGGACCGCGATCAAGGAGTCGTCGAAGACCAAGGGCCGGCAGTCGTGGTCCCGGTTCATCAAGGCGGCCAAGGCGCCCGAGCTGCCGGTGGTGCTGCTGGAGGACTTCGCCGCGCTGCTCGGTCTGCTGTTCGCGCTGTTCGGCGTGGGGCTCACGCTGATCACCCACAACGGGATCTTCGACGTGATCGGCACCGCGATGATCGGCCTGCTGCTGGTCGCCGTGGCCATCACCCTGGCCATCGAGACCAAGAGCCTGCTGCTCGGTGAGTCCGCGACCCCGGAGGCCATCGGCCGGATCGAGGCCGCCCTGACCGGGGTCGGCGGTGTCGACCGGGTCATCCACATGAAGACGCTGCACCTGGGGCCGGAGGAGATCCTGGTCGCCGCCAAGATCGGGGTGCGCGCGACGTCGACGGCCCAGGCGGTGGCCGACACCATCGATGCCGCCGAGGTGGCCGTCCGGGCGGCCGAGCCGATGGTCACCGCGCTCTACCTGGAGCCCGACATCTACCACGAGGACTACGTGCCGGCCCCGCGTCCGGACCGGCCGGGAGCACCCGCCCACTGACCCGAGGTGGTGCCTCCCGGCGGGGCACCGGTCGCCTGCTGACCGGATCGGACGGCGCCGCCGGGCCGAGGTCACGTGCCCCAGCGGAGCTGGTCGACCTCGGCCACGGCCACGCCCGGGATCTGCTGGGCGGACGCGGCCCAGACGTCCGGCTGGTGCTGCTCCTCATCGACCGTGGCGATGCAGACGTCCGGCAGCTCCGGCCGGGGTGGTTGCACCTCGGTCGCGCCCAGGGCGGTCAGGGCGTCGACCACCTGGTCGGGGCTGGTGTCGGGCTGCAGGGTGATGAGGACGCGGGTCGACATGATGCCATCGTCGACCCTGCCGGCGGCGTACGGAAGGGTCAGACCCGGGCCGGAACGGACGCCGGCAGGCCCGGATGGGCCAGGCTCGGCGCCAGCGCCGGATCGTGACAGCGGGCGAGCGTGTACGCGACGCCCGCCAGGCCGGTGAGCACGTTCGGCGTCCGTCCGTCGCGCACCCCGCAGACCCAGCCCGGCCCCGACCGACCCGCCCGCGTCAGGTGCCTGGCCAGGGTCCGGGCGGTCGCCAGGTGCTCGCGACCGGCGGCGGGCCACGCCTCGGCGCCGAGCAGGTGCAGCTCGACGAGTCCCGTCAGGCCGTGGCAGAGGGTGCCGTCGAACGGCGCCGATCCGGTCGGGGAGCCGTACGCGGTCACCATCCGGGCGGCCCGGGTGAAGGTCGGCTCGGCACCGGCCGGAACACCGGCGAGGGTGCGCCAGGCGGCCGCGATCCCCACCCCCGGCGCTCCGTGGCACCAGGCCAGGCCCGGTACGTCGGCCTCGCTCCGCAGATCGGGCCAGCCACCGGCGTCGGGGCGGAAGTGGCCGTCCTCCCACTGCCGGGTGCGGGCGATCAGGTCGTCCAGGGATGGCGACGACGGCAGGCCGGCCGCGCGCGCGGCCGCGAGCGCGATCGTGATACCCGAACCGCCGTGGGCCAGACCGATCACCCCCCGACCGGTCCCGGCCATCGGCCAGCGCACCGGACCGTCCGGCGTCGTGGGGTCGGCGTACGCCAGCAGTCGCTCGAGCAGGGCGGCGGACGCCGCGAGCCGGGTCGGTTCGAGGCCGGGATCGAGGTCGGCGGCCAGCCCGGCGGTCAGGTGGCCGGCCCAGCCGTCCAGCAGGTCGGGGTAGTCCGGGCACCATCCGGGCTGGTCGGCGAGAGCCCGGACCGCGCGTCCGGCCAGGGTCCGTCCGGCTTCGATCAGCGCGCCGTCGCCGGACCAGCGGCCCACCAGGGCGGCGGCCCGGGCCGTCCCGAGCCAGCCGCTGGACCAGCCGACGGCTCCGGGGGTGGTCGGTGCCGCCAGGGCACCGCGCACGGCCGAGTGGATCGCCCGGGAGGCCAGGCCGGACCACTCGGGCCGGCCGCCGGGCAGCCGGGCGCAGAGGGCGAGGGCCGCGGCGATCCCGCTCCGGCCGGTGAGCAGCCCGTCGTCCAGTCGCCCGTGGGTGAGGACGACCCGCTGGTTCGTGGAGCGGAGGGGGTCGACGTCGTCCCCGGACCAGACGGGTGCCCCGTCGGGGCCGGGGGCGGCCAGGGACTGCAGCCGGTCGGCGAGGTGGCGGGCCGCGGCGGCGTACTCGGTGTCGGTGATCCCGACGGCGATCCCGTTCACGGCAGCACCTTCTCGACCGCGTGCACGTCGAGGCCCAGCTGCGCGAGGGCGGCGGTGAGCGAGGCGTCGGAGACCGGACCGCCCGCGACCCGGGCCGCCAGCGCGGCCACCTGGCTGCAGCGCAGCTGGCCGTAGCTGAGGGCGGGCTCCGAGCTCCCGCGCCCGGCCCGTCCCGGACCCGGGTCCTGCGCCTGGGCGACCCCCGGCACCAGCCGCCGGGTGCACGGTGGCACCTCGGGCGCGAGCAACGCGGCGAACCGGTCTGCTCGACGCCGGAGAGCGACTTCGGCCCGGGCGGCGTGCTGACGCGGCAGGTAGGCGACCAGGGCGTCGCGTCGCCCGTAGCCCTGCGCCACGGGCGGGCACTTCAGCGACAGCGGGCACCCGGCCTCCTCGGCCACGTCCAGCAGCAGCGGTACGACGGCGCTGGCGACGGCCAGGTCGCGGGCGTGCACGTACCAGCGGTCGAGCGCCCCCTCGGCCAGGTCCTCCGGACGGTCGGCGTGGGCCCACCACCACGCGCCCGACGGATCGAGGCCGGAGGTGCCGTGCTGCAGGGTGACCAGGTCCCCTGGCCGGGGTGGCCGGCCGGGCCGTGACGATCCGACCACGGCGTCGGCGACGGTGCGGACCCGACCGGTCGTCCGGGCGGCGACGAGGACGTCACCGGCGGCGGCCAGCACCAGCCACCCGGCGGAGGACGGCGCGACGGTTCGCCGGGCGGCCTCCAACCGGGCGGCCCCACGCGCGGCGGCCGCCGGGTCGCCCGGCTGCGGCTCGGTCTGCTCGTCCAGACCGCACCACCAGCGCCCGTAGAGCCAGCCGGCCAGGGCGCCCTCGGGATCCGGGTCGGCGGCCGTCCCGGCCCGCAGCTCACGGGCCAGGGCATCTCCGGCGATCAGGTCGAGGGCCCGGCGGACGTCGGCCAGCGCCTCGACCACCCGGGGCGAGCCGGATCCGTCGACGTCGTCGGCCAGGTCGGCCAGGTCGGTACGGTCGACGGCGAGGGCCGCGCCCGGCGAGCTCACGAGAGGCATGCGATGACCTCCTCGGTCAGGGGTGTCGTCGCGGCGAGCACGGTCTCGGCGCGCTCGGTCAGCCGAGCCACGGCCTCGCCGTCGCCGGCGTACGGGGTGTAGGCGACCTCGAGGGCGAGCTGGACGATCCGCAGACCGGCAGCCAGCACCACCCGACGGGCGAAGGTCGCGACGATCTCGGCCCGCAACCGGGCGCCGTCCCGGTACCCGGACAGCAGGGCCCGTCCGGCGTCATCGAGCCGCTCGTCGCGGACGAGGTGCTCGCCCAGCAGGCAGCCCAGATCCCAGGCGGGATCGCCCAGCCCGGCCAGCTCCCAGTCCAGCAGCACGGGCTGCCGCGTCGGACCGGTGAGCACCACGTTGTCCCACTTCAGGTCGTGGTTGACCAGGCACCCACCGACCGGTCGCCGGAGCTGCGCCACGGCGTCGGTGATCAGCGGGCGCGCGTCGAGGGCCGCCAGCGTGGCGCGGACCACGGGGCTGAGGGTGGCGGCTTCGGGCGGCTGGGCGGCGCGACCGACGAGCGCGAGGACGAGGGGCGGCGGCGCCGGCGGCAGCGGGAACCCGGCCGTCGCCCGGTGCAGAGTTCCCACGCTCCGACCAAGGGCCCCCACGGTCCGGCCCAGGGCGCGGGTCGTGGCCGGCGACACGGTCGAGTCCGGTACCGCCGTGCCGGGGTGTCCGCCGCCGAGCAGCGCGGGGAAACCCACCTGCTGGGCCAGCGACCCCGTGCCGTCCGGCTCGCCGACGTCGGCGAGCACCAGCAGCTGCCGGTCCTCGTCGACCACCAGCGGCACCGGCAGTGCCGCGGCGAGAGGCTCGCACCACCAGGTCATCCGGTAGACGAGGCACTCGACGGCCAGGTCCGGTCCGCCGTGGCCGAGGCCGGCCTTGACCACCAGGCGGCGACCGTCGGCCAGCCCGACCCGCCAGACGGGATGGGCCCGGGAGAGGTCGTCGACCCGGGCCAGATTGGCGCCGACCTCGTCGAGCACGCCGACCTCGAGCAGGGCGGCGACGGGTGCTGCCAGCTGACTGGCCAGCGAGCGCTCGCGCGAGCGCTCGACGAAGACCGGGGATGCGGCCGCACCCGAAGGTGCGGCCGCGTGCGTCGGCATCGACTCAGCCCTGGAAGGGGCTCTGGCCGTACGGGTCCTGACCCCAGTCCTCGCCGTAGCCACCGGGCCCGGGCTGCAGGTACGGACTCGTGGGCGGGATCGTGCGCCAGGTCGGCGGGACCTCGATCGGGCACCACGGCGTACCGATGGTCGTCGGTCCGCAGCGCCACGGCTGGACCGTCCGCAGCACGAAGCAGGACGGCTCGGTGACGGTCCGCGGGCAGTAGTAGAGCAAGGACCGCGGGTAGGGCCGGTAGACGTCCCCCGGACCCGCCTGGACGTCCTCGCCCGCACCGACCGTGCCTTCGGCGCCGGTCGCACTGTCCGTGCCGGTCGCGGCCATCGCCTCGCCCAGCTCGGCCACCGCGGCGGCGTACCCGGCCTCGTAGCCGGCCTGATAGGTCGCCCCCGAGGCGTCGTCAGCGCCCGCGGAGGTCTCGCCGAGCAGCCCGTACGGGTCGTAGCCCGCCGCGGCCCCCCGGGTGATCGGCTGGGTCGGCACCGTCCGGATCGTGGTGGGGAAGGTGGTGGGCGGACAGGCGACCGTGATCGGCGGGCGGGTGATGGTCACCGGCGGACAGATCGCGGGGATCCTGGTCACCAGCAGCCCGCACTCGTTGATCCTGATCGTCTTGGGCGGGCACAGCGGCTGGAAGACCGACGGCGGCGGCGGGCACTGGTTGATCACCAGCGTCCTCGGCGGACAGGCGATGATCGGCGTCCGCAGGTGGATGGTGATCGTCGGCTTGATGATCGGACCCCTTGCCTTGACCAGGGCGGCCTGGGCGTCCAGGCAGCCGTGACCGTAGGCGTTGTTCGGCACCGGGTCGGCGGGGGCGTCCTTGAGGGGACGGGCCGTGGTCCGGAGGATGTCGGCGATCTCGGTGCCGGTGGCGCTGGGCTTGACCGCTTTGATCAACGCGGCGACCCCGGCGACGTGCGGTGTGGCCATCGAGGTGCCCGACATGGTCGTCGTGCCCCCGGCCAGATAGGTGGACAGGATCCCCACCCCGGGGGCGACCAGGCTGATGTGCGACCCGGTCTGGGAGAAGGACGCCTTCTTGTCGGCGCTGTCGATGGCACCCACGGCGACCACCCCGGGGTAGGCGGCGGGGTAGGACGGGTTGGAGGTCCCGTCGTTGCCCATGGCCGCGACCACGACGACGCCCTTGCCGATGGCGTACGCGACCGCGCTGCTCTCCACACTCGTCGACGCGTCGGCCCCGAGGCTCATGTTGATCACGTGGGCGCCGTTGTCGGCGGCCCAGCGGATCGCCGCGGCGACGTCGGCGGAGGACCCGACGCCGGACACCCGGCCGTCGCTGATCCGGACCATCCGGGTGAGGGCCTTGACCGGCATGATCTTGGTCTGCCACCCCACTCCGGCCACCTGGACGCCGTTGTTCGACAGCGCGGCGATGGTGCCGGCGACGTGCGTGCCGTGGCCGACCTCGTCCTCCGGGATCGCATCCCGGCCGGAGAAGTCACCCTCGAACCGCCAGCCCGCGGGCGGGGTCGGGTTGGTTCCGAGGTCGACCATGTCGAAGCCGTTGACCAGCAGCGGAGCGAGCTCGGGATGGTCGAGGTCGCAGCCGCTGTCGATGACACCGACCACGACCGAGCCGGAGCCGGTGCTGATGTCCCAGGCGGCCGGCGCGTTGATCTTGGTCAGGCCCCACTGGCTGCCGAACTGCGGGTCGTCGGGGGTGACCATGGTCTCGCGCCAGCGGTTCGGCTCGGCGATCTCGACGGAGTCGACCTGGATGAGCCGGGCGACCGCGTCCTCGACGTCGGTCTCGGCCGAGATCCGGACCCGGAACGTCCGGCTGAGGATGTGACTCGGGCCGTCGAGCAGACCGAGGTCGTCGCCGTCGACGGCCAGCACCCCGGCGATGCCGACGGGGGAGGGGGCCAACCGGGTGATGTCGTGCGCCCCGAGCTCGGCGAGCACGCCGTCCAGGTCGTCGACCCCGAGGTTCTCGGCGGCGCCGAAGACGCCGGCCGGGTGCAGCGGCACCGAGGACGTCATGCCGTCGGCGGCCTCGGGTTGGAGGGTGAGCAGCACCTCACCGGGGATGATCCCGGCGGCGCCACGGATGACCGGATCCCACTCCGGTGAGGCTGCGGCGGCGGTGCCGCGCTTACGGGCCGAGCCGCCAGTGCGGCGCGATGACGACCCGGACTTCGAGGTAGGCATGAATGCCCCTTCCGTTGGACAGCGGCGCCCCCGATAGGTGCCATCCAGATGACACTCGGGGGACCGATTTCGATACGTCCGGATCCCGCTGGGCGTCGGGGAGTAGAAACGGGGGATGGACTACCGACCCCTCGGGCGCAGTGGCTGCGCCGTCTCCAACCTCTGTCTCGGCACGATGACCTTCGGCGCCGAGTCCGACCCGACGACCTCGCACGCGCTGCTCGACACCTTCCTCGAGGCGGGCGGCACGCTCGTCGACACCGCCGACGTCTACTCCGGCGGGGTCTCGGAGGAGATCATCGGACGCTGGTTCGCCGACCGGCCGGCCGACGTGACCGAGCGGGTCGTGCTGGCCACCAAGGGCCGCTTCGGCATGGCCGACGAGCCCAACGGGCTCGGGCTGTCCCGTCGCCACCTGACCCGGGCGCTGGACGACTCGCTGCGTCGCCTCGGGGTGGACCGGGTCGACCTCTACCAGGTGCACGCGTACGACCCGTGGACCCCGTTGGAGGAGACCGTCCGCACTCTCGACGACTTCGTCCGGGCCGGCAAGATCAGCTACTGGGGCCTGTCGAACTTCACGGGCTGGCAGCTGACCAAGATCGTCGCCGTGGCCGAGGCGCTCGGCGCGAGCCGGCCGGTGACGCTGCAGCCGCAGTACAGCCTGATCGTGCGCGAGGTCGAGTGGGAGATCGTGCCGGCCGCCCAGGACGCCGGCCTCGGGCTGCTGCCCTGGAGCCCGCTCGGTGGCGGCTACCTGTCGGGCAAGTACCGGCGCGGGGAGCGGCCGACGGGCGACACCCGGCTGGGCGACAACCCGGAGCGCGGGATGGAGGCCTGGGACCGCCGCGGCACCGACCGGACCTGGCGGATCATCGACGCGCTGACCGAGGTGGCCGAGGGTCGCGACGCGAGCATGGCCGCCGTCGCCCTGGCCTGGCTGACCGACCGGCCCGGGGTCACCTCGACCATCCTGGGCGCGCGTACGGTCGAGCAGCTGCGCGCCAACCTGGAGGCCGCCGACCTGCACCTGACCCTGGAGGAGATCGCGGCGCTCGACGTGGCCAGCGACCTCGGCGCCAGCGACTACCCGTACGGCGAGATGGGGGAGCAGCAGCGCAGCCGACTGCTGGGCTGAACCCTCCGAGCCGCCGGACACCCAGCCGAGGCGGGCCCGAGAAGGAGGCTCGGGCACGCCTGGGAGGCCGAGAGCGTATCCGTACCTCCTTCTCGGTGCGGCGGAACTCAGGCAGGCAGGCCGATCCAGTGCGCCGGCTCCTCGAGGGTCCAGCGGTCCCTGCTCCGGTCACGGCCGAGTCCGTCCGCCCGCGCGGCGCGCAGGCGGTCGGCCAGGGCCCTCCGGTGCTGCGCCACATCGGCCTTGTCGACGCGGACCACGACCAGCCCGGCTCGTTCGAGCCGTTCCTCACGTGCGTTGTCCTCGCGGTGCTGGTCCCGATCCCGGTGCCCGTGCTGGCGAGCACTCGACCAGCTGGCACCGTCGTACTCGATGGCCAGAGCGGATTCGACCTGCAGCAGGTCGGGCACGCCGAGGAGCTGACCGGTCGGGTCGAAGACCGCCCGGTTGGGTTCCAGATCCGTCCACCCGAGCTCGGTCACGGCGAAGATCCTCAGTCGGGTCTCCCAGGTGCTGGGTACGCCGGGTCTGGCCAGCCCGATCGCCGCCCGTGCCTGGCGTATCCCTCGACGACCCGGAGGTGTGCGGGCGATGGTGCGGTCGAGGAGCTCACGGGTGACGAGTCGGGCGGCGAGGAAGGCGTCGACGGCGACCACGGCCTCGGTCAGATCGGGAGCAAGCCCGGCGAGATCGACGATCGTTCGCCAGATGCTCGTGACCGGGATGTCGTTGACGAGCTCGCCGCGGGCCCGCCGGCTGGATTGTCGGTAGCTGACGCTGGCCGTGTCTCGGCGTCGCAATCCGGGAGGAAGGACGATGGGGACCGGTAGCGGGTCGAGCGTGTGATGGTCGAGACCATCCAAGGCGTTCACGCCGTGCACGTACGCCGCTGCCCATCCGGCGACGAAGCCCCCCTCGGGGACCAACGGCAGCGCGTCCACGATCCGTTGCGTGGGTGTGCTGCGCCGCTCCGGATCGGCTCGCCGGTGGTAGCCGCGGGAGGTCGGCTCGAATCCCGGGCCGGCGATCGCCCGCCGCCCGACCCCGCTCGAGCGCAGGTCCTGCCTCGTCCTGGGCACTCGCGTCTCGTACCACTCCTCGGAGAACCGACTCACGTCCGGCAGCGTGGCATCCGTCGAACCACCGTGGAGCTGTATCCACAGGACCATCGAGAAGGAGCATCGGGCACGCACCAGGGCCTGATCCTGTGTCCGATCCTCCTTCTCGGCGACCCGGCCAGCTACGAGGGTCGACTCGTTCGACCAGGCGTACGCCGACAGCTCCGATGGGCCCCTGCCGCTCCACCCATCCTGGTGATTCGCAGCACAACGGGCCGCCCGGACGGCACGTGCGCCGTCCCAGACACGCGTCGCCTTTGATCGGCGGACGGGTGGCGCCCTAGGCTTCCCGGCATGACGACATCCACAGCCCTGTCCACGGCCGACTACAAGGTGGCCGACCTGGGTCTGGCGGAGTTCGGCCGCAAGGAGATCAACCTCGCCGAGCACGAGATGCCGGGCCTGATGGCCATGCGTGCCCCAGTTCGGTGAGTCCAAGCCTCTAGCCGGTGCCCGGATCGCCGGTTCGCTGCACATGACGGTGCAGACCGCCGTGCTGATCGAGACCCTCGTCGACCTCGGCGCGGAGGTGCGCTGGGCGAGCTGCAACATCTTCTCCACCCAGGACCACGCGGCCGCCGCGATCGTCGTCGGTCGCGACGGCACCCCGGACGCCCCCGCCGGTGTCCCGGTCTTCGCCTGGAAGGGCGAGACGCTGGAGGAGTACTGGTGGTGCACCGAGCAGATCCTGCACCTGGCCCGGCGACGAGTTCGCCAACATGATCCTCGACGACGGCGGTGACGCCACGCTACGATCCAGACCGCGGTGCTGATCGAGACCCTGGTCGACGCTCGGCGCCGAGGTGCGCTGGGCGAGCTGCAACATCTTCTCCACCCAGGACCACGCCGCCGCCGCCGATCGTCGTCGGCCGCGACGGCACCCCCGAGGCCCCCACGGGTGTCCCGGTCTTCGCCTGGAAGGGCGAGACGCTGGAGGAGTACTGGTGGTGCACCGAGCAGATCCTCACCTGGCCCGACGACGAGTTCGCCAACATGATCCTCGACGACGGCGGCGACGCCACGCTGCTGGTGCACAAGGGCGTCGAGTTCCTCAAGGCCGGCGAGGTCCCCGAGCCGACCGAGGAGGACCCCGAGGAGTTCCAGGTCATCCTCGAGCTGCTCAAGCGCACGATCGAGGAGGGCTACGACTGGACCGCGGTGGCCAACCAGATCAAGGGCGTCACCGAGGAGACCACCACCGGTGTCCACCGGCTCTACGAGATGCACCGCCAGCAGGCGCTGCTCTTCCCGGCCATCAACGTCAACGACTCGGTCACCAAGTCCAAGTTCGACAACAAGTACGGCTGCCGGCACTCGCTGATCGACGGTCTGAACCGGGCCACCGACGTGCTGATCGGCGGCAAGGTCGCCGTGGTCTGCGGCTACGGCGACGTGGGCAAGGGCTGCGCGGAGTCGCTGCGCGGCCAGGGCGCCCGCGTGGTGATCACCGAGATCGACCCGATCTGCGCGCTGCAGGCGGCGATGGACGGCTACCAGGTGCTGACCCTGGAGGACGCCCTGCCGATCGCCGACATCTACGTCACCGCCACGGGCTGCTTCAACGTGATCATCGCCGACCAGATGGCGCGGATGAAGCACCAGGCGATCGTGGCCAACATCGGCCACTTCGACAACGAGATCGACATGGCCGGTCTGGCCAAGACGCCGGGCGTGCAGCGGACCAACATCAAGCCGCAGGTCGACCAGTGGACGTTCGACGCCGACGACCGACGCCGCCACACGATCATCGTGCTCAGCGAGGGCCGGCTGATGAACCTCGGCAACGCCACCGGTCACCCGAGCTTCGTGATGAGCAACTCCTTCACCAACCAGGTGCTGGCCCAGATCGAGCTCTTCACCAAGCCCGAGGAGTACCCGGTCGGCGTCTACACCCTGCCCAAGCACCTCGACGAGGCGGTCGCCCGGCTGCACCTGGACGCCCTCGGCGTCAGGCTGACCGAGCTCACCGCCAAGCAGGCCGGCTACCTCGGCATCCCGGTGGAGGGCCCGTACAAGTCCGACCACTACCGCTACTGAGCCTCAGCCGACCTCCCGGTCCGCCGTTCGCCGGCACGCGCGGCTGGTCGACCGCTCGAGAGAAGGCCGCGATGAGCATCAAGGTCGCGCTGGAGCACCGGACGACGTACCGGTTCGACCGGCCGATCGACATCGGCCCGCACGTGGTCCGGCTGCGGCCGGCCCCGCACTCGCGGACGCCGATCGAGGCGTACTCGCTGACGATCTCGCCGGCCGACCACTTCATCAACTGGCAGCAGGACCCGTTCGGCAACTACCTGGCCCGGCTGGTGTTCCCGGAGAAGGCCGACGAGCTCGACATCACCGTCGGCCTGGTCGCCGACATGGGCGTCGATCAACCCGTTCGACTTCTTCGTCGAGGAGTACGCCGAGACCTTCCCGTTCGCCTACCCGACGGGCTGCGCGGCCGACCTCGAGCCCTACCTGCGCGCCGTCGAGGACGTCCCGGCGCTCGGCCTCGGCCCGCTGCTGACCGGTGGCTGGACGGGCTGCCGATCGGCGCCGGGCCCGACGGCAGGTCCAGCCGCCGATCGTCGACTTCCTGGTCGCGCTCAACCCCGCCGTCTACGGCGACGTCGCCTACTCGGTCCGGATGGAGCCGGGCGTGCAGACCCCCGACGAGACGCTGACCCGGGCCGATCGGCTCCTGCCGCGACTCGGCCTGGCTGCTGGTCGCGGCCCTGCGCCACTTCGGGCTGGCCGCCCGGTTCGTCTCCGGCTACCTGGTCCAGCTCACCGCCGACCAGCAGAGCCTCTGGACGGCCCCAGCGGCCCGACCGAGGACTTCACCGACCTGCACGCCTGGGCCGAGGTCTTCATCCCCGGCGCCGGCTGGATCGGTCTCGACCCGACCTCGGCGCTGTTCGCCGGCGAGGGCCACATCCCGCTCGCCGCCACCCCGCACCCGTCGTCGTCGGCCGCCGATCAGCGGGGCCACCGAGCCCGCCGAGGTGACGTTCGAGTTCTCCAACACCGTCACGCCGGGTGCACGAGGACCCGCGGGTCACCAAGCCGTACACGCCGGCGCAGGTCGGCGCACCTGCACGCGGTCGGCGACCGCGGTCGACGAGACGGCTCGCCGACGCCGGGGTGGAGCTGACCATGGGCGGCGAGCCGACCTTCGTCTCCGTCGACGACATGACGTCGCCGAGTGGACCGTCGCCGCCGACGGCCCGGACAAGCGCGGGCTGGCCAACGACCTGGCCGCCCGCGCTGGCCGCCGACTTCGCCCCCGGCGGGCTGATCCAGCGCAGCCAGGGCAAGTGGTACCCCGGTGAGCCGCTGCCGCGCTGGCAGATCGGCCTGATCTGGCGCACCGACGGCGAGCCGCTGTGGACCGACCAGACGCTGTTCGCCGACCCGTACGACGCGGACCAGGCCGACCGACGCCCCCGCCGAGCGAGGCGCCGGCCGCCGAGCGTATCGCCCGCCGGGTGACCGCCGACTTCGGCCTGCCGGCCGAGTCAGCTGCAGGCCTGCTTCGAGGACCCGCTGGCCGCGCTCGCCGCCGAGGTGGCCAAGCCCGAGGGCCCGCCGCCGCCGGTGACGACCCGGTCGCCGCCGACCCGACCTGGTCGCCGACGCTGGACGCGGACCGCCGGTTCCGGCCGCCTGGGCGCTGCCGCTGACGCCCGCCTGGTGGGGTGAGGGCTGGGCCAGCGCCGCGCTGGCGGTCCCGCCGCGGTCGGCTGGTGCTGGTCCCGGTGACTCCCCGGCCGGCATGCGGCTGCCGCTGTCCTCGGTGTACTGGAAGGACCCGGAGTTCGCGGGCGAGGAGACTACACCCGCTCCGGCGCCGAGCTGACGACCGCCGGCACCCGCGGCGGTGGTCGTCGACCCCGACGAGACCCCGTCCCGGACCGCGCTGGTGGTGCAGGCCCGGGACGGTATCGTGCACGTCTTCCTGCCGCCGCTGGAGAAGCTCGAGCAGTTCGCCGAGCTCATCGGCGTGCTGGACGAGTCGCCGGCGAGGTCGGCGTACCGTCGTCTTCGAGGGCTACGGCCCGCCGCCGGACGCCGCGCGCCAGGATGCTGATGGTCACCCCGACCCGGGCGTGATCGAGGTCAACGTCCACCCCACGTCCAGCTGGAGCGAGCTCAGCGAGCTCACCGCCAGCCTGTACGCGACCGCCCGCCAGTACCGGCTCGGCACCGAGACCTTCGCGCTCGACGGTCGGCACAGCGGCACCGGCGGTGGCAACCACATCACCCTCGGCGGCGCCGAGCCGGCGAAGTCGCCGATGCTGCGGCGGCCCGACCTGCTGGTCAGCATGCTCACCTACTGGCAGCACCACCCGTCGCTGTCGTACCTGTTCTCGGGCCGCTTCGTCGGTCCCACCGGCCAGGCGCCCCGGGTCGACGAGGGCCGGCCGGAGACCCTGTACGAGCTGGAGATCGCCTTCTCCGAGGTGGAGCGGCTGGTCGACGGACCGGACGACGCCTGGGACCACCGGCCCTGGGCCGTGGACCGGGCGCTGCGGCACCTGCTCACCGACATCACCGGGAACACCCACCGGGCCGAGTTCTGCATCGACAAGATGTACAGCCCGGACTCCTCCGCGGTCGCCTCGGTCTGCTGGAGCTGCGGGGCTTCGAGATGCCGCCGCACCCGGACATGGCGCTGGTCCAGGCGCTGCTGGTCCGCTCCATCCTGGCCCGGTTCAGCCTGGATCCGTCCCGGGCTCCGCTGATCCGCTGGGGCACCCGCTGCACGCGGTTCCTGCTGCCGCACTTCGTGGCCAGCCGACCTAGGCCGACGTCGTCGCCGACCTGCGCCGGCACCAGATCGACATCGACCTGGCCTGGTTCGACCCCCTTTACCTGGAGTTCCGCTTCCCGCGGATCGGGATCAGCCAGATCGGGGACACCACCCTGGAGCTGCGCTCGGCCATCGAGCCGTGGGGACGTGCTCGGCGAGGAGTCCAGCTCCGGCGGCACCGCCCGTTACGTGGACTCCTCGGTGGAGCGCGTGCAGGTGCTCGTCACCGGGTTCGACACCAGCCGGTACGCCGTCACCTGCAACGGCCGGCCGGTGCCGCTGCACTCCCACCGGCACGCCGGGGAGCT
>CAVXBJ010000018.1:0-12982 GCA_963759915.1 uncultured Actinomycetota bacterium | reverse complement strand
GCGGACTGCGTCGCGGCGGTCAGGGGACTGCTGCCGCCCGCTGCACCTTCGCCCGCAGGTCCGCCACGGTGTCCCGACGACCCCCGTGCTCGACCAGCCAGGCGTCGACCTGGGCGCGGTCCTGGTGGGTCATCACGGCGATCGACGTCGCCGGCGCGGGCCTGCGAGACCAGCGAGGCCAGGCCGGGCAACCTCCCCCGGGTGCTCCGCGGGCGATGGTCACGCCGGCGTGCTCGGCACCCTCCTTGATCAACGCCCCCAGCTCGCGCCATCGGCCGGCCCCGCAGGTACTCGTCCTTGTGCGCGATCTCGACCACGTCGGCGGCCAGCGCCGCCGATCTCCCCGAGGGTGACGAACACGTCGTCGGTGCGATCTCCGGCGGTACCGACGCCCGAGCAGCAGCCGACCCTCGGGCGGCTTGATCCCGCGGGCGATCTCGATCAGCGCCTGCAGACCGGCCTCGTTGTGGGCCAGGTCGATCACCACGCTGATCTCGCCCCCCTGGTCGTCGCCGGGACCACCGGCCACCGGCACCGTCCAGACGTTCATCCGGCCGGGGTTGTCCTCCCCCGGGTCGAACGCCCGCAGCCCGTCGGCGACCTGATCGGCGCTCAGCCCGATGGCCAGGGCCGCGGAGGTGACGGCGAGGGTGTTCTCGATGTTGACCCGGCTGAGACCGGCCAGGGTCATCCCCACGTCGATCACCGGCACCACCGGCAGCGCGTCGGCGCCGGGCTGCAGCACCGCCACCCAGCCGTCGATCACGGTGGTCACCCGGCCACCGTCGTCGATCACCGCCCGGGCGGCCGGCGAGTTCGGGTCCAGGGTGAACACCCAGACCCGGGCCTTGGTGCCCAGCCGCATCGCGAACGTCCGCGGATCGTCGCCGTTCAGCACGCACCAGCCGGTCGGCCGGGTGATCTTGGTGATCACCGCCTTCACCTCGGCCAGCTGGTCGAGGGTCTCGATGCCGCCGATCCCGAGGTGGTCGGCGCTGATGTTGGTCACCACGGACACGTCGTTCCAGGCCACCCCGACCCCGCGGCGCAGGATGCCCGCCGCGGGCGGTCTCGGTGACCGCGAGCTGCACGCCCGGCTGCCGCAGCACCTGACCGGCCCCGCTCGGCCCGGAGTAGTCGCCGGCCTCGACCAGCTCGCCGTTGAGGTAGACCCCGTCGGTGCTCGACCAGCCGACCGACAGCCCGGCTCCGCTGGGCGATGAAGCCGAGCATCCGCGAGGTGGTCGTCTTGCCGTTCGTGCCGGTCACCGCCACCACCGGGATCCGCGGCTTGATCAGCTCGCGGCGCGGAGCCGGGCGGGGTCGCCGCCAGCCGCTCGGCGGCCCGTTGCAGGACGGCCGCGACGTCGGCCCCGTCGTCGGCCCCGACCGCGTCCAGCACCGCCGCCACCCCGTCGGCCAGCATCTCGGCCCGGGCCGAGTTCCGCCACGGGTAGGCCACCACCAGCTCGGTCGACCGCGGTGCCGGGACGCGACCGTACGGCCAGTCGCCGCACCCCGCCGGCGAGCGCGAGCCGGCGCACCAGGTGCGCCACCGCCCGCCCGGCGAACCGCTGCCGGAACGCCGAGCCCGCCGGACCGGGCCGGGACCGGGTCAGCCCGACGTCGGCCGCGAACCGCTGGGCCTGATCGAGGTCGAGCTCCAGCAGGGCCCCGATGTCGAGCGTGACCTTGGCGGCCGGCCGCGGGAAGTAGAGGTTGGGCCCGTCGAGCAGCCGCACCTCGACCAGCGATCCCGCCGCGGCCCCGGTCACCTGGTCAGGCGCCCATCGCGTGCACGCCACCGTCGACGTGGATGATCTCCCCGGTGGTCGCCGGGAACCAGTCGCTGAGCAGCGCGACCACGGCCTTCGCCGTCGGCGCCTGGTCCTTGGGATCCCAGCCGATCGGGGCCCGCTGGGCCCAGATGGTGTCGAACTCGTCGGCGCCCCCGATGGCCTTCTTGGCCAGGGTCTGCAGCGGACCGGCGGCGACCAGGTTGACCCGGACGCCCGTCCGGACCGAGATAGCGCGCCATGTAGCGGCTGGTGCTCTCCAGCGCGGCCTTGGCCACGCCCATCCAGTCGTACACGGGCCAGGAGATGGTCGCGTCGAAGGTCAGTCCGACGATGGAGGCCGGGTTCGCCAGCAGCGGCTTCACGGCCATGGCGAGGGAGTTGAACGAGTACGCCGAGACGTGCACCGCGGTCGACACGTCGTTGTACGGGGTGGACAGGAACTTGCCACCCAGCGCCGTCTCCGGGTTGGCGAAGGCCAGCGAGTGCACCACGCCGTCCAGGTGGTCGACGTGCTCACCGATCGTGTCCGCCAGCCCGGCCAGGTGCTCGTCGTTGGTGACGTCCACCTCCAGCAGCGGCGGCACCGGGTCCAGCTTCTTGATCACCCGACCGGTGAGGCTCATGGCCCGGCCGAAGTTCGAGACGATCACGTTCGCTCCCTCGGCCTGGGCGATCCGCGCCACGTGGAAGGCGATCGATGTGTCGAGGGTCACCCCCGCGACCAGGATGTTCTTGCCCTCAAGGATTCCCACTGCTGTCCCTCCGCCTGCTCGGTGTGTGCTGCTCGTACGGCTGCCTGCATCCGCCGTGGCGGTTGCGGTCGAAATATCTCAGTGACCCATCCCCAACCCGCCGTCCACCGGGATCAGGGCGCCCGTGATGTAACCCGCGGCGTCACTGGCCAGGAACTCGATGGTCGCCGCGATGTCGTCGACCGCACCGAGCCGGCCGAGCGGGATCTGGTCGGTGTACTTCTTCACCAGCTCGTCCGACAGCACGGCGGTCATGTCGGTCTCGATGAAGCCCGGGCGCGACCACGTTGGCGGTCACCCCGCGCGAGCCCAGCTCGCGGGCCAGCGACCGGGCCAGACCGACCAGACCCGCCTTGGAGGCGGAGTAGTTCACCTGGCCGGCCGAGCCGAGCTGGCCGACCACCGAGGAGATGAAGATCATCCGACCGAACCGGCCGCGCATCATCGCCCGGGTCGCCCGCTTCGCCACCCGGAACGAACCGGTCAGGTTGGTCGTCGATGACCGTCGACCAGTCGTCGTCGCTCATCCGCATCAGCAAGGTGTCGCGGGTGATCCCGGCGTTCGCCACCAGCACCTCGACCGGGCCGAGCGCGGACTCCACCTCGCCGAAGGCGGCGTCCACCTGCCCCGGATCGGTGATGTCGCACTGCACGCCGAGCACCCCGGCCGGCACGTCGCCGCTGCGGTAGGTGGCGGCCACCCGGTGGCCGGCGGCGTGCAGCCGCTGGGCGATGCCGCGGCCGATGCCCTTGCTGCCGCCGGTGACCAGCACCACCCGGGAGGTGGCGCCGGGCGCGGTCTCGGACGTCGTCGTCGGTTCACTCTCAGTCACGGGGCCAACCTATCGAGTGTTGCTCACGCACTGCCACGGTCGGTCGATCCGGCCCAGCGAGCTGGCGGCGCACGACGTAGGCTGAACCGGTGACGGGCAGCGCGCAGGACCGTAAGGGTCCGGACGGGCAGGTCGATCGCCGCGGCCGCTCCGCGGTCGGGCGGCGGGGTGGCCTTCGGCTCCTTCACCGTCATCACCGACGCCCGGGGCGCGGCCAGCCAGGAGCAGGCGGCCCGCCAGCGCCGGTACGCGATCACGATGGCGTTCCGGACCGGCTGCTTCATCGCCATGATCTTCGTGCCGGGCGTGCTGCGCTGGGTCCTGTTCGCCGGCGCCGTGTTCCTCCCCTACATCGCGGTGATCTTCGCCAACCAGGCCCAGCAGCGACCACCGGGTGACGCCGTCGGCGGCGGCGGTGACCCCGGCGACGCCCCGGCCATCACCACCGGCGAGGAGCGTGGCCAGATCATCAGCGGCGAGATCATCACCGACGACGAGGAGCCCGATGACCGGGTCGCCTGACCCGCACCCGCTGTTGCGCGGTATCGACCCGCTGCCGACCGGTCCCGACGGCCTGGTCTGCTCGGCCAAGGACTGTCGCGCCGCGGCCGCGTACGACCTGCAGTGGAACAACCCGAAGATCCACACCCCGGACCGGCGCAAGCACTGGCTGGCCTGCGCCGAGCACCGCGAGTCGCTGACCTCGTTCCTGTCGTCCCGCGGTTTCCTGCGCGGCGTCGAGGACCTGCCCGTCGCGTCGAGCTAGCTCTCAGCCCCCGATGGCCGACATGGGCCGGTCGGGCTGCAGGAACGACGGGTCGTCGATGCCGTGGCCGGGACGCTTCGTCGCCACCGCCCGCACCCAGCGATCGGCCAGCTCCTCATCGGTCGCGCCGGCCCGCAGCGGGGCGCGCAGGTCGGACTCGGTCCGGGCGAACAGGCAGTTCCGCAGCTGACCGTCGGCGGTCAGCCGGACCCGGTCGCAGGCGCCGCAGAACGGCTTGCTGACCGAGGCGATGATGCCGACGGCACCGTCGGTCCCCTCGACGCGGAACAGCTCGGCCGGGGCGCTGCCGCGGCGGGCGCGGTCACGGTCGTCCTCCACCAGGGTGACGTGCGCGGACAGTCGCTCGCGGATCTCGTCGGCCGTGATCATCTCGGTCCGCTTCCACGCGTGCTGCGCGTCCAGCGGCATCTGCTCGATGAAGCGGAGCTGCACGCCGGTGCGCATCGCCCACTCCAGCAACGGGTACGCCTCGTGGTCGTTGACGCCGCGCAGCAGCACGGTGTTGATCTTGACCGGATGCAGACCTGCGGCCACCGCCGCCTCGACCCCGGCGAGCACGTCGCGCCAGCCGGGGCCGCCGGGTGATCCGCTTGAAGGTCTCCGGATCGAGGGTGTCCAGCGAGATGTTGATCCGCTTCAGCCCGGCCGCAGCCAGGCTGGCCGCACGATCGGCCAGGCCGATGCCGTTGGTGGTCAAGGCGATCGTCGGCGCCGGGTCGAGATCCGCGATGGCCGCCACCAGCCACTCCAGATCCTGACGCAGCAGCGGCTCGCCGCCGGTCAGCCGCACGGTGGTGATGCCCAGTCGGGTGACCCCGATCCGGATCAGCCGGATCATCTCCTCGTCGGTCAGCACCTCGGCCCGGGGCAGCCAGTCCAGGCCCTCGGCCGGCATGCAGTACTGGCAGCGCAGGTTGCACCGGTCCGTCAGCGACACCCGCAGATCGGTGGCCACCCGTCCGTACGCGTCTGCCAGGGACCGCACCGCGCCGGCCTCCGACGCCGGAGCCGCCGAGCGGATCCGGGGCATGGGAAGCAGCGTGGTCATCGTCGAAGTCTAGGTCGCGTCGTCGTCGGCGTCCTGGCGCGCCTCCAACGTCTGCCGCCGGCTCCAGATCGTGTACGCCGCACCGCCGAGCGCCGCGGCGTAGGCCAGCCAGGTCAGCCCGGACCTGGAGAGCACGTGCCCGGTCGCGTGGTCCAGGGAGATGCGACCCGGCCCGGTGAGCGCCAGGGCCGTCGCGGCCAGCGCGTACGTGGCCGGCAGCTCGTAGCCACCGCCGGTGTTGAAGAAGCCGTTGGGCGCGTGCACGCTGCTGGCGGTGGACCATGGTGGCGGTCGCGGCCGCAGCGGCCGGTCCGGTGCCCAGACCGAGGGCCAGCAGCAGACCCGACCCGGCCTCCCCCGCCCCGGCCAGCGTCGCGTTCAGCTTCGGCGGCTCGAAGCCGGCCGATCCCAGGAACTCGGCAGTGCCCTCGACCCCCCCGCCCCCGAACCAGCCGAAGAGCTTCTGGGAGCCGTGGGCGAACAGGGCGCCGCCCACCCCGACCCGGAGCAGCAGCAGGCCCAGATCGCGGGTCCTGGTGCGGTTCGCGCGGTGCGTTGTCATGTCGGCCTCCGTCCTCGTCCTCGGACCAGCGACGTTACGTCACGACCTGGCGTCGACGGCCTGTGCCCCCTGCAGCCGCACCCGCTCGGGGTGGGTGTAGATGTTCATCGCGTCACCCCGGGCGAAACCGACCAGGGTCAGTCCTGCCTCGTCGGCCAGCTCGACGGCCAGCGAGCTGGGCGCCGACACCGCGACCAGCACCCCGATCCCGGCCAGCACCGCCTTCTGGGTCAGCTCGAACGACGCCCGGCTCGAGACGAACAGGATCGTCTGCGACAGCGGCAGCAGATCCTGGCGCAGGCGCCCAGCCCACGACCTTGTCGACGGCGTTGTGCCGGCCCACGTCCTCCCGGACGCAGCGCACCCTGCCGTCGGGATCGAGCAGGGCCGCCGCGTGCAGGCCGCCGGTCTTGGCGAACGCCGGCTGGAGCGGTCGGACCAGCTCCGGCGCCGCCAGCAGCACCTCGGCGGACACGGTGGTCGGCGCCAGGGGGAAGCGGGCCGCGCGGGTGACCTGGTCGATGCTCGCGGCCCCGCAGACCCCGCAGGCGCTGGAGGTCAGCACGTTGCGCTGCAGCCCGGGCTCGGGAGGCACCGCCCCCTCGCCGAGCGTGACGTCGACGACGTTGTAGGTGTTCACCCCGTCGGGGCCGCTCCCGGCGCAGTAGCGCGCCAGCACCACCTGGGCCGCGTGCGGTGATCACCTGCTCGCTGTGCAGCAGGCCGTGCACCAGGTCGATGTCGTCGCCGGGGGTCCGCATGGTCACCTGGAACGGCCGCCCGCCCAGGCGAACCTCCAGCGGTTCCTCGACGATCACCGTGTCCACGCTCGGCCCGGGGCGGGCGCCCCCCACGCGTACCACCGGCCGCCGCCGCGTCACTCGCCCCATGAGAACATCCAACCAAACCGACCCAAGACGACGAGGAGTGAGAACCGTGGCGGAGCTGAGCACCTGGCTGGACGCCGTCTCCGAGGAACTGGGCATCACCGATGTCGAGCTCGACAACAACAGCATCCACACGCTGCTGGACCTGGCCCGGGACTCCGCCCACGAGGTGGAACGGTTGGCCGCGCCGCTCACCGCCTTCCTGGTGGGCGTGGCCGTGGGACGCGGGGACTCGCTGGGTGGTGCGGCCGCGAAGGTGACGGCGCTGGCCCTCACCAGTGCGGCCGCGTCGGGCTCGGCGGCGAAGGACGATGAGCCGACCGGGAGCGAGAGCGCCTAACCTGGGTGGCGTGCGACGGCTGTGGGTGCGATGGGCGCTGCTGGTCGTCTTCGTCGTCGCCCTCGCCGTGTTGTTCGTCAACCTCGGCGAGTGGCAGCTGCGCCGGCTGTCGGAGCGTGAGACGCGCAACGCGACCACGATCAGCAACGAGCAGGCCCCGGTGCGGCCGTACGAGCAGGTCTTCACCCGGACGATCGTCGACGCCGACCAGTGGCAGCGGGTCACCGCCACGGGCACGTTCGACGGCGAGCACCAGTTCGTCGTGCGCAACCGGAACAACGGCGAGAACCGGGGGTTCGAGGTCGTCACCCCGCTGCGGACGGCCAGCGGGACGGTGCTGGTCGACCGAGGTTTCATCGGCGTCGTGCCCGGCACCGGCATCCCGGCCGCCGGGCCGCCGCCCCCGAGCGGTGAGGTGACGGTGGTCGGTCACGTCCGCCGCAACGAACAGGGCCGGGCCGGCGCGATCAACCCGGTGAACGGGTCGGTGCGGCTGATCAACTCCGACGCCCTGCAGCCCGCCATCGGCTACCCGGTGGCGAACGGCTTCATCAGCGCGATCGAGACGACCCCGCCGCAGCCGGGTGGCTTCGTGCCGGTCGTAGTGCCGGAGCTGACGAGTGGTCCGCACTTCTGGTACGCGATGCAGTGGTTCATGTTCGCCGGGATCGGCATCCTCGGGATCGTCGTGTTCATCCGGTCGGATCTGCGGGATCGGCGGACGGCCCGGGAACGCGCCGCGAGCGCGAGCGAGGCCTCGGCCGAGCGTCAGCGCACCCCCGCGGACACCTGAGGCGCCTCCGGCTCCGGTCGCGGCCGTGCCAGGATCGCCTGCATGGACCTCGGATTGCAGGATCGTGTCTTCGTCGTCACCGCCGCGAGCAGCGGACTCGGCCGCGCCACCGCCGCACAGCTCGTGAGGGAGGGGGCGAAGGTGGTGCTGGTCGCCCGCCGGCAGGACGCCCTGGCCGACGTCGTCGCCGACCTCGGTGCCGACGGCGCCGTCGCGCTCACGGCGGACCTCGCCGCCCCGGAGACCGCCGAGACCGCGTGCCGGCTCGCCCTGGACACCTACGGCCGGCTGGACGGAGCCCTGGTCAGTGTCGGTGGACCCGCCGCGGGGACGGCCCTCGCCACCCCCGACAGCGACTGGGTGGCCGGCTTCGAATCGGTCTTCCTGGCCGCCTTGCGGGTCACCCGCGCCGTGGTCGCCACGGCACCGCCGACGACCTCGCCATCGCCTGGGTGCTGTCCACCTCGGCCAAGGCGCCGGTCGGCGGGCTGGCCGTCTCCAACGGGCTGCGACCCGGACTGGCGATGCTGGTCAAGCAGCTGGCCGACGAGCTGGGCCCGGACGGCACCCGGATCGTCGCCCTGCTGCCGGGCCGGGTGGAGACCGACCGGGTGAAGCACCTCGACTCGCTGGCCGCGGATCCGACCGCCGCTCGGACCACCAACGAACAGGGCATCCCGCTGCGTCGCTACGGGCGGCCTGAGGAGTTCGGCACCATCGCAGCGTTCCTGCTCTCACCGGCCGCCTCCTACATCACCGGCAGCGTGGTGGCCGTGGACGGCGGCGCGACGCGCGCGCTCTGACCGGCCGACGTCTGTGATCACTGCGCTGGCGGGAGCCGTCGACCTGCTGCGCTGCCCGCGCTGCGCCACCGGCTTCGCTGTGAACGGGGGGGCGCTGCGCTGCGCTCAGGGGCACGCGTACGACATCGCCAAGCAGGGCTACGTGAACCTGACCGGCGCAGCTCAGCCGGCGCACGCCGACTCCGCGGCCATGGTCACCGCCCGCGCCGAGCTCCTGGCGGTCGGGGCGGTACGCCGCCGTGAGTGAGACTCTGGCCGCCGTTCTCCCCACCGAGATCGACGCCGTTCTCGACGTCGGCACCGGCACCGGTCACTACGCAGCGGCCGCGCTCGACGTTCGCCCGGGAGCCCGGGCCCTCGGACTGGACGTCTCGGTGGCGGCCTGCCGACGAGCCGCTCGTGCGCATCCGCGGCTGGCCGTGGTCGCGGCCGACGCCTGGTCGGGGCTGCCGGTGGTCGATGCAGGCGTGGGCGTGGTCCTGAGCGTGTTCTCGCCCCGCAACCCCGAAGAGTTCGCTCGCGTCCTCCGGCCGGACGGGTGCGTGATGACCGTGACACCCGGCCCCGACCATCTGGACGAGCTGCGGTCGGCGTTCGCTCTGCTGGGTGTCGAGGACGGCAAGGAGCGGCGGCTGACCGACGCCTTCGGCCGGGTGGGGTTGATCGCCGCCGAGCAGCGCGTGGTCGTGCGGCAGGAGCCGTGGACCCTGGACGACGCGGTCCGGTCGATCATGATGGGTCCCAACGCCTTCCACGCCCGCAGCGTCGCGGTTCAGGCGGAGGCGGCGCGGTTGACCTGGCCCCCGAGTCGGGGGCCAGGTCGACCGGGCCGCCTCCGCCCGAACAGCATCGGCTCGGGAGTGGAAGGCGTTTGTATCAGTCATGATCGACCGGACCGCGTCGTCGGCGGACCGCGGGTCCCGTCGGTGGACCGTGAGCTGTTCAACGGTGATCAACCCGGCCCGCCCAAACGACTCGGCCACCGACGTTCTTTTCCCGTATTCGACACCGAGGAATTCGAACGCCGACCGCAGCTCGCCTGTTCGATCCGGGCGTCACGCTGATCGCGCCTATTGACGGCCGGAGCACCCGGGCGAACTACTAGCGGCGTTGCGGGGCGAAGAGAGAGACGCAGTCGACGACATCCACGCACGCGTCGACCACCGGTAACCCCGCCCATGCGTCCGCCCTCACGAAGGCGAGGCGCTGGTGAGCCCGGACCAGCTCGTCGACAGGCCGCCGCCGAGACATCCAGGCCGAGCGCGCGAGAGCTCCGGCAGCCTCCATCGAGTGCGGCGGCGGCGTAGTAACCGGTACCCAGTGCCCCCCGCGCGATTGCGTCCTTTTCGACGGGCAGGGTGGCGACCCCCCCCCCCCTCAGGCGGCGTAGCGACCCGACGCCAGGAGATCGGCGCAGGCCCAGATCGTGGCCGGGGAATTCGCTAGCGGCTGGGCGCCGGTCAGGTTCGCGTTCCCCTGCTTCGGCGATGTCGAAGGAGTGTCGCTGAGGGCAGCGGAGACGTTGCCTCGATGATCGCGAAGCCGGTCGGCCCCAGCGAGGGGCAGCGCAGCAGAATCGACGGCTCCTGCCGGCGCCGTATGTATGAAGCGGTGCCGGTCACAGGGCGCGGGTACGGCGCAGCCCGTCCACGGCCGCCCACGCTACCGGTGACGTACGACGCCGCCGGTGAGAGCAGGAACGCCGCGACCGCGCCGAACTCCTCGGGCCGCCCGTAGCGACGCAACGGGATCCCCTGCTCCCGCGCGGTGCGGGCGGCGGCCGGGTCCGAGGACAGCGAGTCGAGGTGCTTCACCAGATCCGTCTCCGCTAAGATTTCGACGACCCGGGTCCCGGTCCGATCATGTCGGCCAGCTGCTTGACCAGCATCGCCAGGCCGGGCCGCAGCCCAGTTGGACACGGCCAGTCCACCGATCGGCGCCTTGACCGAGGTCGAGGGCGCCCAGGCGATCGCGATGGCCTTGCCATGCCCGACCACGGCGCGGGTGAGCCCGGAGGGCGGGGCGAGGAACACTGCGTCGAAACCGGCGACCCAGTCGCTGTCGGGGGTGCCGAGGGCGGTTCCGCAGGCCGCCCGCCGACACTGACCAGGGCCCCGTCCAGGCGGCCGAACGTGTCCAGGGCGAGTCGGCAGGCGGACTCCGCGGTCTCCGGGTCCGCCAGGTCCGCGGTGAGCGCGATGGCCCGTGTCGGCACCCAGGGCGGCGACGACGTCAGCCAGGGCCTCCTCGCAGACGGGCCACCCAGCACCACCTTTCGCCCCCTCGGCCACCAGCTGCCGGGCCGTGGGCAGCAGTGACGACGAAGACACGATCAGCGCAATCCCCGGGTCCATGCAGGCGATCCTAGGCACGGCCATGGTCGGAGCCGGAGCCCCGGCTCGCTGTACTGCGGGGGTGCGCTGCCGCTCGGCTGCGGCTTCGGCGGCGCCCGCGGCGCGCTCTTGGGCGGTGCGACTGATCCCGCAGATCCAATCGGATGAACACCACGATCCCGAGGATGCCGATCCCCCCAGTCTGAACCACTGCATGGCGACACCCTGAGTGCGAGCCACTCGGTCACTTAGGCCCAGCAGGACCTGCACGAAGCCGCCCGGCTGCGGCGGGGTCATCTCGATGGCGCTGATGAAGCCGTTGGCCACGGGGTAGCCGATGGCCGGTTGCAGGGCGTCGGAGTTGATCAGCCGCACCGACCCGTTCACCGGGTTGGTCAGAACGCCAGCCCCGCCCTGCTTCGTTTCGTCGCACGTGGCCCTCGCCGCTGGGGGGGCGTGGCCCCGACGGCCGGGATGCCGGTGCCCGGCACGACGCCGAGGGAGGGTAGCGTCAACCAGCACCGTCCGGTGGCCGTCCGCAACAGTACTATCTGGTACCCACGGTCCTCGCCGTTGTTGCGGTTGCGGACGACGAACTGGTGTGGCACTGGGGGTCACGCCTGCCCACTGGTCAGGATCACCCGGGTGAAGACCTGCTGCCTGCGGCTGGCGCCGGGGCCTGCTGGTCGCGTTTCGCGTCTAGCGCTCCGACAACCGACGGGCAGCTGCCACTCGCCGAGGTTGACGAACAGCACGGCCAGGGCCACGCAACACAACCAGCCGCGCTCCATCGCACCCACAGCTGTCGCACGTCGCCCCACTGCGTCCAGGGGCTTCTCAGTCACCGGTCGGCTGGTGCCGTCCTTCGCCGCCGCCTTGGACGCGGCCCCCCTGGTGAGGGCCAGCGCGGCCGTCACCTTCGCCGCCGCACCGCCCAGGGAGTCCCCGCGTCCCACGGCCACACCCACCAGGAAGGCGGTGAGCGGTGCGGCCGACCGTTCCACCTCGTGCGCGGAGTCCCGAGCCAGATCCACAACGTGTGGATGCTGCTGTTGTCGAGCTCGACATCGGTGATGCCCAGCTTGCTTGGGACAGCATCCAGCCAGGTGCTCAGCTCCGCCACGGTTCTCACTCCCTCGTCGTCTTGGTCCGTTTGGTTGGATGTTCTCATCAGGGGGGTGACGCGGCGGCAGCCGGTGGTGCGGGTAATTTCGCGAGCCCGGCCCCACCATGGACACGGTGATGTTTTTTTTGGGAGGTTCGCCTGGACGGGCAGGCGTACCGGTGAGCAGATACAGACTCAAGACGACGACATCGACCTCGTCCACGGGCTGTTGCACAGCGAGCAGGTGATCACCGAGGCTTCCCGGGTGGTGCTGGCGCACTACTGCGCCGGAGGCGGGCCCAGACGGGGTGAACACCTACAACGTCGTCGACGTCACGCTCCGGTGAGGCGCCCATGCCCCAGGCCCCGGGCTGCAGCGCAACGTGCTCAGGTCCAGTGCCTGCGGCGTGTGCGGGGCCACCAGCATCGACCAGGTCAGCGCGCGTGGCCCCACTTTCGCTCTGGGCCCGACCGTGGTGTCCTCCGACGGTGTAGCTGCTCGCGGAGCCGGGGGGGGGCCTAGGCCGCTCCAGCCAGCATTCGCCGAGACCGGCGGTTTGCCCGGGTTTTTTTTGCTGGATCCCGATGGCACGGTGCGCTGCGTGCCCGGTGTGGCGGCGCAACGCCGTCGACAAGGTGGTGGGCTGGGCTCTGCGCCAGGACCTGCTGCCGCTGTCGGAGGCGATCCTGTACGTCTCCAGCCGAGCGTCGTTCGAGCTGACCCGGAGCGCCATGCTGGCCGGGATCGGGGTGCTGGTGGCGGTGTCGGCGCCCACCTCGCTGTCCACGAGCTGGCCGAGCAGGCGGGGAACACGACCCTCGTCGGCGTACGCCCGTGGCGACTCGATGAACCGCTACACCCACCCCGAGCGGGTACGGCTCGCGGGGGCCGAGTAGGTGACGTCGCGTCGCTGGCTCCAGGACGAGGACGACGGAGGCG
>CAVXBJ010000017.1:0-8272 GCA_963759915.1 uncultured Actinomycetota bacterium | reverse complement strand
GGTGACCTCAGGCGGCCAGGCTTACCTGGCCGCCAGGCTCGGCCCTCAGGTCACCAGCTGGGCGCTCAGGCCACCAGGCTGGGCTCGGGGACGTCCGCCATCGAACGGACCCCGCGCAGCGGCGAACGATGCAGCGGGATCAACGCGGCGAGCCCGAGGACCGCGGCGGCGAGGATCGTGGTCCGCGGCCCCCAGGCCGAGGCAAGAGCGCCGCCGAGCAGGGCTCCCGCCGGCCGGATGCCGTAGTTGATCGAGGAGAAGGCGCCGACCAGTCGCCCTCGCATCTGCTCGGGCATGACCTTGATCATGACCGAGTTGATGGTGATGTCGTAGAGCATGATGCCGCCGCTGACCAGGAACGTGCAGCCGGCGTACAGCGCGATCTTCGCCACCGTCGAGGCCTCCGTCGGGATGATGCCGACCACGAGGAAGGGTGCCGAGAACAAGATCACACCGGCGGTGACCACGGGATAGAGTCCGACCCGGCTCGCCAGCCGGGCGGCGCACAGCGCGCCCAGCACGGCGCCGGTCGCGCCGATCCCCTGCGCGGTGCCGATCGCGGCCGGGGTGAGCTGCAGGGTGCGGGTGGCGTACAGCAGCACGACGGCGACGATGGCGAAGCTCGCCAGGTTCATGATCGTGGTGCACCACAGCGCCGAGGACAGCCACGGCTGCCGAGCAAGGCCGGAGACCCTCGCACACGTCCCGGACGACGTCGGGTCGACGGCGCTCCGGGCGCAGCTCGTCGACCCGGAGCCCGGCCAGGGTGAACGCCGAGACGAGGTAGGAGGCGCAGTCGATCAGCAGCGCCACCGGCGCGGTGACCACCTGCAGCAGCCACCCCGCCGCCGGCGGACCGCTCAGGGCGGTCACCGAACGAGCGGTGGAGTTCAGCGAGTTGGCCGTCATGATGTCGTCCAGGCCACCACCCGCGGGAAGAAGCTGGCGTACGCGGTCTGCGACACCACGCCCGCCGACCCGACGACGGTCGCGACGACCAGCAGGTGCACCGTGGTGAGCCGATCGAGGACGAAGGCCAGGGGGATCGTCGCCAGCGCCGCCCCGCGGACCAGGTCGGCACCCATCAGGACGAGCCGCTTGGAGGGCAGACCGTCCACGATCGAGCCGACCGGCAGCGCGACCACGTACGGGAGCCAGCTGGCTGCGGTCAGCACGCCCAGCTGCCAGGCCGGTGCGTGCAGCAGCATGATCGCGATCAGCGGCAGCGCCAGACCGGTCACCTGATCCCCCAGCATCGAGACGGTCTCGCCGCCCCACAGCCGGGCGTACCGGCGGTTGCGCCGGAGGAGCTCGAGCATCATCAGTCGGCCGCCGGGCAGGACGTGCCGCACCATCCGCACCGCCCGAGCACCCGCCGGGGGATCGGCGCGTCGGACGTACGGGGCGAGCAGGCCCTCGAGCGCCTGGTTGATCCCGGCCAGCTCCTCCGCGGTGACCCGCACCGTCGTGTCCTGGGTGCCGGAGTGGACGAGCCACGGCTGGGGGAGCGTCGGTGCGACCTCGCGCCGCCACTGGGCCACCACGTCGCCGGACACGTCGTCCAGCGCCGACTGCAGCGCCTCGAGCGGCGGCGAAGCTGGACTCGTCGGTGACCGCGTACCGGAACCCGGTGCCGACCTGCCGCCAGTAGCGCTCGCGGCCTCGGCCGAGATCGGGCGCGTCCTCCACCAGACCGTGCTCGGCCAGGTGCCGCAGGTGCCAGCTGGTCACCGACGGGGAGGCGCCGACCTTGTCGCTGAGCATCGTCGCGGTGGCGGGGGCCGACCGGAGCTCGAACAGGATCCGCACCCGGACCGGGTGCGCCAGTGCGCGCATGCCCGCCGCATCGAGCTCGACGTCGCCGTACGGATTCGTCATCGCGGACCCGCGCCGCGCGACTTCGAGAGAGTCATATCGAGAGGCTACTCTCGATACAGTTCTCTCGACAAGATGCCGCCCCCGGAGCCTGACCTCAGCTCGTAACATGAGAAACCTTGACCGGTTTCTCAGATAGGTCCAGTGTTGTCCCCATGGGGAACCTGTCTGACAGCCGTACAGCTGGTCTGTCGGTGTTCCCCCGGCAGTCCGCGGTCGGTTTCGTGCTGGATGATCTTCAGGACGGTATCGCGGCGGGCGTCATCCGCGTCGGCGACCGGCTGCCGTCGGAGGCGGCGCTGGCCGCGCGCTACTCGGTCAGCCGGTCGGTGATCCGCGAGGTGCTGAGGGCCAGTGCGGCCCTCGGTCTCACGGTGACCCGCACGGGCAAGGGCACCTTCGTCGTCGGCCGCCAGGCCGGGGACCTCGTCTTCGGCGACTACTCCTCGGCGGACCTGCTCGAGGTGCGACCGCACGTCGAGGTCCCGGCGGCGGGGCTGGCCGCCCTGCGCCGGACCGAGGAGGACCTGGAGCAGCTGCAGGCCCTCACCGAAGGCATGGAGGTCGAGACCGACCCGCAGGTCTGGATCGGACTCGACGCCAACTTCCACGTGATGGTGGCCGAGGCGTCCAAGAACCCGGTGTTCGCTCAGGTGGTCAGATCGATCCGGACCGCCCTGTCCGAGCAGTCGGCCATGCTCAACGAGCGCTCGCGCCCGCGACGCGGTCAGTCCGACGCCGAACACCGCAGCATCACGGCCGCGATCGCCCGCAGCTCGGTGGTCGAGGCGGAGGACGCCATGCGGTTCCATCTCGACCAGGTCCACGACGCCGTGGTCGACTCCCTGTCCGATCTCCCGCCCCCCTGAGCGATCAGGAACCTTCCCGCCTCACCTCCCGTCCGCTCCCGCCCGGCCGCCGGCCGGCGGTGTCCAACGCCAGCCCGGCCGGCTGCCGGGCACCCGACGACGCCGTCCGACCGCCGGTCACAGGGCGTCCACCCCTCACCCCTCCCCGGCGAGATCCCCCACGAATCGAGGCACTGTGACGCAAGTCGACACCCAGCCCAGTAACCCCAACTCCGCCCACAACGCCCATCTCAACGCCGAGCAGGTCGGCTACAAGCAGACGCTCGGCCGCCGACACGTCCAGATGATCGCCATCGGTGGCGCCATCGGCACCGGTCTGTTCCTGGGCTCGGCCTCCCGACTGCACAACATCGGCCCCGCGCTGCTGCTCAGCTACGCCTTCGTCGGTGTGATCGCCTACTTCCTGATGCGCGCCCTCGGCGAGCTCGTCCTGCACCGGCCGACGTCCGGCGCCTTCGTCTCCTACATGCGGGAGTTCTACGGCGAGAAGGCCGCGTACGTCACCGGCTGGATGTACTGGCTCAACTGGGCCCTGACCGGCATCGCCGAGCTCTCGGCCGTCGGCCTGTACGTCCAGTACTGGATCCCCACCATGCCGACCTGGGCCACCGTGCTGATCGCGCTGGCCGTGGTGCTGGTGATCAACCTGCTGTCGGCACGGGCCTTCGGCGAGTTCGAGTTCTGGGCCGCCATCCTCAAGGTCGGCGCCATCGTGGTCTTCCTGGTGGTCGGCACCATCGTGGTCGTCTTCGGGCTGAACGTCGGTGATCACAAGGCCGGCATCTCCAACCTGTGGAGCAACCCGGGCGGATTCTGGCCCACCGAGGATCCGTACAACTGGTACGGCCCGCTGCTGGTCATGTCCGGTGTCGTGTTCGCCTACGCCGCCATCGAGATGGTCGGTGTGGCGGCCGGTGAGATGGAGGACTCCGAGCGTGAGGTCCCCAAGGCCGTCAACGCGGTGATCTTCCGGATCGGCGTCTTCTACTGCGGCTCGATCCTGCTGCTGGTCTGCATGTTGCCGACGCAGGACTACACCGCCGGCACCAGCCCGTTCGTCACGGTGTTCGACCGGATGGGCCTGACCTGGATGGCCAGCCTGATCCAGGCGATCCTGATCGTGGCCGCCATGTCCAGCCTCAACTCCGGTCTCTACTCCACCGGGCGGGTGCTGCGCAGCCTCGGCATGTCGAAGCAGGCACCGGCGTTCACGCTGAAGATGAGCAGCCAGGGCGTCCCGTGGGCCGGCATCGTGATGACCTCGGTCGTGTTCGTCTTCGGTGCCCTGCTGAACTTCTTCGCCCCGGACGCCTTCGAGATCGCGTCTGGAGGCGGCCGCCATCGGCGTCGTCTTCACCTGGGCCACCATCTTCTTGTCCCAGCTGCGACTGCGGGCCCTGGTCAACAAGGGCGTGATCGCGCCGAGCAAGTTCCAGGCCCCGGGCTATCCGTGGACCAGCTACCTCGGTCTCGCGTTCCTCGCCTTCGTGCTCGTCGGCATGATGATCTCGGGCTGGCAGTCCTCGCCGTACTTCTGGCACAAGACGACCTTCATCGTGGTCGTCTTCGGGATCCCGATCATCGTCGCTGCTGCTGATCGGTGGCTGGTTCATCGTGCGGCCGCAGGTGATGGCCCACACCCAGGGCCGGATCAAGGCCGTCTGGTCGGACGACGGACCCACCTACCCGGGCGTGACGCCCGACGAGCTCGACCAGCTGAACGACCCCGGCACCAACCCGATCGACCCGGAGGTGAAGTGATGAGGACCACGATCCGGCACGTGCTGGCTGCGGCCGTCGCCTGCACGGCCCTGGCCACGGTGACCGCGTGCGGCTCCGGCGAGGTCAACCAGGACCCGTCGGTCGTCCCCGGGGCCACCCCCGGTGGCACCCTGCGGATCGGCATCTCCTTCGACCAGCCGGGCCTGGGGATGAAGGACGGCGACACCTACACCGGCTTCGACGTCGACACCGCGACGTACGTGGCCAAGTCCCTGGGCGTACCGGAGGACGGCATCACCTGGATCGAGGCCGATCCGGGCAACCGCGAGAGCCTGCTCAGCAGCGGCGCGGTCGACCTGGTGCTCTCGACCTACTCGATCACCGACGAGCGCAAGCAGAAGGTGGACTTCGCGGGTCCCTACTTCGAGGCGCATCAGGACCTGCTGGTGCGGCGCAACGAGGAGGAGATCACCGGTCCCGAGACCCTCGGCAACCGGGTGCTCTGCTCGGTGACCGGCACCACCTCGGCCGCGTTGGTCAAGGAGAAGTTCAAGGGCACCATCGACCTCCGCGAGTACTCGAAGTTCTCCGACTGCGTCGCCGCCCTGGACCGCAGCGAGGTGGACGCCGTCACCACCGACGACGTGATCCTGGCCGGGTTCGCGGCGGAGCCGCAGTACCGGGGCAAGCTGAAGGTCGTCGGCAAGGGCTTCTCCGACGAGCTGTACGGCGTGGGCATCAAGAAGGGCGATGCGGACATGGTCGAGAAGGTCAACACGGCGCTGAAGGCCTACATCGCCGACGGTTCGTGGAAGGCCTCGCTGGAGCAGACCGTGCGCCCGTCCGGCTACAAGATCCCCAAGCCGCCCACCCCGGGGAGCTGACCGAGACCCGGAGAGGAGACAGGAGCAGCTGTGGCTTCCCGTTCGCGCTCGCTCGAGGAGTTCCTCGCGCAGCACGAGCCGTTCGCCTCGCTCGACCCGGCGGCCGTCGCGACCATCGCGGCGGCCGCTCGGCTCGAGCGGTTCGAGGCCGGCGAGCTGATCGTCGACGCCTTCGTCGACCCGAACAGCGAGATGTTCGTCGTGGTCGAGGGCCAGGTCGACGTCTGGAACGACCGCGACCGCCTGCTCCAGGTGCCCGACGAGCGGCTCGGGCCCGGCGAGGTGTTCGGCTTCTCCTCGATGCTCACCGAGCGCTCGGTCGGCCCGCGGGTCCTGGCCACCGGTCGGACCGAGGTGGCGGCCATCCCGGCCTCCGTGGTGTCACCGGCGTTCACCTCGGCCGAGGGCGCTCGCTTCCTGGCCGAGCACATGTCGGCGGCCATCCGTCGGGGAGCCCCGCGACCGACGTACAGCCTGGTGGACGACCTGATCGCCAGCGAGCCGCTGGTCGTCGCCCCGACGGACACGGCGTACGAGGTCGCTCGCCGGCTGACCGAGCGGCAGCTGACCGACCGGCACCTGCCGTGTGCGGTGATCGAGCTCGGCGACGGCCGGTACGGCATCGTCAGCGACTCGCTGCTCCGCCGGCACCTGATCGTCGACGGGCGGCCCGGCAGCACACCGGTGGGCCAGCTGCTCGACGTGCCGGCCCCGACGGTGCGCCTCGGCGACTCCGCCACCGAGGCGCTGATCCTGCTGCTGGAGGCCGATGCCGAGTTCCTGGTCGTGGTGGACGCGGCCCGACGACTGCGGGGCGTCGTCGCCCCGCGGGACTTCGCGGTCTCGCCGACCACCGCCGGGGTCTCGCTGCACGAGCAGCTGCGCCGGGCCCGGGACACCGACGAGCTGGTCGACCGTGCTCGGCGGGTGATCGGCACCCTGGACGACCTGCTCGCCGGCGGGCTGACCTCGCACCGGGTGATCGCGGTCTACTCGACCCTGCTGGACACGCTCGTGCGGCGGGCGATCACCCTGGTCTTCGCCGCTCACCCGGAGCTGTCGGTCGACGCCTTCACCTGGTTGTCGCTGGGCAGCAACGGCCGCCGCGAGGCGGTGCCGAGCTCCGACGTCGACACGGCGGTCGTGTTCGCCGACGGACTGTCGCCGCCGGAGATCGAGGCGTACCGGCACGCCTTCGGCGAGGTCCATGACGTGCTGGCCCGGGCGGGCGTCAGCGGCGATCACCACGGGGCCACCGCCCGCGCACCCTGCCTTCTCCCGCACCAACGACCAGTGGCGGGCGGCCGGTCGGGAGTGGATGTCGGCCCCGGCGAAGAACAAGGGGGCCGTGATGGCCTCGCTGATGGTCGACGGTCGCGCGATCTACGGCGACCCCGGGCTGCCCGCGGTGACCCAGGTCTTCTCCGAACTCCGCCGGCATCACGGCACCATGCGCCTGCTGCTGCAGGAGTCGCTCTCCCACCGGGCGCGGATGCACTCGGTGCTCGACGTCCTGGTCCGCCGGGACGGCGTCTTCGACATCAAGGCCGGCGCGATCCTGCCGGTCGTGAACCTGGCCAGGTGGGCCGCGCTCAGCGTCGGGTCCGCGGCCCTCCCGACCACCGAACGGCTGCGGGTGGCGTCGGGTTCGGCCATGCTCCCGGCCCGCCGGGCCACGAACCTGATCGAGGCGTTCGAGGTCCTCCAGCGGCTCCGGCTGCGCTACCAGCTGCTGCAGCTCCGGGCGGGGGAGCGACCCACGGATCAGCTCACCCTGGATCGGCTGTCCCCGATCGACCGGAGCATGGTCAACCAGGCGGTCCGCGAGGTGGCCGCCGCGCAGCGCCGGATGGACAACATCTCCCAGTACGTGCCGATCGACGCCTGGACGGCGCCCGAAGAGTCATGAACCCCGTCAGCCCGGCGAACCCGACCGACCCCTCCGGGCGGCCCCGTCCCTCCGGGCGGCCGGCGGGTGGCTGTGATCGGTGACGTCGGTGGGCACCTGGCGGAGCTGCGGCGCGAGCTGGTCCGGCTCGGGGCGGACGAGCGGACCGGTGAGCTGCCCGCCGACCTGACGGTCGTCCAGGTCGGGGACCTCGTGCACCGCGGACCGGACTCGGCCGGGGTGGTGAGGCTGGTCGACCGTCACCTGCGCGGACGGGCAGGACAGTGGATCCAGCTGGTCGGCAACCACGAGGCGCAGTACCTGACGGCGCCGGCCTTCGCCTGGCCCGAGCGTCTCGACGACGCCTCGGCGAACACCGTACGAGCGTGGTGGTCCGACGGTCTGATGCGGGTGGCCGTGGCGGTGCGTTACGACGACGGCGGCCAGGTGCTGATCACCCACGCCGGCCTGACCTCGGGCTACTGGCGGCAGGTGCTGGGCGCTCCGGCGGACGCGTTCCGGGCCGCCGAGGGGCTCAACGCCTTCATCGGCGGCCGCGACGACGTGATCTTCCGGCCCGGGCAGATGCTGGTGGGGGGAGCGCCGGACCTGTCGGCCGGCCCGCTCTGGGCCGCGGCCGCGACCGAGCTGGTGCCGGGCTGGCTCGGCGCCGGCATGCCGTTCAGCCAGGTGCACGGACACACGTCCCTGTACGCGTGGGACGAGCGTCGCTTCGTGGCCCGGCAGGAGATCGCGCGCCGGACGACGCTCGACGAGCCGGCGCGGCACGAGAGCACGAAGCTCGGAGCGGTCCGGATCATCGGGATCGATCCCGGTCACGGGCGGGCACCAGGGGCGACCTGGCGGGCCTGGGAGCCGGTGAGCTCCGGCTGAGGCAGGTGCCGCCACCTACCTCACTCCGCGGGTGCTGCAACACCAGCGACGTCCCCGGGGAGAGACGAACCCGGCGGGAGCTCGGCGGACATGCGACTCCGCGGGTGCTGCCACACACGCGAAGTCGAGGACGGAGGGTT
>CAVXBJ010000016.1:0-7089 GCA_963759915.1 uncultured Actinomycetota bacterium | reverse complement strand
GCCGGCGCGGCCGGGGACGGTCACCTGGAATCCGCTGACCCTGCGGGACCGGGACACCGGCGACACCGCGGAGGTGGCCGCCACCTGGGTGTACGCGTTCATCGGCGCCGCGCCGCGGACCGACTGGCTCGGCGACGACGTGCTGCGCGACGACCACGGCTTCGTGATCACCGGGCCGGAGGTGGCCGCGATCGACGGGCACTGGGCCGAACCACGCGACCCGTACGCGCTGGAGACGAGCATCCCCGGGGTGTTCGCGGCCGGTGACGTGCGGCTGGACTCGATGAAACGGGTCGCCTCGGCCGTCGGCGAGGGCGCGATGGCCATCCACCTGGTGCACCGCTACCTGGCCACGATCTGATGCCGGACGATCTGGCACCGGAGCCCGGCCCCGTCGATCCCGACGATCTCCGGCGACTGCCGCTGTTCACCGGTCTGAGTGACGACCAGGTGGCCGCGCTGGCCGCGGCCGGCGGGATCGTCCCGATCGAACCGGGCGCGGTGCTGTTCGGCGAGGGGCAGGCGGCAGAGGCCTGGTGGGTGCTGCTGGACGGGACGATCGAGCTGGTCCGACGCATCGGCCGCGAGGACACCGTGGTCGCCAGGATGGACGTGGCCGGCCGCTGGGCGGGCGGGTTCCGGGCCTGGGACGAGAACGGGACCTATCTGGCGACGGGCCGCGGCGGCCGGCCGGGGCGGGTCTTCCGGCTGCCGGCGGAGGTGCTGCGGGACCGCTTCGCCGAGTGGTTCCCGTTCGGCGCGCACCTGATCGGCGGCGTCTACCACACGGCCCGCTCGATCGAGTCCACCGCGCGCCAGCGCAGCTCGCTGATCACCCTCGGCACCCTGGCCGCCGGGCTCGCCCACGAGCTGAACAACCCGGCGTCGGCGGCCACCCGGGCGGCGGACGCGCTGGCCGGCGCCAGTCGCGGGGCTGATGGACGCGCTGGCCCGGCTGTCCCGGCACGACATCACCGGCCGCCCAGTTCGGCGCGCTGGACGATCTGCGCGGCCAGCTGACGCCCCGGGCCGGGTTCACCGACGCGCTCGCCAAGGCCGACCGCGAGGACGACCTGCAGACCTGGCTGGACCGACGCCGGGTGCCACAGTCCTGGCGGCTCGCCGCCTCCCTGGCCGGCGCCGACGCGGACCCGGCCTGGTGCGACCGGGTCGAAGCAGTGCTGCCGGGTGACGACCTGCACCCCGCCCTGGAGTGGGTGGCGCACACGGTGGCCGTCGAGCGGTTGCTGGCCGAGGTCCGGGAGTCGACCCACCGGGTGTCGGAGCTGGTGTCGGCGGTCCGTTCCTACTCCCAGATGGATCGCGGCTCACGGCAGCGGGTGCGAGGTCACCGACGGGCTGGAGAACACCCTGGTGATGCTGGGGCACAAGCTCCGGGACGGCATCACCGTGGTCCGCGACTACGCCGACGACCTGCCGACGATCGAGGCCGACGCCGGCGAGCTCAACCAGGTGTGGACCAACCTGATCGACAACGCCGCCGACGCGATGGCCGGCGCGGGACGCTCCGGGTGCGGCGCCCGGGCCGCCGGCGAGCAGCTGGTGGTCGAGATCGCCGACACCGGACCGGGGATGCCGGCCGAGGTGGCCGCCCGCGCCTTCGAGCCGTTCTTCACCACCAAGGAGGTCGGGAACGGCACCGGCCTGGGGCTGGACATCGCCCGCCGGATCGTGGTGGAGCGGCACGGGGGCACGATCGAGATCGACCCGGCGCCCGGTGCCACGGTCATCCGGGTGGGACTCCCGCTGGACGCCGGAGCCGGCTGACGGTGGAGGTGATCGTCACCCGACGCGTTTCGTGCACGCCTGGAGCCGAGCCGCTGACGCACTCCTCCGCTCACTCGCGCGGGCGTTGCCGCGCGTGCGTGGATGCCCTGGGGAGTGCGTCAGCGAAGATCGTCGGCCGGCAGCTCGAGGTCGTTGACCGCCGACTGCGTCGTGGTGAAGATCTTCACCGACAAGCTGACCAGCCGGTCCGGTGCCAGCACGGTGAGGATGTGGTGTCCCGGCGGTGGCAGCCGCAGCTGGTAGGCCCCGTCGGGTCCGGTCGTCGTGGTGGCGCGTACCTCACCGGTCGTCGCGCTGAGGGTCAACAGGGCTCCGGCCACGGGCTCGCCGCGCCGGCGTACGGTCCCGGTCAGCATCAGCGGTCCGCCCAGCCGGACCACCGGTGCCAGCTCCGGGTCGGCGAAGTCGGTCACCTGCGAGCGCGGGGTCCAGCCGTCGGCGTTGGCGATCACCAGATAGCGGTCGCGACCCGGCAGGGCGAGGGAGAACGCGCCCGTGTTGTCGGCCCGGCTCCAGTCGAGCTGCTCACCGGTCAGCCGCACCGCGGTCACCACCGCGTGCGGGTGCGGGCTGTCGTCTGGACGCAGCACCCGGCCGCGGACGACGATCTCCGTGCCCCCACCGGCCTGGCTGACGGTGGCGGCCGGTTCGACCTCCGACACGGGGCTCACCACCGGCTCGACCGTCCGCCGCGGCACCAGCCAGACGATGCCGCAGGCCAGCAACGAGACCGCCCCGGCGAGCCAGTAGGTGATCGTGAACGCGACCGGGCTGGTCACCGTCCGGCCGTCGATGGTGATGGTCACCGAGGTCAGCAGACCGGCGATGACCGCGCTGGCGGTGGAGGTGCCGAGGGCTCGGAGCAGGGCGTTCAGACCGTTCGCCGACGCCGTCTCGGTGATCGGCACGTTGGCCATGATCAGACTGGGCATGGCGGCGTACGCGATCGCCGAGCCGACGCTGACCACCGTCGAGCCGATCACGATGGACAGCAGCGAGTGGTCGAGGAAGACCCGGCCGACGTAGGCGGCACCCATGATCGCGCAGCCGGTGATCAGGGTGACCCGCCCACCGAGGACGTTGATCATCCGGCCCGACACCGGGGAGAAGACGACCATGGCCAGGCCACCGGGCACCATGGCCAGCCCGGCGGCCAGGGCGCCGAGACCGTAGCCACCGGCCTCCACGGGCAGCTGCAGCTGCTGGGTGCTGATCAAGATGTTGGCCATCAACGCGAAGCCGACCAGGATCGAGGCCAGGTTGGTGAACAGCACCGGACGCCGGGCGGACGTCCGCAGGTCGACGAGCGGTTGGCTGACCTTCAGCGAGTACGGGAACCAGACCGCCAGCAGGACCGCGGTGGCGGTCAGCAGCAGGGCGACCGACTCACCGCCCCAGCGGGCGCCCTTGGAGATCACCAGGAGCAGGCAGGTGAGCGCGGCCGAGAGGAGCAGCGCCCCCAGCACGTCGAATCGGCCGCGGGTCTTGACGCCCGACTCCGGCACCACCACGATCACCGCGACCAGGATCGCCACGCCGACGACGACCGACAGCCAGAACACCGAGGACCAGCCGAACCGTCCGAACAGCAACCCACCCAGCGGCAACCCGAGGGCGCCACCGATGCCCAGCGTCGCGCTCATCAAGGCGATGGCCGAGGACACCTTCTCCTTGGGCAGCTCGTCGCGCATGATCGAGATGCCGACCGGGATCAGCGCGGAGGAGAAACCCTGGAGCGCCCGGCCCACGATCAGCAGCGCGAAGCTGCCGGCGCTGAGGGCGGCCACCAGCGAGCCACTGGCCATCAGCAGGATGCAGACGATCATCATCAGTCGCTTGCCGTACATGTCGGCGAGCCGGGCCACCACCGGGGTCGCCACCGCGGAGGTGAGCAGGGTCGCGGTGATCAGCCACGAGGCGTCGTCGGCCGAGATCGCGAACAGCTCGGCGAAGCTGGGCAGCAGGGCGACGACCAGGGTCTGCTGCAGGGACACGGTCGTACCGGCCAGGCAGAGCACACCGATGACCGCGCCGGTCGAGCGAGGCGTACGACCGGCGGCGGAGGGCATGGGCGCATCCTAGGGATCCCCCGTCAGCGGCCGCCCGTGGATCGGTGGGCGCGGGCCCGGTGACGACGCTCCCCACGGGCCCAGAACGACGAAAACCCCCGGCAACGCCGGGGGTCTACGTCGTGGGATTCCGTCACGGCTCTGGCGAGAGATCCGATCGGGAACCGCGGTGCGCGAGGGGGGACTTGAACCCCCACGTCCTTGCGGACACTGGCACCTGAAGCCAGCGCGTCTGCCATTCCGCCACTCGCGCGTCAGCGACCCCGTTCCTGGGGCAACCGCCGGGAAAGGCTAGCACGGTGTCGGAGGGGGCCACGAATCCTCGAGATCCGCCCGGCCTGCCTCATGATGGCTCTCACCGAGTGGGAACCGAGCGGGGGCTTCGGGAACGGGAAGACCCCCGAAAGCTCCCAGTCACGGCAGCGTTACCCGACGGTGACCGGAGTGAGCACCCGCGGGGCCGGGCAGGCGTCCGGGTGTGACCGAACCGTGCTCTCACCCGCCCGCCGAACCCGGGATCGCCAGAATCTGGTCGATACGATCTAGGCTGACCGACTATGCCGAGGCTGCGGTCTCGGTGTGCCGCGGGCACGCACGGCAGCCGCGGCCTGACCACGAGGACGTACGGAGCGCCGACGGCGACGATCCGGGAGGAGGGGACGTGAGCATCTTCGGCAAGTTCGAGCGCAAGGTCGAGAGCGCGGTGAACGGCGTCTTCGCCCGCGCGTTCAAGGGTGACGTCCAGCCGGTGGAGATCGCGGCGAGGCTGCAGAAGGAGCTGGACGCCGAGGCCAAGCTGATGTCGCGGGACAAGCGGCTGGTGCCCAACGAGTTCGTCGTCGGTCTGTCCGAGCACGACTACGACAAGCTCACCCCGTACAGCAAGACCCTCATCGCCGAGCTCGCCGGCGAGCTGAAGACCCACGCGCGCGACATGGGCTACGTGTTCAACGGCCCGATCCGGATCCACTTCGACCAGAACACGTCGTTGCCGACCGGGCGGTTCACGGTCGTCTCGGAAGCCGTCGCGGGCATGACGCCGGCCGCCGATCGTCAGCCGCCGACCCGCCCGTCCCCCCGCTCCGCCCCGTCGGCCCAGTCCGCGGCCTCGGGACCGTCGGCCCCCGTCTGGTCGGCCCCCTCCGCACACAGCGCCGCCTCAGGGCACAGCGCCGCGTCGGGGCACAGCGCCGCGTCGGGGCACAGCGCCGCGTCGGGCCAGAGCGCCGCCTCGGCGCAGAGCGCCCCGTCGGCCTTCTCCGCCCGCTCCGCCGAGAGCGCCTCCGACGGCTTCTTCCGCCCCACCTCCAGCCGCACGGAGCTGGTGCTCGAGGTCAACGGCCTGCGCCACCCGCTCAGCCCGCCCGGCTTCGTCATCGGTCGGGGCACCGACGCGGACCTGCGGATCAACGACCCCGGCATCTCCCGCCTGCACGCGGAGGTCAAGGTGCACCCCGCCAGCGGCGCCGCGGAGATCGTCGACCTCGGCTCGACCAACGGCATCACCGTCAACGGCCACAAGGTCCGGCAGGCGACACTCACCGAGGGCACCCGGATCGAGATCGGTTCCACCCGGATGCTGGTGCACGCGCCCGCTGGGCGCTGAGAGCACCTGACTCCCCCATGTCCGAACTCGCCGTCACCGCCATCAAGGTGCTCTACCTGGCCCTGCTGTGGCTGTTCATCCTCTCGGTGGTCTCGGTGATCCGCAGCGACCTGTTCGGTCGGACGGTGCCCACCCCCTCCCCGGTCGACGACCCGCAGCCGCAGCCCCTGGAGGAGCCGGCGCGGGCCAAGAAGTCGCGGCGCGGGAAGAAGGGGCGCCCCCACAAGCTGACCATCGTGCAGGGACCGCAGACCGGGCTGTCGGCCGACCTGGCCGACGGTGTGGTGCTCATCGGCCGCGGGTCGGACTGCCAGCTCATCCTCGACGACGACTACGTGTCGACCCGGCACGCCCGTCTGGTCGCCGCCGAGCAGGGTCCGTACGTGGAGGACCTCGGCTCGACCAACGGGACGTACGTCAACGGCCAGCGGATCACCGCACCGACCAGCGTCTCCCTGGTCGACACCGTTCGGATCGGCAAGACGGTCCTGAAGCTGGAGGTCTGAGCGGATGGCCCTCCATCTCCGCATCGCCTCCCACTCCGAGGTCGGTCTGGTCCGCAAGATGAACCAGGACTCCGGGTACGCCAGCCCCCACCTGCTGGTGGTCGCCGACGGGATGGGGGGCGCCGCCGCCGGTGACCTGGCCTCTGCCGTCGCCATCGACTCGATCAAGCGTCTCGACACACCGGATCTGCTGACCGGGTCCTCCGGCGGCGAGACCTCCGTGGTCGGCGCCGACGGATCGGCGGCCCCACCGACCGACGGCACCGAGCAGACCGTGGTCGTTCCCTTGGCCGACGGCGGTCCCGTGGAGCAGGGCCCGGCCGGACTCAACCCGCTGCTCGGCCGCTTCGCCGCGACGGTCGCGGAGGCCAACGCCCGGATCGCCGACCTGGTGGCCGCCGACTACGCCCTGGAGGGCATGGGGACGACCGTCACCGGCGCGGTCTTCGACGGTCAGCGGATCGGGCTCGTGCACATCGGTGACAGCCGGGCCTACCTGCTGCGGGACGGCCGGCTCGAACGGCTGACCCACGACCACAGCTGGGTCCAGTCCCTCGTCGACGACGGCAAGATCTCCGCCGACGAGGCCGCGTACCACCCGCATCGGTCCCTGCTGCTGAAGGTGCTGAACGGGCAGCCGGCCAACGACCCCGACCTCACCACCGTGGAGCTCCGCGCCGGTGACCGCCTGCTGTTCTGCAGCGACGGTCTGTGCGGGCTGGTCGACGACCCGCGGATCGCGGAGCTCGCCGCCCATCCCGATCTCGAGGTGGCCGTGACCGATCTGGTCGATGCGGCCCTCGCCGCCGGCGGGATCGACAACATCACCGTGATCCTGGCCGAGGCCGTACGCGACGCCGAGCCCGCGTCGACCGGCGACCGGGCGGCCGAGGACGAGGACGAGGACACGGCGGTGCGGCCGGTGGTCGCCGCCGCCGTGGTGCTGGGGGCCGCCGCCGAGCGCGACATCCCGTCGGTGCCTCGGCGTACCTCGCTGGTGCCCGGTCTGCCCACGGACGACGACGAGGACGACGACGACGACGAGGACGACACCCCGGCGAACGGGACCGAGGCCACGGTGGCCAAGGCCCCACCGGCC
>CAVXBJ010000015.1:0-17067 GCA_963759915.1 uncultured Actinomycetota bacterium | reverse complement strand
CTCCTGACCCCCTGGGTTCATCAAACGAAACCGGGTTGGGGTCGTCGTTTTATCTGCAGATGGAGCGACAACCCTGAACCCGAGCGACAGTCGCCGACGCCGGTGGACCCTGCTCGACGAAGGTCACGAAAAGGGGAGCCGACCGCCTCGACTGGCGCGAGGTCGATTCCGTTCGGAACGACGGCGTGCACATCGTCCTGGTGGTGCGCCGAGTCTTCTGACCAGCCAGTTGCAGGAAGAGCCGCCTGCCGTCCGCCGTCGCCGCCGGAGCGGGCGGTCGTCGGCCAGACCTGATGACTGGGTCCGCCACGGGCGCCTGGTCACGGTCGCGGCTGCTGAGCCCGGCGACCAGCGTCAAGATCTCTGCACGGGACGAGCGGCGACTCGTGGCGACCTGTGCCTGGCCCTGGCTGACGCCCAGCAGCGCGGCAGGCGGCCGAGCGCGCTGCCGCGGGCGAAGAGGGCGACGTCATCGCCGTACGCGAGGCCAGCCAGGCCAGGCGAAGGCCCATCGCCAAGAGAAGGCGCTGGCCAAGAAGAAGGCCGCCGCTAAGAAGAAAGGCCGCTGCCGAGAGAAAGCGGAAGGCCCAGCCGGCCCGGATCAAGGAGCGCGGCGACGAGCCGGGCACCGACGAACCCGCGCGACATCGCCAAGCAGATCCTGAAGAACAAGTACGGCTACGGCAACGACCAGTACCAGTGCTTCAACAACATCATCATCCGCGAGAGCAACTGGGACATCAACGCCACCAACGCCTCCTCGGGCGCGTACGGCATCCCGCAGTCCCTGCCGGGCAACAAGATGGCCAGCGTCGGCGACGACTGGCGGACCAACCCGGCGACGCAGATCACCTGGGGCATCGAGTACATGAAGGACCGGTACGGCTCCCCCTGCAGTGCGTGGGGCTTCAAGAGCTCCCACGGTTGGTACTGAGCCACTCTATCGGTGACTCGCGCGGTGGTTGGGGCGGCGGGATCTCTGGAGGTACGCCGCCGCGGCAACCATCCGCGCCTCCGCACGCTCCGGCGCTCCCGCCAGACCCATCCACGCCGCGGCGGCGCACCTCAGCTGAGCTCCCGCCGCAGTCGGCCGTCGGGCCGCCGGCCGGTGACTCAGGACCGACCGGGGGAGCTGCTGGGCCGGGGACTCAAAGTGGTGCACCCAGTTCGCGCGCGTGCACCCTCTTCTCGCAGCTGAACCGCCTGGCCGTTGGTGCACCGGCTACTGCCGGTGCAGGTCCGGCGTGTGGGTGCAGCGGCGCGCCCGGTGTGCCCGCTCCAGCTGAGCGTCAGCGGGGGAGGCCCAGGGCCTCGCGCAGACGGCTGTCGGCTCCGCCCAGCTCGAGCGAGGCGGCGGTGCGGTCCACCGAACGCTGCGAGGGCCAGACGTGGACGACCAGCAGATTGAGCGTCATCGCCGCACCGAACAGCACCAGGTAGAAGCCGCCGTAGGTGACGAAGGACAGCGCCAGGGCGATCAGCAGCGGGAGCTCGGCCACGCTCATCGGCGGAACAGAGCTGCCTGGTACGACAGCCGCGACCGGGCCATGGTGTCCGCCGCCGAGAGGCCACGGGGCAGCACCACCGTGCGGTAGCCGAGGGTGCGCAGCACCAGCTCCCCGACCAGGCCGAGCGCCACGATGGCGATGACGAACGGCCACGGGGTCGGGTCGGTCAGGGTGTCACCGAGCACGAACCACATCGCCACCACGATGACCAGCGGGGCGGCCAGCAGGGCCCCGACCATGATCCGGAGCGTGCGCAGCTGGTTCGTGGCGGAGGCCGGTGTCGATCGCATCGGGCTCAGGCCGTCGGCGCCTTGGTCATCGCCAGCACGTCCAGAGCGGCGTCGAGCTGCTCCTCGGTCAGCTTGCCGTCGGCGACGAAACCGGAGTCGATCACGACCTGTCGGATGGTCTTGTTCTCCTTCAACGCCTTCTTGGCCACCGCCGCTGCGTTCTCGTACCCGAGGTACTTGTTCAGCGGGGTGACGATCGACGGGGACGACTCGGCCAGCTCGCGGCAGTGGTCGACGTTGGCCACGATGCCGTCCACGCAGCGGTCGGCCAGCAGCCGGGACACGTTCGCGATCAACCGGATCGACTCGAGCAGGTTGCGGGCGATCACCGGGAGCATCACGTTCAGCTCGAAGTTGCCCGCCGCCCCGGCGAAGGCCACGGCCGCGTCGTTGCCGATCACCTGCGCAGCGACCATGTGGGTCGCCTCGCAGAGCACCGGGTTCACCTTGCCGGGCATGATCGAGGAGCCGGGCTGCAGGTCCGGCAGCGAGATCTCGCCCAGGCCGGCGCGCGGGCCGGAACCCATCCAGCGCAGGTCGTTGGCGATCTTGTTCAGGCTGACCGCGATGGTGCGCAGCGCACCCGACGCCTCCACCAGACCGTCGCGAGCGCCCTGGGCCTCGAAGTGGTTGCGGGCCTCGGTCAGCGGCAGACCGGTCTGCTCGGCGATCGTGCCGATCACCGCGGCGGCGAAACCGGGCGGGGTGTTGATGCCGGTCCCGACGGCGGTGCCGCCCAAGGGCAGCTCGGCCACCCGCGGGAGGGCGGCCTGGACCCGCTCGATGCCGTACCGGACCTGGGCGGCGTAGCCGCCGAACTCCTGGCCGAGGGTCACCGGGGTGGCGTCCATCAGGTGGGTGCGCCCGCTCTTGACCACCTCGGCGAACTCGGCGGCCTTCGCCTCCAGCGACGTGGCCAGGTGGTCCAGCGCCGGGATCAGCGCGTTGGTCAGGCCGTCGGCGGCCGCGATGTGGATCGCGCTCGGGAACACGTCGTTGCTGGACTGCGAGGCGTTGACGTGGTCGTTCGGGTGCACGCTCTCGCCGGCGACGGCGGTGGCCAGCGAGGAGATGACCTCGTTGGTGTTCATGTTCGACGAGGTGCCCGAGCCGGTCTGGAACACGTCGATGGGGAACTCGCCGTCGTGCTCGTTGGCCGCCACGGCGGCAGCGGCCGCCACGATGGCGTCGGCGGTGGCGGACGGCAGCACACCCAGGGTGGCGTTGGTGCTGGCCGCGGCCCCCTTGATCAGGCCGAGGGCGCGGATCAGCGACGGGTCGATGGGCACCCCGGAGATGGGGAAGTTCTCGACCGCCCGCTGGGTCTGCGCCTTGTAGAGCGCGGCGGCGGGCACCCGCACCTCGCCCATGGTGTCGTGCTCGATCCGGAAGTCGTCGTCGGCCATGGCGGTCATTGTGGCGTACGGGGATGGGTGCTTCCCACCCGGCGACCGTGTGATGTCCGATGTCACAGCTGCGGAGAATCGCCCCCGCCCGCGTCCGGCACGCCGAGGGGAACCGGTACCCAGCTCAGATCGGGGTGACTTCTCCGCAGAGCGTCCGCCTACCGATCGGCTCGGACGGTGTAGATCACGTACGCGATCCGGTGTCGCCCTCGCTGCACGACGTGCCGTTCCTCCCGGGCGGTCGGCGACAGCGCCTGCAGCTCGGCCCACAGCCCCTCGTGCGCGCCCTGGCACCAGATGGCGAGCACCCCGCCGGGACTGAGCCGCCGGTACGCCGACCGGAGCGCCTCACCGCCGTACAGAGCGGCGTTCTCGGCGTGGATGAGGAAGTCGGGTCCGTTGTCGACGTCCAGCAGGATCGCGTCCCAGGGACCAGCCGGCTCGGCCCGAGAGCTCGGCTCGGACAGCACCGTACGGACGTCGGCCACCCAGAGCCGGACGCGCGGATCGCGGGCCACCCGAGCCAGTCGCGGCGTCACACCCTCGGACGCCCACTCGACCAGCGCGTCCTCGATCTCGACCACGTCGATCGATCCGACCCGTCCGTCGAGCAGCGCCGTGACGGTGAAGCCGAGTCCCAGGCCGCCGACCAGCACGCGGGCGCCGGGCCAGGCGTGCTCGGCCAGGGCCCGTTCCGATCCGGTCTCCGCGCTGTCCATGGCGAAGGCCCCGTTGACGATGAGCTCGTCGATCGAGTCGTCCCCGAAGCCCCGTCGCCGCAGCACGACCTCGCCCCGCGGTCCGGTGCGGCGGGCGATCGTCTCCGGCACGTCCTCCACGCCGAGAACGTATCGTGACGCCATGACCGCGTTCGAGGGTCGCGCCGCGGGCGCATGACCGGCACATCGCGGGTGACCGGGACGCTGCGCCGGCTGCCGCCGCTGCTCTGGGTGCTCGCCGCGGCGGTCGTGGCGACCGGCTTGGTGAGCGCCCTCGGAGGTTTCGCTCCGGCGTCGGACCGGGGCCGTCCGGTCGCTCCCGGCGACCAGGTCCTCACCCAGCGCTGGCGGCTCCACATCGATGCCGCGGCGCTCGTCGACGACAGTCCGCCGAACGCTGATCCCGACCCCGTCATCCGGGTCCGGTTGCGGACCGAGTTCACCGGTACGGAGACGCTGTGCTGTCTGAGTGAACGCATGCTGGAGGTGCGTTTCGGTGGCCAGGTCGTCACCCGGACGCGGACCGCGGACGAGGACGCGCGGTCGACCCTCGGCTACGACCCGGGGGTGATGGTCGCCCGGGTACTGGAGTTTCCGCTCGAGAGCAGCGCGTTGCCGGACCCGCTGCCCGACAGGGTCGAGATCATCGTCCGCGACGAGCGTCGATCGCGCAGCCTGATCCTCGACGACTGGCGCGTCACCCACGCCGTGGCCGGTGTGGATCTGCCCTGTCCCGACGATCGAGAGCGGCGATGAGCCCGGGTCGGAACCGCGGGCTGCGGGCGCTCGCCGGGGCTCTCGGCCTGGTGGCCCTGATGACACTCACGGCACCGGACCTCGATGTCGCGCCACGGCAGTGGGTCGACCTGACGTGGGGGGAGAAGGGCACGATCCGCGACATCGCCCTCACCGTCACGTCGGTCGAGACCAGCGGGTCGCTCACCGTCCGCGACACGGAGCTGACCTCGACCGGCGTCTTCGTCGTGGTGGGAGTGGTCGCCGACGCCCTGGTCGATCCGGTCAGCTTCCAACGCGTCCAGCTCGAGACCCGGGCCGATGACCGGTACGAGCCGCGGTCGGAGTGGATCTCGGCGCAGCCCCCGCTCACCCAGCCCGGTTTCTCCGTCCGCGGCACCTGGGTCTTCGAGATCCCGTCCGACGGGGCGCGCGGGGCGCAGCTGCTGGTGGAGAGCGAGCCCCGGGAGTTCGACGGCTACGACCGAGGGCTGCGCGTCGACCTCGGCCTGGACGGATCGGCGCCGAGGCCCGGGGCGCTGCAGCCGCGCGACTCGTCCACCTGGGTGACGCGATGATGGCGAGGTCCAGATCGCTCGGCACGCCGACCGCCCCGTCGAGCCGCCGCGTGACCTGGTGGATCCTGTGCCTGGCTGCGGTGGTGTTCGCCGCGGCGGTCGGGACCTGGCAGGCCCAGGCGATCCTGCGGTTCCGTCAGCCGAGGGTCGACCACACTCTGGTCGGTCAGGAGCGGGTGGTCGTCGAGGGAGTGGCCTACCAGCTGAGCGGTTTCCACCACGGCGCCGACCTGCCCATCAGGTCCGACATGCGCGACATCCGGGACAGCGACGTGGTCAGCGCCCTGGCCGGCGCCGAGCTGGTCCAGGTCGTCCTGACGGTCGAGATCGAAGAGGCCGCGAGGCGACCCGACAGCGTGTTCTGCGACCTCACCCTGGAGGACCCCGCCGGGCGCAGCTGGCGCAGTGACGGCACGGTCGGCTACGAGGTGGCGGGCCCGCAGACGAGCTCCTGTGCGGGCGCGTACGAGAAGCCGTCGACGGTGGGCGTGCCCTTCGAGGTCGGGACGGTCTTCCAGGTGCCGGCCGACGTCGTCGACGACGTCACCGTACGGGTGCGCCTGTCCGGGGGGCAGGGTCGCTACCTGCTGGAGCTGCGCCCTCGGTGACTCCGCTGCCGAGCACACGGTGTCCGGCTGCCGCGTACAGCGCGATCGCGAACGTCGTGAAGGCGCAGCCGATCGTGAGCTCCTCCGCCCAGGACGAGGCCAGGGCGACGGAGGGATCGCGGGGACCGAGCAGCCGGGCCAGGCTCAGCGTCGCCCAGCTCCGGGCCGTTTCGACCGCCGTGGCGACGACCAGGTAGGCCGCCAGGAACGCCGGTCCGGTGGCCCACAGCAGCCGGAAGGCGTGCAGGACCGGGAGGTACTTGGTCCGGAGGTCACCGGTGACCAGCAGCGCGACCCGGTGCACCAGCGAGCGCCACCGACCCGTACGCCAGCGGGGGACCAGTCGATCGTGAGCGACTTCGGCCAGGGTGCCGGCGGCCACGGTCCGGGCGTCGATCTCACGCCGGCCGAACACCACCGCCGTCAGGGCCAGCCACATGAGGGGCAGCAGGACCGCCGTCCAGACGCCGGGCACGACGGTCCGGGTCAGCCACTCGACCACGGCGTGCAGCGCCTCCGGCAGGGTCAGGTCGAACGGCAACCGGAGGTCGGGCAGCACGCCGAGGACGGCGTACCAGGCGCTGGACAGTCCCTGCCAGACCGTCCGGGACGTGACCCAGTCGACCACCCGCCCCAACCCGGACAGCAGGGCCAACGCCGAAGCGAACGTCCAGGTGCCCTCCAGGATGACGCCGAGCAGCAGCAGCGGACGGGTCGGCCGTCGTCGGCCGGCCAGCCCGACGAGCTGACGGAGCACCCAGGTGACTGCCGCCAGGATGACGTAGAACCCCAACCACTGCAGATTCACCGACCACTCGTCGGTGCCGCCGAGTCCGCTGACCGCGATGTTGGCCGCGAACAGGGCGTACACCTCGTCGTCGACCAGTCCCCACAGCGCGTACACCGCGAGGAACGGACCGATGGCCAGCGCCGCCACGTCGAGCGCGGTCTCCTCGTCCCCCGCCGGCCGACAGAGCCAGAGCATGATCACCAGGGCGCCGACCTGCGCGAGGACGGCGAGCACGAAGACCACGGTGGCGGCGATCTGGTGATCCGGGCCCAGCCGGACCGACAGGTTCAAGCCGAGCAGATGCAGGCCGAAGGCCATCGCGAACACGAACACGAGCTGCGGCAGCCGTCGCCACCACAGCCCGGCGGCGGCGCTGACCAGGCTGATGCCCTCGATCGCCGCCCGCATGGACGCATTGTCGCTCGGTCGGGGTGCCGCCCGCGACCGGGCACAATGGCTCGGTGGCGCGCAACAAGAAGCCGGCGAGCAGCGGTGACATGGTCCGCACCCTGCTGGTCATCCTGGTCCCGATCGTGGTCATCACGATCTTCTTCAGCCGGTACCTCGACGACTACCCGGTCCAGGAGGTCGACTGGCAGCCGGTGCTCGCCCAGGCGCGGGACCAGGCGCCGTACCCGGTGCTCGCGCCCGAGGGGCTGCCGAGCTCGTGGCGCCCCACGCAGGTCACCTGGGTGGCGAAGGGTCAGCCGTACCTGAACGACGGGGCCTCGCTGCGCAACCTGTGGCGGATCGGCTACCTGGATCCCAACGACATCTTCATCTCGGTCAACCAGGGTGACGAGCGGCCGGAGGACTTCATCGCCGACACCACGCGGGACGGGACCGTCGACGGGCGCAGCGCGGTCGGCAACGAGAGCTGGATCCGGTACGTGAGCCCGGACGAGCGCACCAGGTCGCTCGTCCGGACCACACCGGAGGTGACCACGATCGTGGTGGGCGACACCACGTACGAGGCCTTGGAGGCGTTCGCCGGCACGCTCAGTGCGTCGTAGCCGCTCAGTGCGTGGTGAGTCGGGGTGCGGCCCGGTGGAACGGCACGGCCGAGCCGGCCGCCCCGAGGAGGCGGGCGACCCGTCGCGGGCCGCGGACCTGACGCTGGGAGACGGCGGCAAGATCCTCGGTCAGGCGCTGGTGGTCCCGGTCGACGGACACGTCGGCTCCGGGATGCCACGGCGTCGTGGAACGGCGGTGGGCGGGGGCGAGCGCGGCGATCAGCAGCACGATCGCGGCGGTCACGATCACGATTCCAGTCATGGCATGAATCTTGCTCTCGTCGAATCCTTGCCAACAGTGGCATGATAGTCACCGTGCGAAGGATTGCTGCCAGTAGGCTTGGACCATGACTCTCCGCAGCGTGAGCGTGATCGTGCTGGACCCCGTGGCGGTCTTCGAGTTCGGGCTCGCCGTGGAGGTGTTCGGGGTCGACCGGCGCGACGAGGGCATCGAGCCGTTCGACTTCCGGGTGTGTGGGGTCGAGCCGGGGCGGCCGCTGAGCACGAAGAACGCGGATCCGTTCACCATCACCCCCCAGCTGGGGTTGGACAGCGTGCTCGGGACCGACCTGGTGATCGTCTCGGCCACGCTGCCGCGGCCGACCGAGGACTATCCCCCCGAGGTGCTCGACGTGCTGCGGCAGGCGTACGCCGACGGGGCGACGATCCTGAGCCTGTGCTCGGGCTCCTTCATCCTCGGCGCCGCCGGTCTGCTGGACGGTCGGCGCTGCACCACGCACTGGATGTACGCCGACGCCATGCAGCGTCGGTTCCCGCTCGCCGAGGTGGATCCGCGGGTGCTGTTCGTCGAGGACGACCGGATCGTCACCAGCGCCGGGACGGCGGCCGGGATCGACGCGAGTCTGCACCTGGTCCGCAAGGAGCTCGGCACCGCGGTGGCCACCAAGATGGCTCGCCGGATGGTCGTGCCGCCGCAGCGCGACGGAGGCCAGCAGCAGTTCGTGGACATTCCCATCCCGGAGTGCCGCGCGGACAGCCTCGGCGGGCTGCTGACCTGGGTGCTGGAGCACCTGGACGCCGAGCACAGCGCCAGCTCGCTGGCCGCGCGGGCCGTGATGAGCGAGCGCACGTTCGCCCGCCGGTTCGTGGCCGAGACCGGGGCCACGCCCCACAAGTGGCTGACCCAGCAGCGGATCCTGGCCGCCCGCAGCCTGCTGGAGGAGAGCGACCTGTCCGTCGAGCAGATCGCGTCCCGCGTCGGGTTCAACTCGGCGGTGGTGCTCCGCGAGCACTTCCGGCGGACGATCGGGGTGTCGCCCAGCGACTACCGGCGCCGGTTCGGCACGCCGGGAGAGCTCACGGCCTGATCGTCAAGCAACCGTGCTCGGACCGGGCAGCCGGTCCCCGGACGGCTCCAGGACTCAGTGCGCCGGCCGGGCGGCTTTCGGCGTGCGGTTCATCCACCAGCGCTTGATGATCAGGGCGCCGAGGATCCAGGTGCCGAGCGCGGTGATCAACCAGACGACGAGCGCCGACAGGACCCACGCCGTCACACCGCTGATCCGCAGACCGCCGGGGAAGAGCGTCGCCACGAACAGCCCCAGCACCGTCGAGACCAGCCCGATGCCGCCGAGCACCGCGGACGCGTACTTGCGGGCCACGTTGAAGACGAACGGGGCGAGCAGCCCCTGAGCCGCCGAGAAGACGACCACGGCCACCACGAATCCGGTCGCCTGCACGGTGACGCCGTCGACCAGCCAGGCTGCGACGAGCAGGGCGAGCGCCGCCGACACCAGGCTGATGGCGACGGAGAGCAGGAAGCGGATCACGGCGTTCTCCTCGGGACCGATCGGGTCACCATCGTGGCATCAGCCGGACGGGGACCGGGTCGATCTCAGGGTCGTGCCGCGTCGATCTTGGCCTGCGCGCCGTCGAGCCAGCGCTGACAGACCTGAGCGAGCCGTTCGCCCCGCTCCCACAGAGCCAGGGACTCGTCCAGCGGCACACCGCCCGACTCGAGCTGGGTGACCACCTCGATCAGCTGGGCACGGGCCGCCTCGTAGCCGAGGCCGGCCGTCTCGTCGGGGGTCTCGGTGTCCGCATCGATCTCGGTCTCGTCGCTCACGGGTGGGCTCCTTCCTCTCGGATGACGACCTCTCGGACGTCGACCCGCAGCTGTCCGTCGTGCAGGTACGCCAGCAGCGGCTGGCCCGGTTCCACCTCGCCGGCGGAGTCGACGGCGTGACCTTCGTCGTCGACCACGATCGAGTACCCGCGCTCCAACGTCGCCTTCGGTGACATCGCGCGAACGCGGGCCAGGGCGTGCTCCACACCGGTGGCCTCGTGCCGGAGCCGGCCCCGCAGCGCCCGTTCGGCCCGGCTCCGCAGCTCGGCGACCTCGGTCGCCCGGAGGGCGAAGCTGGCCCCCGGATCCGCGAGCACCGGGCGGGCGCGGAGATGGCTCAACCAGTCCCGCTCGCGCCGCACCAGCGACTCGACGCCGCGCCGCAGACGCTCACGGGACAGCTGCACCCGCTCCCGCTCCTCGGCCACGTCGGGCACCACCTGCTTGGCGGCGTCGGTCGGGGTGGAGGCCCGCAGGTCGGCGACCAGATCGAGGATCGGCAGGTCGCTCTCGTGCCCGATCGCGCTGACCACCGGTGTGCGGCAGGCGAACACCGCTCGGACCAGACCCTCGTCGGAGAACGGCAGCAGGTCCTCCAGGGACCCACCACCGCGAGCCACGATGATCACCTCGACCTCGGGGGTCCGGTCGAGCGCAGCCAAGGCCAGCATCACCTGCTCGGCCGCCTCCCGACCCTGGGTCAGGGCGTGCCGCGTCACGATCTGCACGCCGGGCCACCGGCGACGGGCGTTCTCCACCACGTCGCGCTCGGCCGCACTCCCAACGCCTGTGATCAATCCCACCGCCCTGGGCAGGAACGGCAACCGTTTCTTGTGGTGGCGCTCGAACAGCCCCTCGGCCTGCAGCAGTCGCTTGGTCTGCTCGAGGCGGGCCAGCAGCTGTCCCTCGCCGACCGGGGTGATGGCGTCGCAGTAGAAGGAGAAGCGGCCGTTCTGTTCGTAGTAGGACGGCTTCAGCCGGGCCACCACGGTCGCGCCCTCCGTGAGTGGTGCGGCGGCGGCCTCCAAGGTGGCCGCCGAGAGCGTGACCGACGCCGACACGTTCGCCAGCTTGTCCCGCATGGTGACGAAGACCGTACGGCTGCCGGCTCGACGGTTGATCTCGATGACCTGCGCCTCGACCCAGATCGCCCCGAGCCGGTCGATCCAACCCCGGACCGCCGACGTGACCACCCGCAGCGGCTGCGGGTTCTCCGCCGACGACTCCATGGGCACGGGCGGAAGGCTACTGGGCCGCACCGACAGGAGTGCTCGGCAGAACCCTTGGGCCGCGGCTGAGGTGGAGGTGCCGCCGCTGACGGAGGCTCGTTCAGGTGAGCGGGAGTGGGGAGTCGACACCGGCCGGACGACGGACCGCGTGGGCGAAGCCACACCGGGGAGCCGTCGGCTCACACCTACACTGGCCGCATGGCTGACAAGCGAGTGGTGGTGGCTGCGCCTCGGGGGTACTGCGCCGGGGTGGACCGGGCCGTCATCACGGTCGAGAAGGCCCTGGACACGTACGGCGCGCCCGTCTACGTCCGCAAGCAGATCGTGCACAACCGGCATGTGGTCGAGACCCTGCAGCAGCGGGGGGCGATCTTCGTCGAGGAGCTCGAGGAGGTGCCGCAGGGCGCCACCGTGGTGTTCTCCGCGCACGGGGTGTCGCCGGCGGTGCACGCCGAGGCGGCCGACCGGCGGCTGAAGACGATCGACGCGACCTGCCCGTTGGTGACCAAGGTCCACCACGAGGCCCGGCGGTTCGCCCGCGAGGACCGGGAGATCCTGCTGATCGGTCACGCAGGGCACGAGGAGGTCGAGGGCACCGCCGGCGAGGCGCCGGAGCACATCACCCTGGTCGAGTCGCCCGAGCACGTCGCCGACGTCCAGGTGAAGGACCCGAGCAAGGTCGCCTGGCTGAGCCAGACGACCCTGAGCGTCGACGAGACCCTGGCCACCGTGGCCAAGCTGCGCGAGAAGTTCCCGCTGCTGCTCGATCCGCCGAGCGACGACATCTGCTACGCCACCCAGAACCGGCAGCTCGCGGTCAAGCAGATCGCGGCGCACAGCGATCTGGTGATCGTGGTCGGATCTGCCAACTCGTCCAACTCCGTCCGCCTCGTCGAGGTCGCGCTGGAGGCCGGCGCCAAGGCGTCCTACCGCGTGGATTTCGCTTCCGAGATCGACGACGCCTGGTTGGAGGGCGTGTCCTCCGTCGGCGTCACGAGCGGGGCGTCGGTGCCCGACGACCTCGTCCGCGGGGTGCTCGACTACCTCGAGGCGCGGGGCTTCCCGCCCGCCACGGAGGAGCGGCTGACCGAGGAGAATCTCGTCTTCGCCCTGCCCCCGGAGCTGCGGCGCGACCTGCGCAAGGGTGCCGTCAACGACTGAACCTGGGGTCGAGGGTCTACCCCCGATCGTTAGGTCGACGCTGTGAACCGCTGATACCGTGCCCGGGCGTCCGGTCGGGGATCTCGGCCGGCGATTCGCCGCCGAACTCGTACAGGAGCCGTCCATGTCAGCGTCGTCGTCCCGCCCGTTGGCGGGTCTGGCAGCCGCTGCCCTGGTGCTGGGGCTGGTCGGTGCCCCATTGATGGCCTCCGCGGAAACGACACCCACGCCCTCCCCGACTGTGAGCACGGCAGAGGCCCCGTCGCCGACTCCCACGACGAAGAGCCCGAGCGCTCCTGCTTCGTCCGCTCCCGGTTCATCGGCTTCCAGCACCTCCGACCGCGACGCCTTCGGACACCGAGTCGCCGTCCGGGACGCCTTCGCCGAGCGGCGAGCCGCGCCGTTCACGCACTCGTCGAGTCCCGGCCCGGACCAGAACACCACAGGCCGCGTCGCACAGGATGCCATCGAGGTGCCCGGTCCGTCGGAGTCGGCCGCTCCCGACCCCCGAGGTCACGGGGCAGGCCGTGGCCGGCCCGAGCATCACCCTCGCCAAGTCCGCCAGCCCGACTCGCGGTGTCGCAGGTCGGTCAAGTGATCGATTACAGCTTCGTGGCCACCAACAACGGTACGGTCGCGATGACGGGGTCGAGATCACCGACGAGCTCGAGGGCCTGACCCACTGAGCTGCACACGGTCCAGTCCGGTGACGCTGCAGCCCCGTGAGGTTCTCCGGTGCTCGGCCACCCTGACGTCACCCAGGCCGCCCTCGACTTCGGGACGTCTTCAACTTCGCCTCCGTATTTGGAGAGCTTCCCCGGTACCCCGAGTCCCCGCTCGACGACGTGGGGGCGGTGGACGACGCCGCCGTTCACGTCGACCAGCAGCCGTCGATCGCACTGACGGCGTCGGTGAGTCCGACGGGCCGGGCCGACAAGGGTGACCGGCTGCGCTACGAAGGCACCGCCACCAACACCGGCAACGTGACCCTGACCCGGGCCCGCGTCACCAGCAGCCTGAACGCGCTCGATCTGGACTGCGAACCGTCGGCGAGCGCCACCCTGGCGCCCGGTGCCAGCATCAGCTGCGCCGGTTCCTACCGCGTGTCCGCCGCCGACGCCCGGCGTGGCCGGGTCAGCAACCTGCTCACCGCCCGGGCCGAGCGGCCCTTCGGTGACACCTCGTCCAGCAGCGACGACGTGACCGACGACGTACGACTGCGCGTGGCCGTCACCAAGATCGCCGACGACTCCGACCCTGGCCTGGCGGACACCGGCGGCCCGGCCCTGCCCATCGGACTGGCCGGCCTGATGGCGGTGGCCACCGGTCTCGGTCTGATCCGTCGCACCCGACGCATCTGACCGATCCCAGCCTCAGGGTGGGGGAGATCACGACGAGGCGCGTCCTCGACCGTCGCCCAGCACCGGCGGGTCCGCTTCCTCGACCAGCTCGAACAGCTCGGGATCGGCCCGCCGCAGCTCCTCGTCCTCGGGCAGCTCATCCCGTCGTCGCGAACGCCGGCTGCGCCCGACCATCGGCGGCACCTGCACGGCGTCCTCGACCAGCTCGGGTGCCTGGATCTGCCGGACGGGGTCGTCCACGCTCGTCACGGTCTTCAGCTCCGCGCCGCTGACCTTCAGGTCGGTGAACTGCCTCGCCTTGACCAGCACGCGTCCTTCCATGGTCGCGACGGTCTCGTTGTAGGCGATCACCGACGCGCGGACGGCGCGACCGAGCTTGTCGAACCGGCTGCCGAGGGTGCCGAGGCGATCGTGCAGCTCCCGGCCGAGCTGCAGCACCTCGGCGGCGTTCTCCGCCAGCCGGGCCTGCTTCCACCCGTACGCCACCGCACGCAGGAGCGCGATCAGCGTCGTCGGGGTGGCCAGCACCACGTCGCGGCGAGACGCGTACTCGTGCAGGTCGGGGAGGATGGCGAACGCCTCCGCGGCGAGGGCCTCACTCGGCATGAACAGCACCACGAACTCCGGCGTGCCGGCTCCCGACTGCCAGTAGCGCTTGCCGCCGAGCTGGTCGACGTGCGTCCGCACGTTCTGCGCGAACCGGGTCATCGCCTCCTCCCGACTGTGGAGATCGTCGGTCTCCTGGGCGTCCAGGAACGCCGACAGGGGCACCTTGGCATCGACGTAGACGAACTTGCCCTCGGCCAGGTCGACCCGCATGTCGGGCCGGATCACGCGGTCGTCGGCGGTGTCGGTGTGCTGGAGGACGAAGTCGCAGTGCTCGACCATGCCGGCGAGCTCGACCACCCGTTGCAGCTGCAGCTCACCCCAGGCTCCGCGCACCTGCGGCTTGCGCAGGGCCGTGGTCAGCGCCTTCGTCTCCCGCCGGAGCTGTTCGCCGGTCTGCTGCACGGTCTGCACCTGGCTGCGCAGATCCGCCGCGATCGCCACCCGCTCCTTCTCCACCTCGGTCAGCCGGTCGTGGAAGCGGTGCAGGGAGTCCTTGACCGGCGCCAGCAGGGCCTCGGTCGCCTGGAGGCGCGCGTCGGCCTGGGCGTTGGCGGCCAGGCTCTGCCGGTCGATCGTCTCGGTGGACATCACCTTGAACTGGGCCAGCATCTGCTCCCGGTCCGCCGCCAGCGCCCGCGCGTGCTCCACCGCCGCGTCGCGCTCGGCCTCCGCCCGGGCCACCGCGGCCGACACCTCGGCGGCCTCGGCCTGGGCGGCGGCCGCCAGGGCGCGTGCCTCGGCGACGTCGGTGCGGGACTGAGCGGACTCGGCGCGGATCTGGGCGGTCTCGGAGCGAGCCTGGGCCGCCTCGGTCCTGGCCTGAGCCACGTAGGCCTCCTGGCGCGCGCCGTCGGCGTCTCCTCGGGCCGCCTCCGTCCGCTGACCGGCTCGGGTGATCAGCACGGCGGCGGCGTACCCGCCGGCCGCGCCGAGGATCACGCCGGCGACCAGCGCGACCGTGGTGGTGATGTCCATGGGCGCGATCCTGCATGCTGCCACCGACAATCCTTCGGATCCGACCAGGGAGCGTCGCCGTGGCGGGCCTCAGCGGCTGCGGCGACGGCGGATCCCGGTCACCAGTGCGGCCACCAGACCGACGGCGATGAGCCCGAAGCAGCCGGTGAGGGTGAGCCACTTCGCCGCCGTGAAGACCGGGGCCAGGTCGGCCAGGACGGGAGTGCGGGCCGGGTAGCGGGCGACCACCGTGGCCGTGCAGACGTTCTCGGCGTAATCCAGGAACACCACCAGGATCGGCAGCAGCGCGATCCGGCGCCAGCGACTGCCCGGCGAGGTCGCCCGGGCCCAGAGCCAGGTGAGGGCGGTGAGCAGGAAGATCCCGTACGCGAGCGGCCAGACGACGTCGAAGGTCCACCGGGCGCGGACGTACGCCGAGCGGCCCGCCTCGCCCCACGCCTCGGCCGCGGTGTACAGGTCCTCGGGTGCGTACCAGCGCTCGGTGTCGGGCGCCGGATGGAGCGAGGTGTAGAAGGAGCCGGCGGCGGCCTGGCCGGGCAGCACGAGCACGATGAAGCCGGCGAAGAGCACCAGGCCGGCGACGGCCACCCACCACCGCACCCGGTCGGCCAGCCAGCCGGCGAACCGGTCGAGGAGTGGCAACGATCCCGGAGTCACCGACGCATCCTAGGGTGGACCGGTGAGCGCCTCCCTCGACCACGTCCGCGACCTCGCCGCCTTCGTGACGGCGTCACCGACCTCGTTCCACGCGGCGGCGGAGGGAGCGCGGCGGTTGGTCGCCGACGGCTTCGTCCCGGTCGACGAGCGGGCGGGCTTCGTCGCCGAGCCCGGTTCGTACGTGCTCGTCCGGGACGGGGCGCTGCTGGCCTGGCGCATCCCGACCGGGGCCGTCGGTGGCACCCCGTACCGGATCGTCGGGGCCCACACCGACTCGCCGGGGTTCGTGCTGAAACCGCGGCCCGACATCGGCACCGCCGGCTGGCAGCAGCTGGGGATGGAGATCTACGGCGGCCCGCTGCTCAACTCCTGGTTGGATCGCGAGCTCGGACTGGCCGGTCGGGTGATCCTCACCAGCGGCGAGCAGCGCCTCGTCCGCACCGGCGCGATCATGCGCATCCCGCAGCTGGCCATCCACCTCGACCGGTCGGCCAACGAGGAGGGCGTGAAGCTGGACCGGCAGCTGCACACCGCGCCGGTCTGGAGCGTCAACCGCCCCGATCTGACGATCATGGAGCAGATCGCCCTGCTGGCCGGCTGCGAGGTCGACCAGATCGACGGGTCCGACCTGTCGGCGTACGCGACCACGCCACCGGAGATCTTCGGACCCACCGCCGAGTTCCTGGCCTCGGGCCGGCTGGACAACCTCTCCAGCGTGCACGCGGCCGTGACCGCGCTGATCGCCACCGCGGACAGCGACCTGATCACGGTGGTCGCGGCGTTCGATCACGAGGAGATCGGCAGCGAGTCACGCTCCGGCGCCGCCGGTCCCGTGCTCGCGGATGTGCTGAGCCGGATCTCCGGCTCGCTCGGCGGTTCACCCGACGACCACCAGCGTGCGCTGGCCGGTTCGGTCTGCCTGTCCGCCGACACCGGGCACGCCGTTCACCCGAACTACGCCCAGCGGCACGATCCGGCCAACCGGCCACTGCTCAACGGCGGCCCGCTGCTCAAGATCAACGCCAACCAGCGGTACGCGACCGACGGGGTCGGCGCGGCCCTGTGGCGGCGGGCCTGCCGGGACGCGGGGGTGGCGACCCGAGGAGTTCGTCTCCAACAACGCGGTGCCCTGTGGCAGCACGATCGGCCCGCTGACCGCCACCCGGCTGGGGATCCGCACGGTCGACGTCGGCATCCCGCTGCTCTCGATGACTCTGCCCGCGAGCTGGCCGGCGTGGCCGACCCGCTCGCGCTGAGCCGGGTGATTGAGGTTCTTCGCCTCTGTCTGACCCACCGACTCGCGTCAAGTCGCCGGTGGGAGCGCTGCTCGTGGCAGGCCGTG
>CAVXBJ010000014.1:0-92500 GCA_963759915.1 uncultured Actinomycetota bacterium | reverse complement strand
GACCACCAGCGTGAGCCCGCCGCCCGGGGTCTCCTCCGCCGTGAGCGTGCCCCCCATGGCCTCCATCAGACCACGGGCGACCGCCAGACCCAGTCCGACGCCGTCCCCGGCCGGCACGTCGCCGAGCCGCTGGAACGGCTCGAAGATCGCCTCCAGCGACTCGGCGGGCACCCCCGGTCCCCGGTCGACCACCCGCAGGCTGACCCGCGGGCCCGACGCGGCACTCGTCCAGGCCGACACCGACACCGAGATCGGCCGCGGCGTCGGTGTGCTTGAGCGCGTTCTCGACCACGTTGGCGATCACCCGCTCGAGCAGGCCCGGATCGGCGGACACCGGCGGCAGGTCGTCGGGAGCGGTGACCGCGATCGACTCGGCCCCGGGCACCGCCCGCAGCGTCCACTCCGCCACCGAGGCCAGGTCGACCTCGGCGCTCAGGGAGGTGATGCTGCCGGTCTGCAGCCGGCTCATGTCCAGCAGGTTGGCGACCAGGGCGTCCAACCGGTCCGCGGACTCCTCCACGGTGGCCAGCAGCTCCTCCCGGTCCTCCTCGGACCAGGCGATGGCGGTGTTGCGCAGACTGGAGGAGGCCGCCTTGATCGCGGCCAGCGGCGTCCGCAGGTCGTGCGAGACCGCCGCCAGCAGTGCGGTCTTGGTCCGGTTGCCCTCGGCCAGCTCCTGGGTCCGCGCCGCGTCGGCCTGCGCCCGGCGGCGCTCCTCCAGGACGGCGAAGTGGGCCGCGTACGCGGTCAGCAGGCTCTGGTCGGAGGCCTCCAACGGCCGCCCGCGAAGCACCAGAGTGAGCCCGGAGCCGACGTCGACCCGGGCATCGGTCTCGCTCGACGGCGGGTCGCCCCACCCCGCGACGGTACGCCCGGTGGTGCCCTCGACCAGCGCCGCGCCCGACATCCCGAGCACCTCCCCGGCCTGCCGGAGCAGCTCGACCACGTCGTCCCCGGAGTGCAGCAGACTGTGCGCCAGCACGGCCAGCGCGTTGGCCTCGGCCCGGGCCCGGACGGCCTCGACGGTCCGCCGGGCGGACCGGTCGACCACACTCGCCACCGCCACCCCCACCACCACGAACACCACGATCGCGAACGCGTTCTCCGGATCGGCGATGGTCAGGGTGCGGGTGGGCGGCACGAACAGGAAGTTCAGGGCCACGCTGGCCAGCAGGGCGGCGAGCACCGCGGGCCAGAGACCGCCGACCAGCGCGGTGGCGACCACCATCGTCAGCATCAGCAGCGACTCGGTCGGCAGCCCGTGCAGGTCGGGGGTCAGGAAGAGACCGAGGGCCAGCAGCGCCGTGCCGAGCACCGCCACCAGGTAGCCGGTGACGAGCCGGGCCCGGCTCAGCGTCCGGCGGCGGGTCCGGGCCAGGCCGGCGCGACGGGCGTAGTCGTGGGTGACCACGTGCACGTCGATCTCGCCCGACCGGGCGATCACCTCCTCGCCCACCCCGGGCTGCAGCACCGTGGACAGCCGACCCCGCCGGCTGGCGCCGATCAGCACCTGGCTGGCGTTGACGCCGCGGGCCACGTCCAGCAGCCCGTCGGCGGAGTCGTGGGCCACGACGGCCTGGAAGCCCCCACCCATCTCCTCGGCCGCCACCCGCAAGCGCTCCAGCGCATCGGGCGCGACCCCGGTCAGCCCGTCGCGGCGGCTGACGTACACCGCGAGCCACTCCCCACCGGCCGTCCGCGACGCGATCCGGGCCGCCCGGCGCATCAGGGCCAGTGACTCCGGACCGCCGGACACCCCGACCACCACCCGCTCGCGGGTCGGCCAGCTGCCGGCGATCCGGTGCTGCCCGCGATAGCGCTCGAGCCCGGCGTCGACCCGGTCGGCCAACCAGAGCAGGGCCAGCTCGCGCAGAGCCCCGAGGTTGCCCTCCCGGAAGTAGTTGGCCAGGGCGGCGTCGATCTTGTCCGCCGCGTAGACGTTGCCGTGGGCCATCCGCCGCCGCAGCGCCTGCGGACTCATGTCCACCAGCTCGATGGTGTCGGCCGCCCGCACCACCTCGTCCGGCACCGTCTCCCGCTGGCGGATGCCGGTGATCGAGGCGACCACGTCGTTCAGCGACTCCAGGTGCTGGATGTTCACCGTGGTGATCACGTCGATGCCCGCGGCCAGCAGCGTCTCGACGTCCTGCCAGCGCTTGTGGTGACCCCCGGATCGCGCGCGGGTCGCCCGCGTTGGTGTGCGCCAGCTCGTCGACCAGCGCGACCTCCGGTCGCCGGGCCAGCACCGCGGCCAGGTCCAGCTCGCCGACCAGCAGCCCGCCGTGGTCGACCTGCCGGCGGGGCAGCACCTCCAGACCGGCGATCACGGCCTCGGTCTTCGCCCGGCCGTGCGTCTCCACGAAGGCCACCACGACGTCGGTGCCCCGCTCGGCGCGCCGGAGGCCCTCGGCGAGCATCGCGTACGTCTTGCCCACCCCGGGAGCCGCTCCCAGGTAGACCCGCAACGCGCCGCGCTCCATGGGCTCAGTCTGCATCGATCACCGCAGTCCCTGCACCGTTCATCGCAGTCCCTGCAGGTCCAGGTTGAGCTCGACCACGTTCACCCGGGGCTGGCCGAGGAAGCCCAGCGTCCGGGGCGTGACGTGCTGCTCGACCAGCGCCCGTACGCGCTCGGACGGCAGCCCACGGACCCGCGCGACCCGGTCGACCTGCACGCGTGCGTACGCGGGTGAGATGAACGGGTCGAGACCGGAGCCGGAGGCGGTCACCGCGTCGGGGGGCACCTCGGCCGGCCGCACGCCGTCCCGCCGGGCGACCTCGGCCCGCCGCTGCTCGACGGTGGCCACCAGCTCGGCGTCGTTCGGTCCGGCGTTGCTGCCGCCGCTGGCCAGGCCGTCGTAGTCACCTGCCGACGGCCGCGGCTGGAACCACTCGTCGCCGGCGAAGCTCCTGGCCGATCAGCCGGGAGGCGACGACCCGACCGTCGGCGGTGATCAAGGACCCCGCGGCCTGCCGCTGGAGTCCGAGCTGACCGACGCCGAGCACCAGCAGGGGGTAGCCGATGCCGAGCACGACGGTGAGGACCAGCACGCACTTCACGGCGGTGACGAGCTGGCGTACGGATTCGGGCATGGTGCCTTCCTAGAGAGCCAGCACCGGCACCAGGGTGCCGAGGCCGACGAGGACGAGGTCGATGATCTTGATGCCGACGAACGGGGCCACGATGCCGCCGACGCCGTAGATCGCCAGGTTGCGACGCAGCAGCTTCGACGCGCTGACCGGGCGGTAGCGGACACCGCGCACGGCCAACGGGATCAGGGCCACGATGATCAGCGCGTTGAAGATCACCGCGGACAGGATGGCGGACTGCGGCGAGTGCAACCGCATCACGTTCAGCGCCGCGAGACCGGGGTAGGTGGCGAGGAACAACGCCGGGATGATCGCGAAGTACTTGGCGATGTCGTTGGCCACGGAGAAGGTGGTCAGCGCGCCGCGGGTGATCAGCAGCTGCTTGCCGATCTCCACCACGTCGATCAGCTTGGTGGGGTCGGAGTCCAGGTCGATCATGTTGCCGGCCTCCTTGGCGGCGGAGGTCCCGCTGTTCATGGCCACCCCGACGTCCGCCGCGGCCAGGGCCGGTGCGTCGTTGGTCCCGTCCCCGGTCATCGCCACCATCCGTCCGCCGGACTGCTCGGCCTTGATCAGCCGCATCTTGTCCTCCGGGGTGGCTTCGGCGAGGAAGTCGTCCACCCCGGCCTCGGCGGCGATGGCCCGGGCGGTGGAGGCGTTGTCCCCGGTGATCATCACCGTCCGGATCCCCATCGCCCGCAGCTGCGCGAAGCGCTCGGCGATGCCCGGCTTCACCACGTCCTTGAGGTGCACGACGCCGAGCACCCGGCCGCAGCCGGCCGACCGCTCCGCCACCACCAGCGGCGTGCCGCCGGAGACCGCGATCTCCTCCACCGTCCCGGCGACGGGACCCAGGTCGACGGTCTCCAACCAGGCAGCCACCGCCGACCCGGCCCCTTTGCGGATCTGCTGGTCGGCGTGATCGAGGTTCACTCCCGACATCCGGGTCTGGGCGCTGAACTCGATGATCTCGCAGCCGTCGGGCGTCGGGGCACCATCGGCGCCCTCGGAGAGGGCGAGGTCGACGATGGAGCGGCCCTCCGGCGTGAGGTCGGCCAGGCTGGAGAGCCGGGCGGCATCCCGCAGGGCCTCGCGACTCACCCCGGGCGCGGGCAGGAACGCCGAGGCCCGACGGTTGCCGAGGGTGATGGTGCCCGTCTTGTCCAGCAGCAGCGTGGCGATGTCCCCGGCGGCCTCGACCGACCGTCCCGACAGGGCGATCACGTTCGCCCGCACCAGCCGGTCCATGCCGGCGATGCCGATGGCACTGAGCAGCGCACCGATGGTCGTCGGGATCAGGCAGACCAGCAGAGCGACCAAGATCACCGGCGACGGTTCCGCACCGGCGTACGCCGCCATCGGCGCGAGCGTCGCCACCGCCAGCAGGAAGATGATCGTCAGCGAGGAGAGCAGGATGGACAAGGCCACCTCGTTCGGCGTCTTGCGTCGCGAGGAGCCCTCGACGAGGGCGATCATCTTGTCCAGGAAGGACTCTCCGGGGGCCGCGGTGATCTGCACGGTGATCTCGTCCGACAGCACGGTCGTGCCGCCGGTCACCGCCGAACGGTCCCCGCCGGCCTCGCGGATGACCGGGGCCGACTCGCCGGTGATCGCCGACTCGTCCACGCTGGCCACCCCGGCGACCACGTCACCGTCGCCGGGGATGATCTCGCCGGCGCTGACCAGCACCCGGTCCCCGGGCATCAGGTGGCTGCTCGGCACGACCGCGACCGAGCCGCCGTCGGTCAGCAGCCGGGCCTGGGTCTCGGTCCGGGCCTTGCGCAGCGTGTCGGCCTGCGCTTTGCCGCGGCCCTCCGCGACCGACTCGGCGAGGTTACCGAACAGCACGGTCAGCCACAGCCAGACGGCCACGGAGACGCTGAGGGCGCTCGGCTGCACGACGGCGCTGATGGTGGTCACCACCGAGCCGGTCCAGACCACGAACATCACCGGCGTGTGCCACAGGTGCCGCGGATCCAGCTTGCGCACGGCGCCGGGCAGGGCCGACCGGACCTGGGACCAGCTCAGGGCCGGCGGACGCGTGCCGCGAGGACGGATCGGCGCTCACGAGAGCGCCTCCGCGATCGGTCCCAGGGCCAGAGCCGGGAAGAAGGTGAGACCACTGACGAGCACGATGACTCCGATGAGCAACGAGATGAACAAGGGCGTGTGGGTGGGCAGGGTGCCGCTGGAGGCCGGCACGGTGGTGCTCCGTGCGAGCTGGCCCGCGAGGGCGATCACCAGCACGATCGGCACGAACCGGCCGAGCAGCATCGCCGCGGCCAGGCTCAGCTGGAAGAACGGCGAGGTCACGGTCAGCCCGGCGAACGCGCTGCCGTTGTTGTTGGCCGCGGAGGCGTAGGCGTAGAAGACCTCGGAGAACCCGTGCCCACCGGTGTTGGCCATGGCGTCCGGGGTGCTCGGCAGGGCCATCGCCACCCCGAGCCCGATCAGCACGAGGGCCGGCGAGGCCAGCACGTAGCCCGCCACCAACGACATCTCCCGGGCGCCGATCTTCTTGCCCAGCAGCTCCGGCGTCCGCCCGACCATCAGCCCGGCCACGAACACGGCGACGATGGCGGCGATCAGGATCCCGTACAGGCCCGAGCCGACACCGCCGGGCGACACCTCGCCGAGCAGCATGTTGATCAGGGTCAGACCGCCACCGGCCGCGGTCATCGAGTCGTGCATGCCGTTCACCGCGCCGGTGGAGGTGCCGGTGGTGCTGGTCGCGAACAGGACACTGCCCCAGATCCCGAACTGGGTCTCCTTGCCCTCCATCGCCGCGCCGGCGGCCGCGGGCACCGCGCCCCGGGCGGCGACCTCCGCCCAGGTGGTGGCGGCCAGCACCGCGCCCCAGAGCACCGCCATCGCGGCCAGCAGGGCGGTGCCCTGCTTCCGGCTGCCCAGCATCGTGCCGGCGGTCCGGGTGAGAGCGACGGGGATGATCAGCAGGGCGGCGATCTCGATCAGGTTGGCCACCGGAGTCGGGTTCTCGTACGGGTGGGCGGAGTTGGCGTTGAAGAAGCCGCCACCGTTCGTGCCGAGCAGCTTGATCGCCTCCTGGCTGGCCACCGGACCACCGGGCAGGGTCTGGCTGCCACCGGCGATCGTGGAGATCACCCGATCGGGGGCCAGGTTCGAGATCACGCCGCAGGCCAGCAGCAGCACGGCCACCACGATGCTCAGCGGCAGCAGCACGCGGAGCACGATCCGGATCAGATCGACCCAGAAGTTGCCCAGCATCCTGGCTGTTGCGGGCCGCGAACCCGCGCAGCAGGGCGGCGGCGACCGCGATCCCGACCGCGGCCGAGGTGAAGTTCTGCACCGTCAACCCGGCGGCCTGCGCCGTGTAGCCCAGCGTCGACTCCCCCGCGTACGACTGCCAGTTGGTGTTGGTGACGAAGCTGACGGCGGTGTTGATCGCCATCGTCGGGCCCATCCCGTCCAGCCCCCGGCTGAACGGGAGCCGGGACTGGCCCATCAGGATCGCCACCAGGACCAGGATCGAGACCAGCGAGAAGGCCAGCACCGCCAGGGCGTAGCTGCGGGCGTTCTGCTGTCCGTCGGGATCCACCCCGAGCAGGCGGTACAGCCCGCGCTCCGCCCGGGTGTGCCGGACCGGGGTGAGCACGGCGGTCAGGTAGTTGCCGAGCGGGACGTAGGCCAGGGCCAGGATCGCCAGCAGGGCGGCCAGGGTCAGCAGCCCCGACGCGGTGTCGCCGAGGCCGGCTCGCGTGTGTCATCAGTAACGCTCCGGGAAGATCAGGGTCCACAGCAGGTAGACGATCAGGGCGGCCACGGCGAGCAGCAGGAGCACGGACACGAGACTCATCGCTGGTCGGCCCCCGTCTCCCGGGACGGGACGGGGCCGTTCGCCTCCGCGAGCGCCACTCGCTCGGCGAGCAGCGCCGCCACCCGCCGCTGCTGCGCGGTCGGACGAGCGCAGTGGGTCGCGGCGACCAGTCGGAAGGCGCCGCGATCGGGGTCACCGGGTCGGACGGGCAGGACGAGCTCGGTGTCGGTGGGCAGGCCGGTCCGATCGATGTCCAGCGTCTGCCGGTGGCGAGTGACCGAGCCGTCGGGGTGCAGAACCGGCCGGTCGCCGGACCAGTGCGCCAGGTAGGTCGCGGAATCGAGGTCGAGCAGGTCGACGAGCTGGCTCTCCACGTGCGCGATCACGGTCGCCGTCGGAGCGGCGTCGGCGAGCACGTCGGTGGCCTGCAGGATCCCGTCCAGGTAACCGCGCTGCTCGCTCGCCCGGGCCTGCTGCCGGCGACCCCACAGGGCCAGCTCGGTGACGGCCGCGCCGATCAGCAGCAGGAGCACGGTGGTCTCGATATCGGACCGGTCCCCGATCCGGAACTGGTCGTACGGCGCGGTGAGGACGTAGTCGAAGGCGGCGGCACCGCTGACGGCGGCGACCAACCCGGCGGCCCGGGAGCCCAGGGCCGCGACCCCGACGACCACCAGCACGAGCAACAGGGCGGCGTTGGTGTTCTCGATGACGTCGCGGACGCCGGACAGCAGCAGGCAGATGAGCGGCGGGATGGCGGCCGCGGCGACGATCACGGGCCACCGGGACCGCTGCGTAGGAGTACTCACGTGACCGATGCAACCCGCTGCCGACCGGCCCGGAGCCGGTCCTGGCGCGTTCCTGACAGCTCTTGACGAGATCTTGACGCCGTTCCCGCGGCCTCGGACCGGCACGACAGGATCGGGCCCATGAGCGACCGAACTGTGCCTTGGCTGTGAGTTCCTCGGAGCCGTCTCGTCCGGCGCGGTCAGGTTGTCCGTCGTCCGTAGACTCGCGGCCGAGACGAAACCGGCAGAGAGGGTCCCGACGGTGCCGAAGCACCCAGCGAACACCACCCAGAACAGCAAGGGCGGCAACCGCCAACAGGCCCGCGAGCGGGCTCGGCTGGAAGCGGCCAGGGTGCAGCGCAAGCGCCGGATCACCCAGGCGATCGTCGTCGGCGTCGTGGCCCTGCTGGCGATCGGCATCGTGGCCTCGGCGGTGCTGCTCGGCCGGGCCGGCCGGAGTGAGCGGGTCCCCACCGCCAGCACGAACGTGACCGTCGGCGGCGCCTCGGTCCCGTTCGCGATCGACGGCTCCGCCGTGCAGGTCGGCAAGGCCGACGCCAAGGTGACGATGGACCTCTGGGTCGACTACTCCTGCCCGCACTGCCAGGAGTTCGAGGCGGACAGCAACGACGTGATCACCCAGAAGGTGGCCTCCGGCGAGCTCAAGGTGAACTACCACAACATCCAGATCGTGACGGCGTACGGCACCCAGGCCGGCAGCGCCGCCGCCTGCGTCGCGACCTACGCGCCGGAGTCGTGGTGGGCGTTCAACGCCGCGCTGTACGCCAACCACAGTGCCGAGACCGACAGCTGGAAGGGTGCCGAGCTGGCGGACTTCGCCACCCAGCAGGGCATCACCGACGGCGACGCGCAGACCTGCATCTCCGACCAGCGCTACACGTCGTGGATCAGCGACAACACCAGCGCGGCCGGTCAGGCCGGGGTGACCGGAACTCCCACGCTGTTCTTCAACGGCGAGCAGGCCGAGACGGTCAGTGGCGCGGCCCTCGGCGCGAAGATCGACGAGCTGGCCAGTGCCGGCTGAGTCGTCGGTGGCGGCCGAGTCGACCGTCGCGGACCCCGTTCAGCGCGGGTGGGGTCTGCTGCTGGTGGTCGGCTCGGCCATCGGCTTCCTGGCCGCGATGATCTTGACCATCGACCGGATCCGGCTGCTGAGTGACCCGCAGGTCGCCCTGGTCTGCGACATCAGCCCGTTCGTCACCTGCGGGCCGGTGATGTCGTCGCGGGCCGGTGCCCTGTTCGGCTTCCCCAACCCGCTGCTGGGCATCGCCGGCTTCGCCATCGCGGGCACCACCGGGATGGTGCTGCTGGCCGGCGCCCGCCTCGCCCGCTGGTATCTCGTCTGCTTCGAGGTCGGCTGCCTCGCCGCCGCGGTCTTCATCACCTGGCTGCAGACCCAGAGCCTGTACGTCATCGGCGCCCTCTGCATCTGGTGCATGTGCGTCTGGGCGGTGACGATCCCGATCGTGGTGGTCACCACCGCCCACACCCTGGCCGCGGGCGCCTTCGGCGACGGCGCCCGGCGGGTCGGACGCCTGATCGGGGACTGGAAGGTCGCCGTCATCGCGATCTGGTACCTGGTGGTGATCACCGCGATCGCCCTGCGGTTCTACCGCGAGTTCGCCCTGATGTGGTTCGGCGTGAGCCTCTAGCGTGGGTAGACCACGGCCTTGAGACTGGCCGGGTCCAGGTCGGCCTCCAACGCCTCGGCGGCGTGCTCCAGGTCGAACTTCCCCGTCACCAACGCGTCCAGGTCGACCAGTCCGCTCGACACCAGGTGGATGGCCGCGGGCCACGTGTCGGCGTAGCGGAAGATCCCGGTGACGGTGATCTCGAGGTTCTGGATGTGCTCGATCGGCAGCGTCATCTCCGGCGAACCCAGTCCCACCAGGACGGCGGTCCCGGCTGGGCGCACGGCCTTGATGCCGTCGAAGACGGCGCGCGGGGATCCGCTGGCGTCGACGAACGCGTTCACGTCCAGACCCGCGGCGGCGATGTCGACCTCACGGGGATCGATCACCCGGGTGGCCCCGAAAGTCAGGGCCCGCTCCCGCCGCTCCGCCACGAGGTCGGTGACGATGATCTCGGCCGCGCCGAACGCCCGCGCCGTCTGGGCGCAGATGATCCCGATCGGGCCGGCCCCGGCGATGAGGATGGACGAGCCCGGCGTGACCCCGGCCTTGCGCATCGTGGTGATGGCGACCGAGAGCGGCTCCAGCAGGGCGGCCGCCTCGTCGGAGATCGTGTCCGGCAGGGCGTGGGCGAACTCGGTGCGGATCACGCAGTACTGCGCGAACGCGCCGTCGATCGGCGGGGTGGCGAAGAACTCCATGTTCGGGCAGAGGTTGTAGTGCCCGGCCCGGCACTCCCGACAGCGACGACAGTTCTTCTGGGGCTCCACCGCCACCCGCTCGCCGATCCGGGCGTCGGGCACGTCCGCACCCACCGCGACGATCCGGCCGGACAGCTCGTGCCCGAGGATCAGCGGTCCCGTCACCACGAAGTCGCCGATCCGACCGTGGCGGAAGTAGTGGGTGTCGGACCCGCAGACCCCGACCGCGGCCACCTCGACGAGCACCTCGTCGTCGGCCACCGCCGGGGTCGGCACCAGCTCCACGGCGAGCTGCTTCACGCCGGTGAGCACACTGGCGCGCATCTGGTGGGGAATGGTGGTCTCGGTCATGGGCGGAGCCTCTCGTGGCGGGCTGGTGCTGAGGATAGGCGGTGCGCTTCCGCGGCGACTACGCCACGGAAGTGCGCCGACTATCCGCGGTCGCCGGTTCGAGCCGGTGCGAGCCGCCGGTGAGCTCGTGGACGGGCTGGTCCGGCAGGTCGACGACGGCGGTCACGCCGTCCGGCACCTCGACCTCCAGCGTCAGCCCCTCCGGACCGTCGGTCCAGGACACGGCCACGAGCCCGTGCGGGGTCTGCAGGGACGACGTCGCCCAGCCGATGCCGCCGCCGGGCCGGGGCGCCACCCGCACCGTCCGGTAGCCCGGCTCGGCCGGAGCGATGCCGCCGATGGTGCGGTGCATCCAGTCCGCCACCGCGCCCAGGGCGTAGTGGTTGAAGCTGGTCATCTCGCCCGGGTTGATGGTGCCGTCCGGCAGCATCGAGTCCCACCGCTCCCAGATCGTGGTGGCGTCCATCGTCACCGGGTACAGCCAGGACGGGCACTCCGTCTGCAGCAGGAGCCGGTAGGCGTCGTCGAGATGACCGGTCAGGGTGAGCGCATCGGTCACGAACGGGGTCCCCGCGAACCCGGTCTGGATGTGGTAGCCACCCTCGGCCACCAGCGCGGCCAGCCGGTCGCCCGCCTGTGCCGTCCGGTTCTCGTCCAGCAGCCCGAACACGATGGCCAGCGCGTAGACGGTCGGAGCGTCGCTGTGGATCGTCCCGTCCTCGTGCAGGTAGTGGGTAGCGAAGGCCGTCCGCGTCTGCTCGGCCAGGTCGGCGAAGTGCGCCGCGTCGTCGTCGCGACCCAGCAACCGGGCCGCCTCGGCGACCAGGGAGGCGCTGCGGAACAGGCAGATCGTGGCCACCACACCCGTGTCCGCCTTGGCGAGGAACGGTTCCTCCGGCGGCGCGGTGGGGTCGAGCCAGTCGCCGAACTGGAAGCCCGTGTCCCACAGCCCGGTCGGCGACCGCAGGCCCTCGACCCGGCGGACGTGCGCCGCCATCGCCGGGAACGCGTCGGCCAGCACGGAGGGGTCGCCGTACGCCTGGTACACCGCCCAGGTCACCCAGACCGCCGCGTCGCTCCACACCGCGGTGCTGTCCGGAGTCGGGAACTCCGGTGGGTGATCGAGGTACTTCAGCACGTCCGGGACGACGAACGGCACCATGCCGTCGGCGTGCTGCTGCTCGAGATCGAGATCGAGCAGCCAGTCGCGGAGGAACCCCTGGGCGTCGAACAGGTAGACCGCTGTCGGTGCGAACGCCGCCAGGTCGCCGGTCCAGCCGAGTCGCTCGTCGCGCTGCGGGCAGTCGGTCGGCACGTCGACGAAGTTGCCCCGCGCCCCCCAGACCACGTTGCGGTGCAGCCGGTTGAGCAGGTCGTCGGAGCACTCGAAGGTGCCGATCCGGTCCAGGTCGGTGGAGATCACCACGGCCGTCAGGTCGTCGGCGATGAGCTCTCCCGGCCAGCCGTCGATCTCCAGGTAGCGGAAGCCGTGGAAGGTGAACGTCGGCTCGAAGGTGTCGACACCGCCGCTCAGGGTGAACCGGTCGGTGGCCTTGGCCGATCGCAGCGGCCGGGTGCCGAGCTCGTCGTGCTCGAGCACCTCGGCGTGCCGCAGGGTGATCACCGACCCGGCCGGTCCCTGCACGGTGAACCGCACCCAGCCGACCAGGTTCTGCCCGAAGTCGACCAGGGTCCTCCCGCTCGGCGAGGTCCAGATCCGCTCCGGGGCGCGCTCGTCGACCCGTCGCGCCGGCGGGGAGACGTACGGTGCCAGGGTCGCCGGCTCACGCTCGCCGGTGTGCACACCCGTCCAGCCGTCGCCGGCGAACCCGGGCCGCAGCCACGCGTCGGAGCTCAGCCGGGCGTCGACGTCCTGCCCGTCGTAGAGGTCGTTGGCGGTCACCGCCGACGGACCCGCCGTCCAGTCGGTGTCGGTGACGACCCGCTGCACCGCTCCGTCGGCGTACGTGATCTCGAGCTGCGCGAGCACGCCCAGCTCGTCGCCGTAGTAGGCGCGGCCACCGCTCCAGCCCAGCCGACCCCGGAACCAGCCGTTGCCGAGCGCGAAGCCGAGGACCGCGGTCCCCCCGGTGCCGGCGGCCACCAGCTCGGTCACGTCGTACGTCCGGTAGCGCAACCGCCACTCGTAGCTGCTCCAGCCCGGGCTGAGCACGTCGTCGCCGACCGGCGCGCCGTTCAGGTACGCCTGGAAAACCCCGTGCGCGGTGGCGTGCAGCACCGCGGCGGTGACGGCACCGTGACCCTGCTCGAGGCCGAACTCGGTGCGCAGCAGCGGAGCCCCGGCGAAGTCGTCGTCGGGACTGATCAGCCGAGCCGTCCAGTCGGGCCGGTTGCTTGCGGGTGCGGACACCGTCATCCGGTTCTCCTTCGAACAGGGAGTGTGAATCGTTTCACCAGCACGCTAGCAGGCGTGCTGAGCGACCACCAGCGGCTGTCCGCGGCCGGTGGTGGTCACTCCGCGGTGATCACAGAGCCGGTACGTCGTCCCAACGACCACGCAGGTACGCGGGCGGGTACGGAGCATCCCGCCAGGACAGACCCAGCTCGGCGGCGGCCCGCTGCGGCCAGGACGGATCCCGCAGCGCCGCCCGCGCCAGCAGCACGACGTCGGCATCCCCGGCGGCCAGGATCTTCTCGGCCTGCTGCGGCTCCACGATGAGACCGACCGCGCCGGTCGGGATCTGGGCCTGCTCGCGGATCTGCCGGGCGAACGGCACCTGGTAACCGGGCCGCACGGGGATGTCGGCCGGTGCGTTGCCACCGGTGGAGGTGTCGATCAGATCGACCCCCCGCTCGGCCAGGGCGGCGGAGAGTCGCACCGACTGGTCCCCGTCCCAGCCGCCGTCGACCCAGTCCGTGGCCGAGATCCGGACGAACAGGGGCTTCTCGGCCGGCCAGACGGCCCGGACGGCCTCGACGACCTCGAGGGCGAGCCGGGTCCGACCGGCGAAGTCGCCGCCGTAGGCGTCGGTGCGGTGGTTGGAGAGCGGGCTCAGGAACTGGTGGATGAGGTAGCCGTGGGCGGCGTGGATCTCGACCACGTCGAAGCCGGCTTCGTCCGCCCGTCGAGCGGACTCGGCGAAGGCGGCCACCACCTCGGCGATCTCCGCCGTGCTGAGCTCGACCGGTGCGGTGTAGCCGACGAAAGCCTCGGCCGACGGACCGATCGTCGTCCAGCCGCCCGCTCCGCGGGGCACGCTCCCGTGCGGTTCGCCGGGGAAGCCGCGGTAGGTGGAGGCCTTGCGTCCGGCGTGCGCCAGCTGGACCCCGATCGCGGCGTCCTGGCTGTGCGCGAAGTCCACGATGCGGGCCCAGGCATCCCGTTGCTCGTCGTTCCACAGCCCCGTGTCCTGCGGACTGATCCGCCCCTCGGCCGTCACGGCCGTGGCCTCGGCGATGATCAGCCCGAAGCCACCCTGAGCCCGGGCGCCGAGGTGCACCAGGTGCCAGTCCGTCGGCACGCCGTCCTCGGACTCCACCGCGTACTGGCACATCGGGGCCAGCCAGATCCGGTTCTTCAGCGTCAGGTCACGCAGAGTCAGTGGTTCGAAGAGTGCGGTCATGTCAGGGGAAAACCCGGCCGGCGCGGTCCGTCTTCCGCACCTGGACGTCTGCTGCGTCACACCGCCTGGCCGAGAGGCCCGCGGAGCCGGGTCGCGCCCGTCGTACGAAACCTGCGACTCACGGGTGTTTCGCGACCGGGATCTGCCGAGATGCTCTGGCAGGCTATGCAACGGATGGGGCTTGTGTTATCGGTGTGACGCCTGTTTCGCCCCAACGATCGACGACTGGAGCGGAATACACGATGGCGAAACGGCTGATCGGCCTGTTGGTCACCCTCACCCTTGCCCTGACCGCCGGCGTCGCCGCCGCGGGCCCGGCCTGGGCCGCCCCCGATCCGCCCGCCAAGAGCGACACCGCCAAGGCTCAGGCCGCCGCGGCGAAGACGAAGGCGGCCCGCGAGAAGGCCGCCCGCGCGGCAGCTCAGCGGAAGGCGACCGCTGCCGCCAAGGCCAAGGCCGCCGCCGCCGCGAAGGCCAAGGCGGCTGCCGCAGCCCGCACCCGGGCCGTGCTGCAGTCCGGACCGAAGGCCGCCGCCGCCGCGAAGGCCGCCGCCGCCGCCCGCCAGGCGGTCGCACCGGCGAGAGCCCGAGCCGCCGCCGCCGCCCGGACCGCCGCCGTGACCCGGGCCCGCGCCGTCGCCGCCGCCAAGGCCGCGGCGACCGCCAAGGCACGGTCCGCGGCGGTGGCCAAGAGCAAGGCTCCCAAGAAGCAGAAGGCCGCGGCCAAGGCGGCGGCGAAGGCCGCCGCGAAGGCGTCCACGGCGGCAGCCAAGGCCAACGCCGCGGCAGCCCGGGCCAGTGCGAACGCCGCTCGGGCAGCTGCCGGCGCCCAGGCGAATGCCGTGGCCAAGGCCAACGCGGCCACCGCCGCCCGGCTCAGCTACATCGGGTACGCGAAGCAGCGCGCCGACCTGGCGGCTGGGGCGGCCAAGACCGCCAACGTCCGGTCGGCCGCCGCCACCAAGTCCGCCAAGAAGGCGAGCGTCCGCTACAAGGCCTCCGCCAAGGCGACCGCCAAGGCCAAGGCCAGGGCAGCGGCAGCGAACAAGAAGGCCGCACCGTACCGGAAGAAGATCGCCGCCACCGGTGCCGTCGCCACGGTGGCGAGGACCCAGTCGAACGCGGCCGCCGCCGCCGCCAAGGCCGCCGCCAAGGAGCTGAAGGCCGCGAACAAGGCGGTCAAGAAGGCGAAGAAGAAGTCCAAGAAGACCCGTGCCGCAGCCGCGGCGCGGGCTGCCGCCGCGACCAGCCGGGCCGCGGCCACCGCCGCTGCCGCCAGGACGACCGCCGCCCGCGCCGCAGCCACCGGAACCGCCTACGCCGCCGCTGTCGCTGCCGGCCGGACCACCGTGTCCACCGCCACCACGGCCACCAGCCGCTACCAGGCCTCGGCCCGCTCCACCGCCGCGGCCCGGACGACGGCGATCCGCACCTCGGCGGCCGCCAAGTCCGCCAAGACCGCCGCCACCCGGGCGAACAAGTCCTCCGCCTCCCTGAAGAAGGCGGCCGGTCCGAATGCGACCTGGGCGCCGAGCGACTACATGACGTTCAACAACCCGAAGGGCAAGAAGGCCAGCCGGTACAAGATCATCAGCGACTTCAACAAGGCCATCAAGTCGGTCCCGGCCGGCGGTCAGATCCGGATGGCGATGTACCTGTTCGACATCAAGAGCGTCGCCGACAACCTGATCGCCGCGGACAAGCGCGGGGTCAGCGTGCAGATCGTGATCGACGGCGAGGAGAGCAACAAGCACATCCGCAAGGTGAAGCGGGCTCTCGGCAAGAACAAGAAGTCGCGGTCGTTCGTGGCCACCTGCGACCACAGCTGCATGTCCAAGGCCGCCTCGGTCATCCACGCCAAGTACTACCTGTTCTCGGTGGCCGGTCAGCGCAAGTACGTGTCCATGATCAGCTCGGCCAACCCGTACACGGGGAACACCTCGCTGAGCTGGAACAACAACCACGTGATCGTCGCCGACAAGGTGATCTACGACTCGCTGAACCGCTACTTCCTGGACATGATCAAGGACAAGTCGAACCGCAAGTACCACCGCACCACCACCAGCGGGAAGTACAAGATCTTCCTCTACCCGCAGACGCCGAAGAAGCCCAACGACATCGTCTGGATGAACGCGCTGAACCAGGTCACCTGCAAGACGGGCCGAGGCTACGGCACCACCAAGGGCCAGACGCTCATCCGGGTGGCCAACTGGGGCTGGTCCAGCCCACGGATCGACGTGGCCAGACGCCTGGTCCAGCTGCAGGCCCAGGGCTGCAACGTGCAGGTGATGGTCAACCGCGGCCGGATCACCAAGCCGGTGCTCAAGACCCTGCTGACCAAGACCAAGCGCGGCCAGATGGCGGTCTACGACGCCTGGTACGACGGTGACGGCGACGGCTTCGCCCGCCTGTACGTGCACCACAAGATGATGACGATCAACGGACGGATGTCCGGCAAAGACGTCAAGATCACCTGGACCGGGTCCCAGAACTTCACCGGGCCGGGGACCCTGACCAACACCGATCTGGTGCTCCGCATCATCGATCCGAAGGTCACCGCGGCGTACGAGAAGAACTTCGCCTACATCCGCGGCAAGGCGACCAAGCGGATGAAGAAGGTGCCGTGGTCGGTGGGCCGCACCGGCCTCGCCATCCTGTGATCACAGCGGCCTGAGAACGTCGAAGCCGGTCGGACCCGCGAGGGTCCGACCGGCTTCGTGCTTCCCGCTGACCGCGGCTGCGATCAGCGAGGACCCCGTCCGTTGTTCTCGCCCGACCGCTCACCCGGCAGCCCGTTCCGGAAGTCGGAGTAGCCGCGATCGCTGACCAGGTCGGGCGGCGGGGCGTTGAAGCTCTGCATCGCCTTGCCCTTCAGGTACGCCTCCATCGCCGGCTTCCAGATCTCCTGACCGGCGTCACCGCTGCCCGAGCCCTCGAGGGACTGACCGGTCGACGGGATCGTGTAGCCCTTCAGTCCCGTCGAGCGGTAGTTCGAGCGTCCCTTCAGGAAAGGTGCCCGGGTGTTGTCGATGCTGATCATCGCGGCCCCGGCGACCTGCGGGGTGTAGCCGGCGAACCAGACCGCGGCGTTGCTGTCGATGGTGCCGGTCTTGCCCGCCTGCGGCCGTCCGTCGGCCGTCAGCACGCGCCGGCCGGTGCCCTTGGTCATCACCGAGGAGAGCAGCGAGTTCATGGCGTCGGCGACGTCCTCGCTGATCACCCGCTGGCAGTTGGCGCTCGGCACCTCACGGGCCTGGCCGGTGCTGTCGGTGATCGACTCGAGGATGATCGGGTCGCAGTGGACACCGCCGGAGGCGAAGGTCGCGTACGCCTCGGCCACCGACAGCGGGCTGACCTCGAGCGTGCCGAGGGTGAACGACGGCTTGTCGTCGTAGGAGCTGACCGGCGCGTCCTTGGTGCTCGACTCGATCCCCAGCTTCTCCGCCATCTGCACCACGTTGCACATACCGACCTCGAGGGCGAGCTGGACGAAGTAGGTGTTCACCGAGTACTCGGCGGCCCGGTACATGTCCATCGTCCCGTTCACCCCGGTGGAGTTGCTGACCCGCCAGCTGCCGGTCACCTGGCCGGGGCCGTCACAGGTCTCGAAGCTGCGACCGGAGAAGTCCATCGTCCGTGCGGCGTTGTAGCGCTTGGACAGCGGGATGCCCTGCTCCAGCGCCGCCGCCGCGGTGAAGGCCTTGAACGTCGAGCCGGCCTGGAACCCCTGCGCGCCACCCATCTCGGGGGTGACGGAGTAGTTCCAGTAGGTCTCGCCCTTCTTCGCGCTGTCCCCCATCACCGGTCGGCTCTGGGCCATCGCGACGATCAGGCCCGTGCCGGGTTCGATCATGTCCATCGCCGAGATCACCGGATCGGTCGGACCGACGACCTTGCTGACCGCCTTCTGGGTCCGGTCCTGGGTGTCGGGGTCGATCTTGGTCTTGATCACCAGGCCACCGCGCTTGACCGTCTGCTGCCGGGTCTCGACGGTGTCGCCCAGACTCGGGGTCTGCTCCAGCGAGCGGTAGACGTAGTCGCACAGGAACGGGTAGTCAGTCCCCTGACAACCGTTGATCGTCGTGGTGACCAGCTTCTTCTTGAACTTGGCCTTGACCGCCTTGGCCGCCGCGGCGTCGGTGATCACGTCGAGCGAGGCCATCCGGTTGATCACCACGTTGCGCCGCTGCAGCGACGCGGTGGGGTTCTGCACCGGGTTGTTCGCGGTCGGGTTCTGCACCAGGCCGGCGAGCATGGCCGCCTGCGGCAGCGTGAGCTTCGCCGCCGTGGTGCCGAAGTAGTGCTCCGCGGCGACCTCGACCCCGTAGGCGCCGTCGCCGAAGTAGGCGATGTTGAGGTAGCGCTCGAGGATCTCGTCCTTGCTCAGGGTCTTCTCCACCGAGATCGCGTAGCGCAGCTCGCGGATCTTCCGGCCGTAGCTGTCGTCCTGCGCCGCCTTGACGCCCGCCTCGTCGCCGGCCTTCTTGGCCTCCTCGATCTGCACCATCTTCACGTACTGCTGCGTCAGGGTGGACCCGCCCTGGGTCACTCCGCCCGCCACCACGTTGGTCACCAGGGCCCGCATCGTGCCGACCACGTCCAGCGGACCGTGCTCGTAGAAGCGGTGGTCCTCGATGGAGATGATGGCCTCCTTCATCACCGGGGCGATGTCGGCCAGCGGCACGTAGACCCGGTTCTCGTCGTAGAAGTACGCGAGCACGTCGCCGTTCACGTCCAGCACCGTGGACCGCTGGCTCTGGGCCGGCTGGTCGAAGGCGGCCGGCAGGTCGTCGAGCGTGCCCTGGGCAGCCTTGCCGGTGAACACCGCGGCCCCGACCGCAGGCAGCGCGACGACGGCGATCAGCAGCCCGCACAGGGCACTGACCACCAGGAACAACCCGCCGGCGCGCAGGCGTCGGAGGCGTCCGGAAGGAGCGGGTTTCGCAGCAGTCATATCAGGAGTCACAGCAGACGTGAGGAGTGGCAGGACGGTTCAGGGTGAGAAAGGGCATCGAAAGGACAACTCCCTGAGGCCCTGGACCGTTCCCGCCACCCGTGGGTGAGACTCCTCACACGGTCGGGACGGTACCCGTCCTCACTCGAGCGAGCCCAGGGTGATGGAGGCCTTCACCGGACCGCCGCTGTGCACCAGCGACTCCTGGCCGGTGACGTCGTCGAACGCGAAGCCGTACGCCTTGCCGTCCTTCATGTTCGCGTGCACGATCGCGGAGTAGTGGTTGGTCAGGTCCCGCTGGTAGAACGTCCCGGCATCGCTCACCGGCTCCTGGCTGGACTCCCCCAGGGTGCCGCGGTGCAGGGCGGCGCACAGGGTCCGGGAGAGGGGGCCCACCACGTGGTCGTTCGGGGCGGCCAGGGCTCCGTCGCAGTCCCACACGTTCGCGGTGGTGGGCTTGGCGAAGCGGGCGACCTGTTCTCCCGCGCTGTTGGTGAACACGAGGTCGTTGCCGTTCGTGGTGCCGAAGAACGTGGTCTCCGGCTCGTGCGCGAACGGCACCACGGTGAGCTTCTTGTCGGCGTACGCGCTCCAGGCCTCGTCGATGTAGTCGTCCAGGTAGGTCGCGCTCATCGCGTCCACCCCGGTGGCCTTGCCCGGTGAGAGCACCCGCAGGACCTGACCGTCGTCACCGCGGACCACCGTCTTCTCGAACCCCTCGGTCGCCTCGACGGCGTCGATGATCTTCTGCCGGCCGCTCTCCACCAAGGCACCGGTGGTCGAGGTGGTGCCGTCGTCGCCGGTGACGCTGACGGTGTGCGGCACGGCGAACTGGTCGACCTGGGTGGAGTTGAGCCACAGGCCGTGGTCGTTGAAGGTGAACTCCGACCAGTCGAACAGGATGTCGGCGTTGTCGTCGCTGGGGTTCCACGGGGCGGGCTGGACGAGTCCGGCGTCGACCAGACCGAAGTTCAGCGTGGACCCGAAGGAGAAGTAGACCCGGCCGGAGATGTTGCGGGGCACGTCCACGGTGACCGAGGCGCCGTCGGCCGGACCGGGGATCGACGCGTCCGGGGCATCGACGGGCGCGGGTCCGGCGGGCAGCGACCACGGGGTGAAGGCACCATCGGCGTTCACGTAGCCGAGCTTGCCGGTGGTCAGGTCGACACCCAGCACGTAGAGGTGCAGACCCGAGCGTCCGGTGTCGTTGGTGACCGTGATCGGCAGCTTGTCCGGGACCGACGCCCGGGCCGGTGCGGCGGTGGTGAGCGCGGCGGTCAGGACCAGGGCCAGCGCGGACAGCACGGCCAGCAAAGCGGTGCCGAGTCGGCGGCCCCGAGGGCGGGCGGTGAGTGGCGAGCCCTGTCCGGGAACGGTCGAGGGTGTGCGGGACTGCGGCATGGGGAATGTGCCTTCCGTCGGGTCTCGGAGGTGCAGCAACCACCCCGGCGCAGCGCACGACGTCGTGCCCGTGACAGGAAGTCCCCGCCGACCTGAACAGATTCGGTGGAGACACTGAGTGATCACACGCGGCCGTCCCCCCGCAGGGCTACGGTGCGACCTGGAGCCTGTCGGACTTGCCGACGGCTACACAGAGATGGAGATGGCAGCAAGCTGGCCGCTCGATGTACCGCGCGGGATGCGCCGCGGATTGTCAACGTACGAGCCTCGGGTCACCGCTCCGGCCACTGGCTTGGGAGCGCTCCCAACGCGTCGTTACTTCACAGTAACTTGCGTCACACCGAGGGTCAAGGCACTGCTGGCTATTCCTCCGCGGCTGCGCTACAGTCAATCCCGACAGAACTGTCGGTATTCGACGAGAGGATCCCATGGGTCAGCCCACACCGTCGACCGGCGGCCCGGGCGCGACTCGTGGTGGCTACGCCAAGGGGGACGCCCGCCGCGAGCTGATCGTCGACGTGGCCTCCGAGATCTTCGGCACCCAGGGTTTCCGGGCCGCCACCATGCTGCAGATCGCCGCCGCCTGTGGCATCTCCCGGACCGGTCTGCTGCACCACTTCCCCACCAAGGAGAGCCTGCTCGAGGCGGTGCTGGCCCGCCGGGACCACGGTCCGACCGAGCGGGAGACCCTGCCCACGGCTGACTCCGACGACGGTCGCTCGATGCTGCAGCGGCTGCTCTCGGTCGTCGAGCACAACGCCACGCAACCCCAGATCGTCAACCTGTTCTCGGTGCTCTCCGCGGAGGCCGGGGACCCGGCGCACCCGGCCCACCACTACTTCTCCCTGCGGTACGCGAGACTCCGCGCCGAGCTGGAGCACGCGCTGTCCGCCGCCCTCGCTCGCGGCGAGCTGGTGCCGGACACCGACCCGCGCGCCCTGGCGATCGAGATCATCGCCTTGATGGACGGGCTGCAGGTGCAGTGGGTGCTCGCGCCCACGGAGATCGACATGGTCGCCGTGCTCCGGCACCGGATCGCGGCCGCGCTGACCGTCCCGCTCGACCAGCACCCGGTCGAGCACGAGCCGTACGACCGGGATCACCGGGACCAGGCACCACCAACGAAGGAGCAGGGGTGACCCAGCAGATCAACATGACCAGCGACGAGGACGTCCGCGCACGCGTCGACGCTCTCCTGACCGAGATGACGCCGCAGGACAAGGCGGGGCAGCTGACCCAGTACTTCTACATGGACTTCATGCGGGACCAGTCGGGCGACGGCGCGCCGAGCCAGCCCGAGATGGTCGAGGCCGCGATGGCCCGCAGCGGTGTCGGCTCGTTGCTGTTCTTGACCGAGCCCGCCGAGATCAACCGGCTGCAGCGGGCCACCATCGAGGGGAACCGGCTGGGCATCCCCGCCCTCGTCGGCTTCGACGTCATCCACGGTTTCCGCACCATCCTGCCGGTGCCGATCGCCATGGCCGCCTCCTGGGACCCCGATGTCATCGAGCAGGGTCAGGCGGTGGCCGCCCGCGAGGCGCGTGCCGTCGGCATCCACTGGGCGTTCGCCCCGATGGTCGACATCGCGCGGGACCCCCGCTGGGGTCGCATCATCGAAGGCGCGGGCGAGGACCCGTACCTCGGCGGAGCGGTCGCCGCCGCGCAGGTGCGCGGCTTCCAGGGCGGTCGCGTCGGCACGCCAGACCGGGTCATCGCCGGTCCGAAGCACTTCGCCGGCTACGGCGCCGCGCACGGCGGACGCGACTACGACGAGTCCAACATCTCCGACGCCGAGCTGTGGAACGTCTACTTCCCTCCCTTCAAGGCCGCCATCGAGGCCGGGGCCGGCAACATCATGAGCGCCTACATGGATCTCAACGGGGTTCCCGCGGCAGGCAACCGGTGGTTGCTGAACGAGGTCCTGCGCGACCACCTCGGCTTCGACGGCTTCGTCGTCTCCGACGCCCAGGCCGTGCACAACCTCGTCACCCAGCACTTCGCCCCCGACCTGTCCGAGGCGGCGGCCCGGGCGCTGAACGCGGGCAACGACATGGAGATGACCTTCGTCGACCCGGCCTTCGACCACCTGGTCGCGGCCGTGGAGGACGGCCGGGTCTCCACCGAGACCCTCGACACCGCGGTCCGCCGCGTGCTGGAGGCCAAGATCCGGCTCGGCCTGTTCGAGGACCCGTACGTGGACGAGGCGCGCGCGGTCGAGGTGCTCGCCGACCCGGCCCACCGCGAGGTCGCCAGGATCGCCGCTCAGCGGTCCGCCGTGCTGCTCCGCAACGAGGGCGACGTGCTGCCGCTGGCGGCGGACGGCCTCTCCTCGATCGCCGTCATCGGGCCGCTGGCCGACTCGCAGCGGGACACGCTGGGACCGTGGATCTTCAACCACGACCTGACCGAGACGGTCACGATCCTCGACGGCATCAGGGCCCGGGCGGGCGAGGGCGTCGAGGTCCGCCACGCCGCCGGGGTCCGCCCGTCGTTCCGCACCTTCGCGTCCATGTTCGACATGTGGGCGGGCAACACCCCCGACGACCCGGCCGACTTCGACGACGATGCCGAGATCGCCGCGGCCGCCGAGCTGGCCCGGGGCAGCGACGTGGCGATCGTGGTGGCGGGCGAGTGGCAGAACATGATCGGCGAGAACGCCTCCCGGTCGTCGTTGGAGCTGCCGGGGCGGCAGCTGGAGCTGATCCAGGCCGTGGTCGCCACCGGGACGCCGGTGGTGCTGCTGGTGATGAACGGGCGCCCGCTCGATCTGCGCTGGCCGGCCGAGAACGTCCCGGCCATCCTCGACGTCTGGTATCCCGGCAGCCAGGGCGGCCACGCGGTGGCCGCGCTCGTGTTCGGCGACGACTCCCCCGCCGGAAAGCTGCCGTTCTCCTGGCCGCGGACCGTCGGACAGGTGCCGATCACCTACAGCCACACCCGCAGTCACGACCCGGAGAAGCAGTGGCGGCGCTACTGGGACGAGGAGAGCACACCGCTCTACCCGTTCGGCCACGGTCTCGGCTACGGCGCGTTCTCGCTCAGCACCCCGACCCTCAGTGCCGACAGCATCGCGGTCGGCGACACCCTGACCGTCTCGGTCACGGTCACGAACAGCGGCGTCCGGTCGGCCGAGGAGGTCGTCCAGCTCTACCTGCACCAGCGGTACGGCACGTCGTCCCGCCCGGTCCGCGAGCTCAAGGGCTTCCAGCGGGTCGCCGTCGACGCCGGTGCCTCGACCACCGTCGAGCTCACCCTCGGCCCGGACGAGCTCCGCTACTGGAGCGCGGCCACCCGGGACTGGGTGCAGGACGCGACGACGTACGACCTCGGCGTCGGCACGGACTCGACGGTGGAGCTCGGCACCACGTTCACCGTCACCGGCTGAAACCCCCCGCCAATGACCGGCCCCTGCTTCGGGGGCCGGTCATACTGGCTTCTCGACAGCCGTCCGGTTCCAACAGCCAGGAGACGGGTCGAACAGCCACGAGGGGTGGAACGGTTGACCAAGCGCTGGCTCATCGTGGTCGCCGCCCTGGTGGCGGCGGTCTCGCTGGTCGGTGGCCTGGTCGCCGTCGTCCGAGCCTCGTCCGTCCAGGGTGCGGGCGCGCCGGAGATCTCGGTGCCCGGCACGCCGGCTCCGACGCCGGCCCCGCCGACCACGGAGCGCAGCCCGAGGCCCACCGCGAACGGCCCCGGCCCGGCCGCCGACACCGCGCACGTCGACGACCGCTACCGGGCCCGCTACGCCGGGCGCTACGTCGGCTGGGACGAGCTGCTCGCCGCCGGCCAGAAGCTCCCGAAGAAGACCGCCGGGTGTCGTTCCGACTGGAGGGCCACCCGTCGCGACTCCGCGCTGAACTGGACGAAGGCCGGCTACCTGTGCCTCGATCAGCTGACCGGCAACGGGTTCAAGCCCCAGGGCGTCGCCGGCTCGGGCGCCACCCACGGCTACCGGATCGGCCGACGCCCCGCCGCGGACCGCAACATCGTGCTGGTGAGCTCGTACTCCTCGAAGCAGGAGAAGGGACCGCTGTTCCCGCACCGGCCCGGTGAGACCGACACCACCCGGCTGACGGTCATCGACCTCGACCGGGGCGTCTACCGCCACGTCGAGCTGGTCCGACCCGACGGGGCGAACGCGTTCACCGCGTTGGACTCCCACGGCAGCGGCTTCGTCTGGGTCGGGCAGTACCTGTACTCCTCGAGCCGGGGCAGCCTGTGGATGTACAACGCCGACGACCTGATGGAGATCGACGGGCGCTACGTGCTCCCCGCGGTCGCGCGGTGGGGGGTGAAGGGCGCGGGCGGGTTCTCCAGCATCGGCCTCGACCGCTCGACGAAGCCGACCACCCTGACGGCCATCAACTACACCCAGACCGGGACCGCCTGGTCCCAGAGCTTCGATCTCGACGCCGCCGGTCGCCTCCAGAACGGCACCCGGAAGCCCGCGGACGAGCTGACCCTGACCAGCGAGTTCGGTCCCGGTCCCGCCACGATCCGCAGCACCCGGTCGGTGGTGGTCCCGGGAACCAACTTCCAGGGTATCGGGACCTCCGGGAAGTACCGGTTCGTCAACTCCTCCTCGCTCCTGGTGGACGGCCGGCGCCACGGCGACAACGTCGTGGTGCTGAAGAAGGACCAGACGATCGCCCGCTTCGCGATGCCCAGCGAGAACGTGGAGTCGATCTACCTCGACTTCCGGCGCGACACCTACATGACGGTGACCGAGCACGGTCGCCAGTACCTGTTCTGGCTACCGCTGGACCACCTGATCGACCGCGCCGAGCGTTAGCTCTCGTCGTGCACGTGGTGCTTCTCTGACTTGGCTGCCTTCGGCAGCGCACTCTCGATCTCGGTGACCCAGCGCTCCTCGAACAGGACGACGATTCCCGATGTCCCCGGCGGGAGCGTCTCCTCGATGTCTGCCTTCACCTGGCGTCGTTCGAGTTGCTTCACCGTGGCGCCCGCTCCCGCACCGATACCCGCGCCGACCGCAGCCGACACCAGCAGCGCCGGCGGGAAGATGAGACCGATGACGGCACCCGCGACCCCTCCCACGGCGGCCCCAGCACCCACGCTGTGAGCGTCGTCCTTGATGTGGATCTTGCCGTCGTCATCTCGGCGGACCAGGACCAGGGCCTCGACCGAGATGAGTTTGCCCTTCTCGAGTCGCTTGATGTCTTCCCAGTCCAGCTCAGCCGCCGCCGGATCGTCGTACGCCGCGATGTACAGGTCGAGCGGGGCCTCGTTGACAGACATCTGTGTCTCCTCGTCGTGATGAACCACCTCGGACAGTACTCGGACGGATTCGTCCCGTGAAGGGCTCGCCACTACGCCACATAGGCGGCGAGGTGCTGACCGGTCAGGGTCGAGCCGTCGGCGACCAGGGCCGCGGGGGTGCCCTCGAAGACGATCCGACCGCCGTCGTGGCCCGCTCCGGGGCCGAGGTCGATGATCCAGTCCGCGCGTGCCATCACCGCCTGGTGGTGCTCGATCACGATCACCGTCTTGCCGGCGTCGACGAGTCCGTCGAGCAGACCGAGCAGCTGTTGCACGTCGGCCAGGTGCAGCCCCGTGGTCGGCTCGTCGAGCACGTAGATGCCGCCCTTGTCGGCCATGTGGATGGCCAGCTTGAGCCGCTGCCGCTCGCCGCCCGAGAGCGTGGTCAACGGCTGGCCGATGCCCAGGTAGCCGAGCCCGACGTCGCGCATCCGGGACAGGATCGCGTGGGCCGGGCCCTTGGTGAAGAACGCGTGCGCATCGTCGACCGACATCGCGAACACGTCGGCGATCGACCGCCCGTCGAGCGTGTACTGCAGCACCGTGTCGGTGAAGCGGTGCCCGTTGCACTCCTCGCAGGTCGTCGCCACCCCGGCCATCATGGCCAGGTCGGTGTAGACGACGCCGAGTCCGTTGCAGTGCGGACAGGCGCCTTCGGAGTTGGCGCTGAACAATCCGGGCTTCACCTTGTTGGCCTTGGCGAACGCCGTGCGGACGCTGTCCAGCAGCCCCGTGTAGGTGGCCGGGTTGCTGCGTCGCGATCCCCGGATCGCGGTCTGGTCGATCGAGATCACTCCCGCGTCCCGCGGCATGGAGGAGTGGATCAGCGAGCTCTTGCCGGAGCCGGCGACGCCGGTGACCACCGTCAGCACCCCGAGCGGGAGGTCCACGTCGACATCCCGCAGGTTGTGCCGGCGGGCGCCGCGGATGGCCAGGCTTCCGGCGGGGGTCCGGGTCGAGGACTTCAGGCGCGCGCGGTCGTCCAGATGGCGTCCGGTCAGGGTGCCGCTGGCCCGCAGGCCCTCGACGGTCCCGGTGTAGCAGACCTGTCCCCCGTTCACCCCCGCCCGCGGCCCGAGGTCGACCACGTGGTCGGCGATCTGGATCGCCTCCGGTTTGTGCTCCACCACCAGCACCGTGTTGCCCTTGTCCCGCAGCCGTACGAGAAGGGCGTTCATCCGCTGGATGTCGTGCGGGTGCAGGCCGATCGTCGGCTCGTCGAACACGTAGCTGACGTCGGTGAGGCTGGAGCCGAGGTGCCGGATCATCTTGGTCCGTTGGGCCTCCCCGCCCGACAGGGTGCCCGAGGGACGGTCCAGACTGAGGTAGCCGAGGCCGATCTCCACGAACGAGTCCAACGTCTGCTGCAGGGTCTGCACCAGCGGGGCGACCGACGGCTGGTCGAGGGTGGTGCGGACCCAGTGGGCCAGGTCGCTGATCTGGAGCCGGGCCGCATCGGCGATGTTGAGCTCACCGATCCGGGACGCCAACGCCGCCTGGTTCAACCGGGCACCCCGGCAGTCGGGGCAGTCGGTGAACGTGACGGCTCGGTCCACGAAGGCGCGCAGGTGCGGCTGCAGACTCTCCTTGTCCTTGGCCAGGAAGGACTTCCGCACGCGCGGCACCAGCCCCTCGTACGTCATGTTGATGGTCGCGATCTTGACCTTGACCGGCTCGGAGTAGAGGAAGCTCTGCCGCTCCTCGGCGGTGTAGTCCCGGATCGCCTTGTCGCCGTCCAGCAGACCGGACTCGCTGAACACCCGCACCAGCCACCCGTCCGGGGTGTAGCCGGGCACGGTGATGGCGCCGCCGTTCAGCGACTTGTCGGCGTCGACGAGCTCGTCGAGATCGATGTCGGTGACCGAGCCGCGGCCCTCGCACGTCGGGCAGGCCCCGGCCGGGGTGTTGAAGCTGTAGTGGAAGGCGGGACCCGCCGACGGCTCCCCCAGCCGGCTGAACACGATCCGCAGCAGGGCGTGCGCGTCGGTGGCGGTGCCCACGGTCGAACGGGAGTTGGCGCCCATCCGCTCCTGGTCGACGATGATGGCCGCGCTGACCCCCTCCAGCACGTCCACGTCCGGCCGGGCCAGGCTGGGCATGAAGCCCTGCACGAACGCGCTGTACGTCTCGTTGATCAACCGCTGCGACTCCGCCGCGATGGTGCCGAAGACCAGGGAGCTCTTGCCGGAGCCGGACACCCCGGTGAACACGGTCAGGCGTCGCTTGGGGATGTCGACGTCCACCGACTGGAGGTTGTTCTCCCGGGCTCCCCGGACCCGGATCACGGCGTGGCTGTCGGCGGGGTGGGAGGACTCGCTGATCGGCATCCGCTCACTGTAGGGACACGGTCCGACGTCGCCCACGGCTCAGGCCGGTTGCGGCGGATCCTCTCCCACCAGCCCGGCTGCGTCCAGGCCACCGCGCGGGAGCCGGGTCGCCAGCTGCTCGCGGCGACGGGATGATGCCGGTATGACCATGCGCGCCCTCGTCGTCCACGGACCCCACGACGCGCGGGTCGACGACGTGCCGGTGCCCGAGCCGGCGGCCGGTGAGCTCCTGGTCAGGGTCGACCGGGCCGGGATCTGCGGGACGGACGTGGAGCTGTTCACCGGCGAGATGGCCTACTACGCGCGGGGCCGGACCCACCATCCGCTGCGGCTCGGGCACGAGTGGACCGGCACCGTCGTCGCGACCGGATCGGCGTCCGAGGGACTCTGGGTGGGGCGCCGGGTGATCGGGGACACGATGCACGGCTGCGGTGCGTGTCCGGATTGCCGGTCCGGCCGCCAGCACCTCTGTGCCGACCGGCGGGAGGTCGGCATCACCGACGGGTCGCCGGGGATGCTGGCCGAGTACGCCCTGATCCCCAGCCGGTTCGCCCACTACGTGCCGGACGCGGTGAGCACGACCGCGGCCGCGCTGGTCGAGCCGGGGGCCAACGCCCTCCGCGCGGTGCGGGCCGCGGTGGTCGATCCGGCGTGTCGGCTGCTGATCATGGGCGACGGCACCATCGGTCTGCTGGCGACCCTGTTCGCCGTCGATGCGGGCGCCGAGGTCACGGTCAGCGGGCTGCGACCCGAGCGCCTCGCCCTGGCCGGGCGGCTCGGTGCGCGTCAGACGATGGGTGTCGACGTCCTCTCCGGCACCGCTCCCGGGGCGTACGACGCCGTGCTGGACGCCACCACGGACCCGACGGCAGCGGCCACCGCGCTGTCCCTGGTCCGACCGGGTGGGCGGCTGGCGCTGATCGGCCTGTCCGGGGAGCCGAGCCTGATCGACACCCGGGACCTGGTGCTCGCCGACGTCACCGCGGTCGGCGTCCTGTCGGCCTCCCCCGCCCTGGCCGACACCCTGCGCGCGTACGCCGCCGGCCTCGACCCGACCCCGATCGTGGGCGAGACCGTCGGGCTGGACGAGGTGCCCGTCCGGCTGGCCGAGCCCGGCGGCGCCGGACCGGGACCGAAGACGCTGGTCGATCCCCACCGCTGATTCACAGGTCGCCGATCAGGGCCGCCCACGACGCCGGTACGACGTCGGGGCGGTCCCCGTGTGCGCCCGGAAGCGGGAGGAGAAGTAGAGCGGATCGTGGTAGCCGACCTTCCGGGCGATCTCGGCGACCGTGCGAGGGGTCAGGTCGAGCAGCTGCTCGGCCAGTCGCATCCGCTGCCGTTCCAGGTAGCGCATCGGGGACACCCCGACCTGCTCGGCGAACAGGTGCGCGAACCGCGAGGGCGACAGCCCCGCGTGCCGGGCCAGCTCGGCCACGGTGATCGGCTCGGCGAGCCGGCCGGCCATGTCCTCCATCGCGGCCAGCACCCGCGGGTCCAGCAGACCCGCTCCCGGGTCGGACGTCGTGCACCACAGCAACGCGGCCTCCACCGCGTTGACGGCGAACATGGTCGAGCGGCGCAGATCGCTGCGGCCGAAGGCATCCGCGGCTTGCAGGGCCTCGCGGATCCGCCGTCGGGCATCGCCACCCGTCCGCACCCGCACCACCCCCGGCACCGGCTGCGGCCAGTCCAGCCAGGCCAGCCACTCCGGCCGGGGGCGGAAGTGGGCGAACTGCAGGGACCAACGGCCGCCGGCACCGGTCGGGGCGGGTCCGGTCCCGTAGTCGTGCGGCACCCCGGGCCGGATGATCACCACGTCGCCGGGCTCGGTGATCACGTCCGGATGGCCGGCCACCCCGACCCGGCCGGCCCCGTCGAGGGTGTTGAGCAGCAGCCAGTCCTCGGTCCCGGCCGGCCGCCACACGTCATAGCGATCGTCCTCGGTGAAGGCCCCGACCAGCACCTGGTCGACGGCGGGGGCCGGCTGGCGTACGCGCTGCACAGCAGGATCTTCCATGTTCCCGACCGATGGCGCCATGGTCTTGTCGAAGCGGACCGCGAAGACTGGCCGCATGAGTCAGCTCGCGGTCGAACGAACCGACATCGCCCAGCGGTACGCCGAGACGGGCGTGGTGCTGATGCGCCAGCTGCTGAGCCCGACCGAGGTGGACCGGATCCGCGACGTCTACACCACCCAGATCGAGACCGATCGCTCGCTCGGGTTCGACGACGGGCTGCCGGCCGACGACATCCTGTCCCGCTATCCCCGCATCGTGCACCCGCACCGTCGGCCGGATTCGGAGGTCGGTCAGATCGCGTGGGAGCTGATGCTGGACGAGCGCATCCTCGGGGTGGTCACCGAGCTCATCGGACCGGCCCTGGCCGCCCAGTCGATGTTCTACTTCAAGCCCCCGACGGCCCGTGGCCAGGCCCTGCACCAGGACAACCTGTACCTGCAGGCGCACCCGGAGACCTGCATCGCCGCCTGGATCGCGGTCGACGACTGCGACGCCGCCAACGGCGGGCTGGCCGTGGTCCCCGGCTCCCACGTCATCCACGTGATGTGCCCGGAGGATGCCGATCCCGAGGTGTCGTTCACCAACGTCACCGTGCCCGTCCCCGAGGGCATCGAGGTCGTGCAGACCGAGATGAAGGCCGGGGACGTGCTGTTCTTCCACGGCAGCGTGGTGCACGGGTCACGACCCAACAGCACGACCGACCGATTCCGCCGGTCGCTGATCTTCCACTACATCCCCGAGGCCAGCGTCGAGGTGTCGACGTTCTTCCAGCCGTTGATCACCCCGGACGGTCGGGAGGTCACCATCCAGATCTCCCCCGACGGCGGGCCGTGCGGGGAAGGCTGGTCGGCCGGCGGCCACTGATCGGCGGAGTCGGAGATCTGGCTCAGGATCGCTGCTCAGGCGGGGATCCCGGCTCGGCGGGCCGCGTCCAGGAGCACACCGGCCGCGACCTCGATGCCCTCGATCCGGCCCAGCGAGACGTCCTCGTGCTCGATGTTGACCCACATGTCCTCATCGACGGCGTACAGCGCCGACAACCACGTCGACCAGTAGACCGCGTCGTGACCGCGGCCCAGGGCCACGAAGTCCCAGGCGGCGTCCTTCGGCCACTCGTTGGCCCACTCGTCGCCGCCGAGGTTGGTGCGCGGCTCGTCGGGTGACAGCTTGCGGAAGCGGTTGTCCAGCACCCCGTACACGGCCGCGGCCGGGTTGATCTTCACGTCCTTGGCGGCGGCGTGGAACGTCAGCGGTCCGAGGTCCTGGACGACGGCCACCGGATCCATCCACTGCCAGAACAGGTGCGAGGCGTCCAGCTCGACGCCGACGTGGGTGGCGCCGGTCCGCTCCACCAGCTCGCGGATCCCGGCCGGGTTGAACACGAGGTTCTGGGGGTGCAGCTCGAGGGCCACCTTCACCCCCAGATCGGCGGCCTCCCGATCGACCTCCCGCCAGAACTCCTCGGCCACCTGCCACTGGTACTCCAGCACGTCCAGCGCGGCGGAGTTCCAGGCGTTGACGATCCAGTTGGGCCGGGTGGCCCCGGGCTCGCCACCGGGCAGCCCGGACATCGTCACCACCCTCGTCTGACCGAGCCGGTTCGCCAGCCGGATGCTGCGACGGATGTCGTCGGCGTGCTTGTCCCCGATGACCCGATCGGGGTGCAGCGGGTTGCCGTTGCAGTTCAGTCCGGCGATCTCCACCCCGGTCCCCTCGAACAGACCCAGGAAGTCGTCCCGGGCGGTGTCGGAGGTCAGGATGTCGTCGACCGTGGGGATGTGGACGGCCGGCAGGAAGCCACCCGAGTTGAGCTCGATGCCACTCAGCCCCAGCCCACCGATGACCTTCAGGGCCTCAGGCAGGGAACGGTCGTGCAGGATCGCGTTGTACAGGCCGAACTTCATGCCGAGATCTCCTCGAGCTGGTGGGGACCGGGGGTCGTCGCGCGCTGGGCGGGGACGGTGACGGCGGCGCCGCGCCGGGACGCGGACTCCGCGACGGCGGCCAGGACCTCCATGTTGTGGACGCCCTCGGAGAACGAGGCGCACCGCGGCAGCGAGGCCGCCTCGTCGAGTCCGGCGACCTCCTCCAGGAAGGCGCGGGCCTGGTAGACGAAGCCGTCGTTCTGCCCGAGCCCGACACCGGGGGCGTCCATCGGCAGGCCTCCGGCGACGTACGGGTGGTCGGGTCCGATGATCACCCGGCGGTAGCCGTTGGTGCCCGTGGCGCTGCCCTCGTTCAGCATCAGCTGGAACTCGGCCGGCCGCTCTTGGGCCCAGGTGGCCGCGCCCTTGTCCCCGAACACCTCGAGCTCGAGTCCGTTCGGGTGCCCCGCGGCCACCCGCGAGACCTGGATGACCCCGGCGCCGTGGGCGAACGAGGCGCTGAAGGCCGCATAGTCGTCGTTCTCCACCGGCTCGTAGGTGTCACTGACCTCGGCCTTGCCGTGGCCGACGACGGTCCCCAGGGCCACCGGACGCTGCGTGATCGCGGTGGTGAACCGACCGCCACTCACCTCGGTGATGTCCCCGGCCAGGAACTCGGCCAGGTACGCCGTGTGGCTGCCGATGTCGGCCAGCGCACCCGAACCGGGAGCACCCTTGTAGCGCCAGGCCATGGGACCCTGCGGGTCGGCGGCGTAGTCGCACCAGTAGCGCGCGTCGAGGTGCAGGATGGTGCCGAGCGTCCCGTTCTGGATCAGGTCGCGCAGGGCCGCCACGCCAGGGGCTCGGCGGTAGGTGAAGCCGATCCGGGCCACGGAGCTGGCCGCGTCGGCCGCCTCGACCATCGCGCGGGCGTCGTCCAGGGTGTCGCTGAGCGGCTTCTCACACAGCACGTGCTTGCCGGCCGCCAGCAGCCCCTCGACCATCTCCCGATGGAGTCGGTTGGCCACCACGACGCTGACCACGTCGATGCTGGGGTCCTCGGCGAGCGCCTGCCAGGACGTGTCGTTGCGCTCGTACCCGAAGCGGCGGGCCGCCAGCTCGCCGAGCTCGGGGCTGACGTCCGCGATCGAGACGTACCGCAGCGGCGGCAACGTCGAGGCGTACAACGTCGGAGCGGTCCGGTAGGCGGCGGCATGCGCCCGACCCGCCATGCCGGCCCCGATGACAGCAACACCGAGAGTCATCAATGACCTTCCCTCTGATCTGTGACTCACATCACTAGACCGGTCTAGTTCCTGTCCGAACCGTACGGCTCTCCGCGCGACATTGTCAAGACATTCGAGCCGGTGGCGGTGCCGTGCTGTCGCGGACCCGAAGACCCGGCTGGAGCACGATCTCGCGTTCCTCGACCCGGCGCCGGTTGACCCGGTCCACGACTCGCTCCACGGCCAGCCGGGCCAGCTCGGCCGGCAGCTGGACGACGCTGGTCAGACCGACCAACGAGAGCGCGGCCGCCTCGCTGTCGTCCCAACCGATCACCGAGACGTCAGCGGGGACGGCGATCCCCTGCTGGGCGAGCACGCCCATCACCGCCGTAGCGGTGTCGTCGTTGTACGCGATCACGGCGGTCGGCAGATCGCCCTGCTCGACCAGCTGGCGGGCCGCACGCTGCCCGTCCACCTGGGCCTGACCGCCCGGAACCACCCGCGCCGACTCCCCCAGGTCATGCCGGCGCATGGCGGCGAGGAACGCCGCCCGGCGGGACGCGCCGATCAGGGTGTCGCCGCCGTCGAGGTGAGTGATCCGACGATGACCCAGCCCCACCAGGTGATCCACCGCGGCCGCCATCCCTGTCTCGTCGGAGGTCCGGACCACGTCGACCCGCGGGTGATCGACGTGCCAACCCACCACGACCACCGGCAGCCGACCGGCCATCAGCGGTTCGGGCGTGGCCGGGCCCAACATGATCAACCCGTCGAAGCGGAAGTCCTGCAGGGACTCCGCCGCCTTCGCCTCGTCGCGACCCCGGGTCACCGGGCTCAGGATCAGGTTGTAGCCGCGCTCCTCGGCCGCCGCGTAGAGACCCTCCAGCAGGTCGAAGTGGAAAGCACCCACCCCCACCCCGAACATGACGCCGATCAGGTTGGAGGCACGGCCGGCCAGAGACCGAGCGCGAGCGTCGGGGCGGTACCCCAGCTCCTGGGCCGTCGCCAGCACCCGCGTACGGGTGGCCTCACTCGCTCCCGGTGCCTCGCGCATCACGATCGAGACCAGCGCGCGCGATACCCCGGCCCGCTCGGCCACGTCGTCCAGGGTGACCCGACGGCGACCCCTGTCGGTCATCGAGCTGTCGGTCACTGGGCTGTCGGTCACTGGGCGTACAGCTGCAGCTCGCTGCCGAACCGGTCGGCGATCATCACCAGCCGATCCAGGTCGGGGTCGCGCAGGATGATCATGCCGTCTGGAGATCAACGTGGCCCGCCAGTCGCGCCGGTGCGCTCCGACCGGCAGCAGGTCCAGCACGCAGACGCTGTCGCCGTGCTCGGCAAGCAGTCGATCCAGCCCTTCCACCCGGGTGATGTGCCCCGATCCCCTGGCCCGCTTGAAGATGCTCACCGCGTTGTACGGCCGCGAGATCGGCTCGGCCCGCCCGGTGATCACCGCTGCGGCCCAGGTCCGGAACAGGTCGGCGTCACACGCGTAGTTCATCACGTCGACCGTCCGAGCACCGGGAGGTCGGGCGCCGATCTCGCCGAAGACGACCTCGCCGTCGGCCTTGCGGTACCACTCCATGTGGGTGAAGCCGGCCGTGAACCCCAGCGCGGTGAGCACCTGCTGACCCATCGCGATGCCGCCGGCCAGCTCGGTCCGATCGAGGTCACGCAGGGCCACGGTCTGCGGGCTGATCCACTCGTGGGACCTGGCCTGCAGGGGCCGGGGTCGGTACCAGGACACGTTGTCGTACAGGATGTCCCCGCCCCCGCAGATCGTGTCGTAAGTGAACTCCTCGGCGTCGACGAACTCCTCCACGCTGACGGTCTCCACGTGTCCGATCATCGGCAGCACGGACTCGAGCTCGATCAGCGAGTCCACCCGGTAGGTGTCGGCCGAGCCGGCGCCGGCGATCGGCTTGATGATCAGCGGGTAGCCGATCTGCTCCGCCGCGGCGTAGATCCCGGCGTTCGTGCCGGTGCTCGCGTGCCGGGGCGTGCGGATGCCGGCGTCGTCCAGGACCTGCTTCATCAGCTCCTTGTCCCGGAACGGCAGCGTCTGGGCCACGGTCATCCCGGGCAGGCCCAGCACCTCGCGGATCCGGGCCGCGAGCACCATGTACGGCTCCCACAGGCACTCCACCTGGTCGATCCGGGCGTGCCGCGACAACCCCTGGAGGGCGGCGAGGACCGCGTCCTCGTCGGCCAGGGAGACGTGCTCGTAGTGCGCCAGCGCCGCGCGCGCCTCGGGCGGCAGCACGTCGACCGGCTGATCGCCGACGCCGATCACCGTGGCCCCGACCTCGGCCAGGGCGCGGGTGAAGTAGGCCATCTCCCACGGGAAACCGGGTGAGATCATCACGACGTTTCCCATGAGTCAGTCCTCGTCCGTGATCATTGACCCTCGATCAGCTCGACCCGGGCCGTGGCGACGATCCGGTCCAGCGCCTCCTCGACCACGACGGTGTCGGGGTGCCGCACGGTGATGAAGCCCTCGCCCTCGTACGAGCTGTTGGCGGGGGTGCCGGGCGGTGGCAACCGCGAGTCGACCACCAGGTGCCCGATCTCGGCCTGCAGCTGGTCGATGCCGTGCACCGTACGCACCTGGCCGCGTCCCAGGCCGCGCAGGTAGGCGGTGCCGGAGGCGTACCGGCGTTCGGGCGGGGTGAAGCTGCCCTTGATCACCAGCTCGGCCCAGGCCGCGTAGAAGTCGATGTCGTGGCTGAAGCCGATCATGGAGGCCAGCTGGGCGCCGGGTGGGCGGGCCCCGACCTCCGAGACCGCCACCGAGCCGTCGGGGCGCTCGAACCACTCCATGTGGGAGAACGCGTCCCGGACCCCGAGGGCCCGCAGGGCCGCCGGGGCGATCGAGCGGATCGCGTCGTACTCGCCGCCGGAGACGTCCCGCGGCAGCAGCACCGTCCACTGCACCCACGGCGTCCGCAGCACCTCCAGCGGCGGCGGCCGGTAGTCCGAGATCGACGCCCAGATCGTCTCCCCCCCGAGGGTGACGGAGTCGAAGGTGTGCTCCTTGCCGGTCAGGAACTCCTCCAGCAACCACACCTCGCCGGGGTCGTGCTGCGCGGCGGCGAGCCAGGAGTCGAAGTCGCCGGCCGAGTCGAGCCGGAAGGTCGCCTTGGCTCCCGCCCCGTCCGGCGGTTTCGCCACCATCGGGTAGCCCACCAGGTCCCGGAAGATCCTCGCCTCCTCGGTGCGGCGGACCAGCTGGTGACGGGCGCACGGCACCCCGGCCGCGGCCAGCACCGACTTCATCTGCGACTTGTCCCGCACGTTGGTCGCGACGTCCGCCGACATCCCCTCGATGCCCAGGGCGTCGCGGGCCTGGGCCAGCGGCACCTGCAGCTGCTCGAGCGCACCGATCAGGCGCTCGACCCGACCGACCTGCCCGGACAGACCACGGACCGCATCGGCGATCTGCTGGGGATCGAGGGCGTCGGCCACCTGCCAGTGCCCGGCCAGGGCCTCGCGCAGCTCGGGCGAGAGCCGGTCGGAGGACTCGGTGGTGATCACCGCCAGCCGCACGTCGGGCAGTCGCGCGGCCGACAGCACGAACCTCGACGTGGCCTCCAGCAGATACGGTGCGACGAACGCGGCGACGACCATGGTCGAGAAACTACCGGCACGGCTCCGGACATCGCCAGGGGTGGGATGCAAGAGTCTTCCCATGCCCGAGTCCGCGACGACGTCGTCCGCACCGCTGAACTCCCCCGGCCGGGTGATCGGGGCCAGCATGATCGGCACCACGATCGAGTTCTACGACTTCTACGTGTACGCCACGGCCGCGGTGCTCGTCTTCCCGCAGCTGTTCTTCAAGACGGGCAACCCGACGACCGCCCTGCTCGCCTCGTTCGCGGTCTTCGGGGCGGCCATGGTGGCCCGTCCGATCGGCGCGATCTTCTTCGGCCACCTCGGTGACCGGCGGGGACGCAAGACCACGCTGGTGATCAGCCTGCTGGTGATGGGCATCGCGACGTTCCTGATCGGTTGCCTGCCGACCTACTCCTCGGTCGGTGTGCTGGCCCCCTTCCTGCTGCTCGTGCTGCGCCTCACCCAGGGCTTCGCTCTCGGCGGCGAGTGGTCGGGAGCGGCGCTGGTGGCCACCGAGAACGCCCCGGCCGGCAAGCGCGCCTGGTACGGCACCTTCCCGCAGCTGGGAGCGCCGCTGGGCTTCATCATCGCCAACGGGGTGTTCCTGGTCATCAACTTCGCACTGCCCCACCCCGACGGCCCCACCCAGCGGTCCGAGGCCTTCCTGTCCTGGGGCTGGCGGGTGCCGTTCCTGTTCTCGGCCGTGATGGTCATCGTCGGGCTCTGGGTGCGGCTGAAGCTGGTCGAGTCCGAGACCTTCCGGGCCGCCGAGGAACGGGGTGTCATCCGCAAGGTGCCGCTCTCGACGACCTTCCGCTACCACTGGCGCGAGGTCGTCCTGGGCACCTTCATCATGCTGGCCACGTACGTGCTGTTCTACCTGATGTCCAGCTTCACCTTGACGTACGGGACCGCGAAGACCGACGCCACCCCCGGTGGACTCGGGTTCAGCTACACCGACTTCGTGCTGATGCAGATCATCGGCGTGGTCTTCTTCGGTCTGTTCACCCTGATCTCCGGACCGGTCGCCGACATGATCGGGCGCCGGCGCCTGCTGATCTGGACCACGGTCGCGATCATCGCCTTCGGCCTGAGCTTCCAGCTGTTCCTGCAGCCCCGCGCGGATCTCGCCTTCACCGGGGCGCTCACCCAGGCGTTCCTGATCTTCGGCTTCATGTTGATGGGCACCACGTTCGGACCGATGGGGGCGCTGCTGCCCGAGCTCTTCCCGACCAACGTCCGCTACACGGGTTCGGCCATCGCCTACAACGTGGCCAGCATCCTCGGTGCCGCCGTCGCACCGATCATCGCGGTCGCCCTGTGGGCGAAGGCGGGAGGCGACGTCTGGCCCGTCGGGGTCTACCTGGCCGGGGCCGGTGTGCTGACCCTGATCGCGTTGCTGCTCAGCAAGGAGACCAAGGACGTCGACTACGCGGCCCTCACGGCGGACGACGCCGAGATGCCGGTCAGCGCAGGCGCAGCACCCGTGCTGTGAGGCCCGTGACGCCCGGTTCCACGGTGAGCGTCCTTGCTCCCGTCGAGACCCTCCGTGCGCCAGCCCGGCAGGGTCGTCGGATAGACCGTCTCGACGCCGCCCGACCAGCCTTCGATCGCTCGAGAGGTCGAGGGTGACCGCCTCGTGGTCGCCGCGCTTCGGAAACCAGACGTAGAGGTACGTGGCCGCCGGTGACCGCAGTCCCAGCACCACGACGTCGTCGAGACTGGTCGGCAGGCCCAGCGGCCAGAACGGCACGGACTGGGCCAGATCGTCCCGCAGCCCCTCGTACGCCGTCACGCCCTCCCGGACGAGCGCCAGCTCGTCGGCGCTCATCCGGTTGAGGTGGCCGGACAGGTAGAGCCGGCCGGCCAGTCCGGTGACCAGGCAGAACGCGATCTCCTCCGGCGGCATGCCCGGCTGCGGATACGCCCAGTTGCCCGCCTGCTCCGGAGCCAGCGAGGCCGGCGCGGCGGCAGCGATCGGTGCGTAGAGTGCCGGGTCCATCTGGTCCGACGTCGACTGCAGCTCCAGCAGGGACATCAACGCGTAGTCCATCCGCATCGCTCCGGAGGAGCAGTTCTCGATCACCAGGTCCGGGTGCCGGACACGGACGCCGGTCAGCCAGTCGAGCTGAGCCCGGTTCTGCTGCAGCAGCCCGTCGCCGACGCTGAACGCGTCCCGGTCGGTGCCGGCTCCCGGCGTCACGTTGTAGTCGAACTTGAAGAACCGGGCACCGTAGCCGTCGACGAGGCGGTCGACGACCTCGTCGAGGTGCGCCCGGGCGGCGGGATGCCGTAGATCGAGGAAGTAGCGCTCCTGCTCGACGATCCGGCGTCCGTACCGCTGGAGGAAGGCCTCGTCCGGCAGCCGTTGCGCCGCCGGGGACCGCACCCCGATCACCTCGGGCTCGACCCACAGGCCCGGCAGCATCCCGCGGTCGCGGATGTGGTCGAGGACACGCTGGAGACCGCCGTCGGGGAAGCGAACCGTCGAGGGCTGCCAGTCCCCCACGCTCGGCCACCAGTGACCGCCGTCGTCGTACCAGCCGGCGTCGATGCAGAAGTACGCGGCACCGGTCTCGGCGGCGGCGTCGATCAGTGGGAGCAGCTTCTCGGTGGTCGGATCGCCCATCAGGGCGTTCATGTAGTCGTTGACGATCACCGGCAGATCCGGCCGGACCAGCGGCCGTCGGCTGGCCCGCCGGTGCGCGGTCAGCGCGGCGACCGCCCCCTGCCAGCCGTCCCGGGAGACCGCGACCGAGGCCGGTACGGTGGCGAACGCCTCGCCCGGACCCAGCCGGATCGTCCAGTGGTGATCGAGGTCGTTGGGGCCACCGATGATCACCGCGACCTCGTCCAGTCCCATCCAGCGACCGTCGACCTCCCAGCGCCAGGCCCCGTTGTGCTCGACCTGCCAGGCCAGCGCACGCCCGGTGGCGGTGTTGTCGATCATGGCCGTGGGCAGGATCTGGCCGGTCGACCAGGTCGAGGTGCTGACCGCGGCCCGGTACGTCCGCGACTCGATGTCCCAGTCCGGTGGCGCGATCCGGCCCAGACCCTCGTCCTCCCGCAGCCGCACGGTGCTCCAGCGGCTCTCGGCGCACCAGCTGTTCTGGGCCGAGTGGAGCACCAGGTCGTCGAGGGACTCGCCGTCGTCGAGCACGCAGCCCAGGGCCAGCGAGCTGACCATCTGCACGATCTGCTCGGTCTCGGAGGTGTTCCGAACGGTGCTGTGGACCCGCAGGGCGGGCACGTCGGCGTACGCGGTGAGGGTGGTGCTGGTCGCCAGTCCGGTCGCCTCGTCGCGCTGCTCGATGATCAACCGGGTCGTCCGGTCGTCGACGACGGTGCGATGCGAGACGTGACGCAGCCGCTCGCCGACCCCGGTGCTGGTGAACCGCGTGTTGTTGAGGGTGCGACCGTCACCCAGCGTGAGCAGCTCCACCAGAGGTTGACGGGACGGCACCGTCCGCTCGTGCCCCGCGACGTCCAGGCTGTCGATCATGACCGGTCGGTCGGCGCCGACGCCGATCACGACGTCGAGCTGCGTGTTCCCCCAGCGGATGCTCGTCATGATCGAAGAACCTAGCGAACCCGCCCGGTGGTCGGTCCGACACTGTGTCAGTGGTCACCTCTAGAATCGACTACATGTTCGATCGTGGTCGGTTGGAGGGTGACGGGATATCCGGCGTGGGCCGGACGCCGGGTCGTGTCCTCGCCGATCGGATCGTGGCGCGGGAGGCGCGGATCCGGGCCGAGGAGGTCGGCACCGTCCTCGACCTGAAGGCCTGGATGGACCTCCACAGCGTCGATCCCAGAGACCCGCTGGCCAAGGGTGTCGCCGGTGGCTCGGGTCGGCGGGCCGGTTCGGACGGCACGCCGCTCGTCGATGAGTACGCGGTCTACGAGTATGCGAAGCTCCGCAGGCAGGCCGACGGAACCGCGCGCGCGTTCCTCACCGACGTGGCCGATCTGGAGCACCGGTTCCCCAGACTGTGGGCAGCCGTCATGGCTCTCACGATCCCGGTCTGGCAGGCCCGCAAGATCGCCGCCGCCTGCCGAGAGCTGTCGAAGGAAGCCGCCGGCGCGGTGGATGACCAGATGGCAGCGGTCGCGCCTGGGCTTCCCTGGGGCCGCATCCTGACGTTGCTCGGCGCGGCCATCATGCACGCCGACCCGGCGCTGGCGGAGAAGATGCGGCAACACGCGAAGTCGGCCCGCTTCGTGCGGCTGTGCCGCTCGGAGGACGGGATCAACACCCTGATCGCCCGCGCCGACCAGGGAGACCTCGTGATGGTGTATGCCCTGGTCGACCGACTCGCCGACATCCTCGCGCTGGAAGGCAGCACGGCGGCCGCCGACGAACGGCGGGCGACGGCGTTCGGGCTCCTCGCCCAACCGGCGATGATCTTGGAGCTGCTGCTCCGCCACGCCGCCCATGACGCACCGACGGTTACCGAGGGGGTCACCGAACGCGAGAGCAGCGAATCGGCGGCCGAGAACGGCGGGGCGTACCCGCTGCCCGATCTGAAAGAACCTGCGAAAGAGGCGATGGACGACGACCAGCCCTCTCGAGCCGACGAGTTCACAGTGGAACCTCCGTCCGAGCCGAGATCAGCAGCGCCGATGCCTCCGCCCGATCCGCTGGCTGAACCCCCGGGTTGGACCGCCGACGACTACGACGAGCCACCCGACCCGGCCCCGGTCGATCATCCGAACATCCCCGACTACTGGCAGCAACGCCTCCGACCCCGCCCCGCGCCCGAGCCACCCGCGCCCGGCTGGCAGCACGCGCCCGATGACCCCGGCCCTCCCGACGGATCCGGCCTTTGCCTCGACCCACCCGGACTCACCGACCAGCTCAGGAAGCAGGGACTGCGCGCTGCCCGCCCGCGGGTGGTGCTCAACGTGTTCCTGACCGACCAGACGCTACGCACCGGCGAGGGCGTCGTCCGCACCGACCATGCCGACCTCGGACCCATGCTCGCCGCACAGCTGCGCGAGTTCCTGATCACCCACTCCTGCCACATCAGCCTGCGGCCGGTGCTGGACATGGATCGGGTGCCGGCCGTGGACGCGTACGAGATCCCGCAGCGGATCCGCGACGCCGTCCGGCTGCGCCAGGTCGCTTCGGTCTTTCCCTATTCCGGCGCCACCAGCGCCAGGATGGATCTCGACCACACGAACCCGTACCGGTGGGACGGCGCCACCGGCCAGACCGGGCCTTCCAACCTGGCACCGCTTGCCCGCGGCGAGCACAACGCGAAGACCCACGGCCGGTGGACCGTCAGGTCCCCGCACCCCGGCGTGTTCCTCTGGCGCTCACCCCACGGCCACTGGTTCCTCTGCACCAACCAGGGCACCCAGCCCCTCGGTCCCCGGCCGGAGAGCTAGCGGCGAAAGACCTCCGCCGCGTGATCGACCAGCGCGCGCTGATCGAGCAGCAGGGTGTCGGCATCGCCGACCCGTCTCGGGGTGACGCCCTGCCGACGGCAAAACGACTCCAGCACCTCGTCGAAATCCGCGGTGTCGTAGTCCCAGTCGTCGAAGCTCACCCAGATCGATCCACCACTCTCCCCCAGGACCGTCGCCCCTTGCAGACGGCGATCGGCGCGGCCGCTGCGTGCCTCGGCGAGGTGCAGGCTCGTGCAGCTGCGGGTGCCCAGCAACAGCGTCCAGGCGCCCAGGTCGTAGGCTCTGGCCAGCGGCGACCCCTCGCCCAACGACCAGGCCAGCTGATGATCATGAGTCACCACGTCGGCGTACCGGCCCCAGGCTGCGAACGAGACGTGCGGATGGGCGCTCCGCACGACCCCGGGCCAGCTGCGGAAGGTCTCGGCGATGACTCCCATGGACCGCGTCGGCGTCAGCGCGGGATCGAACGCAGGGGTGTCGTGCCGGATGATCGGGAACCAGTCGGCCGGCACGGGCGGACGTCGCCAGCCCGCCGGGTCCGTCCGGTCAGCGGTGTGGGTGGGGACGATCAGCGTGCCGTCGCCGGTGAGAACGTCCTGAAAGGCCAGCAGCACCGCAACCGGCCCACCGGCCACCCAGCCGATGGCCGACAGGCTGCTGTGCAGGAGCACCACGTCGCCCGCCGCCAGTCCGAGCCGGCGCAGGTCGGCGGCCAGGGAGTCACGGGTGTGGGGCCGTTCGGTGCGCTGGACGACCTCGGTCTCACTCATTCCTGCCACGGTAGCCGCCCTCTCGGGCACCCGACCGACGTGCTGGTAGGTGTGTGATCACCGCCGCTCCGGTACCTCCTCGCGCTGCGCAGAGACTCTGTTCCGGACCCGGTACTGGACGAGCCACACGATGCCGGCCACCGAGATCACCAGCGCGAACACGGTGAGTGCGTTCACGAAGGTGGCCGCGTACGCGCCGACGGCGGCGTACCCGATGGCGGGGACGATGTTGCCCACGGCCCCGGCCCAGGCCACCTGCCACCATCGCAGCCGCCCGGTGCCGGCCATGATCGAGACCGACTCGGCCAGCATCGGGACGGGGCGGGTGGCGATGATCGCCCAGACGCCGTACCGGTCGAGCAGGGCGACCGCGCGGGCCTGCTGCTCGGCTCCCGCCCAGCGCTCGAGGACGGCATGCCCCCGACGTCCGAGCAGGAACCCGACCACCGTTGCCCCGGTCCCACCGACCACGGACAGCAACGCTCCCACCACGATCCCGTAGACGGCCCCCTGCACGATCATCACCCCGCTGGAGGGCACCGGCAGGATCACGTCGGCGATCAGGAGGGTGACGCCGATGGCGCCCGGCGCCCAACCCTGGGCGGTCGAGCCGGGATGCGGATCGGTGAGCAGGGGGAGCTGGAGCTGCTCGACCACCACGAACGCGATCATGAAGACGACCACCAGCGCGACGGTCGCACTGCCGTACACGTGCCGGCGCAGGAGGCTGATCACCTCAGTCGCCCGAGACCGGCGCGGTGGGGTGGCCGTAGTGGAAGCGCGGCCCGATGGTCTCGGTCTCCCGGCCGGGCAGCTGCACGGGCAGCATCCGCTGAGCCTGCAGCCGGAGCGCGTGCATCTGGGCGACGGCCGAGCCGAGACGCTGCGGCTGTCCGTCGAACGTGGCCTGCAGCTCGTCGACCAGGACGGTGTAGATCCCGTCGAACTGGTCGGACAGGCGGGCGGCGTCCGAGCCGGCTGGGAGCGGTACCAGCGGCGGGTTGTCGACCATCGGCCAGACGCCGTCCTCGTCCAGGGGGATCACCGGGTCACCCCACGCGTAGCCGTCTCCGGCGGCCGGATCGGGAGTGAGCGTCTCCCCTTTCTGGATCTGCTCGAAGCGGTAGTAGTGGGCCAGGCTCTCGGGACCCGAAGCTGGGCTGGTCGCGGTCCCCTCACCCTGGTCCACGATCAGCGTGATCGCGTCCTGGGCCGAGTCCGGACCGGTCACCCGGGTGATCTCGTGCGGGCCGATCCAACCGGTGACCTGCCGGTCGGCGTGCCCGGTGAAGACGTCCGGTCCCAGCTCGGTCAGCAGCGACGCCACGGCCGCGTAGAACTCCCCGATGGTGTGGAACTCCTCCGGTAGGAAGGTCGCGCGCACCTCCGGGAACTCGAGCGGGTGCTCGGGTTCCTCGATCACCATGAACACCTCCCGCACCAGGTCTCGGCTCAGCCGTTTCAGCGGCACGATGAACGGGTGACCGGGCTGGTCCCCGATGCCCATCGGCAGGGGTCCGGGATACTGCGGCACGGTCGCGGCCAGGGCGGGTCGGCCGCCCACGGCGTTGAGGATGTTGCCCACCAGGGACAGGTGCAGCATCTCCTCCATCACGACGCTGCGGATGATCGCGGCCGCGGCGGCGTTGACCCCGGGGCGGATGGGTCGGATCGAGTAGAGCGCCGTCAGATAGGGCGGGATCGTGCTGAACTCCAGCGCCAGCGCGTTCTGCAGAGCGGTGCGCAGGTCGTCGATGTCGTCGAGCGGTTGTCGCGGCAGGAACAGCATGAGCTAGCCCCTCCCGGTCGGCGTGCCGATCACAGCGGACACCCCTCGTCGAGCCAGCGCTTGAAGACGGAGAGCTCGGAGGCGCCGATCGGGGGCATGGGCGGCGGCGGCATCGGAGTGGACTCGTCGGCGCCGGACATCCGTTGGTAGAGCAGGGGCGCGTTGGCCTTGACGGACCCGTAGTCCAGCAGGTCGATCCGCCAGGTCATGTTGTCCCGGTACGGCTGCAGGATCGGCACGATGTCGGTGCGGAAGGAGGTCATGCCCGGTCCTCGGGTAGTCGGTAGACGTTGAGCACCCCGCCGCTGCCGGTGGCGACCAGGGCACCGGCAACGACCCAGTCTCCGGCGGTGGCCGGACCCATGCAGTAGCCGTACCCGCCACTCATACCGCCGGTCTGCGGGCCGAAGTGCTCGGTGTCGGACCACAGCACCCGCCCGTCGGCGGCGTCGAAGGCGTAGAGGGCGACCCGCGAGGTGGCCATGAACACCACGTCGTTGACGACGGCGGGCACGCTGAGCCCGCTCTCGCCGGCCATGGCGTACAGAGGGTGGCCGGCCTCGGCTGCCGCCCGGTAGCGCGGCGGATCACCCCGGTCGAGGGGCCACGCGTCCTCCAGAGTCGACCAGTCGAGAGCGCGCAGGAACGGGGTGGTGGCCGTGTCGATCCCGGGACTGAGGAAGTGGTAGTTGTTGCCGCCGAGCCCGATGAACAGCGCCCCGCGGTCACGGCAGACGGCGGCCGTGCTGTAGGTGCCGGAGTAGTTCTCCCCCGGTGTCGTGTTGGACGCGGCGTTGTCGATCGGCGGGTACGGCTGGGTCGGGTCGTCGGGTCCGTGCGGGTCGACCGTGGCGATCTGGCTGCCGTCACGATGCAAGGGCAGCAGCTGACGGGTGGCGACGATCTCGTACGTACGCGCGTCGAACGTCAGGTAGCACCCGTTCTTGCAGCCGATCCCCACCAGGCGCCGGCCGTCGGCCTCGAAGACCGTCGGCGAGCCTCCGATGTCGACGTCGATGTCGGAGGGTCGATAGCTCGTCGACGCGGGGATCTGAACGACTGCCCGCAGGCTGCCGGTGTGCGCGTCGAGCACGATCACGCTGTTCGTGTACCCGGCGGTGGGCAGCGGTCCGTCGGGTTGGGGGTTCCCGGTGGCGCAGTACAGCTGGTCCAGCTCGGTGTCGTAGGCGATGGAGGACCACACCGACGCCCCGGTGGCCACGGGTGGGCCGACGAAGGTGGTGAAGCCCGGTGGTGTCCCCGACACCGTGTCGGCGGGCACCTGGTTGGGCACGTTGTCCACCCCGGCAACGAACTGGCAGGTGCAGAAGATCCACTCGACGTCCCCGGTGGCCGCGTCGAGGCAGTAGACGAATCCGTACAGCTGCGGGTTCTCTCCCTCCCCCATCCCGACGTACACGCGGCCGTCGACCAGGACCGGTGACGACCATCCGGCCGCCTTCGGTTGGGTGCCCACGTCGTTCGTGACGGGTTGGTGGTGTGCGGGATCGGCGTAGCGGAGATCGGTGACCCACACCTCCGACAGGTCGTCGGCGCGGAGGGCGTACAGCTTGCCGTTGAACGCGCTGAAGACCACCAGGCCATCGGCCACGCACGGGGTGGTGGCCATGCCGCAGAAGCCGTGACTGTCGCGTTCCTCGGCGGGGATCGCCCAGGTGTAGCGCGCCACCACGTCACCGGAGTCGAGCGCCACCTTGAGGAACGCTCCGCCGTTCTGGTGCGCGACGTCGAGGGTGTTCGCCAGACCGACGTAGGCGTGCCCGTCGACGACCGCCGGGGTGGACAGGATGGAGCCCGGCACCGGCAGCGCATGAACCAGCGCCAGCCGGCCGACGGTGGCCGCTGAGATCCGGCTGGTGATGCTCTCCCCCGTGTGCGCCGGATCCCGGTGGAACATCCACCAGTCGCTGCTCATGCGACCACCACGACCAGGGCTGCGAGGACGAACCCCGCCCCGGCCCACAGGTCGCGTGCGCCGCGGTGGGCGACCGGCACCCATCGGCGGACCGCCAGTGACCCCGCCCAGAGCCCGAGCAGCATCAGCGCCGCGCTGCTGGCCGCCAGCCCGATGGCCGCGCCGGCGCCCAGGTCGGGGGTCGGGTAGAGCAGGTTGTCGATGGACAGCAGCACCGGGAGCACGAGACAGGTGCCGACCCCCAGGCCGGCGAACCGCAGACGGGCGGCACCGGCGAGCACGGCCAGACCGTAGAGCGCGAGCAGCACCGCGGGGAGGGCCTCCCCGGCCGCGCCCCAGGGACGGCCGACCAGGGTGCCGAGGGCGGACGCGAGGGCGTCGGCGACACCGCAGGCGACGGCGAGCAGGATCCAGCCCCGCCGACCTCTCAGCAGCGGAGCGGCGGCGAAGCCGACGACGGCGCTGTCCACACCGAGCAGCAGGTAGTCCGAAAGCAGCACGAGTGCCTCCCGGTGGTCGACGAGCGTGGGTTCTCAGCGCGGCGCGAAGCGCGCCGTGAGCGCGGCGGTGGCCGCGGCCACGGTCTGCGCGAAGTCGGAAGCGAGGGCCACCGCGGCCGGGCCGTCGGCGGTGACGAAGGTGGTCTGCCAGGTCAGCACCACGTCCTCGTCGGTGCGGGCCACACTCCACCGACCGGACCAGTCGGTCACGGCCGCGACCCCGCCAGAGGTGTACGTGTACCCGCTGCCGTCGGATGCCGTGAGCTCTTCGGTCACCGTGCTGCCGTCGGTGAGCGTGCGGCTCCGGGTGCTGCCGTCGACGCGGTACGACCCGCCCAACGGATCGTCGAACCGGGCGCCGACCCGGGTGAGCGTGGCCTCCAGCCCCGGGTCGAAACGCCAGTCGTGGCTCAGCACGACCGGGTCGGGGCCCGGGTTGGCCAGCAGCGGTACGTACAGCTCCCCGTAGAGCAGGGACGACAGCGCATCGGTGTCCATCAGTCCCTGCGTGTACGTGAGGAACCAGCGACCGTTCGGCGTCTGCCGTCCCGTCGGCGCGAGCACGAGCCCCAGTCCCGCGAGGTCGCAACCGGGGGGCAGCACGTCGCCGGCGGGCGTGGTGACGGCGCCGCTCAGAGTGTGGCCGTAGTTGAGCAGGATGGTGAGCCAGGCCACGGTGGTCCCCCGCGGACTGGCGACGTTGCGGAGTCGCTCGGCGAAGGAGATGGCCGTGTCCACGGTGGTCCGGGTCCACGGGCCGGCGTCGAGACTGGTCGCCAGCTCACCGGCAAGAACGTCGGCGCGCTGCTGCAGGTAGCTGATCGGGTAGCCGGCATCGGCGAGCAGCGCCCGCTGCTCCGGCGTCCAGCTGGCCAGCACCCAGTCCGGGATGTGGCTGAGGTCGGGGTCGAAGCCGCACGGCCCCCGGTTGGACAGCAGCCGCTGCAGCGGTGCCATCTCCAGCAGGGTCTTGCCCTCGTTGAAGATCTCCCGCTGCCACACCGGTCGACCGTCCTCGCACAGGGCGAACACGAACGGGTCGATCGGTTCGCCGTCCTGCCAGACGAGGTGGTTGTAGCCGTTCAGGAACGGGGTCCGACCGTCCTTGGCGAGCAGGCTCACCGTCAGGTCCCCGGCGTTCAGCGGGGCGAGGTCGAGCAGGCCGTCGACCCGGGCGACCTGCTGGACGCCACTGGTCTGGATCGCGCCGCTGGAGCTGAGCTGGGACAGCGGCACGTACCCCGACGACGCGGGCCCGGCCCCGGTGACGCAGAGGTCCGCGGCGAGCACGTCGACCCCCAGCGGTGGCAGCTGGGTGCGGGGCTCGCGGACGATCGCGCCGGGGCTCGACTGCGGTTGCCAGAACAGCGAGCGGTCGAAGACGCCGGGGTCGTCCGCGGCGTGCAGCATGTGGGTCCCGGTGCAGCCGGCCTCGTCGGTCGGCGGGTCGGGGTCGGTGGCCATCTGGACGACCTGTCGACCGCCGAACCGGAGGCGCAGGACGACCGCCTGGTCGAAGAGGGTCTGCTGCAGGGCGTCTTCCTCGTACGCGTCGCCGTCCGGGTGCTGCATCTCGAACTGGACGTCTGGCGCTCGGTCGGAGTAGCCACCCGCCTCGCGGTAGGGGAACTGTGCCTCGAACTCGTCGAGGGTGCCCAGCGCCGCCAGCCGGGAGGTGATGGCTCGTTGCACGTGTGGTTCGACCGCCAGCTCCTCGGGCAGACCGGCCAGCGTCTCGCGCGCCCAACGGGCGACGTCGGACAGCGTCCGCAGGGCGTAGTAGTCCAGCCGGTCGTTGATGGCCTGGGAGCGCTCGGGAGCGGCGTACAGAGCGTGCAGCTGTCGGGCGTTCAAGGGGATGTCCGGCAGGGCGGCGGTTTCGATCCGGAACAGCCGGCCCGCCTCGATCGGCAGGAACGACGCGAGCTCCAGCAACGGTCGGACGGCCAGGGACATCAACGGCCAGGAGGCGAGCATCTCGATGCCCATCCGCCGACGCCGATCGCTCTCCCAGGTGGCCGTCTCGTACATCCGACCCAGCCACATGACCAGGGTGAGGTAGGCGGCGTTGAACTGCTGGGGCAGCTCGGCGGTCAGGACGTCGAGCTCGACCGAGACACCGGCGGGGATCGGCGAGCGAGCCGGCTGGAAGGTGTCCCCCGCCGCGCGGGACAGCGACTCCTCACGGTCGAGCTCGGCCATCGTGGTGGCGAAGCGGTAGAGGTGCGACAGCCGCAGCCGCTGAGCGCGGGCCAGCCAGTCCGGCGTCGGGTCCGAGGAGGAGGCGTCGGCGTTCAGAGCGAGCAGATAGCCCCGCGCGCCGCCTCTCTCGTCCACCGTGGCGAGCAGGCTGCGAGCCTCCTTCACGAAGCCCTGCATCCCCTCGCCCTCCTCGACGATCTCGTCGATGACGTCGGTCAGCCGCCGCACGTCGGTGATCGGTCGCTGGGAGTTCTGCTCGGCGTCGTGGTCGAAGTTCCGGTCCCGGTGGATCGGCAGGATCGGCAGGAAGCCCTCGGCCGCGTAGTTCGGATCGTTCAGCTCCGCCTGCAGATCGAGGTTGTTGCGCAGCACCGTCCCGTCGTCGAAAGCCTCCTGGTAGAGCGGCAGGATCGCCTTCTTGTACAGGTCCGCGATCGACTGGAAACGGACCTCGGACACGTCGATCTCCGGCGCGGCTCCGACCGCCAGGACCCCCGTGAACAGGGACGCGTCCGCCGGGGTCAGGTTGGCGTACAGGTCGGCCAGCAGTCCCTTGAGCCGGTGGCGTTCGTCGTCGTCCGCCACGTCCAGGAGCACGCTCTCGTAGCCGAGATCCATCTCGAACGCGAGCAGGCCGGCGAACAGGTCCAGGTTCTCCGCGCTGAACGGATCGGAGTCCTGGAGCGAGTCGGTGGCCTCGTACAGGACGAAGCGGCGGATGGCCGCCCGGTCGAAGCCCGCCACCGGGACAGTGGTGCCGTCCTCCGGCGCCGGGACACCGCCGATCCGGGCCTTCCAGGCCGTGAACTGCCAGCTCCCGTCGGTCGCACTGCGCGGCGGCAGGCCGAAGTGCGGCCGACCGCCGATGGCGCGGAGCAGGCACTGGACGTAGTGGAGGTGGACCATCTCCTCATGAGCCACCCCGAGGACGGCCTGCTTCCACGCCCGGGTGCGCTCGAAGTGAATGGCGCGTCGCCGGTTCTCGCGGCCGTCGGACAGCGTCGCGAACTCCTCGGGCAACGACTTCAGCGAACAGGCGGCGAACAGGTACGTGTTGAGCAGACAGTGCTCGACCTGAGCCGCCTCGTCCAGCAGCTGTTCCAGGAGTCCAGGCTCGGTGTCCGGCACAGTTGCCACCTTCTCGACGAGCAGCCGCGATCGGAGTGGTCGGGGCGCCTGACCGTCATTCTCGACCCATCAGTTCGGCCGACGCAAGAAGGTCGACCGACGCAGCTGACGACTCATCCGGACCGGGTGAGCCGGTCTCCGGTCGGTGCCGTCAGGGTGTGCCGCGGACTGTCCGGACCGTAGGACCCGTACTCGGTCTCGACCACCTCGACCCGGTCCGCGTACGCGGACATGATCACCACGTCCACGCGCTCGCCGTCGCCTCGCGTCAGCACCCAACGATCACCCAGGCAGGCCAGTCCTCGCTCGTCGAGCACCCGGACGGCGTCCGCGGCCGGCCCGGCCGGTGCCAGCGGGTAGCCGAAGAGGGTGCGCGGGATGACAGCCGGGTCGGTACCGTCCAGGTAGCCGGCCAGCTCGCCGTCGCGGTCCCGGAAGTGCGGGAGCCAGGTGCTCGGGATCATCGGTCCAGTAGAGCGTCGGCCCGGTGCTCACGCCACCGGTTTCCGCCGACCCGCTGCTCGGTTCAGACGGCGGGCTGAGGCCGGGTGGCGTCCGGGTCGACCGCCGCCAGGGCGCGGAGCCGCTTCTTCTCGCTGCGTCGCTCGACCAGGGAGTAGAGCACCGGCACCAGCAGCAGGGTCAGGATCGTCGACGACACCAGGCCGCCGATGACCACGATGGCCAGCGGCTGCGAGATGAACGCCCCACCGCCGGTCAGTCCCAGACCCATCGGGATCAGCGCACAGATCGTCGCCGTCGCGGTCATGATGATCGGCCGCAGTCGCAGCCGGGCACCGTCGACGATGGCGGTCTTCAGGGGCTCCCCCTTGGCCCGGTACTGGTTGATCAGGTCGATCAACACGATCGCGTTCGTCACCACGATGCCGATCAGCATCAGCAGACCGACCATGGCCGGCACCCCCAGCGGGGTGTCGGTGATCAGCAGACCGGCGATCGCACCGGTGGCCGCGAACGGGATCGCCACCATCAGGATCAGCGGCTGGACCAGGCTCCGGAACGTGCCGACCATGATCAAGAACACCAGCGCGATGGCCACCAGCATGGCCAGGCCGAGCTGGGCGAAGGCCTCCTGCTGATCGGTCGCCGCACCACCGAGCTCGGCACTCACCCCGGCCGGCAGGTCGGTGATGCCGGCGATGGTCGTCGTCACCGTGGCACTCAGCGCACCGAGGTCGGTGGTGTCCGGGGTGGCGGTGATGGTGACCGACGGGTCACCCTCGATCTGGGTCACCGTGGTCGGCGCGAGCACCAGCTTGACGTCGGCCACGCGCTTGACCCGGATGGCCCCGGCGCGCAGATCGGCCAGGTCCTGCTGATCCTCGGCGAGCTCCTTCTGGCCGTCGGCGATCGACTTCTGCTCGTCGGTCAGCTCCTGCTGGGTCTGCCGGGACTCGACGGTGTCGGCCTGCTGGTCCTGGACCTGCTGGATCTGCTCGTCGAGCTGGTCGATGCCCTTGTCGGACTGCTCGATGCCGGACTCGAGCTGGCTTGATCCCGGCCTCGGCTTGGCCAACTCCCGCACTCCCCGACCGACTTGCCTGGATCGCCTGATCAGCTGCGCTGCCACTCCAGTCGCCGAGTCTGGCGCCGGGGTCGGACCCGGGCGGCATTCTTCCACCGGCGCGGGCAGTGGCGCGGCTGTTCAAGTCCTTGTCACGAGCGTCGCGCTTCGCCGGCGCGAGCCCTTTCGCCTTCTCTCAGGTCGTCCCGTTGCGTCTTCGCCTCTGACTTGACGGCGTCTGCCCGAGACTCCTTCAGCTTGTCCAGCGAGTCCGCGGTGGCCTTGTCCTGCTTGGCCTGAGCCTCGTCCCCGACCGCCTCCTGGCGGTCGCTCAGGGCGTCCTGGCGATCGGACAGCTTGTCGCCGCGCTTCTCGAGCTTGTCGGACGCCGCTTCCTGGGCCTTGGCCTGCTGGATCTGGCTGACCGGCAGCAGCAGGTTGCCGATGTCGGCCGGGCTCGGGTCGGTCGCGTCCTGCGTACGGACCCAGACCTCGCGCTGCTCGCCGGACAGGGTCACGTCGCCGACCTTCGTACCGCGCAGCGCGTTCGCCACCGCCTGGCCGATCTCGGCCTGGGTGAAGCCGAGGTCGGCGGCCTTCTTGTGATCGACCTGGACCTCCAGCACCTTGCGCTGCTCGGCCAGGTTGCTGGTCACGTTGGTGAGACCCGGTACGCCCTCGAGAGCGGCCTGCACCTGCTCGGCGCCCTTGCGCAGCGACTCGCTGTTCTCGCCCTTGACCGTCACCGAGATGTCCGTGCTGGTCGAGCCGTTGGCGGCCTGGGTGATGGTGATGTCCCCGGCGGTGTCGCCGAGCTCGGCGAACTGCGACTCCAGCTTCGGCTTCATGACGTCGGCGGTCGCACCCTCGTTCAGGTTGACCGTGATCTCGGCCGTGTTGGCGCCCGTGCCGGCCACCGCGTAGATGCTGCCGCCGATGGTGGTCAGGTAGTCCTTGACCTCGGGATCGGCGGCCAGCACCGCCTCCACCTTCTCGGCGGCGGCGCTCATGGTGTCCAGCCGGGTGCCGGCCGGCAGCTCCTGCTTGATCGTCAGGGAGCTGTCGTCGCTGACCGAGCCGAGGAAGTCGGTCTTCAGCAGCGTCGAGGCACCGACGGTGCCCACGAAGATCACCAGGGCCATCGCGAGGGTGATCACCGGATGCGCCAGGCCGAAGTTCAGCACCGGCAGGTAGCCCTTCTGCAGCCGGGTGACCTTCGTCTCGTCGTCGGTGTGGCCGGTCGTGGTCTCGAAGTCGGTCGTCTCGGGGGCGAGGATGCCCGCGGCCGCCGCCGGCGCGGTCCCCGCCGCCACCACCCCGGTGCCCGCGGCCGCCGTAGCCGCCGCGATCGCCTTCTTGCGCTTGCCGCCGCGCAGGAACCAGAAGGCGAGCACCGGGACCACCGTCATCGAGACGATCAGCGAGGCCACGAGCGCGATGGCCACGGTGACCGCGAAGGGACGGAACAGCTCCCCCGTGACGCCGGAGACCACGGCCACCGGCAGGAACACCGCCACCGTGGTGGCGGTGGACGCCGTGACGGCTCCCGCGACCTCCTTGACCGAGGCGACGATGTCGGCCGGGGTCAGCGCCGCGTGCCCGGTGTCGCGGCGCTTGATGTTCTCCAGCACCACGATCGAGTCGTCGACGACGCGGCCGACCGCCACGGTGAGCGCGGCCAACGTGAAGATGTTCAGGGAGAACCCGCCGACCTGCAGACCGATCATGGCGACCAGCAGGGACAGCGGGATGGAGATCGCCGTGATCAAGGTCGAGCGCACGGACAGCAGGAACAGCAGGATCACCAGGACCGCGAACCCGAGTCCCAGCGCTCCCTCGACCGTCAGGTCGTGGATCGACTGCTCGATCAGCGGAGCCTGGTCGAAGACGATGCTGAAGGCGGCGTTGTTGCCCATCGTCTTCTGCAGGCCCGGGAGCGCGTCGGCCACCGCGTGCGAGATGGCCACCGAGTCGCCGTCGGCCTCCTTGAGCACCGACACGCTCAGCGCCGGACGCCCGTTGGCCCGGGCCAGCGAGGAGGAGGAGATCGACTCGACCTTGACGTCGGCGATCTTGGACAGCGCGACCGGACCGTCGCCGGTCGGGATGGAGAGGGCGTTGACCTGCTTGACCGAGTTGGTGGAGTCGCCCACCTGCACGGCCAGCTCGAGGGTCTTGTCGTACGCGGTGCCGGCCGGGACCACCGTCAGCTGCGACTGGATCGTCTGGGTGACGGCGGCGGCGGTGAGGTCGCGCTCGGTCAGGTCGTCGGGGCGCAGCGTGATGGTCAGCTGGGTCGTGTCCTCGCCGGTGACCTGCACCTGGCGTACGCCCTCGATCGCGGTCAGCGCCGGTACGGCCACGTTCTGCACGAGCTCACCGGACGCCGCCAGCGGCAGGTCGGTGGAGGCGGCCAGCAGCAGCACCGGGATGTCGTCGGTGCTGCCGGTGATGACATCGGTCTCGACGCCGGCGGGCAGCGACTGGGAGGTGGAGTCGACGGCGTTGCGGATGTTGCTGACGACCTTGTCGCTGTCCAGGCCGTACTCCCAGTTGACGCTGATCGTCGCCTGGCCGTTGGAGGACGTGGACGTGACGTCGGTGACGCCCGAGACGCCGCTGACCGCCCGCTCGATGGGGGTGGAGACGTTGTCGGCCACGATCTGCGGGGTGGCGCCGGGGTAGATCGCGGTCACCACCGCGGTCGGCACCTGGGTGGAGGGCAGCAGCTCCTGCTTGAGCGATCGCGCCGCCAGGACACCGAACACGACGATCGCGATCGAGACCAGGGCGACGATCAGTCGGTTGGCCAAACTGAGCCGGGTCAGAGACGTCACAGCATCACGATACGTCGGATACAGCGAATCGTTAGCATCAGCCGTATAGTCAGGGCGTCCAAGGGTTAACCCTGAGTCAACGGCGCGAGGAACAGATGACGATCAGCCAGGACGTGGATCGACCGGCCCTGCTGCGCCGGCTCGAGGAGCTCCACGCCTCCTTCGACCGGCGGGCGCTCTCCACCTGGGCCGAGCCCCTGCTGTCCACCCCGCTGACCATGCAGCAGCTCAAGGTGCTGACCCTGATCGCCGCCGAGCACGACCGGGCCACCGGCCACGACCTCGCCGAGGCCCTGCACGTGTCGGTCGCCACCATGTCGGGACTGGTCGACCGGCTGGCCGAGCAGGAGATGGTGCAGCGTCGGGACGACCCCACGGACCGTCGGATCCGCCGACTCAGCGTCACCCCGCTCGGCAGCGCGACGCTGCGGGCCCTGATCAGCAGCGGCAACACCATGCCGCCGCAGGTGCTGGAGCGGCTGGCCGACGCCGATCTGTGCGCCCTGGTGCAGGGCCTGGTCGCCCTCGACCGCGCCATGGAGGCCTTGTCGGAGCCCCCTGCTTGACTTCGGCCATGCCCTGTTCGAACGACGACTTCTGGGACCTCGTCGACCAGCTGCCGGAGGTGACACCGGTCGAGGGTTCCACGTACACGGCCCTGAAGGTGCGCGGCAAGGGCTTCGGCTACCACTGGCCCTCGACCGCCACCGCCGGGCTCAAGCAGGAGCGCCAGGAGCAGATCGCGCTGGTCACCGAGCGGCCCGACGTGTTCGAGACCCAGTTCGTCGCCGGGCAGTTCGGCTGGGTCGTCGTGCACCTCGAGCGGATCGAGCCGACCGAGCTCGCCGAGCTGGTCTACGAGGCCTGGCGGCTCACCGCCCCGGTCCGGCTGGCGACCGCGTACGGCGATCGACCACCCTCACTCACCGGGTCGAAACGGCAGGATTGACGTGACAACCGCCGGTTTCCGGTTCACGCTGGTGCGGTGCTGCACTCCTTCCCCCGTCGCCTGGGTGCGTGGCTCGGCGCCCTGCTGCTCGCCGCCGGCCTGCTGATCAACGGTTCCGCACCCGCCGAGGCCACCACCAGGCCCACGTCGGTGACGTTGTCACCGACCGCCGACCCCGCTCACTCGCAGACCTTCACCTGGCGGATGACCAAGAACCGATCCGGTCAGGTGGTCCAGGTCAAGGCCCCGAACGGGAAGGTGACGACCGCCGGGGCGCGCTACAAGATGCGGGTGCAGAAGAAGTACTCGGGCATCAACGCGTACGCGTTCACGGCCACGGCGACCAAGCTCGCCCCCGGCACCCGGTACGCGTACCGGATCGTCACCTCCGGTGGGTCGACGGCGTGGACGAGCTTCAGCACCGCGCGCGCCGGGCTGGACCGCCCCTGGACGTTCCTGGCCTTCGGTGACACCCAGGTGGCGAACACCGGCGTCCCCGAGGACCTGATCGACACCGCCGTCGCCCGGAACCCGACGGCGCCCCTGCTGCTGCACGCCGGTGACGTGGTCAACTCCCCGAGCAGCATCACCGAGTGGCGGCAGTTCATGACCGCCACCTACCCGACCCGCACGAACCGCAACTGGCTGATCTCGGTCGGCAACCACGAGCAGTGCGTCCTGCTGAAGAAGTGCAGCTCCGGGAGCGGGCAGGCGTTCCGCTCCTACTACTCCTGGCCGCGCAACGGCTACCCGAGCCAGGGCCAGACCTGGTACTACACCGACTACCAGGGAGTCCGCTTCATCGTGCTGGACACCTTCGGTGGCGACCTGGCACGGCAGTCGGCGTTCCTGGACACGGCCCTCAAGACCAACCGGCAACGCTGGACGGTGGTGCTCCAGCACGCCGGCCCGTTCGCCTCGCGCGCGGACCGCAACAACACCGCCATCCGCGCGGCCTTCCAGCCCCTGTACGACAAGTACAAGGTCGACCTGGTGCTGTCCGGTCACGACCACTCCTACGACCGCGGTTACGACGGCAGCAAGAACTCCACGGTGTACGCGGTGTCGGACTCCGGCCCCAAGTTCTACGAGGCCTCGACGAAGGACTGGACCCGCGGCGGGGCCACGCGCGTGGTCAGCGCGTCCCACACCTCGACGTACCAGCGGGTCACGGTCAGCACGAGCACCCTCGTCTACCAGGCCGTCGTCGGCTACAAGGCCAAGGGCTCCACGACCACGAAGAAGGTCGGCCAGGTGCTCGACCAGGTGACGATCACCAAGAGCGGGTCGACCAAGACCGTCCGCTGACGTTTACCGTGTGAGCAGGGCGATCTCCCAGGGCGACGCCGTGAGACCGACGCGAAGGCCGCCCACAACGAGTCCTCGCTCGACCTGACCTGATCAAGCGAAGCGGGACGGATCCCCCGCCCCGACGCGGACCACCTCGGCGGTGCCGGAGGAGAAGTCGACCACCGTGGTCGGCACCTCGCCGCAGTCGCCGGAATCCAGCACCGCGTCCAGCACGTGGTCCAGCCGCTCCTTGATCTCCCAGCCCTGGGTCAGTGCCTCCTCGTCACCCGGCAGCAGCAGGGTGCTGGAGAGCAGCGGCTCACCCATCGCGTCCACCAGGGCATGCGTCGTCCTGTGGTCCGGGATCCGGACCCCGACGGTGCGCTTCTTCGGGTGCAGCATCCGGCGCGGCACCTCACGGGTGGCCGGCAGGATGAAGGTGTACGGCCCGGGGGTCGCCGCCCGGACGGCGCGGAAGATCGCCGTGTCGAGGTGCACGAACTGCCCGAGCTGGGCGAAGTCGCCGCACACCAGGGTGAAGTGGTGGTGCTTGTCGAGGTCACGGACCCCGCGGATGCGCTCGATCCCGTCCGCGTTGCCCAACCGGGTGCCCAGGGCGAAGCAGGAGTCGGTCGGGTAGGCGATCAGGGCATCGTCGCGGAGCAGGTCGACGACCTTGCTGATCGTGCGGGGTTGCGGGTTCTCGGGGTGAACGTCGAAGTAGCGCGCCACGCCCGATAGGTTACGGGCATGGTTTCCAAGGTCGCACTGCTCACCGCCGGAGGCTTCGCCCCGTGCCTCTCCTCCGCCGTCGGCGGGCTGATCGAGCGCTACACCGCGCTCGCCCCCGAGGTCGAGATCATCGCCTACAGGTACGGCTACCAGGGCCTGCTGTCGGGCGACTACCTCACCGTCACCCCCGAGGTCCGCACCAACGCCGCGATCCTGCACCGGTTCGGCGGCTCCCCGATCGGCAACTCCCGGGTGAAGCTCACCAACGCCGCCGACCTGGTCAAGCGGGGCCTGGTCGCCGAGGGTGTGGATCCGCTCAAGGCGGCCGCCGACCGGTTGACCGCCGACGGGGTCGACGTGCTGCACACCATCGGCGGCGACGACACCAACACCACCGCCGCCGACCTCGCGGCCTACCTGCACGACAACGGCTACGAGCTCACGGTGGTGGGCCTGCCCAAGACGATCGACAACGACGTGATCCCGATCAAGCAGTCGCTGGGTGCCTGGACCGCCGCCGAGCAGGGTGCCCGGTTCGCCCAGAACGTCCTCGGCGAGCACAACTCCGGCTCCCGGATGCTGATCGTGCACGAGGTCATGGGCCGGCACTGCGGCTGGCTGACTGCGGCCACCGCGCAGGCGTACCGGGAGTGGCTGGACACCCAGGAGTGGGTGCCGGAGATCGGTCTGGCTCGGGCCGGCTGGGACGTGCACGGCGTGTACGTCCCCGAGGCCCACTTCGACCTGGCCGCCGAGGCCGAGCGGCTGAAGACGGTGATGGACGAGGTCGGCTCGGTCAACCTGTTCGTCTCCGAGGGCGCCGGTCTCGACACCATCGTGGCCGAGATCGAGGCCTCCGGCGAGGAGGTGGCCCGCGACCCGTTCGGTCACGTCAAGATCGACAAGATCAACCCGGGCGCCTGGTTCGCCAGCAAGTTCGCCGAGCGCCTGGGCGCGGAGAAGGTGATGGTCCAGAAGTCCGGCTACTACTCCCGGGCGGCGGCCGCCAACCAGCGTGACCTGGACCTGATCAAGTCGATGACCGATCTCGCGGTCGACTCCGCCCTGCGCGGTGAGCCGGGCGTGATCGGGCACGACGAGGAGGCCGGCGACGAGCTCCGGGCGATCGAGTTCTCCCGCATCAAGGGCGGCAAGCCGTTCGACATCGACCAGCCGTGGTTCACCGACCTGCTCGCCGGGATCGGTCAGCCGGTCACCGAGAGGGTCGCCGCCCACTGATCAGCCGGGCGACCGTCGCCACGAGCCAGGCCAGGATCGCCCCCAGCCCGAGACCGGTCGCGGTGCCGGTGACCCAGCCGGCACCCAGTCCGAACCGGACCGACCGGACGGCCACCTCCTCGGGGACCGTCGGCGGTCCGGTCTCGGCCGGTTGCGCCGGAGTGAGGGCGAACCTGACCCGGCTCTCCTGGAGGTCGAGGAACGCCGGCTCGTCCCAGGTCGCGATCCAGGCGGCGATGATCAAGATGAGCTGGGCGAACAGGTTGAAGAACAGCATCACCACGATCACCGGCCCGAACACGGCCGCCGCCCGGTTACCGGACAGCAGGTTGATGATCAGGGCTGTGGCGTACTGCAGGATGAACAACCCGATGGCGCCGAGGATCGCCCCGTTCCAGATGTGGCGCCAGCTCTCGCGCTGACGCGGCACGACGATGTAGATGTAGCAGAACGTCAGCCAGCCGGCCACGAGCGAGAGGGCCGGTGCCAGCACCCGCAACACCGCCGAGGTGAACCACGAGTCGCCGAAGCCGAGCCAGACGGCGATCTGCTGCGCGACGTTGGTCGAGACGGTGGCCAGACCGAAGGTGATGCCGACGGCGACCAGCAGACCGGCCATCCGGACCAGGTTGATCGCCACCTTGACCGGGTAGAAGATGACCTCGCGTTCGGCGTCGAAGTCTGCTCGCCACTGGGCGTCGATGGCGTTGCGCAGGTGCCCCATCCACGTCGCCGCGCTGTACAGGCCGGCGATCAGACCGATCACCCCGATCGAGGTGTAGTTGTTCAGCAGCGAGATGATCCCCTTCTCGATCGTGTCGATCGTCTCGGGATCGACGCCGCGGAACTGCGCCGTCGCGAGATCGGCCACCTTGCTGATCAGGTCGGGCCGGAGCTCCACCAGGAAGAACCCCAGGATCGAGAACGCCACCATGAACACCGGGACGATCGCCAGTACCGAGAAGTACGCGACGCCCGCCCCGAACTGGTAGCCGAACCGGCCGTTGTAGCGCTGCACGGCGCGCTGGATGTGCGCGATCCAGCCGATCTGGAGGATCGGCTCGACCCGGGTCTGCACGTGCTCGGCTCGCACCCGCACTCCCTGAGCCCGGACCCGGACGTCCTCGGCGCGTTCCCGCATGCGCTCCGTCACCGCCACGCCCACCTCCTCTCGCAGCGTCGTCGGGCAAAACCTATCGAACGATCATCGACTCGGGTTCCGCCACGACCGCCGCGGTCGGGCCGGACCGGAGGCCCAGCAGCACCACCGCGCCCACCACTCCCGCGGTGCCCAGCCACTGCACCGGACCGAACGGGTCGGCGAACAGCAGCGCGCCGAGCAGGACCGCGGTGATCGGCTCCAGGCAGGAGACCACGGACGCGATGGAGGCACCGGCACCGCGGATGCCGGTCAACAGCATCATCATCGCCAGCACGGTGCTGACCCCGGCCATCGCGATCACCCAGACCAGGAGGTCCACCGGCGGTCGCCAGTCGAACACGCCGCGCAGGTTCCCGACCACGATGTGCGCGGCCGCCGCGCCCGAGCAGATCAACGCGGTGGCGGCGATCCGGTCGGTGCGGGCCGGCAGCGTGTCCATGCCGAAGAAGTAGATCGTGTAGACCACCGCCGAGCCGAGCCCGAACAGCACGCCGATCCCGGAGACCGCCCCGACGCCCGGTCCCAGCAGGGTCAGCCCGACCCCGCCGACGGCGAGGGTGAGCGCGGCGAACATCCGCACGCTCGGTTGCTCGCGCCGGGTGGCGACGCTGACCAGCACCACCATCACCGGCATCGTGTACAGCAGCAGCGACGTCAGTCCCACCGTCAGCCGCTGCAGCGCGAGGAAGTACAGCCCGCTCTGGGTGGCGTACAGGACCGCGCCCATCACCAGGGGCTGCCACAGGGCCCGGCCCCGCCCGACGGGGCGACGGGTGGCGGCGACGATCACCCAGACCGCCGCGGCGGCGAACAGGAAGCGCCAGCCGATGACGGTGTTCACGCCGGCGCCGGTGGCGAAGGCCGGGATACCGAACGGACCCAGCAGCGCGAAGGCGATCGCCGACAGCCCGCAGAGCAGCACCCCCAGACGGAGGCTGACGGCAGCGGTGGTCACGGAGCGAGGCTAGTGGGCCGGACCGACGCCCGCCGCGGCATTGACACCGTGCGGACAGCACCGTTGGCTGGTGCCATGACCCTTCTCACCGAGTCCGAGATCACCGCGTGGCTGAGCACCTTGCCCGGGTGGACGCTGAGCGAGGACAAGACCTCGATCTCCACCTCGATCGAGCTCGTCGACTTCGTCGCTGCCCTGGATCTGGTGAACGAGATCGGCCGCGTGGCCGAGCAGCGCAACCACCACCCCGACATCGACATCCGCTGGAACACCGTCACGCTGGTGCAGTCCTCGCACTCCGAGGGCGGCCTGACCCGGGCCGACCTGGAGATGGCCCAGCGGATCGACGACATCGCCGGGATCGACCACAGCGACGCCGCCGCCAGCGACGACGGCGACGACGGCGACGACGGCGACGACGGCGACGACGGCGACGACAGCTAGTCCTGGAACGCCTCCGGCGGGGGGCAGGTGCAGACCAGGTTGCGGTCGCCGAAGGCCCCGTCGATGCGACCCACCGGCGGCCAGTACTTGTCGAAGCCCTGGGCCGAGATCGGACCGGCGTGCAGACCGGCCGGGAAGGCCCCGACCCGCCGGGAGTAGGGGTGCGTCCAGTCGTCGCCGACCACCTCCGCCTGGGTGTGCGGCGCGTTGACCAGCGGGTTGTCGTCGGCGGGCCACTCACCGGACTCGACCGCGGCGATCTCGCGCCGGATGCCGATCATGGCGTCGCAGAACCGGTCCAGCTCCTCGAGGTTCTCCGACTCGGTCGGTTCCACCATCAACGTGCCGGGGACGGGGAAGCTCATGGTCGGGGCGTGGAAGCCGTAGTCGACCAGGCGCTTGGCCACGTCGTCGACGGTGACGCCGCTGGACCGGGTCAGCGGCCGCAGGTCGAGGATGCACTCGTGCGCGACGCGACCGTTGCGACCGGTGTAGAGCACCGGGTAGTGCTCGGTCAGCCGGGTCGCCACGTAGTTGGCCGCCAGCAGCGCGTGCTGGGTGGCGCTGCGTAGCCCGTCGCCGCCCATCATGGCGATGTAGGCCCAGCTGATGGGCAGGATGCCCGCCGACCCGTACGGCGCCGCCGAGACCGGACCACTCTCACCCTGCACCTCGACCAGAGGGTGACTGGGGAGGTAGGGCGCCAGGTGCGCCCCGACCGCCACGGGCCCCACCCCCGGGCCACCGCCACCGTGCGGGATGCAGAAGGTCTTGTGGAGGTTGAGGTGGCTGACGTCCGCGCCGAACCGCCCCGGCCGGGCCAGTCCGACCAGCGCGTTGAGGTTGGCCCCGTCCACGTACACCTGGCCGCCGGCGTCGTGCACCAGCGCGCAGAGGTCGGTGATGCCCTCCTCGAACACCCCGTGGGTGGACGGGTAGGTGACCATGATCCCGGCCAGCTGGTCGTGGTGGGTCTCGACCTTGACCTTGAGGTCGTCGAGATCGACCGACCCGTCGTGGGTCGCCTTGACCACCACCACCTTCATGCCGGCCATCACCGCCGACGCGGCGTTGGTGCCGTGCGCCGAGGACGGGATCAGGCAGACCGTCCGCTGCTCGTCCCCGTGCGCCCGGTGGTACGCCCGGATGGCCAGCAGCCCGGCGAGCTCACCCTGGCTGCCGGCGTTGGGCTGGATGGACACCTGGGCGTAGCCGGTCAGCTCGGCCAGCCACGCCTCGAGCTCGTTGATCAAGGTGGCGTACCCGGCGGCGGACTCGGCCGGCACGAACGGGTGCAGCTCGGCGAAGCCCGGGTAGGAGATCGGCTCCATCTCCGTGGTCGCGTTCAGCTTCATGGTGCAGGAGCCCAGCGGGATCATGCCCCGGTCGAGCGCGAAGTCCCGGTCCGACAGTGCCCGCAGGTAGCGCAGCATCGCGGTCTCGCTGTGGTGGGTGTTGAACACCGGATGCGTCAGGTACGCCGACGTCACGGGGCTCCCCCAGCCGCGACGGCCCGGACGCGGTCGGGTCGCCACCCACGGGGAACGCGGCGCGGACCGCGGTCAGGTCCGCCACTCCTGCGTCCTGGCCGACCGAGATCCCCACGTGGTCGGCGTCGACCAGCCGCAGGTGCACCTCGGACTCCCGGGCCGCCCGGACGACCTCGGCGGCCCGTCCCGGCACCCGGGCCAGCACGGTGTCGAAGAACGTGTCGTGGACCACGCTCGACCCACCGGCGGTCAGGTCGTCGGCCAGCGCCGACGCCGCGCCGTGCACCGCGGCAGCGATGGCGGCCAGCCCGTGCGGACCGTGGTACACCGCGTACATGCTCGCGGTGACCGCGAGCAGCACCTGGGCGGTGCAGATGTTGGAGGTCGCCTTCTCCCGCCGGATGTGCTGTTCCCGGGTCTGCAGGGCGAGCCGGTACGCCTGGGTGCCGTGCGCGTCGCGGGAGACACCGACCAGCCGTCCGGGCAGCGACCGCTCCAGCTTCTCCCGGACGGAGATGAACCCGGCGTGCGGACCGCCGTAGAACAGCGGCACCCCGAAGCGCTGGCTGGAACCGACCGCGATGTCGGCCCCCCACTCCCCCGGCGGGGTCACGGCGGTGAGGGCCAGCAGGTCGCAGGCGGCGATCACCTCGGCGCCCTTGGCATGAGCCGCTGCCGCGACCGCGCGGAGCTCGTCGGTGTCGGCCAGGCGGCCGCTGGCGCCCGGCGTCTGGACGACCACGGCGAACGGGTCGCTCGCCGCGATCGCGGCCAGCAGATCGTCCGCCGGCCACCTCGACGGCCAGGCCCAGGGCCTCGGCCCGGGTCCGCACCACGGCGATCGTCTGCGGCAGGGTGTCGGCGTCGAGCAGCAGGACCGTGCCGGTCTTCGTGGTCCGTCGCGCCAGGGTCATGGCCTCGGCGACCGCGGTCGCCTCGTCCAGCAGGCTGGCCCCGGCGATGGGCAGACCGGTGAGGTCGGCGATCAGGGTCTGGAAGTTCAGCAGGGCCTCCAGCCGACCCTGACTGATCTCGGGCTGGTACGGCGTGTACGCGGTGTACCAGGCGGGGTCTTCCAGGACGTTCCGGCGGATCACCGCAGGGGTGACCGTGCCGTGGTAGCCGAGGCCGATCATCGCCCGTCCGGGCCGGTTCTCGGCGGCCAGCCCGCGGAGTCGGGCCAGCGCCTGCGACTCGGTCAGCGGGGGCGGCAGCTGCAGCGGTTCGTTCTCGGTGATGGCCTTCGGTAGCGCCTGCGCCACCAGGTCGTCGAGATCGGCGGCACCGACGGCGGCGAGCATCGTGTCTCGCTCGTGCGTCCGGGGTCCGATGTGGCGGGAGGCGAAGGTCTCCGTGTCCATGGCAAGCTCCTGTCAGGGACCCCCTCTGTCACCGGACGGTTCCAGAGTTGCCATCGCAGCGAGGTCCGGGTGCCTGAGAGGTTCCGGGGAGTTGCCCCTTCGGCGCCACCTGCGCGTCGTCGAGCCGGATGGTCTCTCCCACGCTGCTTCACCAGCAGCGTTCACCCTACCCAATCGGGCCGGTGGTTCAGCCCGCCACGCGAGCCCGGCGGCGACGGGTCAGCTCGTCGTCGGCCGAGGTCGGCGCGGCCGTCTCGGACTCGGGGGTCTCGGCCCGTTCGGCCGGCAGATCCAGCAGGGTGCCCTCGATGTCGCGCCAGACGCCGCCCAGCGCGATGCCGAACACGCCCTGGCCGCCGCGCAGCAGGTCGATCACCTCGTCGTCGGAGGTGCACTCGAACACCGACACCCCGTCGCTCATCAAGGTGACCTCGGTGAGGTCCTGCACACCGCGGGCCCGCAGGTGCTCGATCGCGGTCCGGATCTGGTTCAGCGAGATGCCCGCGTCGAGCAGCCGCTTGATGACCTTGAGCAGCAGCACGTCGCGGAAGCTGTAGAGGCGCTGCGAGCCCGAGCCCGAGGCGCCCCGGACCTCCGGCACCACCAGTCCCGTCCGCGCCCAGTAGTCGAGCTGGCGGTAGGTGATCCCGGCCGCGTTGCAGGCGATCGGGCCGCGGAAGCCGATGTTGGCGGGAATGGGGTCGAAGTCACCCTCGAACAGCAGACCCTGGGCGTCAGCCATCGCGTCCGATCCCTCGACCCCGCCGTCGCCCGGCCGAGCCTTCGGCATGTCGCTGGTGCCCACGTACGCCTCCATTCGCCGAACCCGAACGATGGAATTCCGTCCAGGAGATTTGCTCGCACCGACGACGCTACGACCGCCCCCGACACGGGGTCAACGACACGCCGCACGACGCGGGCATCCGCGACGAACCCTCAAGTGCGAGTCCAGGGGCCTCGGGTGAGAGGCCGGGTCTCGAGTGAGGGTCCAGGCGACTCACGCCTTGGGTTCGTCCCCCGTGACGAAGTCGTCGGGATTGACCTGGTCGAGGAACTCGCGGAACTTCTCCACCTCGTCCTCCTCCTGCTCCGGCATCTCGATGCCGGCCTCGTCCAGGACCTCTTCCGCGCAGTAGATGTCGGAGCCGACCCGCAGGGCCAGCGCGATCGCGTCCGAGGGTCGCGCGGTGATCTCGACCCCGTCCACCAGCAGCACGGCGTAGAAGGTGCCGCCCGGTGAGCTCGGTGATCCGGATCTCCGTCAGCCGGTGGCCCATCGTGGTCAAGGTGTCGACCATCAGGTCATGGGTCATCGGGCGCGGAGGCACCACACCCTCTTGGGCGTTCGCGATCGCCGAGGCCTCACTGGCCCCGATCCAGATCGGCAGATAGCGCACTCCGCCCACCTCACGCAGCAGCACCATGGGGTTGTTTGACGGCATCTCCACGCGGACGCCGACCACGTCGAGTTCCCGCATGCGTCCACACTACTTCCCAAGATCACCGGCCGCAAGAGGGGCCCGAGTCACGACTCGCCGGGCCCTCAGCGCTCCAAACCGCTGCGGACCAGCGCCGCATGGAAGTTGATCACCAGCGAGAGCACCTCGGCCACGACGTCGCCACGACCCTCGGAGCGCCGCAGGTACGGCGCGATGGCCTGCTCGACCATGCCGATCTCCCGATCGGCCGCCATCTTGAAGGCGCGCAGGTGGCGGCCGTCCATCCCGTAGTCGGACAGCCGCTTGGCCGCGGTCGCCAGCGTCAGGGCGTCCGCGGCCGTAGTAGGCGGTCCCCCGCCGCGGCACGACGATGCTGTTCCGTTCCAGCTCCATCAGCGCGGACTCGGTCAGACCGCTCGCCTCCAGCAGGTCCTTGCGCGACAACCGGAGGGGCTGCCGCGACGGAGGCACCGGCGGGGCCGGTGGCTGAGCCTGGCCCGTGGCCGGGCCGTCACCGGCGGGGTCTCGATGCCCGGGCCGTCGGCGCCTCGACCGGGGTCGCACCGGCCGGCAGCGCTCCCGCTCGCCCGGGCGGCGCCTCCCCCCGGTCGATCAGGCTGAGGTGCTCGCGGATCACCTTCAGCGGCAGGTAGTGGTCCCGCTGCACCGTCAGCACGTAGCGCAGCCGTTCGATGTCGGACTCCGACGTAGCGCCGGTAGCCCGACGGGGCCCGTTCGGGCGTCACCAGGCCCTCGGTCTCCAGGAACCGGATCTTGGAGATGGAGATGTCCGGGAAGTCGCCCTTCAGAGCGGCCAGCACCTGGCCGATGCTGCGCACCTGGTTCCGCGGGACCTGCGTCTTGGGCACGTCGGTCCTGGGCACGGGGGCTGCGCGCCGGGCTCGGGAGCCGGGCGGCCGTGCGCGTCGGGCCTGACCGTCATGGGCGCTGACCTATCCGCCGCCCTGGGGACTGGCGAAGTAGATGAGTCGGAACTTGCCGATCTGCACCTCGTCGCCGTGCCGCAGCAGCGTGGAGTCCACCAGGTCCTTGTTCACGTACGTCCCGTTCAGGCTGCCGCGGTCGGCCAGTACGGTCCCGTCCGGCGTCCGGGTGAAGGTGGCGTGCCGTCGCGAGACCGAGATGTCGTCCAGGAAGATGTCGGAGTCCTGGTGCCGGCCCGCGGAGACCTGGTCGGTGTTCAGCAGGAAGCGGCTGCCGGCGTTGGGCCCGCGCTGCACGATCAGCAGCGCCGAACCGCGGGGCAACGCGTTGACCGCCGCCTCGTCCTCGGCGGACAGACCCTCGACGTCGGAGTCGACCACCACCGCCGGGATCGTCCGGGTCGTGTCGCCGGACGTCACCCGCGGCGCCGAGCTCGGGCTGGCCGGTGAGGACTGGCTGCTCGGTGAGGCGGCGGAGTCCGGACGCAGCGCGGAGCCGCACTGGCCGCAGAAGTTGCTGCCCTCTGGGTTGTCGTGACCGCAGTTCCTGCAGTAGGGCATGTCCTTCGTCCTCCTCACCGGTGGCGACCGGCACACCGCGCGCCGGGCTGGATCTCAACGTGTAGTGGAGAGTCTAGGGTGCAACTCTCCGACTCACGGTCAGGCTTCGACTTGCTCGGCGTAGGCGTCGGCGTCGAGCAGGTCGTCGAGATCGGCCTCGGAGGCGATCTCGAGCTCGAACAGCCAGCCGTCACCGTACGGGTCGGAGTTGATGGTCTCGGGGTTGGCGTCCAGCAACGGGTTGACCGCCGACACCACGCCGGTCACCGGGCAGAAGATGTCGGAGACGCTCTTGGTGGACTCCAGCTCACCGCAGGCGTCCCCCGCGGCCACGTCCTCGCCGATCGACGGCGCCGTCACGAAGACGATGTCGCCGAGCTGCTCCGCGGCGTACTCGGTGATCCCGACCCGCACGGTCGTGCCGTTGCCGCTGCGCACCCACTCGTGCTCGATCGTGTACTTCAGGTCTTCGGGGTAGTCAGGCACAACGCGCTCCTGGAGTGGCGGGGAATGGTCGCGTCGACCGATCGTCGATCACCGCGGGGTGGGCGCGGCAGACGCTGGCCGAGCGTACTGATTCTCCGCCGGGCTGTGCAAGGACGTGATCTCGAGGTCGTCGAGTCGCTCGATCGAGACGGCGCCGCCGATCCGCGGACCGGTGATCTCGCTGACCAGGCCGCCCCGGAACCGGGCCGCCTCCTCCAGGCTGTGCGAGTCGCCGATCGCCTCCATGGTGATCGGTCGCTGAAGGCGCTGTCCGTCCACGATCAGATCGGTCCCGTCGGTGCCGAACCAGGTCGAGGCGACCACCCGCACCTGGCCGTTGAACTCGATCACCTCGGCACCGGCGTCGCGCATCTCCTGCACGGCGTCCAGCAGCACGGTGGCGGTCACCTTCCGGTCCGGGTCCGAGATCCGCATCGAGATCCCCGGCCCCTGCGCCGGCACCGTACCGGCCAGGATCGACAGCTCGTCGAGCCGCTGCTCCGACTCCTCCTGGGCCACCCGCCGGGAGTCGGCGCCGCTCTGCAGGTTGGTCTTGGTCTGCTGCAGCTCGCGGATCTCGCTCTCCAGCCGTCGCGACTCCGCGCCCAGCCCGTCCAGGATCTGGATCAGGTCCTCCCGGCGGGCGTTGGTGTACGCGTCGTCGGCCGAGTTCAGCCGGATCTGCATGGCACCGCCGACACCGACGACGAACAAGATGACGGCGGCGATCACCTGACCCCGCCCGGGATGGGCGAGCGCGCGCCAGAGTCGGCCGGCTCCGGTCATCGGCTTCGGCTCGCGCGGCGTCTGGCGGTCGACCGCTCGGCCGGCTCGGCCGGCGGCTCGGGCTCGGCGGCGCGCCGCGGCTTCGGCTCCTGCTCAGGCATGGAAGAGGGCCCGGCGGATCGCGGCGGCGTTGGTGAAGATGCGGATGCCGAGCACCACCACCACGGCGGTGGACAGCTGGGAACCGACCCCGATCTGGTCACCCACCCAGACGATCAGTGCGGCGATCAGCACGTTGGAGATGAAGGAGGTGACGAAGACCCGGTCGGAGAAGATGCCTTCCAGGTACGCCCGGAAGGCGCCGAACAGCGCATCCATCGCCGCCACGATGGCGATCGGCAGGTACGGCTGCAGGACCAGCGGCAGCGTCGGTTCGAGCAGCAGACCGACGGCGATCCCGATCAGGAGACCGATCAGCGGGAGCATCGGTCCTCCATCCTCGGCGGGTCGCACTCGAACTTCAGGGCTGACCCCGTCATCGTGACGGGCGAGCGTACCGGAGCACCATGCCGGGATCGGCAGCGAGGGTCAACTCATCCACGCCGCTCAACGAGAACGTCATGCCACGGTTACGGGACAGGTCGTTCCACCAGGCGCCCGCGTCGGTCTGGGCGAACGAGGCGGGCAGCGTCCGCTCGTCACCGATCGCCTCGATCACGTACGGCCGGGTCAGCGAGCGGTAGTCGACGGTGATCGCCTCGCCGGCTCCGCGGATCGCCGTCAGGGTGGACAGGCGGTGGCCGTTGACCGAGATCGCCTCCGCCCCGGACTCCCACAGCCCGTTGACCAGGATCTGCAGATCGAGGTCGAGAACGCGATCGCGGTCATCGCTCGGGGACCCGGGGGCGTCGTCCACGGTGATCACGACCCCGCCCCCGGTACGGCGACCGTGCCGACCGACCAGGCCGAGCTGCTCGATCTCGGCGAGCCGCGCCTCGGCCGCGGTGTCGCCGCTGGCCGCGGTCGTCCGCAACCCGTTGATGTCGGCGTCCAGGCCCGCGATCTGGGCCCGCTGGGCGTCCTGAGCCTTCTCGGCCGCCGCGATCCGGGCGATCAGCTCCTGCCGCTCGGTCGCGACCAGCGGCGCCCGCTGCGTGGTCTGGACCGCCCCGATGGCGAACAGGGTCCCGGCGAGAACCGCGGCCAGGGTCAGGGCCCAGCGCAGGGGCCGGCCGACCACGACCGTCGTCCTCGGTCTCACCCCGTGCTCCCGCGCCGCCACCGCCGCGTAGTCGGGATCGATCGGCTGCTCGGTGATCTGCCGGAGCAGATCCATGCTGGCGTCGGGCCGCCGCCCGGTCGCGGGCGGCCGGCAGCGGTGGGCGCGCTCACGCCCGATCCCGCTCACGGCGGCGGGGCCGCGGCTCGGCGGCTGACCGGCGCGAGGCGTCGGACCCTCGTGCGGTGGACCGATCGGCCGGTGCTCGCGCACCACGGCGGGCGTGGCCCGCAGCAGGTCGATGGTCTGCCGGACGTAGAGGATCCCGGCCCACCAGTACAGCCCGGTCCCCCACAGCGCGAACGCCCAGCCGACCACCCGGGCGACCAGTGGCGCGGTGCCGTCGGCGGCGCCGAGCAGCACCAGCGGGAAGGCGTACAGCAGACAGAACGTCGCGGCCTTGCCGAGGAAGTGCACGGGCAGCGCGGAGTAGCCGCGGGTGTGCAGCAGCGGCACCAGCAGCGCGATCATCACGTCCCGGGCCGCGAGCACGATCACCAGCCACCACGGGATGATGCCGCGGATCGCCAGGCTGCCGATGATGGCCAGGATGTAGAGCCGGTCGGCGACCGGGTCGAGCAGCTGGCCCGACCCGGGAGCGCTGGTTCCAGGCCCGGGCCAGGTAGCCGTCCAGCCAGTCGGTGAACCCGGCGACCACCAGCACCGCGGCGGCCAGCAGGTCGGCCTGGGGTCCGAGGATCAGCCAGACGACCAGCGGCACACCGAGCAGACGCAGGAAGCTCAACGCGTTGGGGACGGTCCACACCCGGTCCACGTCGTAGCCTCGGGCTGTCCCCACCCGGCCAGGGTAGTTCTCCCCGACCAGCGCGGCCCTCAGGACTCGGCCATCTCGAAGCCGCGCACCGGGGCGGCGCCGGGCCGGCGGGTCCGCACCGCCGCGCCACCGCGTCGTTGTGCAGCCGCCGGGCCAGCGCGGCCCGGTCGTGGTCGGCCCGCAGTCCCGTCAGATCGGCGCGGGCGAGCCGGCGACTCAGGTCACTCTCCACCCGCTCGCGGTGGGCCGGGGTACGCCGTCGGTCGCGGCCGCCAGCGCGGCGACGGCGGCCTGGTGCACCCGCAGCGCGCCCGGGTCTCGCGACGTCGGGGCCGGCCACCTCGATCGCCCGTCGAGCCCGGTGGATCAAGCGTCGTCCAGTGCGGTCCAGGTATGCCGGACCCGGTCGAGCCGGTCGGGCCCGCGGCCCGCGGAGTCGGGCGACCGCCGCGTACACCTGGGCGATGGCCGGGGCGACCCGCGCCCAGTCGTACCGGATCGTGCGACGCCCGGCGGCGGGCTGCCGGCGGACGCCGTCGCGCAGCACGGCGGCGACGGCGGCGGCCAGGTCGGCCGCGTCGCCCCGCCGGAACAGCCGCACCCAGCGCGCGGTCCGTCCGGCGGCCGAGCAGGTCGACGAAGGCGGGCAGATCCGAGGCGACCACCTCGGCGCCCGCGGCCAGCGCCTCGAGCACCACGATGCCGAAGCTCTCCCGGGCCACCTGGGGGGCCACGAACACGTCGGTCCGGGCCAGCAGGTCGCGCTTGGCTGGCTCGTCGATGCCACCGAGCACCCGGCAGCCCGGCAGCGCCGCCGCCCGGGTCGGCGGGGTGCCGTGGCCCGGCGAGGCAGACCTCGACGTCACCGAGCGCGGCCCGGATGGCCGGCAGGGCGGCCAGCAGCACCGGCAGCCCCTTGCGGGGCTCGTCGAGACGACCGAGGAAGGTGATCCGCGGCCGGTCACCACCGCGCCAGCGGCCCGGCGGCGGGGCCGGCCGGGCCGGCCGGAAGGACGCGTGGTCGAAGCCGTTGGGGATGACCACCGGGTCGCGACCGAGGTGGCGGACCACGACGTCCCGGGCCGGCTCGGACACCGCGATCCCCGCGTCGACCTTCTCGATCAGCCGGCGGAGGGCGTCGCCGGCGAGCTGCATGGTCCGGGAGCGCGGCGTGGCGGTGTGGTAGGTCGCCACCACCGGCACGTCGGCGAACCGCAGCGCCTGCAGCGAGATCGACGGGGTGATCGGCTCGTGCAGGTGGACCAGGTCGAACCCGCCGTCGCGCAGCCAGCGCCGGACCCGGCCGGCGGTCACCGGGCCGAAGCTGACCCGGGCGATCGACCCGTTGTACGGCACCGGCAGCGCCGGACCGGCCGAGGTGAAGCGCCGAGGTCCGGATCCGGTGGCCGGGCAGGTCGCCGGGCGCGAGCACCGCCGGGCGGTGCCCGAGTCCGCGCAGGGCCTCGGCCAGCCCAGCGACGTGGTTCTGCACCCCGCCGGGACGGTCGAAGGAGTACGGGCACACCAGCCCGACCCGCAGGCCGGTCACGACGCGACGCTCCGGCACGGCGAAGAACCGCTGCAGCATCGGCCAGTCCTGCGGCTGCCGGCGGATCGTGGTGGCGAAGTGGTCCGCGGTCTGCTGGGTCATCGCCTGCAGCCCGTCGGGCCCGTCGGCGTGGCGGACCTCGGGTCCGAGGTCGATGACCATCCGGGTGTCGTCGACGAACTGGCAGACCCCGGGGATGAGCGCCGCCCCGGTCCGGCGGGCCAGCAGCGCCGGGCCGGCGGGCATCCGGACCGGGTGGCCGAGCCAGTCGACCGCCACCCCGGAGCGGGACAGATCCCGGTCGCCGATCAGGCAGACGGTCCGGCCCCGGTGCAGGGCGTCGGCCAACCGGTGCAGCACGTCCGGTTCGGTGTGGCCGATCGGCTCCATCCCCAGCCCCTTCCGGAAGGCGAGGAAGTCGGCGTACGCGTCCGGATCGAGCACCTCGACCACCGTGGTGACCGGGAAGCCGCTCAGGCAGGCCCAGGCTCCGGCGAGGTCCCAGTTGCCGCTGTGCGGCAGCACCACGATCGCCCCCGACTCGGCCTGGCGACGGCGCAGCCGGGGCGCCTCCGGGACCTGCACCCGGGCCACGATCTCGTCGGGCCGCCACCGCGGCAGGGCCAGCACCTCGGTCAGCGTCCGCAGATAGGACCGCAGGGCCGCGGCGACCAGGCGGTCGTCGGCGGGCCGTCCCGCGGCGACGCCCAGGTTGTGACGCAGGTTGGTCAGGTGGCGACCGTTGGTCCGCGCGGCCACCGCCGCGACCGAGGGCGATCGGCCCACGCAGCAGACCAGGAGGCAGCGCGCCCACCGTGGTCCAGCCGGCCCGGTAGACACCGCGGACGGCCCGGTCCCGCCAGGTCACGCGGGCAGCCTTGGCCTGACGGTAGACCGAGCGGCCCCGCTGGGCGACGGTGATCAGCCCGGCCACGGCGAGGAACACGACGGCGATCTCCAGCACGTACGGCACGCCGAAGCCGGCCAGCAGGGCCCCGGCCAGGATGATCAGCAACCGGTCGGCGCGGGCCGCGATCCCGCCGTTGGCCTCGAAGCCGAGACTCTCGGCCCGAGCACGCACGTACGAGGTCAGCTGACCCAGGATCAGCGCGGCCAGGGTGAAGCCCGCCCACACCGGTTCCTGTTGCTGGTAGGCGAAGTAGAGCAGCAGTCCGCCGAACACCGCGCCGTCGCCGAGCCGGTCGAGGCTGGAGTCCAGGAACGCGCCCCACGTCGACGCCGTCCCGCTCAGCTTGGCCATCTGACCGTCGAGCATGTCGGCGAGCACGAAGAAGGTGACGATCAGCGTCCCCTGCCACAACCAGCCCAGCGGGTAGCAGATCAGCGCACCGAGCATCACGCCCAGGGTGCCGACCGCGGTGACCAGGTCCGGCGAGACCCCGCGGCGGTTGAGGAACAGGGCCAGCGGGGCGATCAGCCGGGACGCGCCGACCCGGAAACGCTCCAGCATCAGTCGCCCGCGGTGGTGTCGCAGGCCGCTGCGGTCCGGCCCAGGCGCCGTGCAGCAGCTCCCAGGCCTGGTCGAGCAGCTGGGGCACGGCCTTGGTCTGGGCGACGACCGGCAGGAAGTTCGCGTCACCGCTCCAGCGCGGCACCACGTGCTGGTGGAGGTGCGCGGCGATCCCGGCCCCCGCCACCGCGCCCTGGTTGACCCCGAGGTTGAAGCCGTCCGGACCGCTGACCGCCCTCATCACCCGCATGGCCTGCTGGGTGAGCGCACCGATCTCGGCCAGCTCCTCGGTGGTCACCTCGGTCAGGTCGGCCACGTGCCGGTACGGGCAGACCAGCAGGTGACCGGGCGAGTACGGGTAGAGGTTCAACACCACGTACGCGAGCTCGCCCGCGGTGCACGATCAGTGCGTCACGGTCGCTGCGCGCCGGGATCGTGCAGAACGGGCAGTGCTTCGCCGCCGCGGTGGCCGGCTTGTCCTGCCCACCGATGTAGACCATCCGGTGCGGGGTCCACAGCCGCTGGAACGCGTCCGGCACCCCCGGTCGCTCGCCCGGGTCCTCGACCTCCACCATGGCGGACCTAGACCTGCGCGCGGTCGCGGATGGCGTCCGTGATGATCGCGACGGCCTCGTCGATCGGGACCTTGTTCTGCTGCCGACCGTCGCGGAAGCGGAAGGAGACCGCGCCCGCCTCCGCGTCCTCGCCGCCGGCGATCAGCATGAACGGCACCTTCGACTGCTGGGCCGTGCGGATCTTCTTCTGCATCCGGTCGTCGCTGGTGTCGACCTCCACCCGCACGCCCGCCGCGCGCAGCCGGTCGGCCACCCCGGACAGGTAGTCGTTGAAGTCCGCGGCCACCGGGATGCCGACCACCTGGACGGGCGACAGCCACGGCGGGAACACACCGGCGTAGTGCTCGGTGAGCACGCCGACGAACCGCTCGATCGAGCCGAACAGGGCGCGGTGGATCATCACCGGGCGCTGCCGGGTGCCGTCGGAGCCGGTGAACTCCAACCCGAACCGCTCCGGCAGCATCAGGTCGACCTGGATGGTGGACAGCTGCCAGGTGCGACCGATGGCGTCGCGGGCCTGGACGGAGATCTTCGGCGCGTAGAACGCCGCCCCGCCCGGGTCGAGGACCAGGTCCAGCCCGGACGCCGCGGCCGCCTGCTCCAGCGCGTGGGTGGCCCGCTCCCACTCCTCGTCGGTGCCGATCGACTTGTCCGGGTCCCGGGTGGACAGCTCCAGGTAGAAGTCGTCGAGCCCGTAGTCCCGCAACAGGTCGAGCACGAACTGCAGCAGCGACTTCAGCTCGTCCTGCATCTGGTCCTCGGTGCAGAAGATGTGCGCGTCGTCCTGCGTCATCCCCCGCACCCGCGTCAGACCGTGCACCACGCCGGACATCTCGTAGCGGTAGACCGAGCCGAACTCGAACAGCCGCAGCGGCAGCTCCCGGTAGGAGCGGCCACGGGACCGGAAGATCAGGCAGTGCATCGGGCAGTTCATCGGCTTCAGGTAGTAGTCCTGACCGGGCTTGCGGACGCTCCCGTCCTCATTGAGCTCCTCGTCGAGGTGCATGGGCGGGAACATGCCGTCTTTGTAGAAGCCGAGGTGACCGGAGATCTCGAACAGCTCCGCCTTGGTGATGTGCGGGGAGTAGACGAACTCGTAGCCGCCGTCGACGTGCCGCTGGCGGGAGTAGTCCTCCATCGCCTTGCGCAGGATGCCGCCCTTGGGGTGGAAGACGGCGAGCCCGGAGCCGATCTCGTCGGGGAAGGAGAACAGGTCGAGCTCGCGACCGAGCCGCCGGTGGTCGCGCTTGGCCGCCTCCTCCAGGCGGGTCTGGTACGCCTTGAGCTCGTCGCGGCTCGGCCAGGCGGTGCCGTACAGCCGCTGCAGCTGCGGGTTGGCCTGGTCGCCGCGCCAGTAGGCGGCGGAGGTGCGCATCAGCGCGTACGCCGGGAGGTAGCCGGTGTGCGGCACGTGCGGACCGCGGCACAGGTCCTTCCAGGCGACCGAGTCGTCGCGCCGGAGGTTGTCGTAGATGGTCAGCTGCCCGGCGCCGACCTCGGCGCTCGCCCCGTCGTCGTCCCCGGCCGATCCCTTGTCGGCGATCAGCTCGAGCTTGTACGGCTCGTGGCTGAGCTCGGCGCGGGCCTCGTCGTCGGACACCTCGCGGCGGACGAACCGCTGCCGCTCCTTGACGATCCGCGTCATCCGCTTCTCGAGGTCCTTGAGGTCCTCGGGCGTGAACGGCTCGGCCAGGTCGAAGTCGTAGTAGAAGCCGTCCGTGATGGGCGGGCCGATGCCGAGCTTCGCTTCGGGGTGGGCGGCCTGCACCGCCTGGGCGGCGACGTGCGCGGCCGAGTGCCGGAGGATGGCCAGCCCGTCGGGCTCGGCGTTGCTGACCGGCTCCACCTGCAGCCCGGCGCCGTCGAGCCGGTCGAGCCCGTCGCGCCCGTCCAGCAGGGGCCGGCTCAGGTCACGGAGCTCGCCGTCGACCCGCACGGCGACGATCGTCTTGTCGTCGCCGAAGAGGTCCAGCCCGGTGGTGGTGTCGCTCACCTGCTGGCTCTCGAGCTTCTCGCCAACGACAGTGATCGACATGCTGGACACGCGTCTGCGCTCCCCTCCCGGTGTGGGCCCCGGCCGACAGATCGGCCGGCAGGCCGGTCGACGACACGTCGACCGGCGCTCAGCCTAGTGCCTTGGGATCAGCCCAGCTCGTCGATTCTGCGCACCTCGTCCTGGCTCAGGGTGATCGTCGCCCCGGCGGCGTTGCTCTCGATCCGCTCCCGGCGCACCGACTTGGGGATGACGACGTAGGAGTGCGCGACGTGCCAGGCCACGATCACCTGCGCCGCGGTCGCGTCGTGTGCTTCGGCGATGGCGGTCAGCACCGGGTCGGTGAGGTTGCTGGCCTTGAACGGGCTGTAGCCCTCCAGCACCACCTGCCGCTCGGCCAGTCCCTGCGCGACGGTCGCGTCGAAGATCGCCGGGCTCCAGCGGATCTGGTTGACCGCCGGCGTCACCCCGGTCGCCTGCGTCAGCTCGTCGATCTGGGCCAGGGAGTAGTTGCTGACCCCGACGGCGGTGGCCAGGCCGTCCTCGCGGGCCCGCACGACCTCGGCCCACACCTGCGGCGAGGCCTCCTTGTTCGGCGGCCAGTGGATCAGCCACAGGTCGACGTGGTCGAGGCCGAGCTGCTCCAGGCTGGTCTCGATCGTCTCCCGCTCGCGACCGGCGTGGTCGGGCGGCAGCTTGGTGGTCACGAAGAGCGCGTCCCGGTCCAGCCCGGAGGCGGCGATCGCGCGGCCCACGCCGGTCTCGTTGCGGTAGCCGGTGGCGGTGTCGATGTGGCGGTAGCCGACCTCCAGAGCGACCGAGACGGCCCCGGTGGCGTCGGCGTCGCTGATCTCCCAGGTGCCGAAGCCGAGCAGCGGCATCCGGCCGCCCCCGGCGAGGTCGACAGCAGGTGAGGAGTAGTCGTGAGATGTCATGACCGCAGTCAACCCCCTTCAGGCAAACGGTTTTCGTGCCGGGTCGGCGGGGGTTTGGAGGGTCGGCTCAGGACGGGTGCCGCTGGTTCTCGGAGGCTCGCGCCTTCCTCAGGCCCTCGTGGTCCGCACGAGCCGCACCGGACCGAGCAGGCCGTGGTCACGCACCGCGGTGGTCTGCATCGCCTCACCCAGTCCGGCCAGGTCGGCCAGGATGTCGGGCACCGTGTCGTAGTAGCCGCGGGCCAGCAGCCGGTTGTTCAGCGAGCTGGACACCCGGACGGTGACCTGGTTGTCGCCGGCGCGGAGATCGTCGGTGACGTCGACCACCGGACGGGACGTGTCGAAGCCCTTGACCGTGCCGTCGTTGACCCGGACGGAGCCGAGCCCGCCGGCGGTGGAGCCGAGGTCGAGCAGGTAGCGGTGCCCGGTCTCGGCTGCGTGCTCGCGGTGCAGGACCGTGCGGTACTCACCCACCCCGGAGACCGCGGCGCCGACCTCCGCCAGGTCCTGCCACGGACGCAGCTCGCGGGTGCCGACGTCGAGCCGGGTGACCGCCGTCAGCGGCCGGACCTCCCGGGTCTCGTAGCCGAGGCCGCGGTCCTCGGTGATCAGCCTGCAGCTCGCCGGCGTCCCAGCTCTCGACGGCGATCGCCCAGTCGGCCAGCTCGGCGACGGGTTCCGGCGCGCTCGCGCTGCTGGGGGCCGCCGCCGCGACGGAGCGGTCGAGCGTGAGCAGCGCCGTCTCACCCGGGGCGAGGCGCACCGTCACGATGGTGCGGTCCCCGTCCTGACCGACGCCGGCGTGCGGGTGGACCGCGCCGGTCCAGGCGTCGATCCGGTGCACGGCTCCGGTGCCGGGCAGCGCGACCTCGACGTCGGTCGCCTCCCCGGTCTCGTACAGGAAGTTGTACAGGTACAGGTGCAGCAGGTCGCCGTCCTCGCGCAGGTGGCTCAGCACCGTGCGGTTGTCCCCGACGAACTCCGCCCGCCCCACCACGCCGAGACCGCGCAGGGCCTCGACCGTGCCGGACGGATCGTCGACCACGGCGACGGTCGGCAGGGCGAGCAGCTCCGCCATGGTGTCCGCCAGCTCGTCGTCGCGCCCGTCGAGTCCGGGCGTGCGCACGGCGGCCCGCTCGTGGTGCGTGTAGAGGCCCTTGGCGAGCAGCTTGAGCTCGCGGGCGCCGTGGACGAGGAGCACCTTCAGGCCCTCGACGCGCCCAGTCGAGCAGGCGGGCGGCGGCGTCCGCGTCGAGCTCGCTCTGGTAGACGATCAGGGCCTGGTAGCCCGGCCCGTCGGGCTGGACGACGCCCGTCGGAGAACGACACGTCGTCGTGCAGCAGCAGCGAACCGTCGAAGAACTCATACGTCCAGCCCGCGTCCTGCATGCCCAGGTCCTGCCACCAGTGGTTCTCGCGATCCCGCATCCAGAGCCGGCCGTACGCCTCCTCGTCGGGGATGCGTCGGCCGTCGTCGCCGATGAACGCGAGTCCGGACATGTTGTCGGTGAAGTGGTCGGTGCGCAGGATGCCGACGTCGATGCGCGGACGGCCCTGGCGCAGCAGGAGCTGGTAGCGGCCCATCGCCGCCGTCCACAGCGGATAGAACTCCGCCCCCGGCTGCCGGGTGTCGAAGCGCTCGGAGAACATCGGCCACATGCCCTCGTGCCCAGGCCAGTCGGTGACCCCCTCGGCGCCGGCGGTGCTGGCCCAGCCGTGCAGCACGGTCTTGGTGATGCCGGCGGCCAGCTGGGTCGCGATGATCTGGTCGTAGAAGCGGTGGTCGAGCATGTGGTTGCGGGTGGTCGCGCCGGTCTCGGAGGAGTACTGCTTCCCGAACAGGTGGGCCGGACCGGCGAGCAGCCGGTAGGCGTCGATCTGGGCGGCGAACTCCAGGGACTCGGTCTCGATCCCGTCGACCTCCGGTCCGGGGCGGGTCAGCTCGAACGGCAGCCCGTAGCTGATCTCCGCCCGCAGCGTCATGCCGTTCGCGTGCAGGAAGGCGGCGAACGGGCGCAGCATGTTCTCGATGTAGAGGTCGGTCAGGGTGCGGACGTAGTCGAAGCGGACCTTGTCCACCGTGATCCGGTGCTCCTCGGGCGGCTCGTTGTGGTAGACGGTGTCGGCGGCCATGAAGGGCACGTTCCGGGTCAGGAACGGCAGCCAGGGCACGATGTCGTACCCGCGACGGGCGGTGAACTCCGCGACCACGCTGTGCCCCCAGAACAGCCCGCCGGCCCCGAAGGTCGACAGCTCGAGGGAGTCCATGTACATCTGCGCCCGCGGGTTGGCCGCGATCTGCTCCCGCAGCTCCGGGGTGAGCACGACGGTGTCCCAGTAGTCGATGACCGCCTGGGCCCCGTCGGGGTCGACGTAGCTGACGGTGTAGTTGGTCGACGCCGACGGGGAGGCCGTCTGGCCGGTGCCGTGCGCCCAGTAGACGTACAGCCGCCAGGTGCCGCCGTCCGGGGCGGTCCAGTCCAGGCGCCTCGTCCCGCACCCGGTCGGTCAGCACCGTCACGGAGTCGACGTCGAGGACGGCGCCGGTCTCGGTCTCGCTCAGGACGCGGGCGGCGACGACGGCGACCAGGGTCTGGTCCCGGATCACCCCACGCTGACCCGGCAGGTGCCGAGCCACCGGTTCGGCCGTCAGGTCGATGCGCGGCAGGGCGCCGCTGCGCGACGTCCCGCCCGGCAGGTCCTCGCTCACCAGGTCGAGCTCCTTGGCCGCCGCGGGATGGTCCGGGTCGATGGTCGGCAGGTTCGCGTTCGACCAGTTGGTGCCCGAGGTGAAGCTGACCGACATGTTCCGCCTGGTCGTCTCCTCCACCACGATCTGGGAGTCGTGGACCCACTCCTCCGCGCCCCAGCCGTAGCGGGCGTGGTCGATGGCCCGCTCGTCCATGGCGAGGAACTCCATGCCGCCGAAGCCGAGGCGGTGGGCGGTGTCGATCTCGAAGCGCAGCGTCTCGTCGGTGTGCAGCCCCTCCGCCAGCCACCAGCGCAGCTCCGGCCGGTACTCGATCGGCGGATTCGCGAGCAGTCGGACGACGTCGTCCATGGTCATGGTGCTTCCTCCGAACGGTGTACGCCGAGACGGCGACCTGAGTTGAATCGATTCAGTGATCGTACTGGCCGTGGTCGCCTCGTGCACCCGGCCGCGGACGGCGAAGCAGTGCGACGGGGAGTGACCGCCTGAGGGTCAATTGAGGGCTTTCCGTACGGTTCGAGGTGGCTGCGGACGGCTAGCGTCAGCCTCGACCGCTCCCCATGAGCCCGCCAGAGGAGACCACGATGACCGTGACCCGCCCCACCACCCGTACGCCGGGTCGTTTCAGCGAGGCCGACTGCTCGCTGGCGGACTTCGCCGCGCTGGTCGACCGGACGACCGAACCGGCCGACTTCCCGCACGCGACCGCGGTGGAGCAGAACGTGCTGGTCTACGACGCGACCGCCCTGCGCCGGGTGATCGCCTCCGACGAGGGCCGGCTGGAGGTCGAGGCCGAGCTGGTCCGGGCGCTCACCGCGGGTCCGGGCGTGGTGGCCTTCAGCGGCGCCTTCGCCGACCACGCGGTGGTCGACAGGGCCACGGCGGCCTTCGACGAGATCATCGCCGCGGAGCGGGCGGCCGGCAGAGGACACAACGACCACTTCGCCAAGGCCGGCGCCAACGACCGGATCTGGAACGCGCTGGAGAAGCTCGCGGTCCGCGACCCGGGCACGTTCGTGGACTACTACGGCAACGACGTCCTCGCCCTGATCAGCACCGCCTGGCTCGGTCCGGGCTACCAGATGACGTCGCAGGTCAACGTCGTCCGGCCCGGCGGACAGGCCCAGGACCCGCACCGTGACTACCACCTGGGCTTCCTGTCCAACGAGACCGCAGCTCGCTATCCCGCCCACGTGCACCTGCTCTCCCCCGTGCTGACCCTGCAGGGTGCGGTCGCCCACTCCGACATGCCGGTCGAGTCCGGGCCGACCATGTACCTGCCGTACTCGCACGCGTACGAGCCCGGCTACCTGGCTTGGCGGCTGCCGGAGTTCCGCGCGTTCTTCGCCGGCCGGTACGTCCAGCTGCCGCTGACCAAGGGCGACGCCGTCTTCTTCAACCCGGCCCTCTTCCACGGCGCCGGCACCAACGTGTCCGCCGACGTGCAGCGGATGGCCAACCTGCTGCAGGTGTCGTCGGCCTTCGGTCGGGCGATGGAGACCGTCGACCGGGCCAAGCTGTCGCGGGCGATCTACCCGGTGCTGCAGGACCGCCAGGCCTCCGGCGTCGACCGGCGCCGGCTGGCGGACGCCCTGGCCTGCGCCGCCGAGGGCTACCCCTTCCCCAGCAACCTCGATCTCGACGCGAACGTGGACGGGCTCACGCCGTTGTCGCAGGCCCAGGTCGTGCAGCGCGCGGTGGACGAGGACTGGAGCCCCGACCGGCTCGACCAGGAGCTCACGGCGTACGACGTCCGCCACCGGACGGATGAGATCCGATGAGCAGCCTGACCGACAAGATCATCCTGATCAGCGGTGGCACCCAGGGCCTCGGGGCGGGCATCGCCCGAGCCGCCGCCCGCGAAGGGGCCGACGTGGAGTCCGCTCGGGCCAGTGTGGCCGCGGTGGTCGAGCGGCACGGCCGGATCGCGTTCCCCGAAGGAGACAGATGAAGATCGGACTGATCGGCCTCGGCCGGATCGGCACCTACCACGCCGCCAACCTGGTCGCCCTGGACGACGTCGACCAGCTGGTGGTCACCGACGCCGTGCCGGCCGCGGTCACGTCAGCCGTCGAGCGGTTCGGGGCCACCCCGGCCGACTCGGTGGAGGCCCTGCTCGACGCGGTCGACGCGGCCATGATCACCGCCCCGACCTCGTTGCACCTGGGTCTGATCCAGCAGGCGGTGGCCGCCGGACGGCCGACGTTCTGCGAGAAGCCGGTGGCCGAGGACCCGTACGCGGCCAGGGACCTGATCTCCTGGGTCGAGGACTCCGGCGTGCCGGTCCAGATCGGCTTCCCCCGCCGGTTCGACCCGGCGTTCGTCGCCGCCAAGGCGGCGCTGGCGTCCGGCGAGCTGGGCTTCCTGACCACCGTCCGCTCCACCACGATGGACCCGGGCCCGCCACCGATGGCCTACATCGCCGGCTCCGGGGGGATCTTCCGGGACTGCGCGATCCACGACCTCGACGCGGTCCGCTGGGTGACCGGCCGGGAGGTCGTCGAGGTGTACGCGACCGGCGCCAACAAGGGTGACCCCGAGTTCACCGCCCTGGCCGACGTCGACACCGCCTCGGCCCTGCTCACCTTCGACGACGGCACCCTCGGCGTGATCAGCAACACCCGCTACAACGGCGCCGGGTACGACGTCCGGCTCGAGCTGCACGGTTCCGCGGGTTCGATCGCCGCGGGTCTCGACGACGGGCTGCCGATGAGGTCGGCCGAGCCGTCGGTCACCTTCCCGGCCGGGCCGGCCCACACCTTCTTCATGGATCGACTGGCCGCAGCGTTCCGCATCGAGGTCGCCGCCTTCCTCGACGTCGCGGCCGGTCGGCAACCCTCGCCGTGCACCATGGCCGACGGTCTGGAGTCGAGCTGGATCGCCGAGGCCTGTGCCCGGTCGCTGGCCGAGCACCGTCCGGTCCGGGTGAGCGAGGTCCGCTAGCGCGGAGCCGGGCGGAAGCGCCGGAGGACCTCCTCGGGCATCGCCGCCCGCAGCCGGAGCAGCAGATCGGCGGCCGCCTCGATCGCTGCCGCGTCCCTCGCGGTGAGCGCGTACAGCCGGTGATCGACGATGCCGAGCCTCCAGAACATGTCGGGCGCCTCGACGAGGACGTCGGTCGCGGGGCCGAACAGCTCACGCAGTCTCTCGTCGTACGCCCGCTCCCCGTCGCTGTCTCCCGTGTTCGTCCAGCCCCCGGACCGCCCCGGCGGGTCGAAGGCGAACCGCTCGTCCAGCACGCCGTGATCGATCCCGCTGACGTGGGGGCTGAGCACCGTCCGGCGGGTGATCACCACCGGTGGCGGCGTCACCGGCAGCTCCAGCCACACGTAGCCCGCCACCAGCTCCGGTACTCGCTTCTGGCGGGAGCCGAGCCGGGTCGCCGGCGGAGACGGGATGGCGACGTGGACCCGGCCTCCGCCGCGATCCAGGCCGGCGTTGACCTGCAGCTCCTCGGGAAAGTCGCCGACGTCGCCGACCAGTGGCGACAGCAGGGTGGCACCGGACCGCACCGCCGAGAAGTCACTCTGCAGCGCCGGTTCGGCTGTCCACCCCGGCCGCTCCTCGAACTGCCTGATCCGCCGCTTCTCGCGCGGCTCGGACGCCACCAGGACGGTGGCCGAGCCGACGAACGTGAAGACCGACAACCCCATCAGGACCTGGTAGACCGTCGAGGCGGAGAACGTGGCGCTGCTGGCCCCGGCCACCGCGAACCCGAGGCAGAGCACGATGCTGAGGAGCAGGACGTGGGCCGCGACCCGAATGACCCGCGGGGCGGACCCTGGGTCTGGTGCCGGCTTCACCGGCCGACGGTATCGCGCCGACGGGCGCGCAGCGATGGCTGAGAAGGAGTTCGAGCCGCGGTCAGGGTCCGTCGAGGATCAGTCCACCCAGGTGCCGGAACGTCACGGCCCGCACGCCACCGGACCAGACGTAGCTGAGCAGCTGGTGCTCACACCCCCGGCAGAGCAGCACGAGTCCGTCGCTGTCGAGCTCGACGACGGCCTCCGCCAGGGTCCCGCGATGGTGGCAGTGCCGGCAGTCGATGATCGCGTCGGTCAGATCCCCGCCGAAGATCTCGCTCAGCGGGCCGCCGGCGGCGTTGCCGTCCAGGCGCGCGATGGGTGTGCCGGCGACCGGCGGGTGGGTCGGCGTCATGGTCACAGCCCTCCGAAGCGTTCGGTGCGGATCCGGTCCGGCCGGTGGCCGCGCTGCACCAGGATGCTCGCCACCGCCTCCACGAAGCCGGTCGGTCCACACACGTAGACCAGCGGGTCGATGCCGGGCGGCAGCGCCAGCTCGGCGATGGTCGCCGCGTCGATGCGCCCGGGACGCCGCCCCGCGCCGGCCGGCGCCTGCCGGGTGTGGATCCAGTCGAGGGTGAAGGTGCTGTCGACCAGCCCGGTCAGCTCCGCGGCGTAGAGCGCGTCCGCCGGGTGCCCGGACCGAGTAGAGCAGCCGCATCGGCTCGGGGTGGGCGGCCGCGTGGTGGGCGCGGACGATCGACATCAGCGGAACGATCCCGGAGCCACCGGCGATCAGCTGCACCGGATCGGTCTGGGTCGGGGACCAGACGAAGTAGCGGCCGATGGGTCCGCGCACCTCGACCAGGTCACCGGCCCGCATCTCGCGCACGAGGTAGGGCGAGACCTCCCCCTCGACGTACTCGTCCACGCCGAGCTCGACGACCGGATCCGGACCGAAGGAGGCGATCGAGTACGACCGGACCGCCTGGTAGCCGTCTTCGGCCGTGAGCCGCAGATCCAGGTGCTGACCCGGCTGGTTCCCGGGCCAGTCGGGCACGTCGAGGACGATCACCCGGGCGTGCTCGGTGGCGGCGGTCACGGAGACGACCTTGCCGACCAGCCAGCCGGAGACCGGGGATCGCGAGGCCGTGGCCATCAGGAGTACCGGTCCTCGGTCCACGGGTCGCCGTACAGGCTGTAGCCGTTGCGCTCCCAGAAGCCCGGCTCGTCGCTCACCTGGAGGTGCAGCCCCCGGACCCACTTGGCCGACTTCCAGAAGTAGAGGTGCGGGATGAGCAACCGCGCCGGTCCCCCGTGCTCGGCCCGCAGCGGTCGACCGCCGAACTCGAACGCGATCCACGCCTTGCCCCCACGCAGGTCGGCCAGGGGCACGTTGGTGGTGTAGCCGCCGTAGGAGTGCACCATCGCGTACAGCGCGCTCGTGTCGACGCCGGTGAGCAGGTGGTCCAGCGACACCCCGCGCCAGCGGGTGGCCAGCTTGGACCAGCGCGTCACGCAGTGGATGTCGACGGTGATGGTGTCGATCGGCAGCGCCATCAGCTCGCGCCACGACCAGGACACGCGTTCGCCGTGCTCGGAGACGAGCTCGAACGACCAGCGATCGGTGTCGATCCGCGGGGTCGGTCCGGCCGAGAGGACGGGGAAGTCGTCGGTCACGTACTGACCGGGCGGCACCCGCTGATCCGGCTCACGACGCCGCGATCGGAACCCGCGGCTGACGATCGCCATCCGACACCTCCTGGCCCGGGTGTGCTCGCGGACCGGGCCGCGAGCGCTGTGGTCAGCCTAGTGTCGCGGCGTACGCCGCGGTCAGTCGACCTTGCAGCCGCAGAGTCCACGCTCGTCGTGCACGTTCGGGAAGCGGCAGGCCAGCGGGATCCCGGGACGCCATCTCGAGGAACGGGCCCGGGGGTGCTTGTAGTTGCCCTTGTCGTCGCGGGTCAGCACCTTGACGATGCAGGACGGGCACCACGCCGTCTCGGCGCTCAGCGGCCACTCCGTCGCGAGCGAGTCGGTCGCGGTGTCTTCCTCGACCGCACGGACCCAGGCCTCGTCGACCTCGTCCTCGGTCAGCGCGACCAGCTCGGGCCCGTCCGGCGAGTACTTCTTGATCCGGCGGCAGGTCGCGATGTGCAGCTCACGCGCGGCGTCGGAGTTCGTGGCGGTGTTGGCGACGACCGGCTCGCCGGTCACCCGGTAGACACGGCCTCGGAACAGGGCTTCGCGATCAGTGGTCACGCTGATGTTCACTTCTTCCCGCTGGAAACCGCTGACCCGCAGGGCGGGCGTCGCGGAGTCGAGCGACTATGCCGCCGGCTGTCCGGCGGGTTGGCTCGCGGGCACTTGCGCCCCTTCGGAGGTGGCTAGAGGGTGGGCGATACTGGGTTCGAACCAGTGACCTCTTCGGTGTGAACGAAGCGCGCTACCACTGCGCCAATCGCCCTAGCCCCGGAGGGCGACGCCCACCATATCCCATGGGAGGCATCGGTTTCACATCGCGAACGCAGGCCGCCGTCACCCGGTGAAGATCACGGATCGACGCGCTCGGTGCTCTTGGCCAGGAACTGCGCGGCGATCTCGGCCGTCCGGGGACCCGGCGCCGGGTACTCCACCGCGTCCCACGTGGTCACGCCCTGGACGTCGCGCAGCGACGAGGTGATGAACACCTCGTCGGCTCCGGCGGCCGTCGCCAGCGTGAAGTCCTCCTCCACGATGTCGCACCACTCCAGCAGCACGTCGCGGGTGACGCCGGCCAACGGACCCGAGACCAGCGGCGGGGTGAGGACCCGGTTGCCGAAGACGCAGAAGATGTTCGTCCCGGTGCCCTCGCACACGTCACCGGCGGTGTTCAGGAAGATCGTCTCCGACGCGTCCCGGGCGTGGGCGTAGGCCAGCCCGCGGACGTTCTCCCCGTACGACGTCGACTTCACCCCGGTGAGCGCGCCGTGCTCGTTGCGCCGCCACGGCGCCGTCACGATCGCCACGGTCGGGGCGGGCGGCGCGGTCGGCTCGGCGATCACCACGAGGTTCGGCGGACCGTACGCCGCCTGTGATCCGAGCGGTCCGACCCCGCCGGTGTAGGTGATCCGGATCTTGCCGAACTCCCACGCCTGATCGGCGCAGACGGCCTCGATGGCACCGCGGACGACCGCGTGGTCGGGCGGCGGCAGCTCCAGGGACGCGGCCGAGCGGGTCATCCGGTCGAGGTGCCGCTGGACGGCGAACGGCCCGGCGGCGGTGATCTTGAGGGCCTCGAAGACCCCGTCCCCCACCACGAAACCGTGGTCGGTGACCGGAACCGACGGCGTCTCCTCCGGTCCGTAGAGGCGGCCGTCGAACCAGATGGTCCTGGACGGGGCGACGGACGTCGCGGCGGGCGCGGACGGAGCGGCGGTGGTCATGATGGCGAGCCTAGCCCTGGGTTCTGACGGGCGACTGAGACGGTTTGGACTCCACCCGTGACCTCGGCTAAGGTTCCTATCCGCGCCTGACTCCGGTCGGTCGCATGCGGACGTGGCTCAGTTGGTAGAGCATCACCTTGCCAAGGTGAGGGTCGCGGGTTCGAATCCCGTCGTCCGCTCGGAGCGAGTCTCGCCCATCCCGGATGGGGAGAGCAGTGTTCTCCAGTCCATTCGGAGGAGCGAGGCTTCTCAGGGTGGAGTGGCCGAGAGGCGAGGCAACGGACTGCAAATCCGTGTACACGGGTTCAAATCCCGTCTCCACCTCGGGCGATTGGCGCAGCGGTAGCGCGCTTCCCTGACACGGAAGAGGTCACTGGTTCGAACCCAGTATCGCCCACCACCATCTCCGTGAGGCAGGCACCATCCAGACGTCGTCTGGGTACGAAGCCGCTGCAAGCATGACCACTAACCCGGGTGGATCCCGCGCCTTCTCGCGCGCCCACAGCCCGTCCTGAGGGCGTAGTTTGATCGCTTCATCCGTCGGAAATGCGTCAGAGAGAAGGCTCATGAGCGGCAAGAAGGTCAAGAAGCTGTCGGCGACCAACAAGGCAGCTGAGCAAGGAGGTCACCAGCCTGCGCAGCCAGCTGACCAGAACCGAGGCGAAACTGGCCAGGACCGAGGAGCGCGCGAAGCGGTGGAAGACCGAGACCGCCGCCGCACGCACCGCCGCCTCCCGGTCAGACGCTCGAGCGGAGAAGCTTCAGCGCAAGCTCGATCGGGCCGTCGCCGACCTCGAACCGCTCAAGCGCGTCTCCCCCGCCGACGCCGCCGCCACGAACCGCCCGGCGGCCGAAGCCACCACCCCCGACGGCGTGACCCATCCCGACTCGACCTGGACCGTCGCCCAGCTCCGCGCCGAGGCCCGCGCGCGCGGACTGACCGGCCTGTCAGGTAAGCCGAAGGCGCAGATCCTCTCCGCGCTGACGACGGCGACCTAGGGTTCGTCCGCGTGCGCCCGAGCGCGTCACGTTCTCCTCTGACGCTGCGCGCGGCAGCGCGCGCTCACAACCTTCTGCTGCCGGACGAATGGGGATCTAGGTCCATTGTCGGGCGCCCGGTATCGGCGCCAGCCTGGTCGTAGAGCCGCTGCCGAAAGGCGCGGTACCGGCGACAGCAGCACGAGGAGACCACCATGGAGAGCGCAGAGCACGCCTGGATCGGCGACCAGATCCATCTCACCTTCCCCCAGGGTGCCGAACCCTCGACGGAAGTCCGGCTGGGTACGGGTGGCTCGACCACCCTCACGTACGGCCAGTGCATCGCCCTCGGTGGCGACTTCTACGGAGTCGTCGGTAAGCCGATCAGCACCTCCGACGACGTCGAGGAGGCGTTCCTGGCCGCCTGGGACAGCCTGGTCGGGGCGGGCCAGGAGACCGTCTCCATCCTGTCGGTGATGGACGAGGAGATCGCCGCGGTCGCTGCCGCCAGGAAGGAAGGCCTCGAGCCGTCGTCGGCCTACCAGAAGCTCGGGGACACGCTCTCCGCCCGCTGGAACCAGATCACCGGTGGCGGCCTGCCGGGGAACGCGTGGCTGCCGTTCGGTCGCTACCTCAACCTGGCCGCCGAGAACTTCGACCACTTCACCCACTTCGCGATCACGGCTTACACCGCCGGACACGCGGTCGCCACGGCGGCAGCCAAGGAGGCGGGCGCGACCAAGGACGTGCTGGGCCTGCAGCGGGCGTACGCGATGAACGCCTTCGCCGACCACTTCATGACCGACCTGTTCTCCGCCGGCCACCTGCGGGTGCCGCGCAAGGAGCTGTACGACCTGGTCCTCACCCCGTTGCCGGGCTTCAGCGGCAGCCTCGGCAGCTACCTCACGCGCTACATGCACAACGAGGACTCCTTCGAAGGTCTGAACGTGACGAACAAGAACGGCGACCACTGGAAGGCGTACGGGGACAAGCGTCTGCTGGACAGCGACAGCGCCGCGAACGCCGCGATGGTGACCAAGGCCGTGCAGGCGTCGGCGGACGACGTCTGGGCCGCCTTCGAGACCGGCGACCTCCGCACCAGCGCCCTGGCGATCGTCCCCGACCTCGCCCGGCTGCTCGATGTCCGCGACGGCATCAAGGACCCGAGCACGGCGCAGAACTACTCGCCGTTGTTCCGCATGCAGGACGGCAAGCTCTGCCGTCGCACGGACGTCACCAACCGCCGCGACTTCACCTGGACCAGCGACTGGTGGGGTTGGACGACGTTCATCGCTCTCTCCGGCGACCACCACTACCGCCACGCCATGTGCAGCATCCTCGCCACCGGGGAGGACGTCGGCTGGCTCAGCAGCCTGCGGAACAGTCCCCGGGTGGTCAAGGACGAGGCCGAGGCGCACGGCGTCACGTGGTACTTCGACGACGACAAGCTGTACCTGCGCAAGGACACCAGCGGCGGCGACCGCTACCTCGGCCTGGGCAGCCGCAACTACGCCAGCTGGGGTGACCGCAGTGCAGGTGGGTGGTGGAACCCGGTCGTGTTCGGCAAGGACGGCACGATCGCCCTGGCCGACCACCCGGAGCGCAAGCTGTTCCTCGACAACGACGACTGGCTGTCCTGGACGCACGGCCCGGACTCGGACTTCCCGACGATCCTGTCGGTGGACCTGCCGCTGTGGACCCCAGAGCCGGACAACACCGAGAACCCGCTCACCTGAGTCGCCGCCGGGCCCGCGGGCGGCGCTGATCGGGCTGACCTACCCTCGACGGAGATCGACCCTCCCGAGGGAGAACACACCGTGCACCCTGACCGACGCCGGCGGACGTCCGCGCTCGCCGATCTCGCCGTGAGCGGTCAGTGGGAGCTCCTCTACCGGCGGCTGATGCTGGAGGAGTTCCCGTACGAGGCACGGATGGGGTGGCAGCTGGCGTTCCTGCGCACGTTCTCGTCGCCGAGGATGGCGGAGCTGCTCGCCGGCACCGGTCAGCTGACCGGCCACACGATGAAGCGGGCCAACGACACCGGGCTGATGATCTACGAGATCGTCCACGGCGGCTTCGACTCCCCACGGGCCCGTCAGGTCATCAGCGCGATCAACCGGGCGCACCGCCCGTGGCCACTGCTCGGCGAGGACCTGACCTACGTGCTCTGCGCCTTCATCGTCACTCCCCTGCGCCACATCGACCGGGCCGGCTGGCGGAGCCTGACCGACGCCGAGCGCGAGTCAGCGGTCCGCTTCTTCGGTCGCCTCGGGCGGCTGATGAACATCGCCTCGGTGCCGGCGAGCTTCGCGGAGGCCGAACGCCTCTACGACGCGTACGAGGACACTCATGTCGCACCGAGTCCGGCGGCCCACCGGCTCACCACCGAGCTGGTGCGGGTGCTCAAGGACCTTCAGCCCTGGTACGCCCGCCCGCTGGCGACGCCGATCTTCACCCTGTTGCTCGGCGATCGGCGGATCTCTGCTGCCCTCGGTGTGGGGGTTCCTCCGATCGTCGCCGAACGCGCGACCGACGCGGCGCTCCGGGCGTACGGGTTCGTCAAGCGCCAGCGCTCCGGCGAGGACGCCGCGACGGTGTTCACCCCGGGCATGGCCGTGGCCGGTCTCTACCCGCACGGCTACGGGCTGGGTGAGCTGGGTCCGCGCTGACGCTCAGTGACCGGTGCGGATCTGCGACACCAGTGCGATCATCCGCCGCCGGATCACGTCCTCGATCTTCGACACCACCCGGGCCTGCTCGGCCGGGTCCATGTCGGCGGGCAGCTGCTCGCCCACCTCGCGGGCCAGCTCGGCGGTGTTCTCCGGCGAGGTCAGCGTGCGGGCGAGATCGTCGGCGGCCGGGACGTGGTGCCCGTTCGTGCCGGCGACGGTCGGACCGGAGGGCGGGTCGCCGAGCACCGAGCGCACCCGAGTGGCCGGAGTCTCGGCCACCCGCCGCGTCAGGGAATCCGTCGGGCGGCCCACGGCCTCGGTCCAGCTCCATGATCAGGCGGGCCGTGTCCACGTCCTCGTCGGTGACCACGTGCCCGCTGTCCAGGATCTCAACCATCCGATCCCTCCTTCCGCACGGTCTGCTCCACTGCTTCCAGCGTACGCCTGGCCGCGTCCGGCGTGTCCCAGTTCACGGCCGCCCAGTGCCTCAGCGCCGTGCCGGCCGCCTCGAGCTGCTCCGCGCTCAGGCTGCCGTGCTCCATCAGCCCGCGGATGATGTCGCGCGCTGCCTGTCGCTGTCGCGGGTGCTCGGAGTACAGCGCCTCCAGCTGGGCGTTCAGCAACGTCCCGATCTCGGCGGTCTTGCTCGCCCGTCGGGACCACCAGGCACCGACCAGACCGCCGATGATGCCGGCCACGGGCAGCGCGATCGCGGTCAGCCAGTCCATTCCAGCACCGTACTGACCGGCACCGACTCGTCCGCGGGCCGGTCGGTCGGCCGATGTCGAGCGGTCGGCATCTGGTCGCCGGGACCGGGAACATCGACGGCTCGTCCGCCCTCCTATTCGTGTAGCCACAGGGCACGTACCTGACGATGGAGGAAGCGATGACCGACATGGACGTCAACTCAGACGGTGTCACCGATGCGGTGAGCTGGGATCAGAATGCGGATGGTGTGCTCGACTCGATGGCGATCGACAGCGATCAGAACGGGGTCTTCGAGGTGACGTCCTACAACACCGACCTCGACGGAGGCTACGACATCGTCGCCTACGACAGCGACCAGGACGGTCGCGTCGAGCGCGTCGACATCGACGAGTGGAACGACGGGGTCCTCGACACCACGGTCCTCGACAGGGACCTTGACGGTCAGCTCGACACTGCCTTCCGCGATCACGACCTCAACGGGGTGGAGGACTTCCTCGAGCTCACGAGCGTGGATGTGGGTCCGGTCACCAACCCCGATCCCTTCTACACCCTGACGCAGCAGCTGGCGCAGGAGACCGGCCGCGTCGAGTTCGGCACCCCGGACCGTGACGGCGACCTCTGGAACGACAACGAAGACCATGCGCCCGGCGACCCCTTTCGGCACTGAGTGGCTCGATGCCGCCGGGATCGTCGTCCTGCCGTCGGGACGTCGCCTTCTGGTCGGCGAACGGGAGGAGTCCTGGGTGACCCTCGAGCTTGACGACGGAATTCGCATCGTGGTGGACCTCGACGAGCCGGAGAGCGCCTACCTGAGCCTCCACCGCGCCCGGACGGGGCTCGACGGGCCGCCGGCCACCCGGCCCTACCACTGCGAGGCGACCGTGCTCTTCGGCGGATCACCGGACGCGTTGGTGATCCGTGACATCCCCTCCGCCGCGCACCAGCGACGCTGCGAGCACTGCCCCCCGGACCATCGCAGTGCGTTCTCCGCGCCCATGCCCGTCGATCGGCTGACGGCGTGCCTCGACGTGCTCAGCCGCTTTCCGGTGAGGGCCGACCCGTGGTCGGTGCCCGCCACGGGGGCGATGCTGTGGCGCGGGCGGATCGACGGACAGGGCCGAGCGCTCATTGAGCTGTTCGCCGACGATGAGTTGCTCTG